>CAXTKH010000005.1:0-105793 GCA_964244815.1 uncultured Aestuariivirga sp. | reverse complement strand
TTGATGGCCGTTTGAACAACCCGGGCTTTGTTGCGAAAGCCCCACCAGAAGTGTTGGTGGAAAGCCGCGAGTTGAAAGCGCAGTTGGATGAAAAGAAGGCGAAGGTGCTAGAGGCGTTGAAGAGGCTGGGGTGAACTATTGCCGTCCTCTCCCGCTTGCGGGAGTAGGACAGGGGCCCGTCTGGCGAAGCGCAGCGAAGACAGATGGGAAAGGTGAGGGTGTTGGCCATAAAGTCCCTCACCTCCCCATTGTTTCGCTGCGCTCATCAATGGGTCCCTTCCTGCTCCCGCAAGCGGGAGAGGACGAAGGGAGGTTTCGCTGGAATAACGATTGAGCTAACTTCCCCCCATGCATTGCTTCCTCACCGACCGCATTCAAACGCCTATCGGAGATATGATCCTTGTCGCGCGTGACGGCGTTTTATTGTTGCTTGAGTTTGAGGATGCCACGGGCAGGGTGCAGCGTGAGATGACGTTGCGTTTTAGAGATCACGAATTGCAGCACTCCGAAAATCCTTTCGGTCTATCGCACATGATGCGGGATTATTTTGCTGGTCAAATCCACGCAATTGACACTGTCCTCACCGATGGCGGCGGCACGTTGTTCGAAAAACGAGTCTGGGCCGAACTGCGCAAAATCCCCACGGGCACCACCGTTTCTTACGGCTCCATCGCCCGCAAGTTGGGTGATATTAATCACAGCCGCGCTGTCGGCACGGCCAATGGTCGCAATCCCATTGCCATCGTGGTTCCCTGCCACCGAGTCATTGGTGCGGATGGTTCGATGACGGGCTATGGCGGCGGCATTGCTCGCAAAGAATGGTTGCTGCGCCATGAGGGCGCGTTGCTGGTTTGAGCAAAAATGGCATGAGCGTCCTCATTACCAGTTTGCACCAGTTTTGAAATTTTATAGGCAAAATTTCGAAAAACCGTCTTCACAATGTCAAACAGCAGGGCCGCTGACTTAAACGACCGAATTGCTATATAGTCCTAATATGAGAACAAGTCAAGAACTTTTTTGAAGTTTCTTTTTGGCGGTTTTGCGGTTGCGCAGAACATGCTCGTGATCCTTGTCGTACAGGGCGGAATCCTTGAATTCCGTATGTCCCAAAACTGGCCCAACCAAAATCAAAGCTGTCCGTGTAATTTTGGCTTCCTTCACTTTTTTGGCAATCGTTGAAAGTGTGCCGTGGATGAATTGTTCATCGGGCCAAGTCACACGGTAGGCCACCACAACCGGGCAATCTGCGCCATAATGTGGGGTCAGTTCGCGCTCGATATGGGCGAGGTTTCGGATCGAGAGGTGGATGGCCAGTGTGGCTTTTGATGCGCCCAGCAGCGCCAGTTCCTCGCCGGGCGGCATGGCCGAGGCTTGCATCGTGGTGCGGGTGAGAATTACAGTTTGTGCGATTTCAGGCAAAGTGAATTCAGTTTTCAAAGCCGCAGCCGCAGCCGCAAAAGCGGGCACACCCGGCGTTACATCATATTCAATTCCTAGAGCATCCAACTTCCGCATCTGTTCAGCAATTGCTCCGTACAAGGATGGATCGCCGGAATGGACGCGCGCCACATTTTGATTTTGTGAATGTGCCAGTTTTATTTCATCGATGATCTGATCGAGATGTAAAGGAGCAGTATCAACAACACGTGCATCCTCAGGGGCGGCCTTAACGATTTCTTCCGGCACCAATGATCCCGCATATAAACATACTGGGCAAGATTGAATGAGCTTCAATCCCCGTACCGTAATCAAATCCGCAGCGCCGGGACCAGCGCCGATAAAGTGTACTTTCATGAAGGGTTTTCCTCATTGCGCTTCCTCTGGTCGCCCAAGTCTGCAACTTGGACGGAGGAAGCTATATCCATTTTTTTAGCGTACCCGCGCGGTGTATATGCATAAGTCTTGCCATCGCCACGGGTGATTGATTTTGATTGTGAGGAGCCAACCATCACGAGAGTCAGCATGTCTACTTCCTCTGGATCGAATTCCGAGAACTTCCGTATACGGACGTTTTCTTCGGGCCGCCCCAGATTGGTGGCGACAATAACTGGCGTATCTGGCGGACGATGATTTTTGAGTATGGCAAAAGCCCGTTCCAATTGATCGCGGCGTTTGAGTGAGCGGGGATTATAGAATGAAATCACAAAGTCTCCCTCCGCCGCCGCCTTGATGCGTTTCTCAATCGCTTCCCAAGGGGTGAGCAAATCTGAAAGAGAAATGCAGCAGAAATCATGGCCAATCATCGCGCCAGCTTTGGCTGATGCTGCTTGGAATGCCGAGATGCCGGGATGCACTTCTACAGCTATTCGGCATGGTTCACGGTCAATCAACTCAAAAACCAAAGCCGCCATTGCATAGATCGCCGCATCACCAGAACAGATGAGGGCCACACGTTTTCCTTGCTTGGCCAGTTCGATAGCATGGCGGCACCGGGCCTCTTCGTCGCCGAGGGGAAAGTCGTGGCGGGTGCCTTTGAACGACAAATTCATTTCTCGCTTCGCGATGTCCAAATAGAGCGAATACCCAACCCAATCGGTCGAGTGCTGAAGTGCTATGGTTGCCCAGCCGGAAGCAGAGTTTCGATCTCCTGGTCCAAATCCTACAACATTGAGAAGCCCGCGACCTCTACCTCTTTGTTCAATAATTGGAGACGGTGAACGAGCTACTGCGACTGTAGCTCTTTCTGACTTTGTTTTTTCTACGATCAATACAGAATCTGGCCCAGCCGCTGCCAGTGCCGCAGCTTCTGCGACACTTGGTGTGCCAACTTCTTGGCGTACGAGTTCGGAAGGGTTCTTGATCTTGGATTCCTGTGCTAATAGCTCTTCAGTCGAGAAGATGCGAATTAAAGAGCCGTAAGCCTGTACTAGTCCCAGTTCGTTTTCTTTTAAGTCAATAGTGGCGTAACTCGCGATTGAACTGTGGGACAATCCGTTTTCGCGCAAAGTCTTTCTCACGAGACCTTCTATTTCTGAATAGCTGGTGCCACGCTCGCAGCCAATTCCTATTGCTAATGTTTTCGGATGATAAATAAGCCTTGGATCATCCCACTCTAGCTCTAATTCTGTTATGAGAATTTCATTTTTTGCATCATCTGACTCGATCAGATTTCCTGCGCGCAGCCAGGGCGCAAAGCCGCTGATTTTAACGCGAGGATCGGATGCAAGCTGAGAAACGATGTGGCGGAAATTGAGGTTGTCAGCTCTTACCCAACCCTCTGGTGGATTATCAAATTCAACATTAAGGAGTGTATCGCTGGTATTAGTAATCGCGGGTGCAATTTCAAAATGTTCTGAGATTATCCTGGCTAGGTCGTTTGCGCCGTGATGACCTCCAAGCAAAGGCACTATCGCAGAGGCATCCGGAGCAAAAGCGATTACAGGTGGTTCCGAAGTTTTGTCTTTTAGAAGAGGGGCTAAAATTCGAATAAGGATTGCGGCAGAGCACAAACCAATTATAGGCCTTCCTTCTCGAAAATAGTTTTGGATTACGTCGCGTGCGGGTTTGCCTTCTAAGTAGACAAATTCACACTCAATGTTGGCAACATATCCAAGTTTGTCAGCTAGAGCATGAGAGGCTTGATTTAAGGAAATGACAACCGGCTTTTTCATCAGTTTAATTCTGCCTCACAATAATCGTCGTAAAATATGGCAAGCTGTCACCTTCGATATTTTCCACGGTGGTGATTTTTTGGTTTTCGTGGGTGGCGTTTTCGATGGCTGTGGATTTTGATAGGAGGCCAAGTTCGGTCAAAATCAGTTTCACTTTCCCAAAATGCCGGCCCACTTTGATAATAGCCACGGCTTGGCTCATGGCGAGTTCAAAGTGCAATTTATCTTCCGGCAAAGTGGCGGGAATAACTTTCAACACATCGTTACGTGCCACTAAAGGTTGGCCGATAGCGGCGGCTGCGGCTGTGATTGAAGTGACGCCGGGAACCACTATCGTTTCGTACTTCGCAGCCAAGCGTTCGAAAATATACATGAAACTGCCATAGAAGAAGGGATCGCCTTCGCAGAGCATTACAACATCTTTGCCTGCATCAAGGCTCGCAGCGATTTCTGCGGCACCTTTGTCATAGGCTGCTTCGCCGGGTTCGCGTTCCACGCGCATAGGCATATCAATCGCGATTTCAGTTGTGCCATCCGCTATGAAGGGTTTTGCGATATCTCTCGCGGTTGAGTCTTTTCCATTCGCGCAGAGATAGGCGATCACATCAGCAGTTGAGATCAAGCGCCAGGCTTTCACCGTCATCAATTCAGGATCGCCGGGGCCGACGCCTACGCCATAAAGAGTTCCGGTCATGGTTTTATCAATCGCCATTGTACAACAGACATTCTTGGTTTCATCGCGCGGTAAGGGCCAACGTTTGTGAGCGTTGAAACATCCATGCGTACCAGTTCTCCGCCATGTTTTTCCTGCAAATCATAAAGATGCATTTCGCCTTCGATGGTCACAACGTTGCACACCATTCTGCCACCTGATTTCAGCGTTTGCCACGCTGTATCAAACACACCTTCATTGCCCACGCCACCGCCGATGAACACTGCATCAGGGGCACGCAAACCATCTAGGGCTTCAGGTGCCTTGCCTGCGATCACCTTTAGACGCGGCGTTCCCAATTGATCTGCATTGGTAGAGATCATTTTCAATCTGTCTTCATTGTGTTCAATCGCAAATGCCTCGCAGCCGCGTGTGGAACGCATCCATTCAACTGAAACTGATCCGCATCCTGCGCCGATATCCCACAACAGTTGATCAGGGCCAGGGGCGAGGGCTGCGAGAGTTGCAGCGCGCACTTCGCGCTTGGTCAATTGGCCGTCATGGATGAATGCATCGTCGGGAAGTCCTGCAACGCGGGAGAATATTTTCGCTTGCGGGCCTGCTATGCAATTAACGGCCAAAACATTGAGCGGCGACCAATTAAGATTGGGATTTGCGTTTGCTGCAAAACTGGTGATGCGTTCGCTTTCACCGCCCATGTTTTCGAGAACAGTTACTTTGCTTTCTTCAAATCCACGAGCCATGAGGCGGCGGCAAACTTCGGCCACGGAGGTTTCATCTTCGGTAAGAATGATCAATCGTGCAGATGGCTGAATAAAGGTTTCCACATTTGCGGCGGGCCTTCCGTGGATCGTGAAGCAATCGCAATCTGGCAAACTCCACCCCATGCGCGCGGCGGCCAATGAGAAAGATGAAACTTGAGGAATGACCGTCATTTCTTCAAACGGGATGAACTCTAGCAATTTGCGCGTGATACCGAAATTCATCGGATCACCCGTGGCTATTATTACGGTGTTGCGGCCTGCAAGTGGCTTTATCTGCTCGGCGACGGCGGAGAATGGCTGCGGCCATTCGTGAATTTCGGCTTTGGTTTTTGGCAAGAGTGCGAGGAGCCGGGATGCGCCAACAATGACGTCGGTTGATTTGATTGCAAGACGCGCACGGTTTGACAAAGCCTCCCAGCCATCCTCACCCATGCCAACGATGGTCAACCACTTGCTCATTTACCCACTCCAATTTCCGTCATTCTCGCGAAAGCGGGAATCTCTGTTTTGAATGCAATAAAACGCAGATACCCGCTTTCGCGGGTATGACGAGTTTTGGGGTTTTGAATTTTTAATGACATTAATTTGTACTCGTTAAAGCATTGACGACAGAAGATGCCATAGCGCTGCCGCCTTTGCGCCCTTTGATGGTGGCGAAGGGGATACCGCGCGGATTGGCGATGAGTTCGGCTTTGCTTTCGGCGGCACCAACAAAGCCAACTGGCATTCCGACAATGCAAGCGGGTTTGGCTGAGCCAGCGTCAATCATTTCGAGAAGGGCGAATAATGCTGTGGGGGCGTTACCGATGACGACGATTGCGCCTTCGAGTTGATCTTTCCACAATTGAGTAGAAGCGGCGGTTCTTGTTATTGATTGGGCAATTCCAATTTCGCGGGCACGGGGATCGTTCAGTGTACAGATGATTTCGACACCCTCAGTCAATTGCCGCGCGATGATGCCGTGGCGCACCATTTCAACATCGACGAGGATAGGGCGTTTGTGTGCCAAGGCGTTGCGGGCAGCCGATGTGAATTCTGGCGTGATGACGAGTTCGGAAATGATTTCAGGCATGCCGCAGGCGTGGATGATGCGTACGGCGATGTCGTGCGCATCTTGCGGGATAGAAGACAAGTCAGTCTCGCTGCGGATGATGTCGAAGGAGCGCGCGTAGATTTCGGCAGGATTGCGGATGTAGTTAAACATCATATATGTCTCTGCCCTTCTCCCGTGGGGAGAAGGTGCCCGCAGGGCGGATGAGGGCCGCAGCGGAGCGAGGACACCAAAGACACAGAATTCAAAAACAATACTGTGACTCGTGTCGCTGCGGCGAAGTGGCCGCAGCCCTCATCCGTCACTTCGTGACACCTTCCCCCGACGGGGGAAGGGTGAATACTATATCGAGTGACTTGGTTCATTTCTTTTCCATACTCTTCGGCCCCAGCGGGTGATCCGCGTGCGGATAGACCGCGTGGGTGTGGCCGTGATCGTGGTCTTCCAGATTTAAATGTTCATTCGGTTTTGATGCGAGCTTGAACGGGCCGTCTTGGCAAAGGCCCGTGCAATTTCCTTGTGCATCGCATTTCAAACATTCCTTGGCGCTCATGCCTTCCACATGGTGGTGGTGGCTTTCTTGCACTGCGCCCACTTCAGCTTCAAAGCCTAAAACCGCCGTGCGATATTTGCACATCTGGCAGTTCATCGCGATGTCGCCCGTTATGATCTGTTCGATGCGCTCCACGAATGTTTCTATTACAGCTGGGTGATCGTTCAGATAGGGCGCTTTGAGGAATTCCACATTCGGGTGGTTTGCGGCCACGGCATCGGCAGCCATATAAATGCGTTGCACAAGAACGCCCGTGAACAAGAAATATGGAAACACGATGATGCGTTTGAAGCCAAGCTTGGTTACATGTTCAAGCGCTGGCTCAACCAGCGGGAAGGTTACGCCAGAGTAAGCTACTTCGCCCCAACCAAAGCCAAAACCTTCCCACAAAATGCGCATCACTTTTGCCACGTTGGAATTGGCATCAGGGTCAGAAGCACCTCGGCCGACAACGAGCAGAAGTGTTTCATGTTTCTCAACATGCGTTGGCGCGGCGTCAATCGCTTCTTGAATGCGGTCACCAGCGGCGCGCATCATCTTGGGGTCAATGCCCAGTTCCTTGCCGTAATCAATGCGTAAGTCATTTTGCGCGGCATAGGCGTTGAGCACAGACGGAATATCATTCTTGGCGTGGCCCGCGGCAAACAACATTCCTGGCACTGCTAAAACGCGGGTGACGCCTTTTTCTTTCAGGATATCGAGGCCCGTGCGGATGATGGGCGTGGCAAATTCGAGATAGCCAAATTCAACCGGATAATGCGGCAGGCGCTTTTTCAGGTGTTCGGAGAGATTGGCAAATTCAGTCACAGCCTTGCGGTTGCGGCTGCCATGGCCACAGAGCATTACACCTAGTTTTTCTTGCATCGCTGCTTCCTCACATTTTCGCAGCGCAGCGATTTGAAGACAAATCGCTTGAGGCAGCTCCGTCTTGGCCCCTGAATGGGTTGGCCGCACCGGAATGGCTTTCAGTCCCTGATTGGGAACGCTGCTAGTGAGCGTGGTTTAGGCGAATGGGGCGGGAGGGGCAAGCACGGAAGCGGCATAAAGCGTCCTCGCCCGCTGTTTTAGCGGGAGAGGAAAGGGGCCCGCTGAGCGAAGCGAAGTGGGATAGGTGAGGGGACGTTAAGCTCGGAGCACGCTGTCCCTCACCTCCCCATTGCAAGTGCAATGGGCCCCTTCCTCTCCCGTTGAATAAACGGGAGAGGACACTTAGTATTTTCCCCATTTTGCAAATTCGCTCAAAAAGTGGTATTCAACTTCCATGAAACAGAAATTCAAAGTTACAGCCATTTGGGATCCGGAAGTGAAGGTGTTTACTTCAGATTCAAACATACCTGGCTTGGTTGTTGAAGCTGAAACTTTTGAGGAATTTGTCTCCTTAATCGAAGCCTTGGCCCCTGAAATGTTGGAGGCCAATATGCCGAGTGCGAAGCGGCCGTTTTTGTTTGACATCGAATTGCATCGCACACTTGCCGTGGCTTGATTGTGCCGAAAGATTTCTATCGCGAAATTACGAAAATTTTGGTGGCAGAGGGCTTTGTGCAAGTCGAAGGCGGTAAAGGTAGCCATGAGAGATGGTACAATAGTGAAACTGGAAAAACTGTCACTGTGCCGCGTTCCAAGAGTCGCCACACGGCGAATGAAGTTTTGAAACAGGCGGGATTGCCAAAGGCGTTTTGACTTAAAACCCGATCTCTGTCTTTGTTGCGAGGCACACTGCATTTAGACAACTTCGGTTATGTAATTCGAAATATCGATTAAATCGCATGTTGCAGTAACTTCTTTTATACGATCTTGCATCCCTCGTTTAAGAGACCACTCAGAAAAAGGTAGTTTTAAAAGTGGCGTGAAGGTTTTGAGCCCACGTTTTGGGCTACATCGGGGGTCTGTTGCACCCGAGTTAATTGGGCAGATTTCCAAATGCTTGGAGTAAGTTTTTGCTAAACTCAACGTATCGAGGGTTAGCATAATTTTTTGCCTAGATACATTTCCACTTGACGCTAATAGTTTGTTTGCTTGACTGCGAGACGTAAAGAAAAAAACACGAGAGTTAAGCATTGACAACCAGTCACTTGGAGACAGTCCGTCTTCAAGACACTTAGCGAGGATCGTTTCGTTTAGTGGTAAGTTATCGTTTAAGACTGCGTGTTCATGCTCGGAATTTGAAAGAACGAAAGGCTTGGACCTTCTTTTCGAAATGGTCTCTAAGGCAACAGTATTTGGAACGTCGAAAAGTTTAAGTAAACTCTTGCTAGTAAGAAGACCATGTTTGATGATCGATGACCGAGATTTCGCTTCAGCAATATGGTAAAGTTTTGGGTGCTTTTTTGCTAACTCCTCTGGCGTCATAATACACTCAAAACTCAATCCCCGCCTGCGCCTTAACACCACTCCTGAACGGATGTTTGATCATTTCCATCTCGGTCACCAAATCGGCCAGTTCAATGACTTCCTCGCGCGCGTTGCGGCCGGTGATGATGATGTGTTTATCCATGGGTCGCGCTTTTAACACTTCTAGCACTTCTTCCAGTGGCAAGTAATCATAGCGCAGCACGATGTTGAGTTCGTCTAGCATCACCAAGCGATAAGACGGATCAGCAATCATGCGTTTGGCTTCTTCCCAGCCTTCTCTCGCGTGGGCGATGTCGCGGTCTCTATCTTGGGTTTCCCAGGTGAAGCCTTCGCCCATGGCTTTGATGGTGACGAGTTCGGGGAATTTTTCCAGAACCGTGCGCTCGCCTGTGCCCCACGCGCCTTTGACGAATTGGATTACGCCTGAGCGCATCCCATGGCCTACATGGCGGAAGACCATACCGAAGGCGGCGGTGGATTTGCCTTTGCCTTTGCCCGTGTGGACGATCAGCAGACCACGCTCAATGGTTTTGCCCGCCATGATTTTGTCCCGCGCGGCTTTTTTCTTGGCCATTTTTTCGTTGTGGCGGGCGGCATCTTTTTCGAGTTCGTCGGTCATTTTTGTAAATCCTTCAAAACATCATAGGCGGAGTTGAGGCGCGGTTGCCAGAGGTTCCTTGCTATGGCTTCCTCAAGGCGAGCGGCGATTTCTTTCAAGGCATCTGGATTGTTGTGTGCGATAAAATCCCTTGTTTCGTCATCAGCGATGAAGGCGTCATAGGCCAGATCGAAATGATGGGTTTGGACGGCGCCTGTGGTGGCGGCGAAGGCGAACATGTAATCTACAGTGGCCGCAATTTCGAATGCGCCTTTATAACCGTGGCGTTTCACACCGTTGATCCATTTGGGGTTAATGACGCGGCTGCGCATCACACGTGAGATTTCTTCTTCTAGGGTGCGGATGACAGGGCGTTCGGGGCGCGAGTGATCATTGTGATAGACGCGGGGTTGTGTTCCGGATTCAGTTTCCACGGCAGCGCTCATGCCGCCTTCGAATTGATAGTAATCGTCTGAGTCCAGCAAATCATGTTCGCGGTTATCCTGGTTGTGGATCACGGCTTCGATGCCTGCGAGGCGGCGCTTGAAGGTGGCTTCGTCGTTTTCGCCTTGGGCTTTGGCACCATAAGCATAGGCGCCCCAGATGACATAGGCGGCGGCGAGATCGGCTTTGGTGTCCCAGATTTTTTCGTCGATCAGGGCTTGCAGGCCTGCGCCATAAGCGCCGGGTTTTGCGCCGAAGATGCGGTGGGTATCGCGGTGGGCAACCATAGGATTGTCTTCGACTGGTTCATCGAGAGCGGCGACGGCGCGCATGGCTTTATCTAGGAGTTCGATTTGCACGGGAAAGGCATCGCGGAAGAAGCCGGAGATGCGCAAGGTGACGTCCACGCGCGGCCTGCCAAGTTTGGCCATGGGGATTATTTCGTATCCGGTGACACGCCAGCTGGCGGGATCCCATACTGGTTTTGCGCCGATCAAGGCCAAGGCTTGGGCGATGTCGTCTCCGCCGGTGCGCATGTTGGCTGTTCCCCAGGCCGATAATCCAGCGTTTTTGAGGTGTTGTCCGGTGTCTTGGAAGTGGCGCTTGAGGAGCTCATCGGCGGATTTTTGGCCGAGGGTCCATGCCGTGGGGGTGGGGACTGTGCGATTATCGAGGGAATAGAAGTTTCGGCCAGTCGGCAGAACATCAAGTCGGCCACGGGTGGGAGCGCCGGAGGGGCCGGGGGCGACGCGTTTTCCGGCTAGGCCTTTCAGGAGGGAGGCGATTTCGTTCGGGCCGGAGGCTGCGAGGGCGGGGCGGATTTGATTTTCGACGTTTGAAAGCACGACTTGTATCAAAGGGACCTCATCCCCCCTTCGGGTACCTTCTCCAGAGGAGAAGGGTGAGGTGCTTGACTTTTCGCTTCTCCTTTGGAGAAGCTCTCGCGAAGCGACTGATGAGGTCCCTTGCAACAAGTTCGATGCATAAATCTCCAACCGCTCAATCGCATCCCCATTGTTGCGCCAAGGGGCGGCGATGAGTTGGAGGAGTTCGGCGGGTTTTACGCCTTTGTAGGGTTCGGCCATGGGGACATTTAAGGGATCAAATCCATCCATGCCGAAATCTTGGGCGAGGGCGCGAATTAGGCTGGCGTCTCCGCCTTCACCGAGTCCGCGTGGTACGCGGGTGAGGGCAATGAGGAGATCGGTTTCCTGCTGACCAGTGGGAGACTTCCCCAAAATATGCAGGCCATCGCGGATTTGGGCTTCTTTTAAATCGCAAAGGAATGAGTCAAGCTTTTGCAGGTCGCTATCATCGGTGCCGCTGAGGCCAGCATCTTTGTCGAGTTTAGTTGAAGCTGTGAGATCGAAAATTTGTTGGCGCAAGGTTGCAACGCGGCGTTGGTCGAGGCCTGATGCTAAATAATACTCATCAACCAGCGCCTCCAAATCTTTCATCGGGCCGTAGGATTCTGCACGTGTGAGGGGTGGTGTTAGATGATCTATAATCACGGCCGATGTTCGGCGTTTAGCTTGGGTTCCCTCGCCGGGGTCGTTAACGATGAAGGGGTAGAGTTGTGGGATTGGGCCGAGCGTGATTTCGGGATAACAGTCTTTTGAGAGGCCCACTGCTTTGCCGGGCAGCCATTCGAGATTGCCGTGCTTGCCATTGTGGATGATGGCTTGGGCATTGAAGTGGTGGCGCAGCCAGAAATATGTCGCGAGGTAGAAGTGCGGAGGAACCAATGCTGGGTCGTGATAGGTGGATTTAGGGTCGATGCCATAGCCCCGTGCGGGTTGGATGGCCACGGCGATGTTGCCGTAAAGGTTGATGGCCAGGTGGAATGCGCCGTGGGAGAAGTGCGGGTCGGACGCCGGCTCGCCCCATTGTGAAGTGATCTGTGTACGGATTAATTCGGGGAGGGTGGAAAAGTGTATGTTATAGGCATCGAGCGTGAGGCTAGGGACCTCATCCCCCCTTCGGGGACCTTCTCCAGAGGAGAAGGGTGAAGTTTGACTGCGCCCTAAAAGTAGACGCTTCTCCTCTGGAGAAGCTGCCCGAAGGGCTGATGAGGTCCCTTTGCGGACAGATATGAGGGACTGAATAAGCGAGTTTCCGTCGGTGGCAATGCCTCCAACCTTATAGCCATCTTTTTGTAGCGCCTTCAAAATCTCAATTGTACTAGCCGGCGTGTCATAGCCCACGCCATTTGCGATACGACCATCTTTATCGGGGTAGTTGGCGAGGATGATTGCGATGGGTTTTTGGGCGTTTGGGGTTTCGGCCAAGCGCAGCCAATTGGCGGTGAGTGTTGCCACGTAATCAATGCGGTCTGGAACTGTTTGGTAGGTTACGATGCGACATTGGGTTTTTTCGTGCCACATTGCATCGGCTTTGAAAGAAATGGCACGGGTGTAAATGCGGCCATCGAGTTCTGGCAGCACAACGGACATAGCGAGATCGGTGGCTCTTAGGCCGCGTGGGGATTCCCGCCAATCGCTTTCAGAATTTCCAGCAAGTGTGACTTGCAAGACTGGGCAATCGAAATTTGCCAAGGGATCATCATCTTCGTTGCCAACGGCGAAGGATGTGGCGTTAATGATGACTTGGGGCGATTTTAGATTTTCGCTTAAGAAGCCGGCGCTGGCTCTGTCTTTCAAGCTGGCGACGAAAATTGCTGAGGCGCTGATGTTTTGGTTTTTAAAGGCGGCGAGCAAAGCGTCGATGGGTGCGGTTTGCCCGCCTTCAATGACTGACCGATAGAAGATGATTGAGATTTTTTCTGTGCCATCACCTTGATAGAATTCCGAAGTGGGCAAGGGTTCGGCTGGGGCAGGGGCTGGTGTTTTGTGCAGCAAGTGGTTTGCAAATTGCAGAATGGATTTTGCATTATCGTGTCCGCCGCACACGAAATATTGGCGCAGACGTTCGCAGTCGGCGGGGTTGATTGTGGAGCGCTTTGAAAGCGCTGGATCTGCGTCTTTGCCGCCGGGGATGATGGCGAGTTTGATGTTGTTGTCGCGGGCTAGCGCTTCAATCACGTCAATACCGTATGGCCAATAGGATGCGCCGCCGAGCATGCGGATGATGATGAGCTTTGCTTTGGCGCAGGTTTTTTCGGCGTAGAGATCGACTGCAAAATTGTGTTGCAGTTGCATGAGATTGGCGAGGCGGAGAGTTGGCGCTTGGTCGCCCAGTGCATCATGCGCGCTGGCGAGGCCTGCAAGTTCGCTATCGGCAGCTGTTAGAATGATCACATCGGCGGGGGATTGTTTGAGGTCGATGGCTTCCGCTGCACCATCGATCACGCCAGAGGTGGTGGCGAGGAGGTGCATTAGTTTCCTCCTCCTTTGTTCGTCATCCCCGCGAAAGCGGGGATCTGTGTTTTGAATTTTGATATTGTGTTGAAACGCAGATTCCCGCTTTCGCGGGAATGACGTCTTTTTGTTTTTTTGATAGTTTGCACTAGCCTTCCAAAGCGCTTTTGATACTTTCTTGATCCATCATCTTTTCACCAATTACCACAAGCTGCGTGCGCTTGGCTTCGCCCGCGTTCCATGGGCGGTCGAAATAGGAGTTCAAGCGCGGGCCTACGGCTTGGATGAGAAGGCGGGCGTTTGAGCCTGCGACCGAGGCGAAGCCTTTGACGCGGAGGATGTCGTGGGTCTCGATGGTGCTAGCGATGCGTTTTAAGAGACCATCTTTGTTTTGCTCGCCGTTTAGTTCGATGATGAAGGTGACGAAATCATCGTGGTCATGTTGTTCATTGCCTTCTTGTTCGTGGGTGGACAAGCGGTTGTGCATGTCGTCTTCGGCGCTGGCTTTTTGTCCGAGCAGGATGCTGGCATCGATCACCCCTTGCGTTGTGTGAACGAGGCTTGTGCCTTTGCGCAATTGTGGTTTCAAAGCGGCGCTGACAGCGTTCATTTCATCAGAAGAAAGCAAATCCGCCTTATTCAGCAAAACCATGTCGGCGCTGTTTAACTGATCGTTGAATAGTTCTTGAATTGGATTTTCGTGATCGACATTTGGATCGGCGGCGCGTTGTGCGGCGATGGCTTCTTCATCATCGGCAAATCGGCCTTCGCTCAAAGCCTTGGCATCCACCATTGTGATGACGCCATCAACTGTAACGCGGGATTTAATATCAGGCCAATTGAATGCGCGCACCAAGGGTTGGGGCAGGGCGAGGCCAGAGGTTTCGATGATGATATGATCAAGCGGGGTTGCACGATTGAGCAGCTTGTTCATAGTGGGCACGAAGTCATCAGCCACGGTGCAGCAGATGCAGCCATTGGCAAGTTCGATGATGTCATCTTCCGTGCACGCTTCTTGGCCGCAGCCTTTGAGGATTTCGCCATCAACACCAACATCGCCAAATTCATTGATGATGAGAGCAATTTTGCGGCCGCCAGCATTCATCAGCAGATTGCGGATCATGGTGGTTTTGCCACTGCCCAGGAAACCAGTGATGACGGTGGCGGGGATTTTTTGGGTCATTAGTTTTTTCTTTCGATAAAGGCGAAGGCGTGTGCGGTAAACAGACCAATCAAGGCCCAGAAGACGGCGTTTGCGGCGATGCTGGCTGATACAAATTGAGCTGCCAGTAATGGGGCCATTTCAGTTTGATGCGGCATCGGTTGGGGCAGGCTGAAAAATTGTGGCAATGCGATAGCAAAAACTGCCAGTGGTTTGGCCCATGGTTCAGTGCGGCCTGAGATCAAATAGAGCGCAAAGCCCGTTATTGCAGCGGTGGCTATCCACCAGATCTGGCGCGTGTGCAAATCAGCAACAGGCATTGATGGGAGTTCGGGCGGTAGGCCTGCAGCTGGTGCAAGACAGATCGCGAGGAATCCGCAGAGGCCCCAGATCAAGCCGTTTTGTTTGGTGATTGGCAAACCCGTTATTAAAGAAATGCCCGCAAGCAAAAGTGCATAGCCTGCGCCTATCAACATCGTTGTTGCAGTAGTGGCGGCGATGCGTTGGAAACCTTCGGCTGGCATCCAACTTTCGCCGCACATATCCATGCCTGGCATGGTTTGAACGCAGAGCGCTTCTGGTTTTTCCAAACTTTCGGCAGTGGCGATCAGTGGAACCAGTTTGTAGTGTTGAATGCCACTCATGATTATGCCAGCGCACAAGCCAGCGAGGATGACGGCAAGGATGAGACGTGGGGTCATCGCGTTGATACCTGTTGAGTCGCCCTGATCCCGCCATTCCCGCGAAAGCGGGAATCTCTGTTTAGGCCAATTAACACAGATTCCCGCTTTCGCGGGAATGACGGTCTAAAAGGAGGAAGTTAAGCTAATGGCAAGGAAATCCGATTGAATGGCGTGTGTCGTGAGCCGCATTGTGCGCGAAGCTGATTGACGAGAAGCCGATTGCGAAAACAATGCCTGCGCCCAAAAACATGCAAATGATGCCCGCTTGAATGCGTTGCGAAACTGAAACTTGGCCGTTTAATACTGATGTGGTCATGTCACCCTCCGTGAGACCGGTTAATTTTCGAGGCGGTTACGCCCATTTGTTCGGCAGGTCTCCTGACTCGCGGGTCGCTGGTTTGAAAATCGCCTTCCCGGTTTCCCATTTCTGGTTCTTCAGTGGCATACCCATCTCAAACCTCGCCGCTTACAGTTGCGGGGGCAGTCACGGTTTTGGCCCCTTTTGGGTCGTCCTCACCGTATTCCCTGTTAGGCCTTTGGCTTTTGCTTAGAGGCACCGAACATGGATGAAATGACAGGTTCAAGGGTATGTTGTCAATGTTCATTTGTAATGATTACAATGTCGTTACTTTCGAGTGTTAACACAGTTTCAACCATAAATTAGTCTATAGAAGCCGCATCTAGAGATTCACGGGGTCTAACATACATGTCTATGTTGCAGCAAATAAAGCCGCGCGGCGAAATATTGGCCGTTATCAAGTCAAGCAGTGGTGCTTTCATGTCCGCTTTGTTTTTCAGCTGGATTGTGAATCTGCTGATGCTGACGGGCTCATTGTTCATGCTGCAAGTCTATGACAGGGTTATACCATCCAGCAGTGTGCCGACTTTGATTGCGCTGTCGTTGATCGTTCTCATTCTCTACGTATTCTATGGCGTTCTCGATTTTGTTCGGACGCGGATTTTGGTCCGCATTGGCCGACGCATTGAAGAAACCATGCGGGCGCGGGTTTTTGATGCCATGGCGCATCTGGCTTTGAAGCGGAACAACAATGCGGGTGGCCAGCCAGTTCAAGACTTGTCCACCATCCGACAATTCTTGGGTGGCCAAGGGCCATTGGCATTCATGGATATGCCATTCGTTCCAATATTCTTGTTGGTGTGTTTTTTGTTGCATTGGATTTTAGGCGTTGTGGCTTTGGTATCGGCTGCCATTATTTTTGTGCTTGCTATCTTAACTGAGCGCTCTAGCCGCCAACCTATGGCACAGGCCAATGCGGCCAGTGTGAAAGCTATCGCCATTACAGAAGAAGCAAGGCGCAATGCTGAGGCTTTGCATTCCCTGGGCATGAAGGGTGCCATACGGCGGAACTGGACCAAAATTCAGCATGAAGCGCTGGATTTTCAAACCCGTGCGAATGATGCTGGTGCGCGTTACAGCATGATGAGCAAAGTGTTTCGCATGATTACCCAATCTGCAATGCTGGCCGCTGGCGCATATCTTGCAATCAAGCATGAAATTTCTGGCGGTACGATTATTGCGTCTTCTATCATCATGGGGCGCGCGCTTGCTCCTGTGGAACAGGCAGTTGGAAATTGGCAGCAGTTTCTTGGATTCAGAAAAGCTTATGAAAGATTGAACCGGGTTCTGGATGTTGTTGCACCTGACGAACAACGCATGTCACTGCCCGATCCAGTAGGATCTTTGACTGTTGAAAATCTGGTTGTGATGTTGCCAGGCACAGACAAGCCGATTTTGCAGGGCATTAATTTTAAAGTGGAGCCGGGTCAAGGGCTTGGCATTATTGGCCCAACTGGGGCCGGCAAATCGACACTGGCGCGGGCGTTGGTGGGCCTGATTGCACCGACGCGTGGTTCTGTTCGGTTGGATGGCGCTACATCTGATCAAAGGGATGATGACGAGCATGGACGCTTGATTGGTTATCTTCCCCAAGAGACGCAGATTTTTGATGGCACTGTTGCTCAAAACATTTCGCGCTTTGTGGAAAGTCCAAATTCGACGAAAATTGTTGAAGCAGCGCAACTGGCCAATATTCACGATTTCATCATGCGTTTGCCGCAAGGTTACGATACGCCTTTGGCAGAGGGCGGCAGCAGGCTATCGGCTGGCCAACGCCAGCGTGTGGCATTGGCGCGGGCGTTGTTTGGAGATCCGGTTTTATTTGTGATGGATGAGCCAAATTCGAATCTGGATGCTGACGGCGAAATTGCATTGGACCGGGCGATACGCGCCAGCATAAAGCGTGGTGCTGCAGTTATTGTTGTAGCGCATCGGCCAAGTGCATTACATGCAATGGATCATTTGCTGGTGCTTACAAACGGGCAGGTGGCAGCGATGGGGACGCGCGATGAGATCATGCGCAAGGTAACTACACCCCCGCCACCACAGAGCCAACCGATGGTACAACCGATGCTGCAGCAGATTTCTTTGCCAGCGGCTTATCAAACTGCGCCAGTGCGCAACCGGAATTAAAAACATGAAACCGATCGATACAAATCGTTCACTTCGCGCGACGCAGATTTTTGGGTTCGCCAGCGTCTTTGCCATGATTGGCGTTTTTGGCGGCTGGACTGCCTTTGCTGAATTAAATGGTGCGGTGATCGCGCCTGCAACAATCGTTGCTGAAAGCTACTCGAAAAAAGTTCAGCACCGCGAGGGTGGCAACATATTGCGCATTCTCGTGAAGGATGGAGAGTTGGTGCAAGCGGGCCAGGATTTGGTGCTACTTGATCCAACAGAGACAAAAGCAGAGCTCAGCATCATCAACGGCCAGCTTTCAGAGTTACTGGTCAGAAAAGCTCGGTTAGATGCCCAACGCGATGGAAAGAGTGAGTTGGCTATCCCATTTGATTTGGTGGGCAAAGAGGCAGACCCCAATATTGCTGAAATTCTCGCAGGGCAGAAGAGATTATTGACTTCAGTTACGAACACGGTGGTAAGCAAGAAAAGCCAACTGAATGAGCAGATAGGACAACTCTCAGACCAAATCAAAGGTTATGGATCGCAGATTGATGCAGGCCTTCGCCAACTTGTGTTGATTAAGACCGAAACAGACTCGCTCCGCAAACTTCAACTGCAAGGGCTTTTACCAGCCAGCCGTGTTATGGCAATGGACCGCGAAGCAGCGCGATTGGAGGGTGAGCAGGGGCAGTTGGTGGCTACTAAAAGCGGCGCTGAGACAAAGATTGGCGAAATCAAGCTTCAAATGATTCAAGTGGAAGAAGAGGCGCGTAATCAAGCTCTTAGTGATTTACGCGAAACTGAAACAAAAATTTCGGAACTAGCGAGCAGGCGCATTGCGTCTGACGCCAAGCTCGCTCATCTTTCGATCAAAGCGCCGATTACTGGCACGATTTATCAGCTCAATATTCACACTGAAGGTGGTGTTGTTGCACCTGGTGAAAATTTGATGATGATTGTCCCACAAGGTGATGATCTGGTTCTGCAAGCGCAAATTTCCCCGAATGAAATCTCGCATGTGCATGTTGGTCAGCCTGCACATATTCGGTTTAATTCTTTCAGTGCTCGTGTCACTCCAGAAATTTCGGCTGAGGTTACGCAAGTTGCGGCTGATACTACACGTGCTGATGCGCAGACACCGCCGTTTTATGCAGTGCGGCTTGTAATATCTGCAAAAGAGTTGGCAAAACTTGGTGATAACAAGCTACGGCCTGGTATGTCGGCTGAAGCTTTTATCCAAACAGAGACACGCTCGCCGTTTTCATATCTGGTGAAGCCGCTGGTTGATCAGTTCTCGCACGCTATGCGCGAGAGTTAAACTCAAGTTGTGCAGGGCACTTAATTGGGACACAGGTTTAACAGTTTGTTAGGTTTAAATACCCTGCGTTAGCAACCAAGTTTTAACCCTAACAGTTCATTATCGTCGCTATGAAAGTTCGTAGCGTAGCATTAGCGTTTGTTAGTTCCGTATATCTTGTAGCGTTAGGCGCAAATTTCGGCTCAGCACTCGCCACCACAAATCCAATTGCGTCCCAAGCTTATGAGGCGCTGGCCTCTGGCGATACTGCGAAAGCGATTTCGCTTTATTCGTTTGCCATCGAAACGCGTGCGTTAGAGCCGGAACTGTTGGCAAATGCATTGCTGAATCGCGCTTTAGCCTACCAGCAGCAAAATGAGAATGCCAAAGCTGTTGATGATTACAGTGCTGCGCTAAGCCTGGATGCCATGTCTGCCGAGCTTCGGGCGACTGCATTATATAACCGGGGTTTTTCACAACAGAAGCTTGGCAAAGGCCCATTGGCTATCGAAGATTATACCAGCGCGTTAATGCTCAACCCATCTTTTTCGCATGCATTTTTGAGCCGTGCGAATGTGCTTCGTGAAAGTGGACAATATCTGTTTGCGCTTTCGGATTATGAGCGTGCTTTAAAGTACGGACATCCGGAACCGGCGCGGGTTTATTTTGGTGAAGCGCAAACTTATGAATTATTGAACCGCAAAGCCGATATGCGGCAAATGCTGGATTCGGCCTTATTGGCAGATGCCAGTTTTAAACCTGCACAAGAAAAACTTGAGAGTTTGAAGTTAGAGCAGACATCCAGCCTTGCTGCCCCAGTTGCTCAGGAGGCCAGTGCAGATGAAATCCTGACTGCCTCGACTGTTCCAGTTGGCGGAACAACGATTGTACATAAACCAGACTTGCCAGTTGGTGTTGAGCCGCCTGCCGAGCTGTTGGCGGCGGCTAATGATGTACGCAATAATGTGACTGTCGCGCAAACTAATGAATCAGATGATGCCACACCACAAAAACTTTATTCAGACAGATTACCTGACAGTGCCCAAACTGCAGCAGCTGCGACTGACAAGGTTATCGCACTTGCTGAAGTTCCGGCTATTCCGAAGAAGCAACAATCAAAGTCTTTCAATGCGAATGACGTTATTGCTGAAGAGACGGCAGATACTGTTGTTGAAACGGCAAGCATTACACCCGCGGTCGAAACACCAGCTGCTAAAGCTGCGCCAGCCGGTTGGGGCGTGCAAGTTGCTTCTGCGTCCAGTGAAGACGCCGCGTGGACCACTTGGAAAAATATGCAAAAACGTTTCAACGTATTGGCTCGCAAATCTCCGGTTGTAGTAAGAGCGGATCTTGGAACCAAGGGTATATTCTACCGTGTGCGCTTGGCTGGATTCAACGATCAAAATAGCGCAAAGTCAGAATGCAAGGCACTGAAATCAAAAGGTGTTTCGTGCTTTGTGAGTAAATCTGATGGTGCAACCTGAAGTGCTAATAAAGTCTAGCACAACTGGCTAAAATAGCCTGTCGCCCTAACACATCGACTTAACAGCTTCATGCTAAGATGCTCTTCAATGGACAGCTTTGCATGAATGACGACTATAGTTTGTTGATGTCTCCGCAGTTGCACAACGCTCGTTGTGGGTCAAGCGCTGAAGTTGACGTCGAATGTCCTCAAGCCGAAAAATTGGATAAGCCAGCTTATCAAGAAATGGTCGTTGAAGCGCACCGTCAGATGATGGAGCAGCTTTGTGCTGAACTTCTTGGCTATATCTATGTTCAAAATCATCAATTTTTTGAAGCCATGGTACTCGATGTTTTGTTGGCGCTCGGTTATGGCGGACGCAGGCGCGATCTGGCACGAAGATTGGGCCGCAGCGGTGACGGTGGGGTCGACGGAATTATCGAAATGGATGAGTTGGGTTTGGATATGATTTACATCCAAGCCAAGCGCTTGAAGCCAGGAAGTGTTGTCGCCGTTTCTGCGATTCGTGATTTTGTTGGGAGCCTGGATGCGCAACACGCGGCCAAAGGTATATTTGTGACAACTGGCCAGTTTACAGCGGCAGCTCATGCAGTGGTAACAGCGGTTTCCAAGAAGATTGTGTTGATTGATGGCAAGCGACTATCAGAACTGATGGTGCGGCATAATATTGGAATCTCACCGTCTTCAACTTTTCAGTTTAAAAGTATTGATGTTGGCTATTTTGACAAATCGTCATATCGCAAGAGAATGAGTTCAGCCTCGACCCAACCCCGCACATAATTCAACAGATCTTCCGGAGCTGCTGCTTGAACTGTCAATTGTTTATAAATGCTGTGCAAATTTGTCTTTTGGGAAATCAGATGAAACAAAAACGCCTCATCGCCGCCCAGCAAGCGAAAGCGCGGGGCATCGCCTTGTCGCCAGACCAAAAGGTTTTGTGGTTCATCAAGCAAATGTGGTTTTGGAGGCCTTTCCTCACATTTCATTGCCGACCAGATGCTTGTGGTGTTTTGACTGAACAGTAAAGTTTGTGCCGAGGAGACAAAGTTGAAAATGATCTGGTCGCGCTTGGGGGAAACAAGCTGATCAAAATATGAAACAGTCATCACCTTTTCGTCTGGAGCATTAAGCGCGAAGTTCAAGGCAAGCTCTAAGTTTGCGAGCTCTAATATTTCCGGATTGCGCTGCACATGCGGTTGGGCTTCAATAAATTGCAAAAGATTGCTTTTTATTGCAGCAGGATCGACTGGTTGCTTTGGAATAGAACGAATGTAATCACGGGTTAATTTGTTAAAAGCGATGTCGCCTAAATACGAATACAGAAACCCAAGTTCGTTGGCCAAATAGCCAATTAACGGAGCGGAGGGTGGTGGGCCTGGCTTTAGAGGCCTGCTGTTGGGCGCGGTTTGCATCACTCTTATATGAGTGGATGGCCAAAATTAAGCCAATGAACATCGGCGTCAATCGTTCAATTGCTTGTGAACGCCGCGTCACTTCAACAGAAATGTGACCTTCATATTGACACGCCATTCCGACACTTTGCCGTTTTTCACCATGCATTTAATGTCCTGCACCCATGCGCTTTCGATATTATCCAGAGTTTGGTCGGCGCGCTGGATGCCGGTTTCAACAGCATCTTCGATGCTCTTGGACGAAGATGAGGTGAGCTCAATAACTTTAGCAACAGTGGACATTTGATGTTCCTTTCAAAGATTGTGGAAACTTAATTCAGTTGGTTATCTAGACAGCGGTTGCGCCTATAGTGACCAAAATCAGTTCCTCTGGGTTGCACTATGCCATGGCTTTACATCTAATCAAACTCTGTGTTGGCGTTTCTGAAATTGAGGAAATGAACTCTTGGGTGAAAATTTCAAAGAACAGCAAAGAAGATTGTGATCACGTTACGCGCATGTTTCCACGGCGGAAGGATGAGATTTTGCCGGGTGGTTCGCTCTATTGGGTGATCCGCGGCTTGATCTTGTGCCGTCAACCCATTGCTGATTTGCAGGAGGTGACGGGGGCGGACGGCATTCACCGATGCCGGATTCTGTTCAAACCGCAGATTATTGAAGTGCGCCCAATGCCAAGACGCGCGTTTCAGGGGTGGCGCTATTTAAAAGCGGAAGATGCGCCCATCGATCTGCCGCGCGGTGAGAAGGGCAGCGACATACCTGATAAGATGAGGCGAGAACTTGTAGAATTGGGCCTGATTTAGACAGCGATGTTGTCAATCAGCCGAGTTTTGCCCAGCCAGGCGGCGGCAATCAATCTTAATGGTTCATCTGCACTCTGAGGCACGGCAAGTGTTTCTGCATTGCGGGCCGTTACATAATCAACTTTAAACCCCAATGTAGTGAGTGAGCGTGATGCAGCTCTTGTGGCGGTTTGTTGATTTACGCCACTGCGAATTTTCTCGGCGGCTTGTTGTAGATTTTTGTGAATGGCTGTGGCTTGGGTGCGTTCAATTTTTGAGAGGTAGCGATTGCGCGAGGACATGGCGAGGCCGTCATCTTCGCGTCTTGTTGTGATGCCGACGACTTCAATTGGAATATCCAGATCCTTGGCCACGCGCGTGACAACCATGAGCTGCTGGTAATCTTTCTCGCCGAACATGGCAAAGTCGGCACTTGACTGGATGAAAAGTTTTGAAACCACAGTGGCCACGCCATCGAAAAAATGCGGGCGATATTTATCTTCAAGGCCTGCTTTGGCTGGACCTTCGATGTGGATGGTGGTTGAAAAATCCAGTGGATAGATGTTGTCTGAAGTTGGTGCGTAAATTAATGGCACGCCTTCGCTGGATAGTTTTTCGACGTCGCCTTCTTCATCCCGTGGGTAGCGGCTGAGATCTTCTTTTGCTCCAAATTGTTTTGGGTTCACGAAGATCGATACCAATACGCGGTCTGCACGTTTGAAACCTTCGCGTACCAAATCCAAATGGCCTTCATGCAATGCGCCCATGGTGGGGACGATGGCGTAGCTCAAGCCTTCTTCCCGCCAGCGCGCAGTTTCGCGGCGGAGCGATGTGACGTTGCGGACGATTTTGGGGATCATGATTTTTTTGGCTTTGCGATGGTGATTGGCAAAATGGGACTTTCCTTTACCTCTTGCATCACAAAATAAGAATGCGTGCCTTCTATCATTGGCAGCGTGCTGATCACACCGCCCAGAATTTCCCGATATTCGCTCATGTCGCGCACCCGAAGCTTTAAAAGATAATCAAATCCACCGCCCACCATATGGCATTCGAGAATCTGTTTGATGGGTTTTACCGCAGCATTGAATTTTTCCAAAGTGGCTTCATCAGTGCCGCGCAGTTTTACTGTGACGAACACCATTAGTGCTTGGCCCAAAGCTTTTGGCGAGACGCGGGCGTGATAGCCTGTGATGACGCCTGCTTTTTCAAGCTTCTTGATGCGTTGGGTGATCGGCGTGGGAGATAAATTGATGCGCTTGGAAAGTTCGACGACAGATGTTCGGCCATCGATCTGGAGGTAGCGTAAAATCTGTAAGTCAATGGTATCGACTTGTTCCGCTGAAATCTTTTTCTTCACTGTAAATACCTAAAAATTGAGTTTCAATTAGGGATTATCACTATTTTTGATGGAAAATGAAGCGATTAATAAAATGCCAATTTTGCTATTTTAAATCATTCTTGGAGACTTAATTATGATTGATCGTAGCAAAATTGACGCCAGCCTATTTCGCGATGAGACTGCGTTGGTTCACGAACTTGCAGCCACAGCGAAGCTATCGGCAAGCGATGATCAAAAAGTTCTGACCATGGCGAAAGAATTGGTGTTGGGCGTGCGCAATAACCGAAGGGCGCAGGGCAGCATTGATGCTTTTATGCAGGAGTATTCGCTCTCATCGCAGGAAGGCGTTGTGTTAATGTGTCTGGCTGAAGCGCTTTTGCGCATTCCTGACGCGGCAACCGCGGACCGATTGATTGCCGATAAGATTGGTGGTGGCGACTGGCAGGCGCATTTGGGGCAATCTGAATCACTTTTTGTGAATGCATCCGCCTGGGGCCTGATGTTGACGGGCAAAATCATCACTATGGGCAAAGATGTAAGCTCTGATGGTTTCGGATTTCTGAAGCGCCTTGTGCACAAATCTGGAGAACCAATTTTGCGCAATGCCATTAAACAGGCCATGCGTATTATGGGCCGACAATTTGTTTTGGGCCAAGACATGGGCGAAGCATTGAAATTTGCGCGCGTGGAGGAAACCAAAGGCTATCGCTACAGCTTCGACATGCTGGGAGAAAGCGCCATGACCATGGCGGATGCGGCGCATTATTTTAGAGCTTATCAAGCTGCGCTCAATTCACTGGCAGGTGGAAGCGATGTGCTGGTTAATCCGTCGCTGTCGGTGAAGCTCTCAGCACTTTATCCGCGCTATGAAGAAAAGCATCGTGGTGCAGCGCTTACTCATTTGTTTGATGCTGTTTTGCAATTGGGTGTGCGCGCAAAGGAATTGAATGTTGGACTGACGCTGGATGCAGAAGAAGTGCCTAGGCTCGAGCTTTCGCTGGAATTATTTGAGCGGCTTGCGAATGAGCCACGGCTTGCGATGTGGAACGGGCTCGGGCTTGCGGTTCAGGCTTATGGGAAGCGGGCGCTGCCAGTTTTAGAATGGCTGGCAGAATTAGCGAAAACCACTGGCCGTATTTTGCCGGTGCGGCTTGTCAAAGGTGCCTACTGGGATACGGAAATTAAACGCGCACAAGAGGCGGGGTTAGAAGATTTTCCAGTATTCACACGTAAGGTTTGCACGGATGTGAGCTATCTGGCTTGTGCGCGGTTTATGCTTTCCAGGCGCGATGTGTTTTATCCGCAATTTGCAACGCACAATGCACAGACGGTTGCTGCCGTGCAGGTAATGGCGGGTGATGACAAAGGCTTTGAGTTTCAACGGCTGCACGGCATGGGGCAGGGGCTTTATGACCAAGTGATTGGCCAGCATCCATGCCGGATTTATGCGCCTGTGGGCAGCCACAAGGATTTGCTGGCCTATCTGGTGCGCAGGCTTTTGGAGAATGGTGCCAATACATCCTTCGTGAACAGGTTGGCGGATGATGAAGCGCCGCTGGATGATATTGTTGCAAACCCGGTGGATGCTGCTTTGGGCTTGGTACAAGTGCCGCATCCTCATATTCGGAAGCCTGCTGCATTGTTTGGCCCTCGTGTTAATTCAGCAGGCTTGCCGCTCTGGCGGGGAAGTGACCGACAAGTTTTGAGCAATGCTGTTGATCATGTATTGAAACAGCAGTTTGAAGCATTTGCGATTGTCGATGGTGTGATGCTTCGTGACGGGCCCCAGCGGCAGGTTTTTTCGCCGCATGATCTTGTTGTGCAGGTTGGCAAGGTTTGGGAGGCGAGTGATGCCAGTATTTCTCGTGCGATGGGTAATGCGGCACTTTGCCAACATTCATGGGATCATCTGGGTGGTTCGGCTCGTGCTGAGATATTGGAAAAGGCCGCGAATTTGTTCGAAGCGCACCGCGCTACGTTTGTTGCATTGCTGGTGCGTGAGGCGGGCAAAACGCTTGATAACGCCCTGGGTGATTTGCGAGAGGCTGTGGACTTTTTGCGGTTTTATGCAAGCGAAGCACGCACGAAGTTTTCAGAAGCAGTTCGATTGCCGGGACCAACGGGTGAGATCAATGAGCTTACATTACATGGGCGCGGTGTGTTTGCATGTATTTCACCATGGAATTTTCCTTTGGCAATTTTTACAGGCCAAGTTGCTGCTGCTTTAGCGGCTGGCAATGCGGTGATTGCCAAGCCTGCGGAACAAACGCCATTGATTGCGTTTCAAGCGGTTAAGCTTTTGCATCAAGCGGGCGTGCCGGTTGGGTGTTTGCAATTTTTGCCTGGCGATGGCGCACGCATCGGAAAGATTTTGCTTAATCATCCAGCGCTTGCCGGCGTGGCGTTTACAGGTTCGAATGATACGGCGCGGATTATCAACCGCACGCTTGCCATGCGCGAAGGCTCCATTCCAAGCTTTGTGGCGGAGACAGGCGGCATGAATGCGATGATTGTGGATTCTTCTGCCTTGCCTGAACAAGCAGTGCGCGATGTTGTGGCTTCAGCTTTTGATAGCGCTGGGCAACGCTGTTCAGCTGCGCGTATACTATTCGTTCAAAACGACATAGCAGATAAGGTTATGGAGATGTTGAAGGGTGCGATGGAGGTGCTGAAGATTGGTGATCCATCAGATTATGCAACAGATGTTGGGCCGGTGATTGACGCCGACGCGAAGAGGATTCTGGAAGATCATAAAGCGGCAATGGCGCGTGATGCAAAGGTGATTTTCGATATGCCACTGCCAGAAGAATGCAGAGGTGGTCATTTCGTTTCGCCAGCGGCTTATGAACTCAATTCGATCAAGCTGCTTTCCCGTGAAGTATTTGGGCCGATCTTGCATGTTGTAAGGTTTGATGGAGATAGCTTTGATGATGTTTGTGAACAAATTAACGCGATGGGATATGGTCTGACGCTGGGTCTTCACACGCGCATCGAAGCCGTTGCGAAGAAGTTGCGAGCTAAAATGCGCGTCGGAAACATCTATGTGAACCGAAACCAAATTGGTGCTGTGGTTGGAGCACAGCCATTCGGAGGAGAAGGATTGTCAGGAACAGGCCCTAAAGCGGGTGGGCCGTACACCCTGACTCGCTTTTCGGTTGAGCGCGTTTGTTCAATAGATTCAACAGCTTCTGGTGGAAATGCTGAGCTTATTAACATTTGATTAAGGGTTGAAGCCTAACATTGCCCCAACAATTGATGGATCGTGAGATGGCAGATTTATTAGCCACTGTGGACCGCAAACCGTTTTTGACGTTTGAGGAAGCAACTGGGTTTTTAGAAGAGACAACCAAGCGCGCTGGTGTCAAACACCTGTCCTATTGGTATCTGCAGTTTTCTGATGATCTTCCTGATCAAGTTATCTGGATTGCGACCTATGATCCCAATTACATGAATCAATATATGAAAAATTTTACACCACTGGGTGACCCCGTGATGGATGAGTTGCGCGATGGCCGTATTGTGGATTGGACTGAATGGATGGCTGTTGATGAAACATTGCATCACATCCACAAGCAGGCCGATAAGTATGATGTTCCGAAATACGGGATATCGATGCACATTCCTACGGGCAATCAGGATAAGGTGGTGTTTTCAGTTTGTCTTGAGTGCGATGACGAAAGTTGGCCAGAAGTGCGGCAAAGTTTGGTAAAACGGTTCAAGCCATTTGCGCTTGAGTTTCATGAGCGCATGGCGCCTATGATGCATGCCCGTCAGAAAGGTGATGCAGTTTATTCGTTCTAAAATTACTCTTTTCGCGACGTGAAAGCGAGTCCGCGCTCGACTGCCTGATTGCCAAACTTGCTGCGAATTTTATCCATCGCAATTTCTGTTTTAGTGCGGGCAACTTCGCTTGCATCAAGAGATGTTTCTTGCTCTGCGGTTTCACGCTCGACCAGATGTGAGATGCCGACGCCCAAGAGTCTGAAACTTTTGTTTCCAGTTTCTTTTTTCAGCAATGGATTAGCGGCTTCAAATATTTTGTGCGCAAGATTGGTTGCATCTTCATAAGAAGCCGCGCGCGTGAGTGATTGGAAGTCTTTGGTTTTGAGTTTCAGCGTTACCGTGAAACCTGCCATGCGTGAAGCTTTGGCACGACGAGAGACTTTTTGAGCCAGGTTCCAGAGTATGGGTTCCAATGTTTGGTATTCGCTGATGTCTTCATTGAAGGTGGTTTCGGCGCTGATGCTTTTGGTTTCACTTTCAGTTGAAACTTCGCGCACATCTTCGCCGCGTGACAGATGATAAAGTCTGACACCCATGTTGCCAAATTTCCGCATCAAATCGTTTCGTTCCATGGTCTGCAATTGGCTGATCATGGTAATGCCCACTTTCGCGAGCTGGGCTTGGGTGGCTTTGCCTACGCCCCAGATTGCACCCACCGGTTTTGCTGCAAGGGTTGCGAGTGTTTCGGCCTTTCCGATGATTGAGAAACCACGGGGCTTTGCGAAATCAGATGCGAGTTTGGCCAAAAACTTGTTATGCGAAAGTCCGATCGACGCGGTTATGCCCACCTCATTTTCAATGCGCTGAACCAGTTTTGCTAGCGTGAGAGCAGGGGAGGTGCCGTGAAGTTTTTCTGTGCCGCTTAAATCGAGGAATGCTTCGTCGATTGAGACAGGCTGCACGAGCGGGGTGAACTGGAACATGATCTCGCGCACGAGTTTGCCTGCGGCGGCATATTTTGCCATGTCGGGCCTGACAACGATGGCTTCGGGACAAAGTTTTAGAGCCTTGAACATTGGCATGGCCGATTTCACACCATGGATACGAGCGATGTAACAGGCTGTGGAAACAACACCTCGGACCCCGCCGCCGATGATCAGCGGTTTGTCTTTGAGTTCGGGATTGTCACGTTTTTCGACGGCAGCGTAGAATGCGTCGCAATCAATATGGGCGATTGCCAATTGGTGAAGTTCCGGATGTTCGACCAGTCGAGGGCTGCTGCAATTTGGGCAACGTTTCGATTGCACTGTAAATGCATGCAAACAATCGCGGCAGAATCCGTGGTGTTCAACGCCCATAAAAAGAGAATAGAGGGAGAACGAGTAAGGCGCTAGATCTCTAAAAGTTTTGAGGCATGAGATTTAAGGCCAGACCAATTATCGCTGCGCAGTGAAACAAAATCCAGGTCTGGGACAAATTTTGAAAATCGTTCATCGTGAAGAAAATGGATCAGGTGGACATTCGGTGCATGGTCAAATGCACTTTGGATAAAATGTTGGCTGTCATCGATGAACACCACAGGGGCGCTGGTGCGGGAGGCAATTTCACGCAGGGCCGGGCCTTTAGGGCCTGAATTAGTGATAACAGGGAAGTCCAGACCCAGCATGGCCAAGTTGGCGCGGCGATCATCGCCTGCGAAGTGGGGAAGGTTGGTGAGCATAACGACTGTTGCGTGTTTGCTGAGAGCATTCAAGCTTTCGACAGCGCCGTCGATTGCTTTCATGCCGCGCGTATGTTGGATGAAGAACTCGTTTACCAAATCGAATGTCTTGTCGTTTGTTATGACTTTTCCTGTTTTGATTTCAAAAACATGATAGGGTTCAGCTGGATTGCCAGGCTTGATGCCCAGCCCTGATTTATCAATAAACTCTTCAAACTCTCTGATGAAATGTACGATAACTTCGTCAACATCACTGATCACAAGGGGCTTTGTTGCAGATATCTTCAATTGGGATAGTTGTTGCTGGGTTGGCTCAGAAATCATCATTCGCTCCAGGGAACAAGCGGCGGGCGTTAACCACGGTTTGTGGCGGAATTTCGTGAGCCTTGGCAAATTCAAGAATCAGCGCCTCATCCTGAAGTGCATAGTCAAACATGAATCCCAAAAATACCGGGTCTTGGGTGCCTTGTTGCAAATCAGAAAGTCCGATACCACTCAATGCTGTAAAGCGATCTAATCTTTCTTCTTCAGATACAAGAAAAGCTATGAGTTGCAATGCGATAACGCTGCTTTCTGAAGTAATATTTGAGCTGTCTCTGATGGGCATTTTGGGGATGTCGTTAACCAGTATCTTGAATGAAGTTTAAAGGCTTAAGGAGTTGGTTACTCAGTTTGGTGCAGAACAATATCTGGCTTAATAGAAATTTCGGTTCAAAAGCAATCGGAACGATCTTTAACTGGGAAACTTGTTTGTAATGGACCTCGGAAATCATAATCAGATCGCAATTGGGCCTTTGGACGTGATGGGATCACATATGCAAAAAACAGTTTTGGTGGTTGAAGATAATGAATTGAACATGAAATTGTTCAATGATTTACTCGAAGCCCATGGTTACCGCGTGGTACAGACGCGCGACGGTCTTTCGGCATTGGAAATTGCCCGAAAGCACATGCCTGATCTAATTCTGATGGATATACAATTGCCGGAAGTTTCCGGCATTGAAGTGACCAAGTGGCTCAAAGAAGATGAAGACCTGAAGCGCATTCCGGTTATTGCGGTAACCGCCTTTGCCATGAAGGGCGACGAACAAAAAATCAGGGAAGGCGGCTGTGAGGCCTATATTTCCAAGCCGATTTCCGTCGTCAGCTTTTTGCAAACCATTGACAAGTTTTTGAAACAACCAAAATAATGACCGCACGTATACTTGTTGTTGATGACATATTGGCGAATGTGCGGCTGCTTGAAGCAAAGCTGACTGCTGAATATTTCGAAGTTATCACAGCAATGAATGGTCTTGACGCGCTGGAAGCAATCGCCCGCAGCAAGCCAGATCTGGTTCTGCTCGACGTCATGATGCCGGGTATTGACGGGATTGAAGTTTGTAAACGCATTAAATCGAACCCAATGACTCAGCATATTCCGGTTGTCATGGTGACAGCGCTTGATCAACCTGAAGACCGGGTCCGCGGCCTTAACGCTGGTGCTGATGATTTTTTGACCAAGCCGGTCAATGATATTTCACTGTTCTGCCGGATCAAGAGCCTGGTGCGGCTCAAAATGTTGACAGATGAGCTGCGCATTCGTGCTCAGACGGGCGATAGCATCCACGCGATGTTGCATATTGAGACCCAGACCAATAGCAAAGAAGGCCGGGTTTTATTGGTTGATACAAGAGACATGTCTGTAGAACGCATAAAGACGGCGCTTGCAGGAAATCATAGTGTTACGAGTGTAAAAGACCCAAACCACGCGGTTGAGACGGCCGCCACGGCTGACGTGTCGTTTGAATTAATCATCATCAGCCTGGAGCAAGATAAGTTTGACGGACTGCGCCTGTGTTCGCAGCTTCGCTCGCTTGAGGCCACACGGCAAACGCCCATTCTGATTTTAGTTGAACCTGATGATCAAACACGATTGCTGCGCGCGCTTGATATGGGCGTGAATGACTATTTGTTGCGACCCGTTGACCGCCAAGAGTTGCTGGCCCGTGTGAATACTCAAATCAAACGCTGGCGTTATACGGAGCAGCTGAGATCGAGTGTCAAGGCGTCAATTGAGCTGGCCGTGACGGATTCTTTGACTGGCCTTTACAATCGCCGTTACCTTGAAACGCACCTGAGCAGCCTGATCGAACATTTTATCAACCGTGGAAAATCTTTGGCGGTTCTGGCTGTGGATGTGGATTACTTCAAACCTGTGAATGATACTTATGGGCACGATGTTGGCGATAAGGTTTTGCAGGAGCTGGCGGTTCGGATTCGCGAAAATACCCGCACCATTGATTTGTGTTGCCGCACAGGCGGCGAGGAATTTGTATTGGTGCTGCCGTCTACGAATATGTATGCGGCGCACGTTATTGCTGAGCGTTTGCGCAAAGCCATCGCATCCAAATCATTTTCAGTCGGTTTGCCACAAAATATACCAATAACGGTCTCAATCGGTGTTGCCACTTTGGTGCATGCCGAGGATTCTTTGGAACGTCTGTTGAAACGCGCCGATCTGGCTTTGTATGAAGCAAAGCGTGAAGGGCGAAACCGGGTTGTTGAAGCTGCGGCTTAACCAGTAAACTTAATTAAATTCAGCTTTACAAAAGCCAAAACAATGTTCATTTCAGATATGGAGCTCGGTTGCGAGGGCAAATGCTTTCTGCGATACTGCGGCATGATTTAGGTTTTATTGTAAGGAGTTTATGAAATGGGTTCATTTTCTTGGTATCATTGGGTTTTGTTCCTGGTCGTTGCGCTTGTACTGTTTGGCGGCAAAGGCAAGGTTTCAGACTTGATGGGCGATGTTGCCAAAGGCATTAAGAGCTTCAAAAAAGGCTTGGCTGATGATCCAATTGAGGATGCAGCGGCAACCAAAAACCTGGAACAGCAAGCGGCTGATGCAGCCAAGCGTTCGGCCGAAAAAGTGAAGAGCTAAGCCCCACTTTTTGACGGACGAGGACGTTTCCTAGATGTTTGATTTTGGGCTGAGTTATACGCACATGCTTGTGCTTGGTCTGATTGCCTTTATGGTGATTGGCAAAGAGGACATGCCCATTGTTCTGCGTAAACTCGGGCAATTCATGGCCAAGGCGCGCTCCATGTCGCGCGAGTTTCAAGGTCATGTTGATCTGGCCATGAAGGATGCTGGCGTTGCCGGTCTCAAGGATGAGTTGAAAGGGATCAAATCCAATATTGATGGCGCCGTTGCCTTGCCAGCGATGGAAGTGGGTGCACCCAAAAACTACAAAACTGCAGAATTTGAAAAATATTTCGAGAGTGCTGCAGGCGAGACTATTGTTGCCGGGAAATCGCTTGACGGTGATCAGGCTTCAAAATCATGACAAAAGAAAGCATTGACGCCAGCGAAGCGCCGTTGATGGATCATTTGAATGAGCTCCGCAAACGGCTTACCTTGGCTGTCGCTGGATTTGTTATAGCGCTGCTTGTATGTTTTTATTACTCGACTGAAATTTTACACGTGTTGATCAAGCCGTTCTATTGGGGAACTGGTAAAGACATTACGTTGATCTCAATCAAATTGCTTGGCGTATTTTTTGTGAAATTGAAGATTGCCATGTTTGGTGGTTTGTTCATCGCATTCCCGCTGATTGCTACACAGATTTACCGTTTTGTGGCGCCTGGGCTTTACAAGCATGAGCGGGCTGTGTTTGCACCCTATCTGATTGCAACACCCATCTGCTTCTTGATGGGTGCATCACTGGTTTATTTCATGCTGCTGCCATTTGCGATCAGATTTTTCTTTGCGGTGGGTGCTGATGCTGGCATCACTGTTATGCCCGATATTGAGCCTTACCTTGATTTTGTAATGACGTTGATATTGGCGTTTGGTTTAACGTTCCAATTGCCTGTGGTGCTGACTCTGCTTGGCCAGCTTGGCATATTGACTCACAAACAATTGAGCAGCGGTCGACGTTTTGCACTTGTTGGTGTTGCAGGGCTTGCGGCATTGATCACGCCTCCCGATCCATTTTCGATGCTGGCGATGATGATACCTTTGGGCCTGCTGTATGAGTTAGCAGTATGGGCCGTTTGGCTGATTGAAAAGCGTAAAGCCAAAGCGTCATCTTCGAAGGATGTGACACCCAAATAAATCCTGTTTGAGCATCTGCCTTAAGCCCTCTATAGGGGTGGTTTGCAGTTTTAGAATAGGTCATTTCCCATGCACGATATAAAAGCGATCCGCGATAATCCTCAGGCTTTTGACGCTGGCCTGGCCCGGCGTGGGTTAGAGCCTCTTTCTGCATCATTACTTGTGCTTGATGAAAACAAGCGCGACACCATGCAAAAACTGCAAGATGCACAAAGTCGCCGCAACGCATTGTCGAAAGAAATCGGCATGGCCATGGGTAAGAAGGATGTGGCGCTGGCTGATAAACTGAAGGCTGAAGTGGCTGGTCTCAAGGATGCGATTTCAGAAGGCGAAGAGCAGGAACGGGTTCAAACCAAAGCACTTTCTGCTGCATTGGCTGTTATTCCGAATATACCTCTTGCTGCGGTTCCAGATGGCAAGAGCGAACATGATAATGTTGAAGTTCGGCAGTGGGGCGCAAAGCCGATCAAGAACTTCGAGCAGCAGCAGCATTTCGACATCGGCGAGGGACTAGGCCTGATGGATTTCGAAATTGCTTCGAAACTTTCGGGTGCGCGCTTTGTGGTTTTGAAAGGAGCATTAGCGCGCATGGAGCGGGCGCTCGCACAATTCATGATTAATCTGCATACGGATGAATTCGGTTACAGCGAAACTTATGCACCTTACATGTTGCGTGAAGAAGCCATGTATGGCGTGGGCCAACTTCCGAAGTTTGAAGAAGATTTATTTAAAACAACAAGTGGCCATTATTTGATTCCAACTGCTGAAGCTTCGCTTACAAATTTGGTGCGCGAACAGGTTTTGGATGAAGCCAAGTTGCCCATCCGGATGACGGCTTATACGCCTTGCTTTCGCGCCGAAGCTGGTGCGGCGGGCCGGGATACACGCGGAATGATCCGCCAGCACCAATTTTCAAAAGTAGAACTGGTTTCAATCACCACGCCAGAGCAATCTGATGCAGAGCATGAACGGATGACAGGCTGTGCCGAAGAAGTTTTAAAGCGGCTTAATTTGCACTATCGTACGATTGTTCTGTGCACCGGTGATATGGGATTCGGCAGCCGCAAGACATATGACATCGAAGTCTGGTTGCCCGGCCAGAACGCCTACCGTGAAATTTCATCATGCTCGCAGTTTGGCGATTTCCAGGCGCGGCGCATGGATGCCCGCTGCAAGGCAGCCGATGCAAAGCAGGCTCGATATGTTCATACATTAAATGGCTCAGCACTTGCTGTGGGACGCACCATGGTGGCCGTTCTCGAAAATTATCAGAATGATGATGGCTCAGTCACAATTCCTGAAGTTTTGCGGTCCTATATGGGCGGCATGACTGTGATCAAGAGGCCTTGAAGCCATGCGCATATTAGTGACCAATGATGATGGCATCCACGCGCCAGGGCTCGAGGCGCTCGAAAAAATTGCGCGCACTATTAGTGATGATGTCTGGGTGGTAGCACCAGATGTTGAGCGTTCTGCAGCTGGGAGATCACTCACCATTGCGCATCCATTGCGCTACCGCAAAATTGATCAACGCCATTTTGAAACGACGGGAACGCCAGCAGATTGTGTGGTTATGGCGGTTCGTAAAATTATGCCAGGATTGCCAGATCTGCTTTTATCCGGCGTAAACCGCGGTCAAAATATTGCTGATGATATTACTTATTCTGGAACGATTGCGGCGGCTATGGAAGGCACATCGCTTGGGATTAAATCAATCGCACTGAGCCAGGTTCTTGGTATGTATGGCAGGGACGAAAACTTCGGTGTTGCTGAAAAGCATGGCGCGAATGTTGTGCAGAAATTGATGGAGATGGATTTTGGTGTTGGTGTTTTGATGAATGTCAATTTTCCAGATTGCCGGCCTGATGAAATGGCAGGTGTTGAGGTAACGATACAAGGCAAGCGCGATCAAAATTATTTGACAGTTGACGAACGCGTGGATGCGCGGGGGCAAGCATATTTCTGGCTGGGTTTTGCACGCGAGCGTGGCATACCCCCCAAGGGTACAGATTTGGCTGCTGTATTCAACAAACGTATTTCAATTACGCCCTTGCACACCAACCTAACGCAAGTTGATGCTTTGCTTGCATTGCAAAGCGTATTCCCTTGAGGTGCAGAGATGGCGGTTGAGCATCAGACTTACAAAATTCTGATTGTTGATCTGGTTGGTTTGAAGTTTGATGCTAATGGCCAGACTGATCATTTCGAAGTAAAAACTCACATCGAAAAAAAAGGCGGCATTTTCCATGATGCTGCATGGCACGTTTCAGATGTGCTTGACGACGGCAAACTGCATTTCTTCTATCAACCTAATTTATCAAACTCCGCTGAAATTTCAGCGGTTACAGATCACGGTCAATATGATGCGGTAATTGCTGCTGCAACTTTCATTCCCAAAAACGCAGTTTTCAAATCTGGTGGTGTTCGCATTGGGGCAGGCACAGGCAATATGGGCAGCGACTTATGGGGCGGAGCCAGCGGGCAGGGCGGCGTTGCACCTCTTATGAACACGCCCGGTTTCAATAGCCGTGCAACAGCACAAATGGTTTTTAAGGCGCTCTTGCGTGTGCGGCCCGATTTGCCCGTTGATGCGCTTCATAACCGTGTGCTTGCAGGTGATTTTGATACCGGTCGAAATCTGCGTGAATATCCGACTGAGAAACTGGAAGACAAGACTTTTGCGATAGTTGGCTTTGGCAATATTGGCGGGGAAGTTGCGCGGATTGCTCAGGCGTTTGCAATGAAAGTGAAAATCTTTGCGCGTGAGCATCACCGCGCGGAAATTGAAGCAAAAGGTTATGAGTTTGCCAGTAGTATTATTGAGGCTGCGCAAAATGCCGATGTTTTAAGTGTGCATGTTGGGCTGGGGTTATGGGACAGCGCAACGCAAAAATATTCCAATGCTGGATTAATTAACGAGGTCGTTTTTAGTGCGCTCAATGCCAACGCTGTGGTCATCAATTATGACCGCGGAGAAATTTTGGATGTGGAGGCGCTAGAACGCGCATTGTCTAACGGTCAAGTTGCGCATGCAGCCATTGATGCTGACCTATTCAAGGATGTAGCAACGGGAAAATTGTCAGGTCCGATGCTGCCGTACATCCCTTTGGCCGAACGCTTCCCCGGCAAGCTCGAGCTGTTGCCGCATGCAGCTGCTGATACAGATCATCCTTCGCGTGTTGCAGGCGCTAAGCAAGCGGTTGATCAGATTTTTGACGTTATTCAATTCAAGCGCATTACAAACCTTAAAGGTGATTTGCCTCCGGGATATTCAACTGCGGGTTTAAAAAGCGGTATGAGCAAGTTTTAGTTCGACGAAAAGTTGCTGCGGAACTTTATTGACGGATCCCCGTTTACATCTTGTGGTCGTCTCAGCGGCTGCAACGGTAATTGAAATTTAAATTCTGAAGCGAGGATACAATGAACAAGCTCACATTAACATGTCTACTTGCCCTTACGGCTGCGTCATTCTCAGTTGCACCTGCAATGGCTGATCAAAAAACGCGAGAATCGAAATATTGCATGTCAGAAACAATGGATCCGGTGTGTATGGATGACAAGATGATTGAAATGCGCAAGCAGATGATGAAATACACAAAGGAAACGGCAGCTGGCAATCGATCCAAATATTGCAAAGAGTCAGGCAAAGGCGATCCTATCTGTGGCGATGCTTTCATAAATGATAACTTCGGTTACGACGCAAACTAACTCTGAAAATGGACCTTGGTCATTTCTGACCAAGGTTCATTTCTATTTCGGGATCTAAAGATTTTAGCATTTGATATTGCATTAGAAGCATCTGTATGGCTGCAACCAAGCCATCGCATTCTCTTTCGAGAAAAACACCGCACATGTTAAGTTATTGATTTTAAATGGTGCCGGCTGCAGGATTCGAACCCGCGACCCCCTGATTACAAATCAGGTGCTCTACCAACTGAGCTAAGCCGGCCGAAGCAGTTGCTCCCGCGCAGCCCTCTTAATCCATTTGGCCCTCAAAGTGCAACACCCGTTTCATCAGTCCTCATCGGCTGGTCATTTGTCTCAATTTGGGACAGCTGGTGAAGGTTTTTTTAACTAGGGGAATTGCACATGTTTCACTCTCGGAAATTAATGGTAATGGCGCTCGCTGCCACAAGCATCGTTGGCTTTATGTCGCTGGATGCAAGCGCTGGTAAACAACACGTCGGAAAGCCAGACGCTAGTAATGAAGATAAAGCTCCAGGCGGCAATAGTGAAGCGGATAACCATGCTCCAGATATGCATGAGCATCCCGCTGACCCAGAAGGTGGAATGAAGCCGCATGAGCCACCGGACAACACACCGCCGGACAACACACCGCCGGACAACACACCTCCGGACAACACACCGCCGGACAATACACCCCCAGGCGGTGATGGTGACGGGAAAAATGGACCGGACATGCCAACTCCTACACCAACACCTCCAACCAAAAATGGTGGTGGCGAGCTGATCAACCACGGCGATGGCGGCGAGAACGGTGCTGGTGGCCCATATGGTGGTGGCCGCGGCCAGACATTTAACTTCCGCTATAAAGGCTATCGCGGTGTGGCTTGTTACACTGGCCACGGCGTTGTTGTAGTTCGCGATATCCGTGATTGCCGCACACAAGGCCAACGCCGCGTGGTCATCAACGGCGGTCGCAAGCAGTCTTACGGCTATGCCTACGGTGGTGGTTATGCCACTGGCGGCGGTTACCAGTTTGGAAATGGTGGCTACGCCACTGGCGGCGGATATGGTTATGCCTATCCACAGCCAACTGTTCGCTACTATACACGCGCCAGCCGTGCTGCGGTAATACAAGCACAGAAGCGTGCGCGTCGTGCAGCTTTAGCTCATGGCGCAGCGTATGGTTATGTTTATCCACAACCAATCGTTCGTTACTACAAACCTTCAAGCCGTGCTGCTGTAATGCAAGCTCAGAAACGCGCACGTCGTGCAGCCCAGAGCTATGGCGCAGGTTATGGCTATGCTGGCGGCGGCTATGGCGCAGGCGTCACATATGATAATGGTGGCTATGCTCCGGGTTACGGCGATGCGACCACAGGTGGCACCGTTTCCTATAATGGCGGAGCTGCATATAACGGCGGCGCAGCATATGGTTACGGCGTGCAAGCAGGTTACGGCCAAGGCATGGTGCGTGGCTATACCAAGCGCCAGCTCAAGCGGGCCAAGCGTTACCACAGCGGTCAAGGCTATGGTTACAGCAGCGGCTATGGCCTAGGATACGGCCTCAATTCTGGCTTTGGTGATGGATTTGGCTATGGCGGCACTGTTGTGCACTATGGTCCAGTTATCACCAAGGACGGCGCATATTAATAATCACAGTTCCGATTTATCGGGACGGCGAAGGAAAGGGGAGTGGAGCATTCCACTCCCTTTTTCAATTTAATGCGTCAACGCGTAAAGTGAAACGGCGCAAGCGATGGAAACGTTCAAACTCTTGATCACGCCGGGCATATCAATACGTGCCACTTCGTGACAGGTTTTGGCTGTCAATTGGCGAAGGCCTTTGCCTTCAGCACCCAAAACCAAAGCCAGCGGGCGCATCTTTGCAACATTGGCCATGTCGGCCTCAGCATCAGAATCAAGGCCTACCAAATGGAAGCCATAACCAATCAGCTCATCCATGGCGCGGGCCAGATTGGTGACCGTTACATAAGGCACGTGTTCATAGGCTCCAGATGCAGCTTTGAAGAATACGCCACTTGCTTCTGCCGAATGGCGCGCAGTGACTACAACAGCCGAAACATTGAACGCCGCGCAAGAACGCATGATAGCTCCCACGTTATGTGGATCTGTTACTTGATCGAGCAACACAATCAAGCCATCCCGTGATACTTCATCGAGGCGTGGCTGATGCAAAGGTTTGGCTTCAAGAATAATGCCTTGGTGCACAGCATCGGCTGATTTCAACATATGATCAAGCAGACGGGGGTGTACGATTTCAGGCGTTATAGTTACGCCCGGCGCATCTTCCTTCAAGCGCACGAAAGCATTTTCAGTGCACCACAGATTGACAGGCTTGCGCTTGGTGTTTTTCAGCGCTTCAGTTACGGGTTGGGCACCATAGATCAAATCATTTTCAGGATTGGCCACCAGCACACGCTCAGGCGTGCGCGCTGCCGTTGGTTTGCCTGACCTCTGGAACTCCTTGGCTTTTTGTACGCCAGGGGCAGGGGTGTTGCGGTAAAATGGCTTTTTGCCAAAGGTTTTGCTGGTGCGTGGATTTGTGGGTTTTGTGGACATGGGGGCTTCTATAGCGCAAGATTTTGCAAAAACTAGCGGAATTGCTGCCACCCTGTTGCCTCGATTGCCAAATAAGGCTAGTTGCACCCGTCCTTATTTGGAGAGAAAGATGAACCGATTCCTGATTTCACTTGTGGCATTATCTGCCTTGGCAGCGCCGGCAATGGCCGCCAGCCTGAAAGTTGATACCTCAAAAAACTGCAGCTTCACCATTGAAATGATGCCAGAAGTGGCACCAAAGCACGTGGCACAAATTTCAAAGCTTGCCGCTTCGGGCTTTTATAATGGCGTGGTTTTTCACCGCGTGATTGATGGCTTCATGGCTCAAACTGGTGACCCAACGGGCACTGGCACTGGCGGTTCAAAAGAACCAGATATCGAAGCTGAATTTTCCAAGAAGCCATTCGTTCGCGGCACAGTGGGCATGGCGCGCACCAATGATCCGAACTCAGCCAACAGCCAGTTCTTTGTGATGTTCGCTGATGGCGCGTTTTTGAACGGCCAGTATACAGTTTTCGGACATGTAGACGGTGAAGGCATGAAATGCGTTGACCAGATCAACAAAGGCGAACCACCAGCAACTCCAGACAAAATGACAAAGGTAACGTTACAATAATGGCTGATCTCGAAAATACTCTGTATGTCGATCTTGAAAAAGGTCGTGTGACCATTGAGCTTTTGCACAAGCTGGCCCCCGGCCATGTGGCTCGCATCAAGGAATTGGCGCGCGAGAAGTTTTATGATGGCGTGGTGTTTCACCGCGTAATTGAAGGCTTTATGGCCCAAGGTGGCGATCCGACTGGAACTGGCATGGGCGGCTCAAAGAAGCCTGATCTCAAGGCTGAATTTTCCAAAGAGCCACACGTGAAGGGCATTTGCTCGATGGCGCGTTCATCCAATCCAAATTCAGCGAACAGCCAGTTCTTTATCTGCTTTGGCGATGCCGGGTTTTTGGACAATCAATACACAGTTTGGGGACGTGTGACCGATGGTATGGAGTTTGTTGACGGCTTGAAGCGCGGCGAACCACCAAAGAACCCGGACAAGATCGTGACCATGCGGGTTGCGGCTGATGTTTAAATAGATTCTCCCTCCCCCTTGTGGGGAGGGCAGGGGTGGGGGTCGCTCAGATTTTGAATATTTGAGCATTTTTCTAAAAACCGTAAGCCTGAGTGACCCCCACCCTAACCCTCCCCACAAGGGGGAGGGGATTGTTTTGGTATAACCACATGCGCGTCGCCGATTTTGATTTTGAACTGCCGCCGGAGAATATAGCACTTCGGCCAAGCACACCGCGCGAAGCCGCCAAGCTTCTGGTGGTTAAGAACGGCACATTTAATGATTTGCATGTGGGTGATTTAGCTAGCCAATTGCGGCGTGGGGATCTTCTCATTTTCAACAATACTAAGGTCATTCCGGCTGCTCTGTCTGGAGTCCGTGTCGGTCGGCTTGGCACTACGCCGAAAATCGAAGCGTTGCTGCATATGCGGTTAGATGGCGCAAGGTGGAAGGCATTTGTGAAGCCTGCCAAGAAGTTGGAGGCAGGTGATACGGTTCAATTTGGTTCGCTGACCGCGATTGTTGAAGAAAAGGGTGAGGCAGGCGAGATTACACTCCGATTTCCCGTATCAGGTTCTGATTTAGATATTGCTCTCATTCAGGTCGGTCGTGTTCCGCTGCCACCCTATATTGAATCAAAGCGTGCACAGGATTTGCAGGATAGGTCTGATTATCAAACTGTTTATGCCAAAGAGGCTGGAGCAGTTGCCGCACCTACCGCCGGGCTGCACTTCACACCTGAATTGATCAAAGCTTGCCAAGATGCTGGAATTGAATCAGAATTTGTCACTTTGCATGTTGGTGCAGGCACATTTTTGCCTGTAAAAGCTGACGATACGCGCGATCACAAAATGCACGCCGAATGGGGTGAAGTTTCGCTTGAGACTTTGAATCACATTCAGCGCGTAAAGGCTTCTGGAGGCAGGATAATTGCCGTTGGAACGACTTCGCTTCGATTGCTTGAAAGTGCTAATGGTAAGCTTTTTTCTGGCACCACAGATATTTTCATCACACCCGGTTACCAGTTCAACACCGTGGATGGCCTGATGACCAACTTTCATTTGCCGCGTTCAACACTTTTCATGCTGGTCTGCGCATTTGCAGGCACTGACACAATGAAAGCCGCCTATGCCCACGCCATTGCGGAAAACTATCGGTTCTATTCCTATGGCGATGCCAGCCTGCTATGGCCAGCCTTATGACGCAAGAATTCGGATTCACCCTTCATAAAAAAGATGGTTTGGCACGGCGCGGCACGGTTCACACTGGGCGTGGCAATATTCGTACCCCCGCCTTCATGCCCGTGGGCACAGTGGGAACGGTCAAGGGGCTTTATCTCAATCAGGTGAAAGAAACGGGGGCCGATATCATTCTGGGCAACACCTATCATTTGATGTTGCGGCCCGGCGCTGAACAAGTGGCCAAGCTTGGCGGTCTTCATAAATTCATTGGCTGGGAAGGGCCGATCCTCACTGACTCAGGCGGCTTTCAAATTATGTCGCTGTCGAAGATCCGCAAGATCAAAGAAACGGGTGCGACCTTCCAATCCCACATTGATGGCCGGAAGTATGAGCTGACCCCAGAGCGTGCGATGGAAATTCAGCGCTTGCTCGGTTCTGATATTCAAATGCAGCTTGATCAATGTTTAGAGCTTCCGCATTCTGAAGCAGAAGGCGAGAAAGCCATGGAGCTTTCGCTGCGCTGGGCCGCACGTTCGCGTAACGCTTTTGGATCGCAACCAGGACGCGGTAATTTCGGCATTGTGCAAGGTGGCACCAATGAGCGGCTGCGTTTGAAAAGCGCTGATGGTTTGAAGCAGATTGGCTTTGAGGGTTATGCCATTGGCGGTCTTGCTGTTGGCGAAGGCCAAGAGCTGATGTTGCAGACCATTGATTTCACAGCACCGGCACTTCCCGAAGATAAGCCGCGCTATTTGATGGGTGTGGGCACGCCGGAAGATTTGCTTGAAGCCGTGGCGCGCGGCATTGATATGTTTGATTGTGTGATGCCAACACGTTCTGGCAGACATGGGCAGGCGTTTACGCGCTTTGGCCGGATCAACATTCGCAATGCAAAACATGCCGATGATACCAGGCCGCTGGATGCTGAACATCCATGTCCGGCACTCTCGCAACATTCACGCGCCTATTTGCATCATCTCGTGCGCTCAGGCGAGTTGCTCGGCATGATGCTTTTGAGCTGGGCGAATATCGCTTATTACCAATCCCTGATGCAGGGTATGCGCGATGCCATTGATGCTGGCAAATTTGAAGAATTCCGCGTGGCCACCCATGCGCAATGGAAGCGCGGCGACATTTAATGTCCTCTACCGCATAGCGGGAGAGGAAAGGGGCCCATTGCAAAGCAATGGGATAGGTGAGGGGCAGAGTTCACTTAGAAAGCCCCTCATCTATCCCATCTCACTGCGTTCGACGGGCCCCTTTCTTCTCCCGCGAAGCGGGAGAAGACGTAGTCACTTCCCACCGCCGCCCGTATGTTCGCCCTCTCGCGTCAAATAATAAGCACACAAAATTGGAATGAACGTTACCGCTATCACAATGATGGCCACCACATTGGTCACAGGGCGTTGGCGGGGTCGGATGAGTTCTTGCAGCATCCAGATTGGCAATGTGGATTGTTGGCCTGCTGTGAATGTTGTCACGATCACTTCATCAAATGAAAGGGCAAAGGCCAACATGCCGCCCGCCAATAATGCTGATCCGATTTGCGGCAGCACCACAAATCTAAATGTTTGAAATCCATCAGCGCCCAAGTCCATCGACGCTTCAACCATGTTGTCTGATATGCGGCGGAACCTTGCCAGCACATTGTTGTAAACAACGACGATGCAGAACGTGGCGTGGCCCAAAACAATTGTCCAAGTGGAAAAAGGCAGGTTCATAATGTCGAAGGCCGAACGCAGTGCGATCCCTGTGATGATGCCGGGCAGCGCGATGGGCAGGATGAACAATAAGGAAAGCGAATCTTTGCCGTAAAATTTGGCACGCGAAAGTGCAGCGGCGGCCAAGGTTCCGAAAATCAAAGCCAATAATGTGGCAATTGCAGCCACCTTGATTGAAAGATAAAGCGGCCCCCAAATATCAGGTCGATCAAACCATGCGGCACTAAACCATTTTAAGGTCAGGCCCGGCGGTGGAAATTGGAATGATTTTTCTTCCGTTGTGAAGGCATAAAGAAAGATCAACAACAGCGGCAAATGCAGGAACAATAATCCCGCCGCAGCGCCAAGCTTCAATCCCCATCCCGCTTCAGAGCGCATCGAAAGCACCTGCGCGTTTGGCCAAGGCGAGATAAACGCCCATGATTAACATTGGCACTACGGTGAACGCTGCTGCCAGTGGAATATCGCCCGCTGTGCCTTGAAGTGTGTAGACCGCTTGGCCGATAAATGGCCTTGAATTGCCGACAATTTGCGGGATGATGTAATCGCCCAGCGTGAGTGAGAATGTGAAGATTGATCCGGCAATAACGCCCGGCATGGCCAGTGGCATGATTACGTTTCTAAATGTTTGACGCGGTGTTGCACCCAAATCCGCCGAGGCTTCGATGTAGTTTTTAGGGACGCGTTCGAGGGCTGCTTGCAACGGTAAAATCATGTAAGGTAGCCAGATATAAAGGAACACAAGAAAGGTGCCGATGTAGCTGAACGACAATGACGAACCACCGATCACGGGTGTGGCCAGCAGCGCATCCAGCGCCCATCCAATGCCCAATCCATTAGCCGCCCATGTGATGATGCCTTCCTTGGCGAGGATCAGTTTCCAAGCATAAACCTTCACCAGATAGCTTGACCACAATGGCATCATCACCGCGAGATAAAACAGCGCCTTGGTTTTGCCGCGTGCAAAACGTGCTGCGTAATAGGCAATCGGAAATGCAATGATGGCCGAAGCGATGGTAACGATAGCCGCCATGGCTAAGGTGCGGCCAATGGTTTGCAGATTTGAGATTTCGAAGAGCTGGCCATAAGTTGAAAGCGTGAACTCGTGAAGGATCACACCAGAAAAATCATCGAGGTGGTAAAAGCTTTGGAGCAAAAGGGCTAAGAGGGATCCGATATAAACAATGCCGATCCATGCCAGTGGTGGCCCGAGCAACATCGCAGTAAGTGCGCCTGGCCGCTTGTAGAATAAATCGGAAAGGGTGCGCATCAAGCGCTTTCCATTTCGACAAGAGAGTCCTTCGCCCAGATGAAACGCACAGTTTGGCCCTCGGCCAAAGTCTTCGACGTGGCGGGAAGGGTGGCAGAAAGTCTTGTGCCCTTGGCATCAATCACCACGCGCGTCATCGCACCTTGGTAATGAATAGCGGTAATGCGGCCTTCGGCGTTGAACTGGTTGGAAACCACTTTCTGATTGCCAGTCAGAATATTGATTTTCTCAGGCCGCAAGCTGACCCATGCATTTGGCCCGCCATGCGCCTTAGAAAATTCGGGCGACATGACATTCGACGAGCCTACAAAATCAGCAACAAAGCGCGAGCGAGGGCGCTCATAAATTTCAGATGGTGGGCCCGCTTGAACGATTTTGCCTTCGTTGAAAATCGCTACACGGTCAGCCATTGATAGTGCTTCGCCTTGGTCATGGGTTACGAATACAAAAGTGATACCCAATTGGCGTTGTAGATGTTTCAGCTCTTCCTGCATCTGTTCGCGCAACTTTAAATCAAGCGCGCCCAATGGTTCATCGAGTAACAGAACTTTTGGTTCATTCACCAGCGCACGCCCCAGCGCCACGCGTTGCCGCTGGCCGCCAGAAAGCTGTGCAGGGCGGCGTTGGTCAAAGCCTGAAAGTTTGACCATGTCGAGTGCTTGTTTCGCTGACACTTCGCGGTCAGCGCGGGCCACACCTTTGATCATCAAACCATAAGCAACATTCTCGCCCACTGTCATATGCGGAAACAGTGCGTAGTCCTGGAACACGGTGTTCACATTGCGCTTGTAAGGCGGCAGGCCCGTTGCATCTTCACCGAAGATCGAGATGGTGCCAGATGTTGGTTGTTCGAAGCCCGCAATCAAACGCAAGCATGTGGTTTTGCCAGAGCCTGAAGGGCCAAGCATGGCGAAAAATTCACCTTCCGCGATGTCGATTGAAACATCATCCACCGCGCGGGTTTGGCCAAAATGGCGGGTGACGTTTTGGAATGAGACGGCGTGGGTCATTTTAAATGAAAAGCCCGCGCGCATCACTACGCGCGGGCCTTCGCTTTTACTTACCCTGCACAGCCAGATAATCCTTGGCCCATTGCGAGTATGAAACGCATGTGCCTTCGGATTCGCATTTGCCAGTCGGCGTGCGCCAGAACCAGATTTTGTCGAAATTGGCCATGCCGTTTGTATCACAACCAGCATCAGTCAACAAAGCGTTGCCTTTGCAAGCTGCATTCACCGCTGGCACTGAACCAAACCAAGCGGCCACATCGCCTTGCACTTTGGCATCAAGCGAATGGTTCAGCCAAGCATAGGCACAATTTGGGTGTGCAGCTTGCGCATGCATCATCGTTGTGTCGGCCCAGCCTGTGGCACCCTCTTCTGGAATGGTCGAAGCAATCGGGGTTTTTTCCATCACGGCTTTATCAGCTTGCAGCAGGTTCACTTGGTAAGGCCAGGACGAGGAAGCAACCACACCTTCAGTCTTGAAGTCTTCAACTTGAACGGCGGCATCGCCCCAATAGCGGCCAACCAATGCGCGTTGGCCTGTGGCCAAGGCGAGGGCTGCTGCATATTGATCTTTGTTCAACTCGTAAGGGTTCTTGATGCCAAGTTCTGGCTTCTTCTTCATCAAATAAACGGCAGCATCAGCGATGGCGATTGCGCCATAATAAGCCTGCACGCGGCCTTTGTTGGATTTGCCGTCTGGCAGTGTTTGTTCTTCAAAAACAACTGACCAGCTTTTTGGCGCTTCCTTGAACACTTTGGTGTTGTAGGCCAGAACATTCGGCCCCCATTGATAGGGCGTGCCATAGTGAGCGCCGTCCACAGTGTGCCAAGGTGCATCTTGCAGACGCTTATCAACATTTGCCCAATTTGGAATTTTGGAAACGTCAATGGCTTGAACTTTTTTGCCAGCGATCAAGCGCAGCGATGCGTCTCCAGAAGCGGTCACCAAGTCAAATCCACCTTGGTTCATCAGTGTTACCATTTCGTCTGAAGTGGCAGCGGTCTTAACATTGACTTTGCAGCCTGATTCTTTTTCAAAACTTGTAACCCAGTCATAGGCTTTATCGGTCGCGCCACTTTCAATATAGCCCGGCCAAGCCACAATGTTGAGTTCGGTTTCATTGGCAGCGAAAGCGAATGTGCTGAAGCCGTTCGCCAGAATTGATGTCGTTGCGCAAAGGGCAACCACTGCATTTTTCGTAAATTTCATATTTTTTCTCCCTCAAGATCGCTATGGATACGACCAAGTAAGGTGGAGGTTAGCGCTGAATGCGATTGTGGATCAAGCGGCCAATGGCAATTTTAGCTGAAAATGCCGCAGGTGGCATCGTGGTTGAAAATGGCGTGATTGTTGAAACTGTCGCTGCAAACTTCACACCTATTCATGATCAATCATTCGATGCCAGCCGGCATGTGGTGATTCCCGGCCTCATCAACACGCACCATCATTTTTATCAAACCCTCACGCGCGCGCATCCCAACGCTATCAACAAAGAGTTGTTTGATTGGTTGAAAGCGCTCTATCCATTATGGGCGCGCCTCACGCCAGAAGCCCACAGAATTGCAACAAGGCTTGCATTAACTGAATTACTGATGTCGGGCGTCACTACCACGTCTGACCATCATTATGTGTTTCCGGGCGGGCTTGATGACGCCATGGATATTCAAGTTGAAGAGGCGAGGCGCGTTGGCATACGCATGACGGTGACGCGAGGCTCAATGAATCTTTCTGAAAAAGATGGTGGCCTGCCGCCCGATTCAGTGGTGCAAGACCATGATACGATTCTGGCTGACTGCGAGCGGGTGATTGGAAAGTATCATCAGAAGGATGCTGGTGCGACAATTCAGATTGCTCTGGCACCATGTTCGCCATTCTCTGTCACGCGTGAGTTGATGCGCGATACGGCGACACTTGCGGCCAAGCATAATTGCCGCCTGCACACGCATTTGGCTGAAACGCGCGATGAGGATGATTATTGCAAAGCCACGTTTGGCATGCGTCCACTAGACTATTTGGAAGACTGCGGTTGGTTGAATAATCGCACTTGGCTGGCGCATGGCATTCATTTCAATGATGCTGATATTGCCAAGCTTGGCAAACATGGTGTTGGCGTGTGCCACTGCCCAACATCCAACATGACTTTAGCTTCAGGCCAGTGCAGAACCTGCGAGCTTGAAACCGCAGGTGTAGCAGTTGGGCTTGGAGTGGACGGTTCTGCTTCAAATGACTCGTCCAACCTTATGGAGGGGGTTCGCCATGCGTTGATGTTGAACCGGCTGACTTACGGCCAAAAGGTTACGCATCTGGATGCTTTGCGCTGGGCCACCGAAGGTTCGGCCAAGTGTTTGGGGCGTGATGATATTGGAAAAATCGCTAACGGCAAGCAAGCCGATCTGGCATTTTTCAAGCTTGATGAATTGCGTTTTTCCGGTGCAGGCGACCCTTTGGCCGCCTTGGTTCTGTGCGGCGCGCACCGGGCTGACCGGGTTATGATCGGCGGTGAATGGCGTTTGGTCGATGGTTTGCCCATCTCGATTGATTTGGTCGACCTTATGCAAAGTCATAAAAAACAGGCAGAACGCTACCTCGAAGTCATTTGACGTGGCCAACTGACATGTTAATGTCATTCACTAAAGTTTCCTTTTGGGGGTTAGCCTTTTGGCAAATGCGGCGGCACAGACGGCAGTAGTGGTTGATGATTTACATAAATCATTTGGGCCGCTCGAAGTTTTAAAGGGGGTTAGCCTAACTGCCAAACAAGGCGATGTGGTTTCGATGATTGGCTCATCGGGTTCTGGCAAGAGCACATTTCTCCGCTGCATCAACTTTCTCGAATTGCCATCGCGTGGTCGCATCATTGTAACGGGTGAAGAGATTTCGTTGAAGCCAGGTGCTGATGGCAACATGCACCCGACTGACCGTCGCCAAGTGGAACGCATTCGAACCAAACTTGGAATGGTGTTTCAAAGTTTTAATCTTTGGCAACATATGACGGTGTTGCAAAACGTCATCGAAGCGCCAGTCCACGTTTTAAAACTCAGCAAAAAAGAAGCAACTGAACGCGGCGAAGCGCTTCTTCAAAAGGTTGGGCTGTTCGAAAAGCGTGATCAGTATCCGTCATTCCTGTCTGGCGGCCAGCAGCAGCGCGCAGCCATTGCGAGAGCTTTGTGCATGGAACCGAAGGTCATGCTGTTCGACGAGCCAACATCAGCGCTTGATCCTGAACTTGTCGGCGAGGTTCTGAAAGTGATCCGCGATTTGGCGGAGGAAGGACGCACGATGATCCTGGTCACCCACGAAATGAAATTTGCTCGCGATGTGTCTTCACATGTGATGTATCTGCACAAGGGCATCGTCGAAGAAGAGGGGCCACCTCAACAAGTATTCGGCTCTCCTAAGAGTGAGCGCTGCAAGCAATTCGTTTCGAGTATCCATTGAGGGGTGGGCGAAGCGATTAGTAGGGGTTTAAAACCGGGGGTTCGGTTACAAACTTAATTTTAGAGAATGACTACAGGGAGAATAAGATGAAATATACGAAGAGACTATTTATGGCAGCTGTGGCTGCGACAACCTTGTTTGCTGCAACACCGGCTTTTGCTGATCTGAAATTTGGTGTTGATATCTCGCCATATCCTCCATTTACCTCGAAGGATCCATCTGGCGTCATCGTTGGCTGGGAAGCTGATTTCATGGATGCACTCTGTGCAGAAATCAAAGAAAAATGTACCTTTGAGCCTACAGCTTGGGATGGCATTATCCCAGCTCTCACAGCCAAGAAGTTCGATGGCATTTTGTCGTCTATGTCAGTCACGCCAGAGCGGATGAAGACAATCAACTATTCGAAGATTTATTATAACTCTGCTGCCGTTATCATCGGCCCAAAGAGCGATGACAAGGATTTTTCACCTGAGCATCTTTCGGGCAAAACCATTGGTGTACAAAACGCAACGACACATGCGAACTATCTCGATAAGTATTACAAGCCAAAGGGTGCAACCATTAAGGGTTATGCTGGTCAAGACGAAGCCAATGCTGATTTAACAGCAGGCCGTGTTGATTACATCATGGCGGATGGCGTGACCTTGGGTGCTTATCTCGAGTCAGAAGCTGGTGCTTGCTGTGAGCAAAAGGGCGCTGTTCCCATCGATGTTGAAATCCTGGGCCCAGGCGTAGGTATTGGCATCCGCAAGGAAGACACTGCATTGCTTGAGAAGATTAATGCCGGCATTATTGCACTGCGCGATAAAGGCTTCTTTGAAACCAACACTGAAAAGTGGAAGTTGACGGGCAAGCTGGTTTTGCCGAAAGACATGAAGTAATTAGAATGGGCCACTCCATCAGAGTGGCCCTTTTTCTTGGAGACGAATTTGTTTTTAGCTGCAGCCCCACTCTCTGAACTTTTGTCATATGGCGACAAGGGCTATTTGGATGAATTGGTCGCGGGCGCGTTCAAAACTATCATCATATCTTTTTTCGCTTATATCTTCGGCATCAGTCTGGGCTTGTTTGGTGCCCTCGGAAAATTATCAGGCGGCCGCTTTTTGCGCTTCCTTCTCAATATATATACGACCGTGTTCCGCGCTGTGCCCGAACTCGTGTTGATCATGTTGCTTTACTACGCAGGCACAGACGGCTTGAACCGCGTCATGATTGCAATTAGTATTGGACCAGTCGAACTCAACGGTGTTGCCGTTGCAATTTTCGTCCTTGGCTTTGTCCAGGGTGCTTATTCAACTGAAGTTTTGCGTGCCGCCATTCAGGCTGTGCCGCTTGGTCAGATCGAAGCCGCGCGCGCTTACGGGATGGCACCTGTCACACTGTTTCGCCGCATCACGCTTCCAGCAATGCTGCCTTACGCCATTCCTGGCATGGCTAATTTGTGGCTCAACATTACCAAAGACTCTGCACTGGTGTCAGTGGTTGGCACAATTGAGCTTGCCAATGCCACCCGCATTGCGGCCGGCGGTGCCAAATATTACATGACATTTTATATCATCGCCGCACTGGTCTATTGGACAATTTCAATTTGCTCAAACATGGGTTTTGGTTGGCTCGAAAACCGCGTGCGCCGCGGCCAACCCAAATTAGCGTAATCACACATGAATTGGAGCTGGCTGGCAAACCCCGAATACATCCATCTGCTTTTTGTGGGTCTTTTCTACACGCTGGTCCTGCTTTTTAGCTCAGTTGTTTTTGGCTTCATCCTCGCGGTGCCAATTGGTCTTGTGCAAGTTACTGGCCCTGCCTATCTTAGAATACCTGCAAAGATATTCTGCTCATTCATTCGCGGCACACCTTTGCTCATTCAAATGTGGCTACTTTATTATGGGCTAGGCTCACTTTTCCCGTCCATTCCCTGGCTGCGCAGCAGCTTTATGTGGCCCATTCTGCGTGAAGGTTTTTACTATGCGCTCTTGTCATTAAGTCTCAGCGTTGCAGGCTATGAGGGTGAAATCATGCGTGGCGCGTTTTTGGGTGTGCCGCGCGGTGAGCTGGAAGCAGCACGCGCATTCGGGATGAGCGGCTGGAATGTTCTAAAACGCGTCTGGTTTCCGCGTGCTGTATTGCAAGTGTTGCCCACATTGGCGGGCGAAATGATAAGCCAGTTAAAATCCACACCATTGGCATTCACTGTCACTGTGATGGATCTGATGGGTGCACGGTTCAAGATCAGTTCCGACACTTACATCATTTATGAGCCGCTGATCCTGATTGCCATCATATACATGGCGCTCACATTCATCATCACGCGGGGCTTTAATTATCTGGAGCGGTTGGTGCCGCAACGACGATGATCAGCGAACTCATTGCCATCCGTCACGATCTTCATATGCATCCTGAATTGGCATTCGAAGAACATCGCACATCCAAAATCGTGGCCGAAGAACTTTCACGGTTAGGCTTTGTTGTAACCACTGGCGTTGCTGGAACCGGCGTGGTTGGCACATTGATAAATGGCACCAGCCGAAAGGTTATCGCCATTCGTGCTGATATGGACGCATTGCCCATCAACGAAACCACGGGCCTGTCTTATGCCTCGCTCCACGCGGGAAAAATGCACGCCTGCGGCCATGATGGTCACACCACCATGTTGCTGGGACTCGCACGGCTTCTCTCAGAAACCAGAAATTTCGATGGCACCATCCATCTCATCTTCCAACCTGCTGAAGAAGATATCAGCGGCGCGCACCGGATGATCGAAGAAGGATTTTTCAAGCGCTTCAAATGCGACCAAATTTTTGCGCTTCATAACTTGCCAAATGAACCCTTGGGTCAAGTGCGGGTACGGGCAGGGGCAATCACGGCGTCGATTGCCATTGTTGACGTCACCATCCGCGGTGTGGGCGGGCATGGGGCGTTTCCGCATCAAGCCATTGATCCCATCGTTGCCGCGTCCAGCGCTGTCATGGCGCTGCAAACTGTGGTGTCGCGCAATTCTGATCCACTTGATCCTGTGGCTGTCACCGTTGGCGCCATCAATGGCGGCGTACTGGCTACGGCGATTCCAGAAACTGTAACGCTCAAAATTGGTGTCAGAACCACATCGCACACCAACAGCCAAATGATGGCGCGGCGTATTCCGGAACTGTTCAAACAACAGGCGGCATCATTTGGCTGCGTGGCGGAAGTGGAATATGGCGTAGGCATAATCTATCCACCTTGCATCAACGATCTTGCCGCCGCCAACGCAATACGCGACACGGCGCTGGCCATGGGCCAAAACCAGCAATCAATCGATCTGGCAGGGCCATATATGTTTGCTGAAGATTTTGCGTTTTTGCTCGAGCAAGTGCCCGGCGCATATTTCGGCATAGGCAACGGCCCATCACGCAATCTCCACGAATCCAGCTATGATTTCAACGATGAGCTTTTGGTGCGCGGCCCGCAATTTTGGGCCACATTGGTCCAGCGTATCTTAAAAGTCTGAGCTGATGTGCGCATAAGCGCGTTGCAACTTTCTTGGCCCCAGTTCATTGATGCACGATGAGCGCAACACAAGTCCAAGATCCACCGTCCAAACTTTCCCACAGCGAAGTTAAATGGATCATTGCTGGCGTCGTCGTCGCCATGTTTTTGGCAGCACTTGATCAGACCATTGTGGTCACAGCCATGCCCACCATCGGACGTGCGCTTGGTAACCCAGAATATCTGCCATGGATCATCACCTCCTATCTGCTTGCATCCACAGCAGTTACCCCGCTTTACGGCAAGGTGTCTGACATCATCGGCAGACGGGTTACGCTTTTGTTTGCGATAACCGTGTTTATTGCTGGCTCGATTTTATGCGCGCTGGCGTCTAGCCTGTTGATCCTGATCATCGCCCGCGCTGTTCAAGGCTTGGGGGGAGGTGGCCTTATTTCGCTGGCGCAAACCATCATCGCCGACATTGTCTCTCCCAAAGAGCGCTCGCGCTACCAAGTATTCATTGCAGGCGTATATATGTCTGCCAGCATTTCAGGCCCTTTGCTCGGAGGCATCTTTGCCGAACGCTGGCATTGGTCGTTGATATTCTGGGTCAACGTGCCGCTCGGCATATTGGCATTGCTGATGACCAATGGATTGTTGAAAAAGCTGCCGCGCAATGAGCGTCCGCATAAACTCGATTTTTTTGGTGCCACATTAATGGTGCTGGCTGCCATCGCCATGATGTTGGCGCTCAGCGAGGGTGGTATACATTATCCCTGGCTTTCGGCCGAGGTGCTCGGCTTGCTCGGTGTTTCGGTGCTGTTGTGGGCGGCATTTATCTGGCGGCTCAAAACGGCAGAAGAACCTTTCATCGCCTCAGAAATCCTTGGCAATTCAATCGTCGCCATGGGCACGATTGCAGTCATGCTGGTTATGGGCTGCTATATCGGGATTACGGCTTATCTTCCGGTTTATATGGAATTGACATTCGGCCTAACCGCCAGCCAGTCTGGCTTTTCGCTCATTCCATTCATGGCGGGAACCGTGGTGGGTGCCATCATCGCCGGGCGCTTCATGGCCCATTCAGTGCATTATAAACGTCCTGCAACCTACGGCCTTATTTTTTCAATTGCAGGCCTCGGAGTTCTTGCGACGTTGCAGACAACTCCAGGCATGTGGGTCGTCGAAATTTTGATGGCAGGCCTCAGCATTGGTTTAGGGACTATTTTCCCGATCACTACAGTGTCAATCCAAAATGCCGTTCAGCCACATCAAATGGGCACGGCCACCGGCGTCATGGGATTCTTTCGCTCACTGGGCGGCGCACTGATTGTTGCTGCATTTGGGGCCATGTTGTTCTCTCAGATACCAAATCTCTCGACTTTACAGGAATCCTCTGGCGAGAAGCTTTTGCAGATTGTTGCATCAGGTGAAATGCATAACGCCTTCCGCCCAATGTTTGGTTTGGCCGCAGCGGTATTGGCACTGGCTCTGGCGGCATTCAGCCAGATGCCTGAGAAGCCTTTGCGTGGGAAAGCTACAACTTAATTATTCGGGCTAATGAATTACGAAATACGCCGTGTGTCCAATTCTTTAGATGGTTGTGTTGCAGTTTTAGAATTGGGTCCACCTTTTACAATTGGACCTTTATCACCTTTGCCGTCGTTTTCCGGACGCGGATCCTCGTTAGTATTTTCATTATTTTTTGGCATCACAAAACCCCTCATTAGTTTACGATTTTCAAATTGTCTGCAAGTTGAAAGGTTCCCATTCCGCCTCCAAAGTTAATGTTTGCATCTGCCGAATTTGGGGAACTTTTCGAAGAGAAAATCATTTTGCTTACTCGGATCACGAATGCCTCAGCATTCTCGGCCGCATCCCGTCGACCCTAAAATTGCATGTGAGGACATTGAAAATGCGCGAACAAACATCAACTCGTCAATCAACACAATCTTCAAAGCGTAAATCCAGTGAAAAGCGCTTGGACGATCTTTTCGAACATGCCTTGAAAGATATCTATTATGCCGAAAAGAAAATTCTCAAGGCGTTACCCAAAATGATCAAGGCTGCGCAAGATCCTGAATTGAAACAAGGCCTTGAAGACCATCGCATGGAAACTGAGGGTCATGTGGATAAACTGGAGCAGGTGTTTGGCATTTTAGGTAAAACACCAAAGGCTGTTAAGTGCGATGCAATTGAAGGCATTTTGAGTGAAGCCGATGAAATTTTAGAAACTTTTGGCAAAACCAAAGCCTGTGATGCAGCCATCATTTTCTCAGGCCAAGCCGTGGAGCATTATGAAATTACGCGCTATGGCAGCATGCATGCCTGGGCCACAAGCCTTGGAATGGATGAAGCCGCTGAACTTATCGAAAGCATTCTGATGGAAGAAAAAGCCGCGGACGTCAAGTTTACTGAGCTTGCAGAAAGCCGGGTTAACTTTGCAGCTGAAGAAGATGACGAAGCTGCTGGCGATGTAGAAGAGCAAGTCTAGATTGATTTCATTCAAGAATTGGAAGGAGCTCAATTTTTGAGCTCCTTTTTCATTGGTCTTACCTCATGGAAAAGGAACAATATTTTGCTGTGGACGTTAACTTTCTAACGTCGCAATCTGGATTAGACCATGGCTGAATACGTTCGGACGTTTTGGAAAGGCCATTTGCGTTTGGCATTGGTCAGCATTCCTATTCGCCTTGTAACTGCAGAAAAGGCGGAAGCTGAAATACATTTTCATCAGGTTGACCGCGAGTCCAAAAAACGCATCAAATATATCAAAGTCGTTCCAGGTAAAGGCGAAATCAAAAAAGAAAACATTGCCATGGCTTATGAAACTGAGCCTGGAAATTATGTATTCATGGATGATGATGAACTCGATCATCTAAAACTCAAATCACGTCAGGTCGTAGAGCTCACACAATTTGTAAACGCTGGTGATATTGATCCGCTTTATTTTGAACGCCCTTATTATGTTGTCCCCGATGGCGAGGAAGCAGAGGAGGGGTACCGCGTTATCCGTGATGCGTTGAAGCAGTCCAAAAAAGTTGGCATCGGACAGCTAACGTTAAGAGGCAAAGAAAACCTCGTTGCACTTTTTCCCGGTGGAAAAGGCCTTGTGCTGGATACGCTGCGTTATGACAATGAACTCAAAGATGCAGACGAGGCTTTTGAAGGCGTGAAAAACACGCCGGCGCGTGCTGACATGATGGAAATGGCGGCAGACTTGATAAAGGGGCGCACAAGCACGTTCGACCCATCAAAATATAAAAATCATTATGCGGAAGCTTTACGCCAGTTGGTCGATAGCAAACTCGATAAAGGCCAGACTGTCGCTGTAGACGATGTTGAAGAACCCGCGGCCGTCAAGGTTATCGATTTTATGGATGCTTTAAAGCGTTCTGTAGCTGGCAGCAGCGGTGCGAAAAAATCAAACCCCATTCCAACAAAATCTGAAAAAGCAAAAGCGCCAAAAAAGCGCTCTGTGTGATGCGCGATGAAACAAACAGCAGGTACAAAACTATCCCGCTATCATGAAAAACGGGATTTCACAAAAACACCAGAACCTTCTGGCAAAGAGCAGTTAAAGCCGAGTCAGCAACTCGTCATTCAACAGCATTTTGCGCGCCGAACGCATTTTGATTTAAGGTTGGAAATTGACGGTGTGCTGGTCAGCTGGGCCGTTACGCGCGGTCCGTCCGCTAATCCACTTGATAAAAGATTAGCAGTCCGCACTGAAGATCATCCGCTTTCTTATGGCACTTTTGAAGGTCTTATTCCAAAGCCGCAATATGGTGGTGGTACGGTTATCCTGTGGGAATATGGTATATATAGAACTTTGAACGGGCCCGCAGCTCAAGGTCTGTCATCTGGTCATATCAAGTTTGAAGCTTTAGGCCGGCGCATGAAAGGTGCGTGGGCGCTGGTGCGGATGAAGGGCGAGGAGAAACGTGAAAACTGGCTCTCGATCAAAGAGCGCGATGATTTTGCTGAAACTGATGACAGTATCACTGCACGATTTGATACTGGAGTATTATCGGGCCTCAGCCGCGCTGACATTGAAGGTGGCAAAAAAACTACAACCCGAAAAACTGTCATTCCGCAATCTACCGTACCAGTTTTTGTTGCTCCGCAATTATGTGGAAGCCAAGAAACTGTGCCTGTCGGAGAAGATTGGGCATTCGAAATGAAATATGATGGATACAGATTGCTGATCGCCGCGGGCGGCGGCGAGGCCATAGTGTATACGCGTTCAGGCCTGGATTGGTCGGCCAGATTTCCTCATTTGCAAACAGCGGCTTCTGCATTGCCAGTCAAGCAATGTTTGTTGGATGGTGAAGCCGTGGTTTTTGACAAACATGGCATTTCGGATTTTCCGGCGCTTGTTGCAGCCCTTGAAAGCAAACGCACGAGTGCAATTACCTATGTGGCCTTTGATATTTTGCAACTCGATGAAGAGGATCTAGAACTTCTGCCTTATACCGAGCGCAAAAAACGCCTGCGGGCCATAGTGCCTTTATCTGAAGAAACCATCAGATACGGCGAATATAGCGAAGGCAATGGTGATGTTATTTTCGAAGCAGCCACGAAAGCTGGTGCGGAAGGCATAATAGCTAAATTAAAATCAGCTCCATATCGCAGTGGGCGCAGCGACGAATGGCTTAAGATAAAAGGTGATGTCCGAGATGATGTTTTAATCATCGGCTATATGCTTTCCGACAAGCATGCAGGTTTTGCGTCTTTGCTGGCAGCCAAGGAAATACATGGGCAGCTCTCTTATATTGGCCGGATTGGTGGTGGTTATAATGCTGATAATCGCCCCTCGATTGAAAAGTATTTTCAGCCTCAAGCCAAACGGCCACTCAACATCTCCAATCCGGATAAAATCCCCAAAGGTGCCAAATTTATTTCCAAACCCTTTGGCGCAGAAGTGCGCTTTGGCGGCTGGACGACCGAACGACAGATGCGTCAGGCAAGGTTTATGGCCATTCAAAATGACAGGGAGAGCGCTCAGCAAATGGCCATCGAAAAAACCTTATCCAAACCTCCCGCGCAGTCTGCTGGTACATGGCGCATTACCCATCCCGACCGCGTCCTTTTTCCGAAAGATGGAATAACCAAAGGCGATATCGCAGCCTATTACGAAAATATCGAAGCTCTCATCTTGCCGCACCTCTCGCAACGTCCACTCAGTTTGTTGCGCGCGCCCGAAAATATCGAAAGTGAAATGTTTTTCCAGCGGCATCCGTTGAGAGGCATGACTGACGGCGTCGAAGAATTTGGTTCAAAAGATGAGAAATATTTTGCTCTTTCTGGCCAAGCGGGATTAGCCGCTGCTGTTCAATTTGGAACCATTGAATTTCACGGTTGGAATGCTACTCAGCCAAACCTTGACCATCCAGACCGCATGATATTTGATCTTGATCCTGATCCGGAAATATCATTTGAAATCGTAAAATCTTCAGCAATGCTGCTCAGGGATTATCTGTATGCGGCCAAACTGCAAAGTTGGCCATTGCTAAGTGGTGGTAAAGGCATTCACATCGTCGTTCCCCTTGATCGCAGCAATAGCGAAGAAGAGGTTGAAAATTTCTGCAAGCAATTTGCAAAACGTTTGGAAGCCGACAAGCCAAAACTGTTTGTGGCTAATATGGCGATTGCAAAAAGAAAAGGCAAAATCTTCGTCGACTATCTCCGCAACCGCGGCAAAGCCACTGCGATTATCCCATGGTCGGTGCGTGCCAGAGCAGGGGCTCCGATTGCCGCACCTCTTTCATGGGAACTGATTGCGAAAGCAAAAGCAGCGAATGATTACAACACCAAAAATCTGCCACCCAACAACTGCTGGAAAGAGTTTTGGACAACGCACCAGAATATTCCGGTAAGTGTGATCAAGATGTTGAGTGAAAGGTAAATACCAGTGTTCCTGCGCCAACGTCGTTTTCCTGATGGGCCCAAAACTATTGTTGGAAGCGGGGCATAGGCCAGAAGGAAAGACCCAATTCTGGAGTGTGGCAAAAGATAGAAGGTTCACCGTACGCTGTCAAGCACTATTTTTATATTTTAGGAGTTTTTACGTAAATTATTGAATCAAAACACGAATTCTCGGTAGCCATCAACCCCTGCAAACATCAAAAAATCTGTAATTGAGAAAATGGTGAGCCCAGCGGGGTCGCACTCGAACCCTCTAGATCAAGAGGTTGGCTTGTCCAACCGGTTAGATATCGTCATTGAATTTCTTGGGATAATTCTGCAATTGTCCAACCCTGTTGGTTCGCCAGCGCCCGGGTGCCAGACCCGTTGCTGATTTGAACTGCCGATTGAAGTAAGCTGGGTCATCAAAACCCAATTCATAGGCGATGTTTTCAGCCGAGCGGATGGTGAATTTCAAAAGCCGCTTGGCTTCCAATATGCGGCGTTCCAAGATGATTTGCTTGACAGGTTTTCCAAAACTGCTGCGCGCAGCTTTGTCAAGCAAGTGATAAGTGGTGTTCAGCTGTGAAGCATACTGTGCAATTGTCCAAGGTTCGCGAAAGTGCAAATCAATCAATTGATGCAAACGTTGCGCTAAAGGTGACGATTGTTTGAAATCAACATCATGCATTTGTGTGGCGGCGCGCCAAATCTTGCTTAAGATCAATCCTGCAAGATGCCCGATCATGTTCTGCATATGTGGTCTCTGGTGCTGATATTCTTGCATCACCATGTGCATCAGAAGCTTAAAATCACGCCGCAATTCATTGTTTTTCATTTTGTGAAAGAAAATGGCGTCAAGTTTCGGTGCATCCGCTCGGGACAACAGATGTTGTATCGCATCGTTTGAAATTGAAAGTACTATGGCATCAGACTGTTCGGTGACAGCAAACCCATGCACCACACCGCTCGGCACAAAGCTGATAGCGGGGGCCGAAAATGTCCAAGTCTGATCTTCAATGGTATAAGTTCCTTTGCCCTTGGTCCAAAGGGTAATTTGCGCCATTTGCGCATGTTTATGGGCTTCAACTTGGCCGCGATGCAGGTTTTTGCGTGTAGAAACCAGCTCCACATGCACAAATCCCACATCCAGCGAACGCGCAGGCTCGCCATAAACGAAGTAATCTGGAATGTTTTTCTGTGCCATTGTGCCGGAAAAAGTACAAGTTATTTTGGGGAAAAGTCAATGGTTCCGACTGGCCAATCCGCTATCTTGGCAACAATAGGAGAAACATAATGCGTGCAGAAGATTTTAGAGCCGACAAAAAACGCCCTTTCACAGGTGCTGAATTTCTCGAAAGCCTGAAAGATGGTCGCCAAGTTTTTATCAATGGCGAAAAGATCAAGGATGTCACCACCCATCCGGCAATGCGCAATTCTGCCCGCTCCATCGCTAGGCTTTACGATGCCTTGCATGATGAGAAAACTAAAGCAAAACTGACAATTGAAACCGACACGGGTTCCGGCGGCTATACGCATAAGTTTTTCCGTGTCGCAAAATCGCCGGCTGATCTTGTGGCCCAACAAGGCGCCATCGCCGATTGGTCGCGCATGTCTTATGGCTGGATGGGCCGCACGCCTGATTATAAAGCGGCGTTGATGAACACGCTGGGTGCGAATTCGGAATGGTATGGCCAGTTCAAAGACAATGCAACAAGCTGGCATAAGCGCGCGCAAGAGTCTGTGCTGTTCATGAACCACGCCATCGTCAACCCACCGATTGATCGGCACAAGCCCGCCGACCAAGTGAAGGACGTGTTCGTTCACATCACCAAAGAAACGGATGCAGGCATATATGTGTCTGGTGCCAAGGTGGTGGCAACTTCCGCCGCTCTTACCCATTATAATTTCTTGGCACAAAGTTCAGCAACCGTTACCGAAGATCCTTCACTATCTGTAATGTTCATCGTGCCCATGAATGCGCCCGGCATTAAAATGATTTGCCGCGTGTCTTACGAACAAACGGCCAATACTGTTGGTCATCCGTTTGATTATCCACTGTCGTCGCGCTTTGATGAAAATGATGCCATTTTGGTTTTGGACAATGTGTTCATTCCGTGGGAAGATGTTTTGGTGTTGCGCGATGCGGCCAAGATCCTGTCCTTCCATCCGGCTTCCGGCTTCATGCATGGCTATTGCTTCCAAGGCTGCACAAGACTTGGCGTGAAAATGGATTTCCTCGCAGGCCTTCTGGCCAAAGCCTTGCGCGCAACGGGCGGCGATGCCTTCCGTGGCAACCAAGCGGCCTTGGGCGAAGTAATCGCACTTCGCCACATGTTCTGGAGCTTCTCCAACGCCATGGCGCATAATCCACAACAATGGACGAATGGCGCTGTTTTGCCAAACCTGGAATCAGCCCTGTGCTATCGCACTTTCATGTCAGAAGCCTATCCGCGCGTGATTGAAACAGTGCGCAAAGTTGTGGCCTCTGGCCTCATCTATTTGCCTTCATCTGCCGCTGATTTCCAGAACCCTGAGGTGGATGGATACTTGGCCAAATATGTACGCGGTTCAAATGATATGAGCCATGTGGAGCGCATCAAAATTATGAAACTGTTGTGGGATGCCACGGGAACCGAATTCGGTGGGCGCCATGCGCTCTATGAATTGAACTATGCGGGTGCTCAGGAAGAAGTGCGCTTGCAAGTTCTCAAAGGCGCTGAACGCATGGGCACTTTGAAAAAGATGGAAGACTTGGTTGATCAATGCATGAGCGACTATGATCAACATGGCTGGACGGGCAATACATGGCTGCCACCGCTCAACACGCCAAAACCGATGCAACAAGCTGCTGAATAACATTGTGGAAACAGAAATTACAAAAGTTGAATTTCGCAATGCGATGGCGCGTGTCTGCGCGCCCGTGAATGTGATCACCACCGATGGTCCAGCGGGCCGCGGTGGATTCACAGCAACCGCCATGTGCAGCGTAACAGATGAGCCGCCAACGTTATTGGTGTGTATGAACAGCAAATCCGTGCAAACAAAGTTGTTCCTCGAAAACCGCCATTTTTGCGTGAACGTCTTGCCTTTTGAACACAAGAATCTGGCGGCGAATTTTGCGGGCAAAGAAACCGAGATGGAAAAGCGCTATGCTTCAGCCGATTGGCATAAAATGAAATCGGGCCTGCCTGCGCTGCGCGATGCCATTGTATCTTTCGGCTGTGAAATTGTTGATATCAATCGCGTCGGCACCCATAACATTTTGTTAGGTCGCGTGATCGACATCCGTCAACGCCAAGATGGTGATGCGTTGCTCTATTTTGATCGAAAATACTTAAATCTGCCGTCACACTCAGGAAGTTTTGGCGGATGAGTTTCGGGGTCACCCCGCCGCAATCAACTCGTCCAACAAATCCAACAAGGTGTTGAGCTTGGCCGTTCCAAACTTCTCTTCCAGCGATTGATAAACCGCCAAACTCTCTGGGCTGGCCTTGTCAATCAGCTCCACGCCCATCGGAGCAATTTGTAAAATCACACGGCGGCCATCTTCCTTGTCCTTTTTGCGTTTGATGAATTTGCGTTGCTCTAATGTGCGGATCATGCGCGTCAAGCTTGGGGCCAAGATGGAGGCGCGCACTGAAACTTCCGTGGCATCCAACTCACCCGCTTCGGCAACAACTCGGATCACGCGCCATTGTTGCTCGGTCACGTCATGGCGGTTCAACATTGGCCGAAAATCTTCCATCACGCTTTCGCGCGCGCGCAAAAGCGCCATGGGCAAAGATCGTCGTGTCAGGCGCGGGCTGGTAGAATTCGGCATGGCCGTTCTATGAAATATTTTGAAACTTTGCGCAACTGCACTGATATGAGAACTATCAACTTGACGCGCCGCCAGCAATTATTTAACATGTTAATGAAAATTAGGATGGGGTTGCCGCAATGCCGCATTTCAGTATTGAATATTCCAAAAATCTCGAAAGCGAGATGGATATGGCAGGCTTTTGCAAGGCCATTCATGCCGCCATTTTAGAAACCGACCTCTTTGAATTAGGTGCGGTGCGCGTGCGGGCCTTTGCTGCAGACTTTGCGGTGATTACCGATATGCACGCCAAAAACGCTTTCATTGATATGATTTTCCGCGTGGGGCAGGGCCGCTCAGCAGAGGCATTGAAAACAGCAGGCGAGCAGATTTTCAAAGCAGCGAATGATCATGTGACGAAGCTCTTCGATGCGCCGCACTTCGCGCTGAGTTTTGAAATTCAAGAAATCAATGCAGCATTAAGCTGGAAGAAAAATTCAATGCATGCGCGCTTGAGGTAAATGATGACAACATTCGAAGACAATCTCAAAAATGCCGAATACTTTCTTGCGCGGTTTAAAGCTAAGGGCGTTGAGAATTTTATTGATGGTCAATCCTGTGCGGCCTCCAATGGCGCAAGTTTTGAAATTATTTCGCCCGTCGATTTAAAGCCGCTTGCCAAAGTGGCGCGTGGCACAGCGCAAGATATTGATAGGGCCGCCAAGGCCGCCAAAGCTGCCTTCCCCGCCTGGGCCGCAATGGCGGGCGATAAGCGCAAAGCACTGTTGCACAAAATTGCCGATGCGATTGTGGCGCGCGCTGAAGAAATTGCATTTGTTGAATGTATGGATACAGGCCAAGCGCTGAAGTTCATGTCCAAGGCCGCTTTGCGCGGCGCGGAAAATTTTCGCTTCTTTGCGGATTTGGCACCAACGGCCCGTGATGGAAAATCCATCCAAGCGCCGGGGCAAATGAACATAACATCGCGCCACCCTATCGGCCCCGTGGGTGTGATTACGCCGTGGAACACGCCGTTTATGCTTTCAACTTGGAAGATAGCGCCTGCACTGGCCGCAGGCTGCACTATTGTTCATAAACCCGCAGAATTTTCACCGCTCACCGCGCGGCTGTTGGTGGAAATTGCTGAAGAAGCGGGCCTTCCAAAAGGTGTTTGGAATTTGGTGAATGGCTTGGGCGAAGAGGCGGGCAAAGCTTTAACCGAACACCCCGACATTAAAGCCATCGGCTTTGTGGGCGAAAGCCGCACCGGCAGCATGATTATGAAACAAGGCGCGGACACTTTAAAGCGTGTGCATTTTGAACTGGGCGGCAAAAACCCCGTGGTTGTTTTTGCAGACGCCGATTTGGAACGCGCCGCCGATGCCGCCGTGTTTATGATTTATTCCCTCAACGGCGAGCGCTGCACATCATCATCGCGGCTGTTGGTGGCAGCTTCCGTCTATGACAAATTCACTCAGATGGTGGCGGAAAAAGCCAAGCGCATCAAAGTCGGCCACCCGCTTGATCCTGCAACCGTGGTGGGCCCTTTGATCCATCCGATACATGAAAAAAAGGTGCTGGACTATATCGCCATCGGCAAGGCTGAAGGTGCAACTTTGGCCGCAGGTGGTGAAAAATTCGCAGGGCCCGGTGGCGGCTGTTATGTCTCTCCCACACTGTTCACAAATGCCACGAACCAAATGCGCATCGCCCAAGAAGAAATTTTCGGGCCTGTGCTCACAGCCATAGCTTTCAAAGACGAAGCTGAAGCCTTGGCCATCGCCAATGATGTGCAATATGGTTTGGCAGGATATTTATGGACATCCGATGTGACGCGCGCCTTCCGCTTTAGTGAGCAACTGCAAGCGGGCATGGTGTGGGTGAATTCAGAAAATGTGCGCCATTTGCCGACGCCCTTTGGTGGCGTTAAAAATTCCGGCATTGGCCGCGATGGTGGTGATTATTCGTTCGATTTCTATATGGAAACCAAAAACGTCAGCTTTGCCACAACTCAACATTCTATCCAAAAACTCGGAGGCTGACAAATGCCTGTGCCAAAATCCAATCTCTATCCTGATTTTAATGTGGTGCGATTGAGCCACGTTGAACTCACCGTCACCAATCTTGCCGCGTCAAAAAAATTCTGGGCCGATACATTGGGCCTGCAAGTAACGGAAGAAACTGACTCACAAATTTTCATGCGCGCCATGGAAGAACGCGGCCATCATTGCATCATTCTTACCAAGGCTGAAAAACCAGTGGCCCGCGTTCTGGGCTTTAAAGTTTATGCAGAAGAAGATCTTGATAAGGCAAAAATCTGGTTTGAAACTCAGGGCCGCAAAACCAGTTGGATCACCCGCGCCCACCAAGGCCGCACATTGCTCACCAGCGACCCGCATGGCATTCCGTTAGAATTCTATGCCAGCATGGACAAGCTGCCGAACATTCAGCAGAAATACGCGCTTTACAAAGGCGTGAAACCTTTGCGCATTGATCACTTCAACTGCTTCTCACCCAATGTTGACACATCCGTTGCGTTCTACAACGACATGGGTTTTCGCGTTACCGAATATACCGAAGACGATGCTTCAAAAAAACTTTGGGCCGCATGGATGCACCGCAAGGGCGGCGTGCATGATATGGCTTTCACCAATGGTCGGGGGCCTCGGCTGCACCACGTGGCCTTCTGGGTGCCCACACCTTTGAATATTATTGATCTTCTCGATCTCATGTCCACCACTGGCTATCTAGTCAATATTGAACGTGGGCCCGGCAGGCATGGTATTTCCAATGCGTTCTTCCTTTATATTCGTGATCCCGATGGCCACCGCATTGAAATTTACTGCTCAGATTATCTCACGGTTGATCCTGATCTTGAACCGATCAAATGGGATTTGAAAGACCCGCAGCGCCAAACCCTTTGGGGTGCCGCTGCTCCAAAATCTTGGTTTGAAGAGGGCACATTGTTTGAAGGTCTTGAACCAGAAGACGCGATACTCAAGGCGCAACCGATCGTGGCACCTTGATGGACAGCGAAGCATTTCGTTCATGGAGTCACAAGGCCGCTGATTGGGGCGTTGATTACCGCGCCTCACTGCGCGATCTTCCTGTGCGCTCGCAAGCGAAGCCTGGCGACACGTTCAACACCGTGCCCGAGGCACCGCCAGAATTTGCCGAACCAATGGAAGCGATCTTCGCAGATTTTGAAAAAATAATTCTGCCCGGCATCACCCATTGGCAACACCCGCGCTTTTTCGCTTATTTTCCGGCCAATGCCGCACCTGCATCCATCATCGCTGAGCAATTGGTCACGGCCATGGCTGCGCAATGTATGCTGTGGCAAACTTCGCCATCTGCCACCGAACTTGAAACCCGCGTGTTGGATTGGCTGCGCCGCGCATTGGATTTGCCGGGTGAGTTTACTGGCGTCATTCAAGACTCAGCATCATCTGCCACTCTCTCTGCAGTATTGGTGATGCGTGAACGTGCTTTGCAATGGCAGGGCAATGCGCAGGGCCTGGCGCAACATAAGCAGCTTCGCATTTATTGTTCGGGCCAAGTGCACACATCCATTGATCGCGCCATTTGGGTTTCTGGCATTGGTGAAGCCAACTTGGTGCGTATCTCGGTTGCGGGGCCTCTGCGTGGCATGAACCCCCAAGCACTGGAAGCAGCGATCACCGCCGACAAACAGGCCGGTTTCTTACCCGCAGGCATAATAGCCTCTGTCGGCGGCACCAGCGTGGGCGCCACTGATGATTTGGAAGCGGTGTGCGCCATAGCCAAGCGCCATAATCTCTATGTGCATGTTGATGCTGCGTGGGCAGGTTCCGCTATGATCTGCGAAGAGTTCCGCCATTTTTGGGCAGGTGTCGAAGAAGCTGATTCCATTGTCTTCAATCCGCATAAATGGTTGGGTGCGCAATTTGATTGTTCGGTGCATTTTGTGCGCGATCCAAAGTCACTGGTGCGCACCTTGGCCATTCATCCTGAATATTTGAAAACCGATGGCCATGATAATATCATCAATTATTCGGAATGGACTGTGCCACTGGGCCGCCGCTTCCGCGCGCTGAAAATCTGGTTTCTGCTACGCGCCTATGGCCTTGAAGGTTTGCGCAGCATGATCCGCAATCATGTCATCTGGTCAGAAAATCTGGCGAAGCGTTTAAGTGCAACCGAAAATTTCCGCATCGTCACTAGGCCCATGCTGTCGCTTTTCACATTCCGGCATGAGCCGAAAGGCATTGCCGATCTAGATGCGCATAACCAAGCATTGATCACGCGCATCAACAATGACGGCCGCATTTACCTCACACAAACCAAAGTCGACGGCGCCTTCGTCATTCGTTTCCAAGCAGGATCATGGGACATGACAGAAGCAGACGCACACATGGCCTATAATGTGATTGTCGAATTGGCAGAACAAGGAAAATAATATGTTGGCACCAAAATTCATCTCGTTCAGCCGCAATGGAAAATCAAGTTTCGGCCTTCTCACCGAAGCTGGCGTCATTGATTGCGCAAAGGATTTTCCTGATTTGATGGCTGCGGTAAAGGCCGATGCGCTCACATGGCTTGCGAGCAGCGCTTCTAAACGGCCAATTGATTTTCTTGAATCTGAAATCACATTCGAAATTCCACTCACCCAACCAGAGAAGATCATTTGCGTGGGCGTGAATTTTCCGGATCGCAACGAAGAATATAAAGACGGCAATGCAGCGCCGCAAAATCCGTCTCTGTTCATTCGCTTCCCGCGTTCATTCACAGGCCACAACCAACCGCTCATTCGTCCACCAGAATCCAACCAATTGGATTATGAAGGCGAAATTGCAATCATCATTGGTAAGGGCGGAAGGCGCATTTCTGAGATTGATTCACTTTCTCATATCTCTGCGATAACACTCTGTAATGAAGGTACAATTCGTGATTGGGTGCGTCATGCAAAATTCAATGTAACGCAAGGCAAAAACTTTGAACGCACAGGTGCTATCGGCCCTTGGCTTATTCCGTATACAGATGAATCACAACTCGCCGATATCAAGTTGGAAACGCGCGTCAATGGTGAAATTCGTCAGCAAGACCGCACCTCGCGGATGATTTTTTCCTTCCGCAAAATCATCAATTATATCTCCACATTCACAACTCTGGTGCCGGGGGATGTGATTGTTTGCGGAACACCCACGGGGGCGGGTGCTCGCTTTGATCCGCCAATTTGGCTGAAGCCTGGCGATGTGATTGAAGTGGAAGCTGATGGCATTGGCATTTTGCGCAACACCGTATCGGATGAGGAATAGATGTTAAACAAAGCTCAAATCGATGAAGTGGTGGCAAGCCTCGACCAAGCCGAACGCAGCCGCGTTCAATGTGACCTCATCTCGTTGCAGCACCCTGATGCCACGATGGATGATGCCTATGCCATTCAAGCCGCGTGGATGAAGCATAAGCTTGCATCAGGGCGCAAGTTGATCGGGTGGAAAATCGGCCTCACTTCCAAGGCCATGCAATATGCTTTAAACATCACAACGCCAGATTCTGGTTTGCTGCTCGATGATATGTTGTTTGCCGATGGTACCGCCATTCCACAATCGCGCTTTATTCAACCACGCATCGAAGCCGAAATTGCTTTTGTGATGAAGCAAGATTTGCGCGGACCAAATGTAACTGCTGCACAAGTGATGGCAGCCACAGATTACGTTGCGCCCTCGCTTGAAATTCTGGACACACGCATTTTGCGGGTTGACCCCGCGACCAAAAAAGCACGCAATATTATAGACACGATTTCCGACAATGCTGCCAATGCGGGCATTGTGTTGGGCAAGCAAAAGCACAAGCCAAATGCATTTGATCTGCGCTGGGCCGGAGCCATTGTTTCAAAAAATGGCGAGGTGGAAGAAACTGGCTTGGGTGCTGGCGTATTAAACGATCCGGCCCTAGGGATTGCTTGGTTGGCCAATCGTTTGGCGCAATATGGCGATCATATTTCTGCAGGCCAAGTGGTTCTCTCCGGCTCCTTTATCAGGCCGGTTGAAACCAAACATGGCGATGTGATCGAAGCCGACTTCGGCCCTTTCGGTTCAGTGAGCTGCCGCTTCTAAACCTTCATCCAGCGCATCAACAATCCGCGTCACATCGTTCGCCGTTATAATCAGTGGCGGTGAAAGAATGATATTGTTGCCAGAGGTGCGTACCATAACGCCAGCTTTGTAGGCCACGTCTTGTACCTTCTGGACAATGTCTTTGGCGGCAGCAGATTTCTTGGCACGATCAGAAACCAAGTCGAGGCACGCCATCAGGCCCTTGCCGCGCGCATCGCCAATCAATTCATGCCTGGCTTTCAAACCTTGCAAGCCTGTCAAAAGTTCAGCCCCACGCGCGCCTGCGTTTTCATCCACCTTCAACCGCTTGGTTTCAGCCATGGTGGTAAGTGCCGCCGCGGCACCAACCGGATGGCCGGAGTAAGTATAGCCATGGCCGATGGAGGCAAGCGCTGATTTTGAACTTTCAAACACATCAACCATTTTGCTGTGAATCATCACAGCGCCGAAAGGATAGTAAGCATTGGTGATGGCCTTGGCGGTGCACATCATATCAGGCTGAACGCCCCAACCGCGTGAACCTGTCCACGCGCCTGTGCGGCCAAAAGCGGTGATCACTTCATCAGCAATCATCAAAATTCCGTGTTTGTCACAAATGCCACGCATTAAAGGCATGAATGTTTCATGCGGAACGATAACCCCGCCGGCCCCCAAAACAGGCTCCATGATAAAAGCCGCAATCGTGTCAGCGCCTTGAAACACGATTTCATCTTCGAACTGTGCGGCAATGCGCTTGGCAATTTCTGCGCCATCTGTTGTGTCAAATGGATTGCGATAATCCCATGGCGCGGGCAAGTGAAACACGCCGGGCAACAAGGGTTCATAAGCACGGCGGAAATTGGAATTGCCATTGATCGAAGCGCCTCCAAAATGGGTGCCGTGATAACCCTTTTTCAACGCGAAAAATTTGGTGCGTTCCGGTTGGCCGTTCAGCTTGTGATATTGGCGCGCCAATCGCAAAGCGGTTTCAATTGAGTCTGATCCGCCAGAAGTAAAGAACGAACGCGTCATGCCATCGGGCGCAAAAAATTCTGCCAGCTCCACCGAAAGTTCAATCAACGGCGAATTGGTGGTACCGCGAAAAGTGGAATAATAGGGCAGGGCATCCAGCTGATCGCGAATGGCTTTTTTAATTGGCTCGCAGGAATAGCCTAAGTTCACATTCCATAAGCCGCCCACCGCATCGAGAACCTTGTGGCCATCAATGTCGGTGATTTCAACTCCGGCTGCCGCGTTGATAATTTGCGGCGGGTTGTTGCGCATGTCGCCCGCATTGGCCATGGCGTGCCACATGTGGCGGGCATTGTTCTCTTTCAAAAAATTGGCATTGCGCATTATTTTACTCCGGCAGGAATGATGCCTTGCGACACCCATTGATCAAATATGTCCAACGCCTTTGCAGCAAAGCCAGCGCTGTTAATATGGTCTGGAATTTCAAAAAGCTGAATGGGTGGCTTCACAGCTTCGCGCATTTCAGAAACGAAGGCCGACAAGCCTTCAGGGTCATGTAAAGGCTCGCCATCTTGGTCCCATTGTTGAAGGCCGCCCGAAGGTAAAATGAATGCCACTGGTGCTTTTGATTTTTCTAGTTTCGCAGCCAAGCTGCGCGCGGTATTGCGACGGCCTTCGACATCCGTTGTGATCGAACCCAACAAACGGTTATGCGCATGGTATGGCCTGTCGGCCCATTTCTCTGGCAGGGGCAACCATGATGGCAAATCCACCATATCAATAGCACCGGGGGCTACGATTTGAGGGATTCCAGCAAGCCCCGCATTTTCCAAGCGGTCTGCACCAGATGAGGTGGCCAATATGCCATTCTCGTGGTTCACAACTTCTTGCAAAGAAAAGTCCATAACTGCCACAAACCCATTTTGTGATGCAACGGATTCATAGGCGCGCCCGCCCATGCCTGTTGTGTGAAACACGGCCACTTCATATCCACGTTTTTCTAACTCAGGTTTCAGGGGAACCATATATTGCAAACAAGATTTACCTAGCGACGTCATGCCAATCATGGGCCGTTTCGACTGTGGCTTCGATGCCGTTTTCGCAGCGCCCACGACAGCGCCGCAAGCTTGGCTCAACACTGACTTGCAAATGCTGTTCAAGCCATAAAGCCCGCCTGCCCAAAGGATCATCATAAGATCAGTGGAGATGCGGTGAGGCGGTATGAGATGCGAATAGGAAATAGTTGAAACAACAAATTTTGGCACGCCCAATGGCAAGGCGGCTGCAACATCCAGCGCCAGATCCGTGCCCATCGAACCGCCCAAAACCAACGTGCCATCAATCTTGCCTTGGTCGTAAAGCTGTCGCGCCAGTTTCGATGCACCTGCTGCCATAAGTGCCATGGCTGAGTTTTCATCGCCTGAATTTGCTATTGCCTCATTGGTGGTGGCGATTGCTGCGGCAACATCATGTTTTGAAAAATCGACGGGAAAGGCTGGATTGCCCAGAACTGACACATCCATAAATACAGTGATACCACCTGCCTGATTGATGCAATCACGCATAAATAACATTTCATCGGATTTTGTATCGCCTGTGCCGATCAAAAGGATGCGTGGATGTTCAACCATCGAGTCATTCCGAAATTACTTAACATGTGAAATATCTTGACATAGACCGTACAATTTCGCAAGTCTAAACTCAGGATATAGTTGTGTCGGTGCATGAATGGAGGCGTTACATGTCGCAAGTGGAAATCAATCGGCTGCGCAATTTAGCAGTAGCTGAAAAGTCGCTGTTTATCGATGGCAAGTGGCAGGTTGCTCAAACAGGTGCCACATCCGATGTTATTTCCCCGATAGACGGTAAAGCTTTTAGCAAAACTGCTGAAGCCAGCGCTGCTGATGTTGATCAAGCAGTCAAAGCGGCTCGCGCCAGTTTTGTCAAAGGCAGCTGGTCCAAAGCCGCACCTGCCGAACGCAAAAAAGTTATGCTGCGCATCGCAGATTTGATTGAAAAACATGCGCTGGAATTGGCCGTGTTAGGAGTGCGCGACAACGGCACCGAAATTTCCATGGCCTTGAAAGCCGAACCTGCAAGCGCTGCAGGCACGTTTCGCTATTACGCCGAAACCATTGACAAGACCTACGGCGAAATAGCTCCAACATCACAAAATGTTTTGGGACTCATTCACCGCGAAGCAATTGGTGTTGTTGCAGCCATCGTCCCTTGGAATTTCCCAATGATGATTGGTGCTTGGAAAATTGCACCGGCTTTGGCGGCAGGAAACAGCATCGTATTGAAGCCTTCTGAAGTGGCCTCACTTTCACTGCTCCGCCTTGTAGAACTTTGTGCCGAAGCAGGCTTGCCGGAAGGTGTGTTGAACGTGGTAACGGGCAAGGGCGCTGTTGTGGGTGAAGCCTTGGGTTTGCACATGGATGTAGATGTGCTGGCGTTTACGGGATCAGGCTTTGTGGGCCGTAAGTTATTGCAATATTCCGCTCAATCCAACTTGAAGCGCTGCTATTTGGAATTGGGTGGCAAATCACCCAACATCATATTTGCCGATGCGCCGAATTTAGACGCGGCGGCAAAAACATCAGCCTACGGAATATTCCGTAATTCCGGCCAAGTTTGTGTGGCAGGTTCACGCCTGTTGGTGGAAGAGAGCATTCACGACGAATTTCTGGCCAAGGTAGTTGGAATTACAAGCGGCATGAAGCTCGGTGACCCATTGGATATGAACACCGAAGCAGGTGCTATTTCCAGCGAAGCACAATTGCACAAAAATTTAGGCTTCGTCGAAAAAGCCACAAGTGAAGGCGGCAAAATTGAAACGGGCGGTTCTCGCATTATGGCTGAAACGGGCGGCTATTATATGGCGCCAACGGTGATCAGCAATGTGTCAGGCAACATGCAATTGGCCCAAGAAGAGGTGTTTGGCCCGGTGTTGGGCGTCATGAAATTCAAAGATGAAGCTGAAGCTTTGGCCATCGCAAACTCCACGCCTTTCGGTTTGGCTTCAGCCGTGTGGACGGCCAATCTCTCTCGCGCCCACCGCATGGTGCGCAGCATTCAAGCGGGTGTAGTGCATGTGAACACTTATGGTGGTGCTGATAACACCGTGCCATTGGGTGGCGTAAAGCAAAGCGGCAATGGCCATGACAAATCGCTGCATGCGCTAGATAAATATTCAGACTTGAAAACGGCGTGGATTCAATTGTGAGTTAAGCGCGCGATTATCAGCGCTCCAGAAACCTCACCATCCATTCAGCAAAAACCTTCCCTTGGGCGGGTGATTTGAGTTGCGCGCGGGCTTTCTCAGTTACGTCTCGCCCGATATACTTCTCAAACGCATGGCTCAGCCCCAGCACAAATTCCGGCGTCATTTCGGGGTGATATTCGGTTGTGAAGACGTGATTGCCAATTTTATAAGAACCAATGGGGCAAAAATCACTGCCGCCCAAAACTTCTGCCCCCTTGGGCAAAACCGTCACTTGTTCATTATGCGCCGCATAAAGCGAGATGGTTTGAAGCTTTGGCTCCATCCATTTTTCAACATGATCAAAATGCGTCTCAGCGATGCCAAAACCCCAACCTCTGGGATTTTTTGCAACCATACCACCCAAAGCCCGCGCAATCACTTGGTGCCCAAAGCACACGCCAATCGTGGGAATTTTCGCGTGATCAAGCTCACGAATAAAATCCATCAAAGTGGCAATCCACGCTTCATCGCCATTGGCCGAAGCGGGGCTTCCGGTGATCACATAGCTATCAAATTCCGAAACGCTTTTTGGAAATTCGCCATCCTTCACTTGTATCGCAGTAAATGTCCAATCAGGTCGCAAAGGTTGCAACAGCGTTGTAAATTTTTCACCATCGCGCGGCCAAGATTTGGCAAATTCGGAATCATCCGTATTCGTCACTAAAATTCCGATGCGCATGAAAGCTTGCTCCTTGTGCAATTACTTAACATGTGTAATTTTGTCATGCAAATGAACAGGGCGCGTCTATGACAATTTGGCAAGCGAATGATAATGGTCATGCAGATCTTTCCTTGCATGATAGTTTTGCCAATGGTTTGCCGCTGAACACCTTTGACCGCATGCGCAGGGAAGACCCTTGCGCATGGTGTGACTATGCCGATGGCAAGGGCTTTTGGTCAATCACCCGCCACGCTGACATTTTAGCCTTGAACCGCGACAATGCGTGGATGAGTTCAGCCCGCGGCATTCGTATGGAAGACCAAACTTACGAAGAATATTTGGCCAGGCGCACCTTTCAGGAAACTGATCCGCCAGACCACACGCGCATTCGCATGTTGGTGGCCAAGGCCTTTTCTCAGCCCGTGGTTATTCATTTCGAGAAGCAGATTCGCGAACTCTGTGTTGATATTCTAGACACGGCACTCCAGTCGCAAGAATTTGATGGCGTGCAATCAATCGCCCGGCAATTGCCCATGCGGGTGCTTGGCCAAATTATGGGTACGCCAGATGAAGACCTCAACTGGTTGGTCGAAAAGGGTGACGCCCTAATGGCCAATAGTGACAGCGATTTCACCAAAATCGTCGTCGATAAAATGGATACCGATGCCTATCGCTTCATGCCGTTCCGTTCGCCTGCAGGCGCAGAACTTTATGACTATGCGGAACGCATGATGGCGACACGCAAAAAGCGCGGCGATGAATCTGGCATTTTACATTTGATGATGCAACCCGATGAAAATGGCCAAGTGATTTCGGAATCAGATTTTAAAAACTTCTTCTGCCTGTTGGTTGCGGCGGGCAATGACACCACGCGCTATTCCATCGCGGCAGGGCTTCACGCTTTGGCCAATCAACCTGGATTGTTTGAAAATTTGCAAAAGGGTGACGAAGCCTTGTGGGCGGGCCTTCCCGATGAAGTGATCCGCTGGGCTGCACCGGCCACCTATTTCCGCCGTACCGCCGCCCATGATGGTGAATGGCAGGGCAAGAAAATCCGTGAAGGTGATAAGGTTCTGTTCTGGTTTGCCTCAGGCAATCGCGATGAAACGGCTTTTGACAATCCCAACACAGTGAATTTCAGGCGCACGCCAAATCGCCATCTCTCATTCGGCCAAGGCGGCGTTCATGTGTGTTTGGGCATGTGGCTGGCCAGACTTGAAGTGCGGGTGATGTTTCAAGAATTGGCCAAGCGCTTAAAATCAATTGAACAGACAGGGCCACATGCATTTGTGCGTTCCAACTTTGTCGGCGGCATCAAACGGCTGCCTTTACGCGTTACATTAAAATAGGAATAAGAAAATGACAAATCAGCGTTTGCGGCTTTTATTTTGTGATCATTTGAACATTCCACGCGGCAAAATTCTGCCCGCTGAAAAAATGAAAGCCAATGGCGCATCCCGCTTTGCCCAAGCGCTTTATGGCGTGCATTTTGATCGTGATCTTTTGCCCGCCCCCGGCTGCCGCATGATGGATGGTGCGCCGGATATGCAGGCGGTTTATAAAAAAGCTGATATTCGCGACGGCTGGGAAGATGGGACCAAACTTGTTGTAGGCGATTTGCAACAGTGGGATGGATCAGAATTGCCCATGTGTGGCCGCACCGCTTTAAAGCGCGCCGTGGCAGATTGGGCCAAGCTGGGCTTGAAAGCCAAGGTGGGCATGGAAATTGAAGCCTATGCCTTTCAACGTGAAGACGATGGCAGCTTGAAACCATATGACACGCCGCATTCTTATGTTTACTCAACTGGCCAGTTCGCTGATCCGCGCGGGTTTAGCGATGCCATTTGGGAAGCCTCTGAGAAAGCCGGCTTCAAATTGGAGTCGATGACCACTGAATATGACACACCACAATTTGAGTTCACGTTAAAATATGATGACGCAGTGAAAGCCGTGGATGATCATTTCCTGTTCCGTTTGATGGCCCGCGAAATTGCCGCAACTTATGGCATCGTTCTCACCTGCTTGCCAAAGCCATTTTTGAACAAAGGCGGCAGCGGCACGCATGTGAATTTCAGCTTTCTGGATAAGAACAACAAAAACGCCATTGGCAATCCGGGCGAAGAAGCCAAGATGACCAAACTGGCCAAAGCTTGCGTGGCAGGCTTGATGCATCACCATCGCGGCATGGCGGGATTGATTGCGCCGATTGTGAATTCCTATGATCGCTTAAAGCCCGCCAGCATGTCTGGCTATTGGTGCAATTGGGGCGGTGACCATCGCGGTGTGACCACGCGGATTTCAGCTGAAGGTGGCCCCAAGGCCCGCATTGAACACCGCATGGGCGATGGCGCTGCCAACCCCTATGTGTTGGTGGCCACAGTGCTTCAGGCGGCGCGATTGGGCTTAAAGAATGGATATGCTTTGCCACCTCGCGAAACTGGCGATTGCTTTGAACATTCCAGTGCCACATCTGCTGCACCCGATAATCTTTCGCAAGCTTTGGATGAGCTGGAGAAAGATACAGCGCTTAGCCAAGCCGTAGGGGAAATGCTGGTCGCTAATCACGTGTTCATGAAGCGCGCCGAAGTGGAAAAGACCGCCAAACTAGAAGGCGAAACATTGCGCGATTGGTATATCAACTACATCTGAGCCACACTAGACGCGGCACTAGTTTACATGTTAACTATCTAATCAGAGCTCAAATAATTGAGCCACAAAATAACATCCTGGAGGGGAACCCATGAGCACAACAACGGCTCCGCAAGCCAACCAATTGCGAAAAAACAGTTTGGGCGTGGGGGCAGTGGCTTTCATGGTCATCTCAGCAGCGGCACCACTCACTGGTGCTGCAGGCGCTGTGCCACTGGCATTTCTGCTTGGCAATGGCGCAGGCCTGCCTTTAACGTTTATTCTCGTCACACTTTTGATGTTAATTTTTGCGGTGGGCTATATGGCCATGGCTCGCCACATCAGCAACGCTGGCGCGTTTTATGCGTTTACGTCGCGCGGTCTTGGCGGCATGGCAGGTGGTGCTGTGGCGGCGATTGCGTTGTTTTCATATAACTGCATGCAAATTGGTTTGCTCGGCCTCTTGGGCGGCGCTGCTGCTGGCACTTTTGGCCTCATGCCGTGGTGGGGTTGGAGCTTGCTGGCCATCATCGTCGTTGGGCTTTTAGGCTATCGCCGTGTCGACCTTTCGGCCAAAATTTTGATGTGGCTGGTTCTGCTTGAATATGCAGTTGTGTTGATTGTTGATGCCGCCGTTCTGTTTAAAGGTGGTGATTCAGGTCTTTCTATTCCGCTGTTCAGCGTTTCAAATTTGATGAGTGGCACACCCGCTGTTGCTCTTGTGTTTGTGGTGGGCTGTTTCATCGGCATTGAAGCTTCAACAATCTATGCCGAAGAAGCCCGCAATCCTGAAACGACAGTGCCAAGGGCAACCTATCTATCAGTGATCACGATTGGCCTGTTCTTCCTCGTCACATCGTGGTTGATGTTGGCTGCTTCTGGCACAGAAAAATTGATCCCAACACTTTCGGCGCAAGGCTTTGACCCTACGACCTATCTCTTCACCGTTGCCGATCGTTATGCTGGGCCACAAGTTGCGCAAGTGATGGGTTACTTGTTCATCAGCTCAATCTTTGCTGCAGTGAGCGCATTCCACAGCTATATTGCGCGTTATACTTATGTGATGGGCCGTGAAGGTTTGTTGCCAGCCAATTTTGGTGTGACACATGATGTCTTCCAAAGTCCCTATGTGGGCTCAATCGCGCAAACGGTTTGTGCAGTTGTGGTGGTGGGGCTGTTCGCAGTTCTGGGCCTTGATCCAATTCTCAACTTGTTTGCCTGGATCAGCCAACTCGGAACTTTGGGCATTATTGCAATGATGGCGATTGCTTCCTTTGCCGTCATCGCCTTTTTCACCAAAGATGCTCGCGGTGAAAATGCCTTCTCTAGCAAGCTTGCGCCGCTGGTTGCTGGCCTTATTATGGCAGCACTGTTCGTTTATATTTTCTTGAACTTCGGCGGTTTGACAGGTGCAGCAGGTGCTCTCAGCGTTGTGCTTCCAGCCTTGGTCATCGTGGCTGCTGTGGTCGGCTTGGTGATGGCGGCGCGTTTAAAATCGGCTGATGCCAAGCGCTTTGCCAATTTGGGCCAAAACGCAGTGAACTAAATAACACTCAATCAAATGGGGTGGCCTTGTGCCACCCTATTTTTTGCCAAAATCATATCCGCAGCTTTCTCGGCAATCATCATGGCGGGTGCATTGGTGTTGCCGCTGATGATGGTTGGCATGATGGAAGCATCCACCACGCGCAGTCCTTCGACGCCATGAACTTTCAGGCTTGCATCAACAACAGCATATTTGCCTGTGCCCATCGCACAGGTGCCCACGGGGTGATAAACCGTTCGCGCATGGGCGCGAATGGCTTGGCGCAAGCCGTCGTCAGATTGGGCAGTTTCGCCCGGCACCAATTCTGTAAGGCCAAGCTTGGCCATGGGGTCTTCGCGCAGAATTTTTCGCGCCAGTTTAACCCCGCGCAAAAGTGTTTCAAGATCAGCCTCATTTTGCAGCAAGCCAAGATCAATTGCGGGCGGGCCTTCAAGCGATGTGCGCGAAACGCTGCCGCGACTTTTGGGTCGCAACACGCAAGTGTGCAAGCTGACCCCATGGCCATATTCCAGCATGCGGCCACGGTGGCTTTTGCGGCCCGGGATAATTTGAAATTGAATATCAGGGCGTGGCTCAGAAGGTTGTGAGCGCACAAAGCCACCAGCCTCCACCATGTTGCTCGATAACATGCCGCGCTTGGCAAAAATCCACCGCAGGCCTTCAAGTGCCAATCGAGGCAGAACGGGAATTGAAATGCCATAGGGTGCGGTCGAGCGGCTGGTGCAAATCACCATCATATCCACATGGTCTTGCAGGTTTTGCCCGACACCCGGCAGGTCATAAATAAGAGGAAGGCCCGCTGCTTTTATTTGGGCCGCAGGGCCAATGGCAGAGCGCAGAAGAATATCTGGCGTACCAATGGCCCCTGCACACAGAATAACTTCGCCACGCGCCGCGAGTGTTCTTTCTTGCCCGTTGTGATGCAAAACCACGCCGCGTGCTTTGCGGCCTTCAACATCCAGTCGTTTGACTTCAGCCCGCGTTATGATTTTGAGGTTGGGGCGATTTTCAATGCCACTCAAAAATGCCCGCGCGCTGGAATGGCGTTTGCCATCGCGCTGAGTGACTTTGTAAATGCCAACCCCTTCAGGTTCCGCCACGTTAAAATCAAGGCAGGGGCGAAATTGCAGCTTTCCCGCAGCATCAATGAAATTTTGGTCGACAGGGCTTGGATCGCGCAGTTGCGCCACGTTTAAAGTTTCGCGCAGCTTGGCGAAATAGGGCAACACATTGTCATAGCTCCAACCGGTGCAACCCGCTTTGGCCCAATCATCATAATCAGCGCGGTGGCCTTGGATATAAATCATGCCATTGATGGAGGATGACCCACCAAGAACTTTTCCGCGCGGAACAGAAATTGTTCTGCCAGAGAGTGCTGGCTGTGGTGTTGATTTGAAAAGCCAGTTGTGCCGCTTGTCTTTCGAAAGCCAGATTAAACCCAGTGGCAAATCAATCAGCCAGCTTTTATCTTGGCCGCCTGCTTCAATAAGGCACACACGGTTGCGCGGATCAACACTCAGCCGATTTGCCAAGACGCAGCCCGATGATCCTGCACCCACAATCACATAATCAAATTCTTCGCTCATTGGCCGTGTTACCTCAACCATAAGGCTAGATTTAAACCCTTTGGTTTTTCTTTGGAAATTGGCATAGTATCACCGCTGGAGAAGCGTCGCATGCAGCCTGTTGAACAAGCCAAAATAAAGCGAGGTTATACTGCCATAAACGCGGCCGTGTTCAATATGCGTGATCAACCGCGCTTTTTATATGATGCAGCCTCACATTGTCTCAAGATGTCTAGGGCCTATTTTGTTACGGATCATCCCACATTATTGCCAGAAATTGCTGAGGAGAAACGTATCAGCTTTGCAGCCGCAAGTTTTGATCGAGTTTTAATCGAGTATGAAGACGTTTTAGCAAAACTGAAATTGAAAGCTCCGCACAAAGTCTCTGGCATTGTGGTTGATATGCGATGGGCCATTTCTAACTTTGAACCTTTGCGCAGATTGGAACAATGGGGAAGTGTTGCAACCAAGCTCTCCCATGAGTTCCGGGTTCCGGTGATCTCGGTCTATGATCGCGATCTTATGATCGAAGAACACACGCAAACTGCATTTCGGGTGCACAGCCAGTTTCTTGCGCCATCAGGCCTTTATGAAAATCCATATTGGATTCCAGCTGATTTTCTGGAAACTTCGGGCTTGGATGCACAATTGGCATTCATGCTGGGCCGGGTGGTCCCAGACTATGATGGCCTGCACCTGCGCAGCAAGGGTGATGACATGCTGGCGCGCGGTGCTACACCCTCTTGGCTTGCGAAAGTTGATACAGCTTTGGGGCCGGGCGCTGCTTCCAAACGCTGGCAGATTTATTGTTTTGGCCCGTTGCGCGTTTCGATTGGTGGCAAAAATATCAATTGGCAGATTGCGGGCAGCACGCCTAAGAAAACCCAAACGCTGTTTGCTTATCTTTTGCAATCTGGAGAAAAGGGCGCGCATTCTGAACAGCTCAGCGAATTGCTGTGGCCAGATGAAGAACACGACACCACCAAACGCGCGAGATTGCACCACACAGTGGCGATGCTGCGCAAGACGCTGGGATCTTCGCAAAGCATTGTCCGCGCAGGCGATTATTATCGACTTAATGCCCCAGCGGGAAGTTGGATAGACATCAACACATTTGAGCAATTGTGCCGCCGTGGATTGGCGCTTTCAAAAAAAGGCGAGCTGGATTCGGCGGCACCTGTCTATCAAGCCGCGGACCAACTTTATGCTGGCGATTTGTTTGAAAATCTTCCGCGCGCATATATCGAATCAGAGCTGGAAGATTGGTGTCTGCCGCGCCGCATGTGGCTGCGCGAAATGGCCTTGAAACTTCAGAACGATTACACCAGCGTATTGATGCGTGCAGGAAGAATGCGAGAAGCGCTTGACCACAGCTTGAAAGCGTTGGCGCTTGATCCGGCAAGCGAAGCAGCAAATGGTGTAGCGATGCAGATTTTCGCCGCCCAAGGCCGCGATGAAGCCATTCACCGGCAATATAAACAATATCAACAGGCGGTAAGGGCACTTGGCGAAGTGGAAAGCGCGGAATTGCGAAATCAATATTACGCACTCATAGCCAAAGAAAAACCAAAGAATACGGTTTAGCCTTTTTTGCAACATGAAAAATTCACCGCAGAGTGATGCTGAAATGTGGGAGATAAAACGATGAATGCAATAGACCGCATGCCCTTAGGTGAATATGATCCCTTCGACCTCAACACGCCTCATGCCCATTGGCAGTTTTTGCGCGAAAATCAGCCCGTGTTTTATCATAAAGAAACCGACTACTGGATTCTCACGCGCTATGACGACATCAAAGCGGTGTTTGATGATTGGAAAACCTATTCATCCGAAAATGCCCAAGCACCTATGCGCCCGATGTGCGAGGCTGGCCGACAGGTGATGAAGGAGGGGGGCTTCACGGCTTACTCTGGCCTCACCGCCCGTGTGCCGCCCGACCACACGCGCATTCGCAAAATTGCGCAAAGCTGTTTTGGTCCGCGCCGCTTTAAAGCGATTGAACCCCAAATTGAAGTGATTGTGCGCAAGCATCTTGATGCCTTGGAAGCCAAAGGCCGCCAATCCATGCCTGTCGATTTCTGGAAAGAAGTGGCTTATCCGGTTCCGGCCCATGTGTTGTTCACACTTCTCGGCGTTCCCGATGAAGATGTGCCGATGATCAAGTCATTTGGTGAAAGCAGGCTGGCGCTGACGTGGGGGTTCCTGACCGACGAAGAGCAATTGCCCCATGCGCATAATATGGTGAAGTTCTGGGCCTACTGCAGAGCGTTAGTGCAAGCTCGCAAGAATACACCCGGCGATGACTTCCCATCTGATCTGGCGCGTCTACAAGCCGATGGTGCTGAAATCACCGATGATGAAATTGCTGGCGTGATGTATTCAGTTTTGTTTGCCGGCCATGAAACCACATCAACCTTGATGGGCAATTCGGTAATCACGCTCACCAGCAACCGCGCTTCATTTGAAGCCATTCAAAAAAATCACGCGCTGATTCCGGCAACGATTGAAGAGCTGCTTCGCTTTTCGCCATCGGTTGTGGGCTGGCGGAGAAAGTCGCGCGTTGAATCAGTGATCGGCGGTGTGACTGTTCCCGCTGGTGCGAATATCTTGATGTTCACGGGTTCTGCCAATCGTGATGAAGGCCAATATCCAAATGGCGAAACATTCGATCACACCCGCACCAATGCGCGTACCAATTTGGCCTTTGGCTATGGCATTCACTATTGTCTCGGTTTCCAATTAGCAAAAATGGAAGGGCAGATTGTGTTGCGGCAACTTTCTGAAAGATTTCCAAGCTTGCGCCTTGCGCCAGGCTTTGTGGCGCAATATCAACGCAGTGTTGGTTTCCGTGTGCCGAAATCAGTCCTCGTTGAATGGGATCTTTAATTTTGACTTACACACTGTCTTTTAAATCGATTGGCACTGAAGATCACGCCCGCGTTGGCGGTAAATGCGCTTCGTTAGGCGTGATGACTCAAGCCGGTGTTGCTGTGCCACCTGGTTTTGCCGTCACAACCGATGCTTTTAAATTGGTGTTGGACCAACACGGATTGCGTGACGAAATTCTGCGCCACCTTGAAGGCCTTGATGTTGATAATTCTGAACAGCTCGACCGTGTGGCTCAAGCCATCCGCGTGCGCATCGGCAGTCATCCATTGCCGCCTGCAGTTGCTCAAGAAATTCGCAAAGCCTATGCCGAGCTTGGCAGCTTTCCAGTTGCAGTGCGCTCTTCAGCAACAGCCGAAGACATGCCAGATGCTTCTTTTGCGGGCCAGCAAGATACTTACCTCTGGGTAATGGGCGTTGAGCACGTGCTCGATAAAGTGCGCGATTGTTGGGCCTCGCTATATACCGCGCGGGCCATTGCTTACCGCGCCAAAAACAAGATCAATCATATAGATGTGTTGATGAGCGTTGCGGTTCAGAAAATGGTCAACGCCAAAACCGCTGGTGTGGCGATGACACTTGATCCTTCGAATGGCGACCGCACGCGCATCGTTATTGATGCCTCATGGGGCCTGGGTGAAACAGTGGTGTCGGGACTTGTAACGCCCGATAATTTCACTGTTGAAAAAGTGATAGAAACCATCGTCGCGCGCATTATTTCAGACAAGCATATTGAATTGGTTGGCGATGCAAAAGCCGGTGCCGCCACTGAACGCGAAGTTGATAAGAAGCGCCGCAAGATTCAGTGTTTGAGCGATAGCGAAGTGCTCGCCGTGGCCCGCCTTGCCAAGCGCCTTGAACGCCAGAACAAATGCCCACAAGATGTGGAATGGGCTTTTGATGCTGATTTGCCCGAAGGTGAAAATTTGATGGCATTGCAGTCAAGGCCAGAAACCATCTGGTCACAGAAAAAGAAAGATCCAGCAAAGCAAAATTATGATGTTGGGATGATGAGTATTGTGAACACGCTGAGCAATTCAAAATATACAAAAAAATAAAATACTAAGGGAGAATGAAATGAGTGCCAAGAAAGTGCCAGCTAAAAAAGCGGCAGCAAAAAAAGTGAGTGCTAAAAAAGCGCCAGCCAAAAAATCTAAATCACTGTTTCCAAGTCCTTACGATGTGGTCGCACCTAAAGGTGCTGTTGGTGCTGAAAACCTTTATCCTTATTACACGCAGTTCCAACCCAAGCGCCGCAAAGAAGAAGAAGGCAAATTCTGGTTCTGCAATGCGCAACATTGGCCAAACCCGGTTCGCCCCTTTGATGTGATCATGGTGGATTATGCCATTAAGTGCCTCGGGCAATATAACACGCGCCATCTTATGGTGCCGCCAGCCAATGGCATCGAATATCGAATGTTGAATGGTTATGTTTATTTCTCGCCCGTGGGTGTTGAACCTTCCAAGATTGGGGATCGTGTTCCACTGTTCCTTGATCGCGCGGGCCATTATTTCGGAAATTGGAATGACCTTCTGGCTGCGTGGAAAAAGAAGGTGTTGGTGAAGATCGACGAATTGAACGCTATCAAGTTTGATGAATTGCCTGAGATGGTTCCGGTTGACTGGGTGAAGGGCGGTGTTGGCCTTGATAACACCACGCAGCTTTTCGAAAATTATGAACGCGCCATCGATCTTTGTTACAAGGTTTGGCAATATCACTTCGAGTTTTTGAATCTTGGTTATGCCGCTTATTTGGATTTCTTCCAATTCGTCAAAACCCAACTGCCATCCATCCCCGATCAAGCCATTGCGAAAATGGTGCAGGGTGTGGATAGCGAATTGTTTCGCCCTGATGATGAATTGAAAAAGCTCTCCCGCCTTGCTGTTGAACTGGGCGTGGCTGATGCTTTGATGAAGGGCAGTGCTGACCAAGCTTTGGCCGCCGTTGGCAAATTGCCAAATGGTGCCAAATGGCTTGCTGCATGGGAAGAGGCGAAAGACCCATGGTTCAACTTCACATCAGGCAATGGTTTCTATTCCACCGATAAATATTGGATTGATCATCTTGATATTCCAATGGGTTATATGCGTGATTACATCCCGCGTGTGAAGGCTGGCGAAAACATCGAACGCCCAACGGCAAAGCTTTTGGCTGAACGTGACCGCATCACCACAGAATATCGTGAGATGATGGATGATGAAGCGCAAGCCGTGTTCGATGGCAAGCTTGGCCTTGCCCGCACGGTGTTCCCTTATGTTGAAGATCATAACTTCTACATTGAACATTGGGCACTTGGCGTGTTCTGGCGCAAAATGCGTGAGCTGTCTTCTATGCTCTCCAAGCTTGGCTTCTGGCCAAACGAAGATGGCATGTTCTATCTCAGCCGCAACGAAGTGCGCGATGTGTTGTGGGATTACAGTTCTGCTTGGGCCATTGGTGGCCGCACTGCTGGAACCGATATTTGGCCAGCAGAAATTGAACGCCGCAGCAAAGTGTTAAAAGCTTTGGCTGCCCAGCCACCAATTCCGGCCTTTAACAATCCGCCTGAAGTTATCACTGAACCGTTCACCATCATGTTGTTTGGCATCACTTCAGAAGCCATTCAGCGTTGGCTTGGTGCTGGCAAAAAAGGCGGCGACGTGAAGGGCATGGCCGCAGCGCCTGGCGTGGTCGAAGGTATTGCCCGTGTGCTTCGTTCGCCTGATCAATTGGGCGAGCTGAAGAAGGGCGAAATTTTGGTAACGCCAGTGACGGCACCTTCTTGGGCCCCAGTGTTCGGCAAGATTGGTGGCGCGGTTACCGATATTGGCGGCATGATGAGCCATGCAGCAATCGTGTGCCGCGAATATGGCCTGCCGGCCGTCACAGGCACAGGCAATGCCAGCTCTAAAATTAAAACCGGCCAGCGTCTCCGCGTTGATGGAAACACTGGCACAGTTACGATTTTGAAATGATGAGAGATACCGCGCGCTATGACCCTGTCTGGCGCGCGGCTGAAACCTATATGCGCGCCCGCAAGAATGACATTCACATTCCCTTGGCATTTCACTGGGCATTAGAAATTCTTGAAAGCTACCCTGAAGCCAACCGCGATGTGTGTTTGTTGGCCATCTTGCTACATGACATTGGCTGGTGGGCCATCGACATGGAAGACATTATCCAACAAGGTTTTCGTAGCGTTAATCCATTGCAGTCCGATGTGCGATATAGGCATGAATCTGAGGGTGTAAGACTTGGAACAGAAGTTTTGCGCAAAACGGGATGGAGCGAAGATGTAATCGCACAAGTCTGCGAAATCATTGATGGCCACGACACACGCAAAGAACCGCGTCATCTCAATGACCGCATTGTTCGCGATGCTGCTAAACTATGGCGTTTTAGCGTGACAGGCGTTGCCATCTCAGCTGATTGGTTTGGCCAAACGCCCCATGAAAATATCAGAAATGTTTCAGCAAAGATGGATTGGTTTGAAACACCAGTTGGCCGCACCATGGCGGAACGAGAACTTGCTATAACAAAAAAGGCTTTGATGTTTCATGTGTTGTGAGCGTGCTTCATGCTGATGTTCATTGATGGCAAATCTTTTGGTGCTGCCAATGGCCAGACCATGCCGATCATCGACCCGACTACAGGTGAAGAATTCGATTCAGTGCCGCTTGGCAGCGCAGCAGATGCAAACCACGCGATCCAATCATCGGCGCTCGCTTTTGCAAGTTGGAAGCAAACACCCATGTCCGAAAGGGTGAGACTCCAAAGAGCTTGTGCGACCAGTATGCGCAAGAATGCAAAACATATTGCCAGCCTGTTGTCGCGCGAATTGGGCAGGCCACTCGCTGGCTGTTTGCAAGAAATTGGACGTGCAGCAGAATTGCTTGATGTCTATGCTGAAGAAGGATTAAGGCTGCAAGGCGCATTTGCACTGGGTTCAGCCAAGGGCGAAAAAACCATCGTCACACGCGAACCCGTGGGGGTTGTTGTGGCTATTACGCCTTTCAACTATCCTATCAATTTGTTGATGTTCAAACTTGGCGCGGCGCTCATCGCGGGCTGCACTGTTGTGGCCAAACCTTCTGAAGACACCCCTCTCTCAACGCTTTTGCTGGCAGAGATGTTCTTTAAAGCAGGTCTGCCCAAAGGTGTTTTCAATGTTGTTACGGGTGACCGCACCATTGGTGAAGCTTTGGTGGCGCATCCCACGCCGCGCAAGATTGCTTTTACTGGATCAATACCCGCAGGCAAAGCAATTGCCGCTGCTGCCACAGGCACATTAAAACGCGTAACGCTCGAACTTGGTGGCCAATCGGCGGCCATTGTCTGCGCCGATGCTGATCTCGAAAAAGCAGCAGCGGCCATCTGCCGCCACAGCTTTGCAAATTCAGGACAATTTTGTTATCGCGTGGCGCGGGTTTATGCCGACAAACAAATATATGCCGCTCTGCTTGAAAAAATCAAAGAGCGCACCAAGGCCTATACGATGGCCCCCGCAAATGGTGATGGCGACTTTGGCCCGATGGTCAATCAGAAGATGTTTGCAAATTCAATGAAACATATTGAGGACGCACAATCGCGCGGTGCCAAAATTCTAACAGGAGGGCAACGCTTGCAAGGGCAGGGCTATGATGGCGGCTATTATCTACCACCAACTTTAATAGCCGATGCGCCGTATGATAGCCTCGTGATGAGTGAAGAAACCTTCGGCCCCGTGCTGGGCATTGCTTCTGTTGAAAGTTCACAACAGGCCTTGGCGCTGGCCAATGACACGCCATTCGGCCTTGCGGGCTTTGTGTTTACTCGCGATTTGGCCAGAGGCTTGGCACTATGCGAAGGCATGGAAGCAGGTTCCGTTTGGCTCAACAATATTCAACGTTCCTCGCATCATGTTCCATTCGGGGGCATGAAGCAAAGTGGCATTGGCCGAGAAAAGGGACGTTATGGCGTAGAGGATTATCTGGAATGGAAATCAATTTATCTTTCTTATGAGGTGCCAGAATGATCCTTAAACCGCGTGATGCGGCGCTATGGGAAGATGCAAAGCCATTTCTGAATGTGCGCAACAATGATGAGCACACTCTGGTGGCTTATGCTGTGGCGGAACAACTTCTAAAACTCATTCCAGAAGCCGATGAATCCATCGTGTTGCCCGCTATCCTTTTGCATGATGTGGGTTGGAAACGTGTACCGCAAGAATTGTTGCTTGATGCAATTGGCCGCCACCCCAAGCGCCCCGATTTAGTGCGCGATCATGAACTTTACGGTGTGGAAATCGCTGGTGAGATTTTGCGTAAACACAAACCAGAAGGTGTTGATATTGAGGCTGTGCTGGCCATTATTGATGGTCATGACACTAATCGCGAACAGCGCTCTATTAACGATGCCGTCGTCAAAGATTCTGATAAAGGCTGGCGCACCACGCCGCATGGCATGAAAGTTATTCGCGGGTGGTATGATTGGAGCATTGCCGAATATGTGGAAATGGTGAGCACTGTTTCAAATCCGCGCCTGCTCACACAGCAAGGCCGCGCCATGGCTGAAACTTTCACAGCATCGCTACGCGCTGAGTTAGCACTTTCAAATTATATGGAGATCACGTGAATAATCTTGGTCTAGATGGAAAACACGTTATCGTCACAGGTGCCGCAATCGGTTTAGGCCGCGCCTTCGCACTGGCTTTTGCAAATGCAGGCGCGAAAGTTTTGGCTGTTGATGTGAATGAAGCAGGTGCGAAAGAAACGGCGGAATTGGCGGAAAACATTTCCGCTGCGCGATGCGACATCACATCTTCCGCCAGCTGCAAAGCGCTAGCCGATTTAGGCATGGAAAAATGGGGCGGGCTTGATGTGTTGGTCAATAATGCTGCCCTTTATGGCACGTTGCAACGCATGCCCTTCGCAGACATTGAAGAAGATGTGTGGGACAAGGTAATGGCCGTGAATGTGAAAGGCGTGTGGCAAGCCAGCCGCCATTTAGCCCCGCTGATGAAGACCTCTGGCGGAGGTTCAATCATCAACATCGCATCGGCCACTGTGTTTTCTGGCTCACCACAATGGATGCATTATGTGGCTTCCAAAGGTGCCGTGATCGCCATGAGCCGCACCATGGCCAAGGAATTGGGTGACGACAAAATCCGAGTCAATGTTTTGGCTCCGGGATTTACGATGACTGAAGCAAGTCTTGGCCTTATGGAAAATGCAAGAACTTATGGCGTTGATCGCGGCGCATTGAAACGCCCCGCTGAAGTTGAAGATATCGTAGGTGGAGCATTGTTTTTAGCATCGCCCCTTTCAAGCTATATGACAGGCCAAACCATGATCATTGATGGTGGGAGGCAATTTATTTGAGGATACATAAATGGTGAAAGTAATATTCATCGAGGCAGATGGCGCAAGGCTCGAAGTTGATGCCAAGCTCGACGACACACTGATGCAGGCTGCCTACAAAGCGAATGTACGCGGCATTATTGCGGAATGTGGTGGCTCAGCAATGTGTGCCACATGCCATTGTTATGTGCTGGAAACACCTGCAGGTGATTTGCCCAAGCCACTGAATGACGAAGCTGATACGTTAGAATTCAATGCCCATGAGCCGCAGGATACTAGCAGGCTTACCTGTCAGATTAAGGTGACGGATGCGTTAGAAGGTGCAGTTTTTCAGGTGGCGACCGGGCGGTAGAATTTAACGCGCCAAAACCCCGCCATCTATCACAAGCGTCGTGCCCGTTACAAAATTCGAAGCACTTGATGCAAGATAAAGCACACTGCCTTTTATCTCAGATGCGTCGGCAATGCGCTTCATCGGCGTGAACTCCGCCATTATTTTAGCGTTTTCTGGCGAACGTGGCCGTGTTGGTGTTCGGAAAAAACTGGGGCAAAGTGCGTTCACCTGAATATTATATGGTGCATATTGCAGCGCCAATTCACGGGTGAGATTGACTACTGCGCCTTTTGATGCGGCATAGGCCGGCCTTGGAAACAACCCTGCGGGTGCAGCAAGGCCAAACATCGAAGCCACAGTGATCAGCTTGCCATAGTTCTGTTTTACCATAATGGCCAGCGCAGGTCGCGCTGTGAACAGCAACCCGCTCACGTTGACATCCATCACGCGGTTCCAAGCTTCATCAGTCGTTTCGTGCAGCAGGGCGGGCTCTGCATCACTCACACCCGCATTGGCGATCACAACGTCAATCGAACCCAAAACCTGATGCGCCTCACGCACCACTTTTTCCATTTGCAGTTTATTGGTCACATCAGCCAAATAATGCAAAACATCAGATCCCATATCTGAAACCGTTTTCTGCAATGTTTCAGCATCGTAATCAACAAGGGCGACGCGCGCACCATTTTCAACAAAGGCTCTTGCCATTTCACGGCCAAGGCCTGAGGCAGCACCCGTGATTAAAACGGACTTTCCTTTGACTGAAAAAATGTCGGTGATCATGCTTGCCGCTTTTTGGCGAAATCCACAAACCACTCCAGCGCTGCCGGATTGCGCGTAGCATCGCGGCTGGCAACTTTATCAACCGAGCCACCCATCAATATTTTGCGCACCGGAACTTCCATTTTCTTTCCCGTGAGGGTGACTGGAATATCGGGCACTTCAACAATTTCATCGGGCACATGGCGCGGGCTGCGTTCGCTGCGCAAGCGCTTTACAATTTCTTTTTTGAAATCATCAGTGCAGTTTTTGCCCGCAGCCATTTTCACGAAGAGCGGCATGTAAAACCCGCCTTTGCCATCTTCAATGCAGATGATCAAACTATCCGCCACATCAGAAATACCTTCCATGGTGCGGTAGATTTCTGCGGAACCAATGCGCACACCAAAGCGATTGAGCGTTGCATCCGAACGACCCAGAACAAAAATACCGCCGTGATCATTAAACTTCACACGGTCGCCATGCCGCCAGATGTTTGGCCATTCTTCAAAATAGCTCGCTGTGTATCGTGCAAAATTATCATCACCCCAGAAATAGAGAGGCATGGATGGCATTGGCTTGCGAATAACAAGTTCACCCACGTCATTGATCAACACTTGACCTTCATCATCAAAGGCGCAGGCATCAACGCCTAGGGCAGGGGCCTGAATTTCTCCCGCACGCGTTGGCAACAGCGGTGAACCCGCAAGCAGGCCTGAACAAAACTCTGTGCCGCCTGATTGTGATGAAGCCCAAATATCGGCCTTCACCTCGTTCATCACCCATTCAAAAGTTTCCGGCGTTGAAGGTGAACCCACCAGCATGATGGCGCGAAGGGCCTGCAAATTAAACTCCGTAGACGGATGAATATCTTGCTGCTTGACGATTTGAATGTAAGTGGGGCTAACCCCCATCACGCTGGCTTTCACGTCTTCCGCAATGCGCCACAGCAACCGTGCATCGGGGTAAGCAGGGTGGCCGTCATACATCACAGCGCGGCCATTCATCAGAAGGCCCCAAGTCAGTGTGTTCCACACCATCCAACCCGTGGTGGAATAGAAAAACAATGCACCACCTTCTTGCAATTCAAAATGAAAAGCAGCGGATTTATAATGCTCCAATACAATGCCATGATGGCCTTGCACGATTGGCTTGGGCAAGCCAGTTGTGCCGGACGTAAACAAAATCCAAAGCGGATGATCAGATGGAACGCGTGTGTATTTGAATTTTTCGCGCGAAACTTCTGCGCCATTCAACAACGCATTCCAATCCATCACCTCGCCAGAAAATTCCGGCTGTTTTTTCGCTGTCGCTGAATAATCCAACATCACCAAAGTTTTCGCTGAGGGTAGTGCCGCAAGAATGCGCGACAGATCTTCCGTGCGATCAAAATCCTTGCCGCCATAGCGATAGCCATTGCAGGCGAAAATCAATTTCGGCTCAATTTGCGAAAAGCGATCAATCACCGTTTGCGGCCCAAACTCTGGTGCAGCGGAAGACCACACAGCCCCAATGGCTGTGGTGGCCAACATGGCAATGAAAGTTTCAGGAATATTGGGCATGTAAGCCACAATGCGGTCACCCGGAACAATGCCCATGGCGCGCAACTTTGTGGCCAGCTTGCGCACCGCGCCGCAGGTTTCAGCCCAGCTCATTGTGGCTGACGGGCGAAGTTCTGAACTGTGATGCAACATCACGCGCGATGGATCGCCTTTATTTTCATTGCGCAAAATGTGTTCGGCATAATTCATCCGCGTGCCCACAAACCAGCGCGTGCGTGGCATGGGATCAGCGGAAACAACGGCGCTGCAATCGCCTTCCATGATGAGTTCGAAATAATCTGCAATGGCTTGCCAGAAGCCCGCCAAATCGGTGACAGACCAATCCCACAAATCTTGATAGCCCGTGAAATTGCGGCCACGCGCACCCAACCAGTTGATAAACTTTGTAATGTTTAAGCCAGCGAGACGTTTCTCATCGGCCTGCCAAAGAACGGCACCTTCTTCAATCATCACTTCATCCAATCTTGCGTTAAAATATTCACGAGGCTCGGCAACACCACATGGGCGCGCAAGTTTTCATCAACAGCATTGAATGCCGAGTGATCGGCCACACCCGTGGTAATGCCAACTGCAAATGCGCCGCCTTTGCGCGCCATAGCAATTTCCAAATTCGGGTCATCCCCCAGCACCACCATTTCGTGGGAAGGAATACCAGTGATTTCGGAAATAATATCAAGGCCCGCGGTTGAAGGCTTGCCAAACACTTCTGCGGTTGCTCCTGTTGCATTATTCAAAGCCGCCGCTGCCGCACCTGAAACCCCCATCAGCTTTCCCGTGGCCCCCGCAAAATAAGGCGCCACCGATGTGGCATAAAGCTTGGCCCCGCGCCAAATGGCTTGGGCTGCCGCATCCAATTGGCGTGAGTTAAATTCTTTCGTCCACGCCAGCAAAACCACTTCAACATCTGGCGCACCAGATTCGGCCTCGATAATTTCAATGCCCACTTGCTGCAAAGGAACCCGCGTGCCTTCAGCGCCAATCAACATCACGCGTTTGTGGCCAAGCTTTACGAGTTGCTGTGCCGCCACAGTGGCTGGCGTTAAAATATGACCCGGCGCAAAATGCAAACCCGCATCAGCTAATGGAGCATAATAATGTTCGGGGGGAAAAAATGTGCCGTTGGTATAAGCCACCACAGGCATGCCCCGCGCGGTGAGCGCATTCACAGCCTCCACAGCGCCGGGCAGGGCTTGATAAGTTCCTTTGGCTTTGTCCATCATGGCAAGCGTGCCATCAATATCAAACACGGCAGCGCGGATGGGATGAGTATGCTTCATAATTTTTCCATTTTCTATTTTGCTATGCTACGCAGTGAGTGAAACACGAGCAATCTCAAAGTTGATATAGGTGAGAACGAAAAATGGTTGATTTCACAAAGGTCCGCGCTATCGATTTCCACACCCATGCGGAAGAACCTTGCGGCTGCCACACGGATGATGGTTATGATGATTTGCAAGCCAGCATGGCCAAATATTTTGGCGCACCGTGGGCGCATCCGCCAACCGTGCAAGAAACCGCAGCCCATTACCGCGCGCAAAATATCGCAGCCGTCATCTTCCCCGTCGATGCGGAGCGGGAGACGGGATACCGCCGTTACAAAAATGAAGAAGTGGCAGAACTGGCAGCGGCCAATTCTGATGTGCTCATTCCCTTTGCATCCATTGATCCTGCCAAAGGCAAATTGGGTGCCCGCGAAGCCAAGCGCTTGGTGCAAGATTTCGGCGTGAAGGGCTTCAAGTTCCACCCCACCATGCAAGGCTTCTTCCCGAATGACCGCATGGCCTATCCTTTATATGAAGCGATTGCGGAAGCGGGGGCGATTGCGTTGTTCCACACTGGGCAAACGGGTGTTGGCTCTGGCATGCGCGGCGGCAATGGCATGCGGCTGAAATATTCCAACCCGATGTTTATTGATGATGTGGCGGTTGATTTTCCAGACATGCCCATCGTTCTTGCCCACCCGTCATTCCCATGGCAGGAAGAGGCGCTATCGGTCGCCCAACACAAGCCCAATGTTTATATCGATCTCAGTGGCTGGAGCCCCAAGTATTTCCCCGAAATTTTGGTGCGCTATGCCAATACAATTTTGAAAAAGAAAATGCTGTTTGGAAGCGACTGGCCGATGATCGCGCCAGAAAAATGGCTGGCCGCATTTGAAGCTGCGGCGTTTCGAGATGAAGTGAGGCCGCTGATTTTGAAGGAGAATGCGGTGAGGTTGTTGGGTGGCTAAGCTGCTGACTTCAGCGTCCTCTGCACAATTTTTGGATCCTCATTCAACAGGCGCAGCAAAACCTGTGCTGGCCCATCCGGCACACGGCGGCCTTGTTCCCAATTGCGCAACGTGGCGACGGACACACCAATTTGTTTGGAAAAGCTGATTTGGCTAAGCCCCGTTTTGGCGCGAATGGCGGCGGCGTCAATTTCAGCAGGAATGTGAATCTTGCCAACTTTGAGTTCGCCCGTGCGGATGAAATCACTTGCCTCTTTCATGCCTTTCATGAGGCCTTCGAAATCTGATTTTTTCATTTTACACTCCTCAACTGTGCAATGAACATGTCCGACATTGCCACCATTGATTTCTTTTGCGCTGGCGTTAAATCCGATGCTTCATTCTTGGCAAATGCCCACATCAAAATCGCAGGGTAACCCGCATTGTAATACCTATAGATCACCCGACCACCACCGCGCTTGCCACGACCTTGCAAGGGAATGCGAACCTTTCGCAAACCACCCGTGCCAGGAATAACATCGCCAACCGTAGGGCCTTCCGATATCATCAAAATCACAGCCTCCCTTTCCAAGGCCGACATGATCTTTTCAGCTTTGGAGAGATAGGCGTCTGTTTCAATGACGGAAACTAACATGAAAGGCTTATACGCCAATGGCGCATATAGGTCAACAGCGGATATTAATGGGAAGCGTCCGTCTTTACGTCTGCATCTAGCATCTAATTGACTCTTAATGGCTTAAGGGTGATCATATAATGGCTTAAGGGTGATCATAAGTCACACTTGGTTCTTTTTCGATTTGAGAAGGACAACTCTAATGTTGAACAAACTGCTTTTAGTTTTAGCTTTTTTGCTTTGTTTGTATCACCCAGCATATGCCGATGCTTGCAATAAGGATTGCAACAAAGCATGCTGTTCAAAAGTTTTGGGTAAAAAATTTTGTGAGCCAGTTTGCAAATCGAGCTGCGAATCTGCAAAGGCAGTATGTAAAGGCACTGACGGCAAGGTCGACTTGCCCAACATTCCGAGTCCCGTGGTCGTTGTGCAACAGCTTTTGACTCAAAGTTGCGCTGCAGCATTTGATTCAATAACAAAAGGCGTAATTTTAACGCAAGGGTTCAATGCAGCGGGAAGTGGCTCGCCAATCAATGAGGCGCGCGACCTCCTAATTCAAGCCCAACTATTTGATCCTCGTGAATTCAACAACGTAACAATACGTTGGTGTAGACTAAACAATGCTAGCGGCATGGCACCTGATCGCAACTTTATATGTCTTAGCGAAGGATTTTGGGGCGAGGATACAGCTACTTTGGCAACACTGCTTGCGCATGAAATGACACACATTCGACAGTATAGAAGTAAGGGAACTGACGTATTCAAATGTCTTTATTCACAGGAGTATGTGCGCTGCGGTGGTTGCCAAAATATGGACAATACGTATGAAGCTGATGCCTATAGATTTGAAGATCACACAAAAGAAGTGTTGCAAACCTTTTCACAATCAAAATCACAATCTTCCCGTTCTTGTGTTACAAATGAAGGCATTTGTTCTATTTCAGGATTGGCAACCGTCGGTTTTCCTTGTTATTGTATCTCCGATCACGGGCAAGTCTGGGGAACTACGGCTGATTAAGAAATGAACCTTCGGATTGTGGTTACTACGGCTTTGGAGACATTACATTTTACTGCTCTTTGCAACATTGTCAAAACCCTCACCCCAAATCCTCCGGCAAAAAATCCGCCCTCCGTTTCACTTCTTCCCTCAGGATATTCGCAAAAATCTCAACAGCAGGCTCCAGCGGTTCGCCGGCTTTCATGCACAGGCCCACAGCACCCAAGGTTGATTGCGTGTTGATCGGCAAGGCCACGAATTCTCCGGACTCTAACTCCGCAGCAATTACCCCGCGCGAGATAATCCAGATTGCGCCATGATCGCGCGTGAAGGCGCGGCCGAAGCTGTCTGATACGGTTTCGATGCTTTGGGTGGGTTCGGGCAGGCCTTGTTCGATGAACAGGCGTTTCACGAAAGGCCCGATGATCGACACGGATGTGGGCACCAACATGGGGGAGGATGAAATCTCTGCGGCGCTGATTGTGCTGCGCCCCGCGAGTGCGTGGCTGTGATGCACGGCGAAGACGACGATGTCGCGATACAGCGGTTCAAACACCAAGCCTGCCATGCTTTCGGGTGCTGGCAAGCGGCCCATCACCAAGTCCAACTCTCCGGCGCGGAGTTGATCGAGCAGGGCGCGGTTTTCACCTGTTGAAATACGCAACGGATTGCGCAAGTCTTCGGCGAGATAACGCGACACGGCACCGGGCATGATGAGAGCAGATACCGTGGGCAATGCGCCGATGCGGATGGCGGGCCTGTCGCTCTCATTCAAATTGGCAACTGCGTTCAAGCCCTTGCGCGCGGCGGCGAGGCTGGCGCCTGCGTGGCGCAGAAAGGTTTCGCCTTGCGGGGTGATGCGAATGCCGCGGCCATCTTTGGCCACCAGAGCCACGCCACAGATGGCCTCAAGCTCCCTCAATGTGCGCGTGACGGCTGGTTGGGTGAGGTTCATGCTTTCAGCCGCCCGCGTGACAGATTTGTGGCGGGCCACTTCGACGAAGGTTTCGAGCTGATGAAGTTTGAGCTGGCGGGCGTTTTTCATATCTGAATTGTTATGATTATGAGCAAAAAAATGATTTATCTTCTCAACAACTATATGTAAATGTTGAGAAATGCAACAGCTGCAAACCGCATCAGGCGTTATCCATTACCGATCAAGCGCGCTTGTTCCAACGCGCAGAACCGTGGTTTTTATCAATTCACTCGGCAGTGATTTTCGCATTTGGGATGGCGTGATTGCCGCCCTTGGTGATCGTTTTAATGTGGTGTTGCATGATAAAGCTGGCCATGGGTTATCATCTGATCGCGCTGGCCCTTCGAGCATCGCGGCTTATGCGAGCGATGTTGCACAGCTGCTGACACATCTGAAGCTTTCGCAAGCTTTCCTATGCGGAATTTCGGTTGGCGGGCTTATTGCGCAAAGCCTTTATCATCAACGGCCAGATTTGGTGCGAGGAATGATCCTCAGCAATACCGGGTTGAAAATCGGCAATGCTGATATGTGGGGCACACGCATTGCGGCCATACAAGCAGGCGGCATTGCATCAATTTCAGATGCAATTTTGGAACGCTGGTTTGCCGCACAGTTTCGTTCCAATCGGCCAACCGAACTCGCACTCTATAAAAACATGTTAGAGCGCACGCCACAAGCTGGATACATCGCCTGTTGCGAAGCAATTCGCGACGCAGATTTCACAGCGCAGGCCGCACAGATCAAAGTGCCCGTGCTTTGCATTGCTGGCGAACATGATGGTTCAACACCGCCTGATTTGGTGCAAGCCATGGCGGCCCAAGTTCCACATGCGAAGTTTGAATTGATTAGCAATGCAGCACATTTGCCCTGCATCGATTTCCCCGAACTCTATGCAAAACTAATTTCCACTTTCATCGAATCGGATTGAGCAACGATGAGCCTCACTGAAACCGGAATGAAAACGCGGCGCAAAGTTTTGGGCGAAGCCCATGTGGCGCGCGCCGAGGCAAGCAAAACAGATTTTGATGCGCCGTTTCAAAGCCTGATCACTGATGCTGCTTGGGGCCATGTGTGGTCGCGCCCGAATATTTCATTGCGTGAACGCTCCATGATCACCATCGCCTTGCTGGCGGCTTTGGGGCAGGACGAAGAAGTGGCCATGCATGTGCGCAGCTGCCGCAACACTGGGGCAAGTGCTGATGATATTCGTGAAGCACTGTTGCATGTGGCGATTTATGCTGGTGTTCCAGCGGCCAATCATGCCATAAAAATTGTCAAAGAAACCTTTGCCGAACTCGAAAAAGAAAAGGGGGCTGCATGACGAACAAGGCTCCAGAAACGGGCACATTTTTTGCCAGAGATTTAGACTGGCATCCGAAGTCATTTTCACCCGCCTATAAGTCAACGGTACTGCGCTCGCCCAAACGCTCGCTCATTTCTTTTTCGAATACAGTCAGTGAAATTTCGGGCCCCGTGTTTGGTCAAAACATTTTAGGCCAACTTGATAATGACCTCATCTATAATTTTGCCAAATCTGGCGAAAGCGCTGTGGGCGAACGCATCATCGTTCATGGCCGCGTGTTGGATGAGCGTGGCATGCCTGTGCCCAATGTTTTGCTCGAAGTGTGGCAGGCCAATGCTGGCGGGCGTTATCGCCATAAAAAGGAAGGCTATATTGCAGCGCTAGACCCGAATTTTGGTGGCTGTGGCCGCTGCATGACGGATGAGAATGGCGACTATACATTTCGCACCATCAAGCCCGGGCCATACCCTTGGCCCAATGGCGTGAATGATTGGCGGCCAGCACATATTCATTTCTCTGTTTTTGGCTCAGGCTTTGCGCAGCGCTTGATTACGCAGATGTATTTCGCGGGCGATCCGCTGATTGATCTCTGCCCTATCGTGGCCACTATCCATGACAAAGAAGCGGTGCGCCGTTTAATTTCCACTTACGATCATGAAAACACCATTCCAATGGATGCTAGGGCTTGGAAGTTTGATATTGTGCTGCGTGGTCGCCGTTCCACTGTGTTTGAAAACAAGTTGGAGGGCAATTGATATGAAGCTGAAAGAATCCGCTTCGCAAACTGCTGGCCCATATGTTCACATTGGCCTCACACCAAATTTTTGCGGCATCACGGGTGTTTACCCCAATGACCTTGGCCGTGAGATGCTGAGCGCAAACACCAAGGGCGAACGCATTACGATTATAGGCCGTGTATTTGATGGCGGCGGTTTGGTGTTGAAGGATGCGCTGCTGGAAATTTGGCAGGCTGACTCTGCGGGAAAATATAATTCCGAAAACTTCCAAGGTTGGGGAAGATGCGCTACCGACATGGACTCAGGCGAGTTTAAATTCGAAACGATTAAGCCGGGCTCGGTTCCGCACCCAACTGGTGTGAAGCAAGCGCCACACATCACATTCTGGATCGTAGCGCGGGGCATCAATTTGGGTCTCAACACCCGCATGTATTTTGCCGATGAAGATAATTCAAATGATCCAGTTCTAAAAAGGATTGAACACAGAGCGCGCGTCAACACGCTTCTGGCGAAACGTGATGGCACCGCTTATCATTTCGATATTCACCTGCAAGGTGAAAACGAAACTGTGTTCTTTGATATTTAGGGAACACCATGTCTTTCACTTTGCAACAAAGCCAGTTTCTGTCACCCCTTCTGGGCGATGATGAAATTGCGGCATTGTTTTCGGTTGATGCTGATCTTGAAGCGATGTTGGAATTTGAAGTTGCGCTAGCAAGTGCGCAAGCCAAGCTTGGTTTCATTCCGACACATGCAGCAACTGAAATTTCCATTGCGGCCAAGTCTTTCGTGGCCGACCAGACGAAACTGAATGATGGCATTGCACGCGATGGCATGACTGTTCCTTCGCTCGTTGCGAAATTAAAAAATCATGCCAGTCAACACGTTCACTTTGGCGCAACGAGCCAAGATGTGATTGATACATCGCTAATGATACGCGCCAAGAAAAGTTTGGCATTTCTTTCATCACGGATGGATGCGTTGATCGAGCATTTAGAAAGACTCAGCGCAACATTTGGCAAAAATAATTTGATGGCGCGCACACGCATGCAACAAGCCTTGCCGTTCGAAGTGGCAGATCGAATTGCAACGTGGCGCAACGGTATTGAAGATGCCCAAGCTTCGATAGCTGGTTGTCGCTTCCCTTTGCAGTTTGGCGGACCGATAGGTGTTTTGGGCGAATTTGGCGACAAGGGCCAAGCACTTAAAACCGACATGGCCGCCGCGTTAAACCTGTTAGCGCTGACACAAAACTGGCATAGCAATCGCTCACCAATCGTGGCCATTGCCAATGCCTGCAGCAACGTCACCGGAGCGCTGGGCAAGATCGGTGTTGATTGCTGTTTGATGGCGCAGAACGAATTGGCCGAAATTGCGTTTTCAGGTGGTGGCACTTCGTCGGCCATGAGCCATAAGCAAAACCCTGTGAAAGCTGAAGCGCTCGTCTCACTTGCAAGGTTCAATGCAACACTCGTTTCTGGGCTTCATCATTCCCTTGTGTATGAACAAGAACGTTCAGGCGCAGCTTGGACTTTGGAGTGGATGTTGCTGCCACAAATGATTTTGGCAGCAGGTGCCGCCACGCGCATTTCAGGTGAACTGCTGAACGCCGTAACTGTGATGGGCCACGCATGAGAACGCAAGTTGCCATAATCGGCGGTGGCCCATCGGGCTTGTTGCTGTCGCAACTGCTCAACCAAGCGGGCATCGCCACCGTGTTGATTGAACGCCAGACTAAGGATTATGTTTTAAAGCGCATTCGTGCAGGCGTTTTGGAGGCAGGCACAGTTGATCTTTTGCGCAAAGCTGGGGCAGGGGCGCGTATGGACCGCGAAGGCCATCCCCATGAAGGCTTTTTCCTTGCGGCACAAAACCGCCAGTTCCGCGTGGCCTTTACAGAAAACTGTGGCAAGCGCGTTATGGTTTATGGTCAAACAGAAGTGACCAAAGATCTCTATGAAACTCAACACAAAATGGGCACATCGCTCATCGAAGAAGCCGCAGAAGTTGCCCTTCATGATGTGACAACGGCCAAGCCGTTTGTGACTTATAAAAAGAATGGCAGGGAATTCCGCGTTGATTGTGATTACATCGCAGGCTGCGATGGCTTCCATGGGGCGAGCCGCCAAAGCATTCCCGCAGATCAACGCAAAGAGTTTGAGCGAGTTTATCCTTTTGGCTGGCTTGGTATTTTATCTGAAACACCGCCGACATCACACGAGTTAATCTATGCCAATCACACGAGGGGATTTGCATTGGCTTCAATGCGCAACCCCATGCTGTCGCGCTATTATGTGCAAGTGCCCCTTGATGACAAAGTTGAAAATTGGAGTGACACTGCATTTTGGGACGAGTTAAAGCGCCGCTTGCCTGCCGAAGCTGCAGACACCCTGATCACCGGCCCTTCTATTGAAAAATCAATAGCCCCCCTTCGCAGTTTTGTGTGCGAAACCATGCGTTGGGGAAATCTGTTTCTCTGTGGCGATGCGGCACATATTGTGCCGCCAACAGGGGCTAAGGGCTTGAACCTTGCTGTGTCGGACGTCTATTATTTGTCTGAAGCTTTGAAGAAACACTACACAGAGAGGACCGATCACTTGCTTGATGCTTATTCAAGCACCGCCCTTGCCCGCGTGTGGAAAGCCATTCGCTTTTCATGGTGGATGACGACATTATTGCACCGCTTTCCGCAACAAACTGATTTTGAACAACGCATTCAGGAAAGCGAAATTGATTATATTGCCACGTCTCGTGCTGCTCAAAGCATGGTGGCGGAGAATTATACTGGACTGCCTTATTAACAATGAAACGCCTTCAACAAGAAGGCATATTGGGAGGACTAAAATGAAGAAACTAAATCGTCGCGACGTTTTGCTGGCTGGTGCAGGTGCTGCGGCACTTCCACTTTCTGGCGCATTATCGCCAGCTTTTGCTGCTGACAAACTCACTATTGGCTTTATCAGCCCGATCACCGGCCCGCTCGGAGGCTTTGGTCAAACGGATGGTCATGTGTTGACCCTTGTGCGCAAAGCATTGGAAAAAGGCCTGACCATTGGTGGTAAAACTTATGAAGTTGAAATCCTTGATCGAGATACGCAATCAGACCCATCCCGTGCTGGTCAGCTTGCTAAGGATTTGATTACCAACAGCGGCATTGATTTGATGTTGGCCGTTTCAACCCCTGAAACCATCAACCCTGTGGCTGATGCTTGCGAAGCAGCAGGTGTTCCCTGTCTCTCAACTGTGATGCCATGGGAAGCATGGTATTTTGGTCGTGGTGCCAAGCCAGGCCAACCTTCGCCGTTTAAATGGACTTATCATTTCGGCTTTGGCGTAGATGAATTCTACAAGGCTTATATCAAGCAATGGTCTTTGGTTGAAACCAACAAAAAGGTCGGAGTAATGTATCCAAACGATGCTGATGGCAATGCCATTCGCGCTGTGTTGGCACCTAAGCTCGCGGCAGCTGGTTACACGATTGTTGATCCCGGTGCTTACGAAACTGGCACAACTGATTTCTCTTCACAAATTGCGTTGTTCAAAAAGGAAGGCGTTGAAATTTTCAACACGTTCCCCATTCCGCCAGACTTTGTGGCCTTCTGGCAACAAGCAGCGCAACAAGGTTTGACGAAGCAAATCAAAATTGCGCAGCCTGCCAAATTCGGCATTTTCCCGTCGGATATGGAAGCTTTAGGTTCGCTCAGCACCAATATGTCCAGTGCTGGCTATTGGCATAAGTCGTTCCCTTACAAATCATCACTGACTGGCCTGTCTGGCGTGGAATTGTGTGATGGCTATGAAGCGGAAAGTGGCAAACAATGGACCCAGCAATTGGGCGCAACATTGTCGCTTCTTGATGCTGCTACCGAACTGTTGAAAGTTTCAAGCGATCCAAAGAACAAAGCCGAAGTTGCCAAAGCTTTAAGCACGCTGAAAGCTTCAACAATTGCGGGCGCGATTGATTTCACTTCAGGCCCTGTTCCAAATGTAGCCCATGGCCCTATCATTGGCATGCAGTGGGTGAAATCAGCTGATGGCAAACACACATATGATTTGGTGGTGACCGAAAACTCCACCGATGCAAATGTGCCGGTGGCGGCAAAGCTTCTGCCTTATAACGCATAAGACGATTGCTGATGGCAATTCCACTTCTCAATGCAAAACAGGTCAGCAAGCGCTTTGGTGCGCTTGTTGTTCTGGATCAAGTTGATTTTGCTGTGAGTGGAGGCGAGGCCATTGGCATTGTTGGACCAAATGGTGCTGGAAAAACCACATTGATGAATGTGCTTTCCGGCACCTATCCGCCCAACGGTGGAACGATTGAATTGATGGGCGCGGATGTGACCAAAACTTCAGCCGCAACGCGCTGCATCAAAGGCCTTTCCAAAACGCACCAAATACCTCTGCCGTTTTTAGGTATGACGGTTTTTGAAAATATTTATGTGGCCGCCACCCATGGTGCAAAATTAAGCGGCGATGCGGCTTACGATTTAACACACGACTCTTTGAAATTTTGCGGCATGGAGAAAATTGCCAATCGCAAAACTGAAGCCATAGGTCTGCTGGATCGAAAGCGTTTGGAATTGGCTCGTGCTTTGGCGACGCGCCCAAAAATTTTACTGCTAGATGAAATTGGCGGCGGCTTAACTGATGCGGAAGCCAGCGAACTTGTTGATACAATCAGAGAGCTTCATAGCCGCGGCATCAGCATTGTGTGGATTGAACATATCGTTCACGTGTTGCTGCAAGTGGCCAAGCGCCTGATCTGCATGGCAGATGGAAAAATTATTGCGGATGGTGATCCAGCTTTGGTGATGAAAGACAAAGCTGTGGTTGAAGCCTATTTGGGGCGCACACCAGAATGAGCCATCTTGTATTAGAAAATCTGGACGTGCGACATGGCCAGCTACGGGCCGTGAAGGATGTGAGTGTCGCTGTTGGTAAATCTGAAATTCTTGCTTTGGTGGGTGCCAATGGCGCTGGCAAATCCACTTTGCTGCGTGCCATTGCGGGCGCTCATAAGCCCACGTCAGGCCGTGTTAAGTTGAATGGTGCAGACATCACCAACCAGCGGTCATTCGAGCGGGTGAAAGCGGGCGTGTCGCTGGTGCCAGAAGGACGCAAATTATTTCAAGATATGAGCGTTGAAGAAAACCTCATGCTGGGCAGCATCGCGGGCCGCAAAGGTGATTGGACAGTTGCCAAAGTGTTTGAAGCCTTTCCCAATTTGGTGAAGCGCCGCAACGCCAAAGCTGGCACTCTGTCTGGCGGCGAACAACAGGCGACGGCCATTGGTCGCGCACTGATGAGCAATCCTGAAATTCTGTTACTAGATGAAATTTCACTCGGCCTTTCACCTGCCGCTGTGGATTTGGTATATGCTTCGTTGAATGTCATAAAAACGGGCACGACAATTATTTTAGTAGAGCAGGATTTGTCACGCGCCATGGGCTTTGCCACGCGCATTGTGTGCATGTTGGAAGGGCAATTTGTGCTCGACCGCGCAACACAAAACGTAACTCGCGAAAACATTACAGCAGCCTATTTCGGCAAACGTGGGGGCGGCCACTGATATGTTGAGCAATCTCATTCAAGCGGTGTTCTTGGGTAGCTACTATGCCTTGGTTGCCTGTGGTCTGTCGTTTATGTTCTCGGTAATGCGCATCATCAATTTGGCCCATGGGTCACTGGCTGTGTTGAGCGCCTATTTGCTTTTTGTTTTGGGCAAGCAATTCGGTGTCAATCCTTTCCTAGGCTTGTTAATCGTCGTGCCTATCATGGCTGCATTGGGCTGGGTTTTGCAGCGTTACATTCTCGATAGATCAGCCCGCGGCGGCGAGTTGCTTCCCGTTCTAAGCACATTCGGTTTGGCTATATTGATTGATAATCTGATCTTCCAAAGGTTCGGCGCTGATACGCGTTCCTTAGGGCCTTTTATTGGCGACCTGTCATTCGATGCCTTCGAATTGCCCGGCGGAATATTTGTGGGCAAGTTACAATTGCTGATTTTAGTAACAGTTGTTGTTGTGATTGGCGCTTTGCAATTGTTTCTCAAGAAAACCCAGTTGGGCCGTTCTATACGTGCCACTGCGATGGATCCTGATACAGCAGGTTTGGTGGGCATTGATGCAAAGCGTGCAAGTGCAATTGCCACCGCCATTGCGATGGCCACCGTGGCCTTGGCAGGCGCTTTCCTTGGTATGCGCGGAACGTTTCAACCTTACTCCGGCGCTTTACAATTGCTTTCCGCTTTCGAAGCCACGGTGATTGGTGGGCTAGGCTCGCTCTGGGGCACGTTGTTTGGCGGCATTGTATTGGCGGTGGCGCAAACTTTTGGCGCTACAATTCATCCGCAAGGATTTTTGTTGGGTGGCCATTTCGCGTTCTTGGTGGTTTTGTTCATCCGCCTGTTTCGCAATCGCAATTTTGTCTTCGCGTGGTTGAAGAGGAAGGCGACATGACCAAATCATTCACAATTGAAAGATGGACGCCCGCCTCGCGCCTTGGCTTTATCGGCATTGCAATCATCGTTGCGCTGTTTGCAGTTGCTCCGATTCTGCTCAAATCCGGCACGCTTGATCGGCTGACAGCCCTGTTCATTTATATCATGCTGGCCGCTATGTGGAATGCGCTTGCAGGCTATGGCGGGCTTGTATCCATTGGCCAGCAAATGTTCTTTGGGCTGGGCGCCTACTTCACCATCCGGCTTGCCGATGCTGGCCTTAATCCCTTCATCTCAACATTGGCAGCGGCAATTCTGGTGGCTGGGGTGGCGTGGTTGATTTCATACTTCATGCTGCATCTCAAAGGCGGCGAATTTGCCATTGGCATGTGGGTGCTGGCCGAGTTCACGCATCTGCTGATCAATCTCGATACGCTCATACAAGGTGAAACAGGAACGTCTCTCATTTCGATGAACGCCTTTCCATCAGATGGTCGGCGCATGGCGATTTATTATTTAGCGCTCGCCTCCATGCTCCTGTTGTTGGGCATTCTTTATTTCTTGCTGCGCAGCAAATCGGGTGCTGCCATTCAAGCTATTCGCGATAATGAATCTGCCGCCACATCGGTTGGCGTGGATGTGACCAAAACCAAACGCAAGCTGTTTGTGTTGGCCGCCTTTGGCATTGGCTTGGCTGGCGCCTTGTGGCTGTGTTCAGCACTCACGTTCCAACCCAAAACCTATTTCAGTGTGCAGTGGACTGCCTATATGATTTTCATGGTTTTGGTGGGCGGAATTGGAAAATTTGAAGGTGCTATCATTGGCGCAGTGTTGTTCTTTGTCATCGAAACGTGGTTCGGCGCAGCGGGTGTTTGGTATTTGATCGGCCTCGGCTTGGCCGCCTTAATCTTCTCGCTTTATTTTCCAAAAGGCATTTGGGGCGCAATCGAAAAACGCTTCGGCGTAACACTTTTGCCAATTGGCTATGAATTGAAAATTCACAAAGACTAAAAATTTTAGGAGCCACAATGGCCGACGAACCACTTCTTTCTCCCGAGGATGTCGCAGAAATTATTGCGATTATTGACGGCACAAAATATGACAGTGTGGACATTCAAACCAAGCGCGTGAATGTGAAGTTTTCACGTGTCGGCGAGGGGTGGACGCAGGATTGGAAACACGCCTCATATTCGTCCGAGCCACTTGTTGCCATTGCAAATCCCGGTGCTGCAAAAGCGGCTGCCGTAGTTGATGAA
>CAXTKH010000004.1:0-112621 GCA_964244815.1 uncultured Aestuariivirga sp. | reverse complement strand
TCAACTAGTAACTATAATTTATCTTATATAATTACCAAACTATTTATTCTATTATCGGCGATGTTTTTCAGGCTAACCTTACGCAATGTTTTTCCTCGGATATTCCATCGAACTTTGACGCCTTCGCACTGTTTCGAAAATTGCGCGACAAAAACCCTTCCACCTTTGCCGCCTATCTAGATTATGGTGATGTGCAGATTGCCTCCAGTTCGCCAGAGCGTTTGATCAAATGCGATGGAGCGATGGTTGAGGCACGGCCCATCAAGGGCACCAGAAAGCGCGATGCAGATTTGATGCGTGATGCCGAACTTATTTCAGAGTTGCAAGCCAGCCGCAAAGACCGCGCGGAAAATGTGATGATTGTGGATTTGTTGCGGAACGACATTTCACGCATTGCAAAGCCTGGCTCGGTCAAAGTGCCTGTGCTCTGTGGTCTCGAATCTTATGCCAATGTGCATCATCTGGTTTCGGTGGTTGAAGGACAGTTGCGTGATGGACTTACGCAGGTTGATGTGTTGCAGGCGGTGTTTCCGGGTGGTTCAATTACGGGTGCGCCAAAAATTCGGGCGATGGAAATTATTGCAGAGTTGGAGGCCCAAGCGCGTGGTGTCTATTGCGGGTCTATTGGCTATCTTGGGTTTAATGGTTCGTGCGATTTCAATATTGCCATTCGCACGGCGCTGTTTGCAAACGGCAAAGCCTATGTGCAAGGCGGTGGTGGCATAACTGCGCGGTCGCAGCCCGCCGCCGAATATGAAGAAAGCCTGACCAAGATCGCCCGCATCATGGAAGCGTTTGAGCCATGATCTTGATTGTCGATAATTATGATAGTTTTGTTTTTAACGTGGCACGTTATTTTGAAGAACTCGGTGCTGCTACAAAAGTAGTGCGCAATGATGAAGTGCGTTCGGAGGATCTGAACGCGAAAGCCATCGTGATTTCGCCGGGGCCATGCGCGCCGCTTCAGGCTGGCGCTTCAATGGACATTATGCGCGACTATTCGGGCAAGCTGCCGATCTTGGGCATTTGTTTAGGCCATCAAGTGATGGGTGAAGTGTTTGGCGGCGTGGTGAAACGTGCGCGAAAACCGATGCATGGGGACAGTTCTGAAATTCAACATGATGGGACAGGCATTTTCAAAAATCTGCCGCAGAAATTTTCGGCTGGGCGCTATCACTCTTTGATCGTTAATGAGGTTGAAGATACAGTGCTAGCTGTGACAGCGCGCAGTGATGATGGCGAGATCATGGGATTGAAACACAAGCACCATCCAACTTTTGGCGTGCAGTTTCATCCAGAGTCAATTTTAACCGAACATGGCTATGACATGTTGCGAAACTTTTTAGGGCATGTGGCATGAGTGTGATTTGGTTCAATGGCGAATTTATTGAAGATACGCTGCCGCTGAATGCTGCCGATCGCGGATTAATGCTGGGTGATGGGTTGTTTGAAACCATAGCCGTTTCGGGCGGCAATGCGATTTGGTTGAACGAACATTTAGCGCGCTTGAGCGCTTCCGCATTGGAATTGGGAATTGCGTTTGATGAAGCCTTGGCGCTGGTTTCAATTGGCAAAGTTTTGAAACGCAGTGCGGCTGCTGATGAAGTTTTGCGCGTCACTTTAACACGCGGTGTGACACAGCGCGGGCTTGCCGCTGATGGAACCACGAGCAGTCTTTTGATTTCACTGCTGCCGTTTGATCCTTCGAAATTGCCGCAAGCAGTAACGCTCGCAACCTCAACAACAAGACGCAATGAGTGGGCGCCTTCATCGCGTCATAAAACGCTTTCCTATATTGATAATGTTGCGGCAGCGCGCGAAGTCGTTGGCAAGGCTGATGATGCGTTGATGCTGAATACGGCGGGCCATGTGGCTTGTTCAACCGTTTGTAATGTTTTTTTGATGCATGGTGACCAATTGATTACGCCGCAAGATGACCAAGGTATTTTGCCGGGCATTACAAGGCAGAAATTAATGGGGCTTGGGGTTAAAACAACAATTGTAACCCCAGATGAACTTTATGCGGCCGACGCCGTTTTTCTAACCAATAGCTTGCGCCTTGTCACAGCTGTAACAAAGTTGGATGATAGGGTGCTTGGCACAAAATCGGTTCAACACATCAAGAATTATTTGAAAGGTCTTCCATCATGAAATTTTTTGCTGACACGGCGGATGTTGCTGAGTTGCGCGAGCTCAAAGATTTAGGGCTGCTTGATGGTGTGACAACCAATCCATCGCTGATTGCCAAATCTGGCCGAAAATTCACGGAAGTGATTGCAGAAATTTGTTCCTTCGTTGAAGGGCCAGTCAGCGCTGAAGTGGCAGCGCTGGATTTTGATGGCATGATGAAAGAGGCCAATGTTCTGCGCAAAATTGCCAAGAACGTGACCGTTAAAGTGCCGCTCACCTTGGAAGGCCTCAAAGCCTGCCGTGTGCTTTCGGGCGAAGGCACGATGGTGAATGTGACTCTCTGCTTCAGTCCCAATCAGGCATTGCTTGCGGCAAGAGCTGGTGCCACTTTCATTTCGCCGTTTGTGGGGCGCCTGGATGACATTCACCAAGACGGCATGGAACTGATTGCCGAGATTCGCCAGATTTATGACAATTATGATTATGACACCAACATTCTGGTGGCTTCGGTTCGTACTGCCAATCACATTAAGGAAGCTGCCTTGATCGGTGCTGATTATGCAACCGCCCCTGCGGCCGTGTTGAAGAGCTTGGTCAAACATCCATTGACGGATAAGGGCATTGAGCAGTTCTTGGCCGATTGGAAAAAGACTGGGCAGACGATAGCTTGATTCTCGAACACGCCATTCTTCAAGTAAGTCCTGCGCAGATGATCGCCTATGAGGCGGCATTGAAGCAAGCACTACCTTTGATTTCAGAAACACCCGGATTTATCAAACTGGAAGTTAGGTCATGCCTCGAAAAGCCAGGGTGTTACTTGCTTCTCGTGGATTGGGAAAAACTTGAAGATCACACAATTGGATTTCGTCAGTCTGATCGTTATTTGAAATGGAAAGAGCTTTTGCACCCTTTCTATACGCCATTTCCTGAAGTGCTTCATTTTGGCGAGGCTGTGGTATCGCGTTAGAAACTGTCAACTATTGCTGGTTAGAGTATCGGCATGGGTGAACTTCTGCAGTTTGGGTTAAACGGTGATGCGGCGGCGGTGGCAATTCGCTGGCTCTCTGCGCTGAAATCTGAGCGGCGGATGGCGGCCAAGACGCTTGAGGCTTATGCACATGATCTTGCTCAATTTGGTGGATTTTTGAGCGAGCATTTGGGCGAGGTCCCTAATGTGCGCGCCTTGGAAAATTTGACCGCTTCCGACTTTCGCTCCTTCATGGCCAAGCGGCGCAGTGTGGGTATTCAAAGCCGTTCACTGGCGCGGCAGATGTCGGCCATTCGTTCATTTTTTCGCTATGCCGAGCGCAATGAAATTTTTAAATGTGCGGCACTTGCTGCTGTGCGAGCACCTAAAATTGCCCATTCAATTCCGCGCCCCTTGCCCGAAGTTTCTGCGCGGCGTGTTGCGGCGGCCGATGTGTTTGAGAGTGATGAGCCTTGGGTGAAGGCGCGCGATGCCGCTGTGCTGACATTGCTTTATGGTTGTGGGCTTCGCATATCGGAAGCACTGGCGCTGACACCAAAACAGATTCAATCCAATCCATTGGTGATCATTGGCAAGGGCGGAAAGAGCCGCATTGTGCCGATGGTGAAAGTGGCAGAAGACGCGATTGCGGAATACATCAAGTTGTGTCCGCTGGTGCTTTCGCCGGGTGAAGCTCTATTTCGTGGTGTCAAAGGTGGTGTGTTATCGCCGCGCATTATTCAGTTGCTGATGGAGCGGATGCGGGGTGCGCTGAATTTGCCTGACACCGCAACACCGCATGCTTTGCGGCATTCATTTGCGTCACATCTATTAGGCAATGGTGCTGACCTGCGCGTGATTCAGGATTTGCTGGGCCATGCGAGTTTGTCGAGTACGCAGATTTATACTGAAGTGAACAAGACACATTTGCTCGAACAATATCGGAAGGCCTTTGCGCGGAGCTGAGCTTTAATATACTCTTGGCCTATGCCCAAGATTGAACACGTTACTCCAAACGAAACTCTTCCCGTGCGCGCTGATGCTGTTGTTATTGGTGCTGGCATCGTTGGTATTTGCACGGCGCTCGAACTCGCTGAACGCGGCCTATCCGTTGTCGTTGTTGAAAAGGGTGAAGTGGCGGCTGAACAATCCTCGCGCAATTGGGGCTGGTGCAGGCAGATGGGGCGGGATGGGCGCGAGATTCCGCTGGTGCTTGAATCTTTGAGAATCTGGCACGGCATGAATGCGCGGGTGAATGCCGAAACCGGATTCAGGCAATGTGGCATTGCTTATTTATCTGAAACTGAGGCTGATATGGCAGCGAAAGAAAAATGGTGGCGCGAAGATGCTGTTCCGCATGGTTTGAAAACGCGGTTGATCAATGCGGATGAAGTGACGGATTTGCTTCCCGGTTCAAAGCGTGCATGGAAGGGTGCCATGTATACGCCTGATGATTGCAGGGCCGAGCCGTTCATTGCGGTTCCGGCAATGGCGCGGGCGTTGCAGGCCAGGGGTGGACAAGTGTTTACCAATTGCGCAGCGCGTGGAATTGAAACTGCGGTGGGCAAAGTAAGCGCTGTGGTGACAGAACGTGGCACGGTGAAGACTGATACAGTGGTTCTGGCTGGGGGTTATTGGTCGCGCAGGTTTTTGCACAACATTGGCATTTCATTTCCGCAACTGGGCGTGGTCAATTCAGTGATGCGCACTGCAGCGATTGATGCCGGAATCAGCACAACATTTTCAGGCCATAAATATGCGGTGCGTAAACGGCTCGATGGGGGCTATTCAGTGGCTCATAATCATTATTCCGTTGCTGATATTATGCCCGATAGTTTCAGGTTGCTGCGACATTTCCTGCCGATTTTCAAACTGGATTGGCGCAGTATAAAATTGCGACTTGGTGAGCGTTTCATGCAAGAGATGCAATTGAAGCGGCGCTGGGCGCTTGATGAAGTTTCACCTTTTGAGCGGGTGCGCATTCTTGATCCGAAACCCGTGCAATGGATTTTGGATGATGTTGAAGCGGCTTTGCGTAAAGATTTTCCGGCGTTTCAAAACATGCAGATTGCTGAAAGCTGGGGCGGGGTAATTGATGCAACACCAGATGCAGTTCCGGTGATTGATGCTTTGCAAAAACAATCAGGCTTGTTTCTCGCCTCTGGTTTTTCTGGCCACGGCTTTGGCATTGGGCCCGGCGCCGCAAAATTAATGGCGCAGATCGTCACGGGAGAAAAACCCTGTGTTGATCCAACGCCATTCAAGTTTAGCAGGTTTGAGGATGGCAGCAGGCCAAGGCCCACCACTGGTCTATAATTTATGCGGCGCGTAACTCGCAGTGTGCCAAGGCACGCGTTACGGTGTCGATTAATTCTTGCGGCTGAACAGGTTTGCGCATGAATTCAAAAACTTTGAGGTTTGCAGCACGGAGCTGAGTGGAACGTTCAACGTCTGCGGTCACCATGACGAATTCAGATTTCGAGCCCATGATTTGCAAAGTTTCAACAACATCCAAACCGTTTTTCAAGCTGCCAAGACGGAAGTCGAAAAGGCCCAATGCGAAAGTTTGGTCAACGGCGAATTCAACAGCGCTTTCTGGATCGGCAAAGCCTTTAACCTTATAGCCACAGTCTGCAAGCAGTTCGGCCACACTGGTCAACAGGTCGACATCGTCGTCAAGTATCAGAATATCAATATCTTTTTTGTGTTCTGTCATTTTCGTCCAGTCCCCTATGCTGAACACTATGACAGAGATGCTTTGCAACACGCTTAAGCGAATTGCTCAAACTTTACATGAATTGACTCTTCAACTGTGAATTGCACGTCCTGCAACCGCCATGGCTGCTTCCTTTACGGCTTCAGACAGTGTGGGATGGGCGTGGCAGGTGCGTGCTAAATCTTCTGCTGAACCGCCAAACTCCATTAAAACAGCAACTTCATGGATCAATTCGCCAGCTTGCGGGCCGATAATGTGACAGCCTAAAACTTTATCAGTTTTTGCATCTGCCAAAATTTTTACAAAACCTTCGGTTGTCTGGTTTGCCTTGGCGCGACCATTGGCGATGAACAAAAACTTTCCGATTTTATAGTTAATATTTGCAGCTTTGAGTTCTTCTTCGGTCTTGCCGACTGATGCGAGCTCGGGCGATGTGTAAACTACACCGGGGATCACATCATAATTCACATGTCCGGCCTGGCCGGCAAGCAGTTCGGCCAGTGCAACGCCTTCATCTTCGGCTTTGTGGGCCAGCATCGGGCCTTTGATCACGTCGCCGATGGCATAAACATTGGCGAGTGAGGTGTTGTAATGATCGCCCACTTCAATGCGGCCGCGCTGGTCGCGCTTGATGCCTGCTTCCTCGCAACCTAGGCCATCGGTATAAGCATTGCGGCCAATTGCGACCAGCAACACATCGGCCGTCATAGTTTCGGCTGCGCCGCCAGCAGCAGGCTCAACGGTAAAGCTCACGTCGTTGGCTGAAGCTTTAGCCGAAGTCACTTTGCTCGCCAGTTTGAAAGTGAAGCCCTGCTTCATCAACAGGCGCTGGAAGGCTTTGGCAGCATCATCATCCATGCCCGGCAATATACGGTCGAGATATTCGATAACGGTAACTTTGGAGCCGAGCCTTGCATAAACTGAACCAAGCTCAAGGCCAATTACACCAGCACCGATGATGGCAAGATTTTTCGGAATCTCTTTCAGTTCGAGTGCACCCGTTGAAGACACAATGCGCTGCTCATCAACTTCAACGCCTTTGAGTTGCGCTACATCAGAGCCCGTGGCAATGATAATATTTTTAGTGTCGACCGCCTGGTCGCCGACCTGCACTTTGCCAGTGCCGATAATTTTTCCCGTGCCGCGGATCACATCGACTTTGTTTTTCTTCAACAGAAAATCAATGCCCTTGGTGTTGCCATCAATGGCTTCCTGCTTGAACACCATCATTTTCGGAAAATCGATTTTGGTTTCCGCGATGATGCCCATCTTGGCAAATGAATGCTGGCTCTCGGCATAAAGTTCGGAAGCATGAAGCAAAGCCTTGGAGGGAATGCAGCCCACATTCAAACACGTGCCGCCATGCGTGGCCCGCTTTTCAACCACAGCCACTTTCATGCCCAGTTGCGCTGCACGTATCGCGCAAACATAACCGCCGGGACCGGTGCCGATGATGGTGACGTCGTAGGTCATTTGTTTTGCCTTCCGTTGTGCCCGAAATAATTATAGTTCGTCATGCCAGCGAAGGCTGGCATCCAGCTTTCTTATACAATTGCTGAAATGCGGTTAGCTTGACCCCAGCCTTCGCTGGGGTGACGAATTAAGGAGTGAATTGTAGTAACTAATTTCATCGACTAATCTACAAATCCAACAATGCGCGGCTTGGGTCTTCCAAAGTTTCCTTTACCCGCACCAAGAATGTCACGGCCTCTTTGCCGTCCACAATCCGGTGGTCGTATGAAAGTGCCAAATACATCATCGGGCGGATCACCACTTGGCCGTTCATGGCAATCGGGCGTTCCTGAATTTTGTGCATTCCTAAAATGCCGGATTGAGGCGCATTCAAAATGGGCGTGGACATCAGCGAACCGTAAATGCCTCCATTGGAAATTGTAAACGTGCCGCCTTGCATATCCGCAATCTGCAACTGTCCATCGCGGGCTTTCTTGCCGTAGGTGGCAATGGTTTTTTCGATGCCTGAGAAAGATAACATGTCAGCGTCGCGCAAGACCGGAACCACGAGGCCCTTGTCGGTGCCGACAGCCACACCAACGTGATAGTAGTTCTTATAAATAATATCATCGCCATCAATTTCAGCATTCACAGCGGGCACATCTTTGAGGGCTTGGATACAGGCCTTCACGAAGAAGCTCATGAAGCCCAGTTTCACGCCATGTTTTTTCTCGAACACATCTTTAAACTGGTTACGCATGGCCATCACTTCAGTCATGTCCACTTCATTGAATGTTGTGAGCATGGCGGCGGTGTTCTGCGCGTCCTTCAATCGACGCGCGATGGTTTGGCGAAGCCTCGACATTTTTACGCGTTCTTCGCCGCCTGATGAAACAGGTGCGGCAGGCATTGCAACAGGAGCAAGTGCGGGCGTTGGCGGTTTTTCCAAAGTGGCAATCACATCACCTTTGGTAATGCGGCCATCTTTGCCAGTGCCTGTGATGTCCGCAGGGTTCAGATTGTTTTCCACTACGCCTTTGCGTACGGCGGGCGATAGCGTTGTGTCAGCAGCCTTGGCTGCAACAGGTGGCGGTGGAGGCGGCGCTGCAGGGGCAGGCGCAGGCGCAGCTTTTGCGGCAGGGGCGGTTGTTCCAGCAGCACCCTCAAGGATCGAACCCAGCAATGCACCCACATTCACTGTGGTGCCCGCCAGCACATTGATCTTCTCCAATTTGCCCGAAGCAGGTGCAGGCACTTCCACCGTCACCTTATCGGTTTCAAGTTCAACCATCGGCTCATCAATCTTGATGGCGTCGCCTTCGTTCTTGAACCACTTTGCCACAGTGGCCTCAGTAACGCTCTCGCCTAACGCAGGCACACGGATTTCTTTGCTCATGTTCTTATTTCCTTATGCCAAAGCTTCATCGAGGAAGGCTTTGAGTTCTTTCAAATGGCGGCTCATCAGGCCCGTGGCGGTTGATGCTGATGCAGGCCTGCCCACATAACGCGGGCGTGGATTTTTCACTTTGATGAATTCCAGCACGCGCTCCAGATTGGCTTGCGCAAAGCTCCAAGCACCCATGTTCAGCGGCTCTTCCTGGCACCAGACGAATTCGGCTTTGGGAAAACGCGCCAGCTCTTGCGCCAGCGCCTTGTGCGGCCATGGATAAAGCTGTTCAATGCGGAAAATATAAATATCGTTATTGCCCGATTGTTCGCGAGCCTCATAAAGATCGTAATAAACTTTACCAGAACACAAAATTACCCGGCGGATTTTATCGTCCTTCACGAGTTTGATTTTTTCGCTTTTCAGGAACTCAGCATCATCCCACAAGATACGGTGGAAGGTTGATTGCTCACCCATATCTTCAAATGTTGAAACGGCACGCTTGTGGCGCAGCAAGGATTTCGGCGTCATCAAAATCAGAGGTTTGCGAATATCGCGTTTTAATTGGCGGCGTAAAATGTGAAAATAATTTGCAGGTGTAGAACAATTGGCCACTTGCATATTATCTTCAGCACACATTTGCAGGAAGCGTTCAAGCTTGGCCGATGAATGTTCTGGACCCTGGCCCTCATAACCATGAGGCAGCAGACACACGAGGCCAGACATGCGCAGCCATTTGCGCTCAGCCGATGAAATGAACTGATCGAAAATAACCTGTGCGCCATTGGCAAAATCCCCAAACTGCGCTTCCCATAATGTCAGCGCGTTTGGCTCGGCCAGTGAATAGCCATATTCAAAACCAAGCACAGCTTCTTCCGACAGCATCGAATTGATCACTTCGATTTTTGTTTTCTGCTCTTTCACCAAATGATTGAGCGGCGTGTAGCGCTTTTCCGAATCTTGATCGACGACTACTGCATGGCGTTGCGAGAATGTGCCGCGCTGCACGTCTTGGCCTGAGAGACGGATTTTAAAGCCGTCTTGCAGAAGAGTTCCAAATGCCAGACTTTCAGCCGACGCCCAATCCAGCCCTGTGCCTTCTTCAAACATTTTGCGACGTGCATCGAGAACGCGTTGCATGGTTTTATGCACTTTGAAAGTTTTTGGGACGCGTGTGAGTTTAAGCCCCACTTCACGAAGCCGATCAACCGGAACACCGGTCTGACCACGACGCGCATCATCAAGATCAGCCGCTGCTTTAAGGCCAGCCCAGCGCCCATCAAGCCAATCGGCTTTGTTGGCTTTATATCCGGTAGCCACCGTCATGGCATCATCAAGGCGCGTGCGATAAGCGGCTTTTAATGTTTCAAATTCATCAGCCGTCAGATTGCCCTCAGCAATCAAACGCTGGGCATAAAGATTAACGACCGTGCCATGCACGCCGATTTTTTTATACATGAGCGGTTGCGTGAAACTTGGCTCGTCAGTTTCATTGTGGCCAAAGCGCCGGTAGCAGAACATGTCGATGACAACGGGTTTTTTAAATTTCTGGCGGAACTCAGTGGCGATCTTTGCGGAAAACACCACCGATTCAGGATCATCACCGTTGCAATGGAAAATCGGCGCTTCAATCATCTTAGCCACGTCTGAAGGATAAGGCGATGAACGCGCCCACAAAGGCGACGTGGTGAAACCGATTTGGTTGTTGACGATGAAGTGAATGGATCCACCATTGCGGTGGCCTTTCAAACCTGAAAGACCAAAGCATTCAGCAATCACACCTTGGCCTGCAAACGCCGCATCGCCGTGGATCAGCAAGGGCAAAACTGTGATGCGTTCTTTATCACCTTTTTGATCTTGCTTGGCGCGGGCCTTGCCCAACACCACGGGATCAACAATTTCAAGATGCGATGGATTGGCCGTGAGGGAGAGATGCACGGTGTTGCCATCAAACACGCGGTCACTCGATGAGCCCAGGTGATATTTCACATCGCCTGAACCTTCCACATCATCTGGCGTGGAAGAGCCGCCTTGGAATTCATGGAAGATTGCGCTGAATGGTTTCTGCATCACGTTGGCCAAAACATTGAGGCGGCCGCGATGTGCCATGCCTAACACAATATCGCTCACACCCAATTGACCGCCGCGCTTCATGATTTGCTCTAAAGCCGGAATCATGCTTTCGCCGCCGTCCAAACCGAACCGCTTGGTGCCCGTGTATTTTACATTTAAAAAATTCTCAAAGCCCTCGCCTTCGATCAGCTTGTTGAGAATGGCTTTCTTGCCTTCAGGGGTGAAGGTGATTTCTTTATCCGGGCCCTCAATTCGCTCTTGCACCCAGGCTTTTTGCTCAGGGTCGCTGATGTGCATGAACTCCACACCCAGCGTTCCGCAATAAGTGCGGCGCAGAATGTCGATCACTTGGCGGATGGTGGCTTTTTCCAGGCCCAGCACATTGTCGAGGAACACAGGCCGATCAAGATCAGCTTCCGTGAAGCCATATGAAGCGGGATCAAGCTCGGGCTGGGGGGCAGGTTCCTTCTGGCGTAGCGGATCGAGATTGGCCGCCAAATGCCCACGCATGCGGTAAGCTCTGATCATCATCAAAGCGCGCACCGAGTCCATGGTAGCTTTTTTTACGTCGTCGCTCGTAGCGGCAGGTGCAGCAATAGGAGCGGGCGCTGTTGTAGCGGCTGGTGGCTTGGCGCGCGGGTCAACTTTTGGCGCTAAGGTTTTTTCATAAGCGGCCCAATTGCTATCGAGCGCTGCGGTGATTTCATCGGATGGCTTTGGTGGCCAATCGGGCCTTGCCCAAGACGGGCCAGAAACACTTTGCTCGTTTTCCGCGAGACCTTGAAAAAAAACCCGCCAATTCGGGTCAACCGATGCGGGATTGTTCAAATATTGCTGGAATAAATCTTCAACAAATTTGGCGTTGCCGCCATAAAGAAAAGACGACTGCTCGAATGCAGCCGTAACATCTGTCTTGTTCATACCGTTCCGTCCTCTGGTTACAACCGCTTCAGCACAACCGCTTCAACCGGGTGGGCGCAATCGCCCCGTTACCTTCGTCAAGTGTTCTCGTAGATTGTATATATAGCTAAATTATTACTTCTTCAATGCTTTCAACAAGGTTTCACCTAAAAGTGCGGGGGAATCTGAAACATGAATGCCGGCGCGCTTCATGGCGTCGATTTTAGATTGAGCGTCGCCCTTGCCACCGGAGATGATAGCCCCAGCATGGCCCATGCGGCGGCCTGCAGGCGCTGTGCGGCCCGCGATGAAACCAGCCATCGGTTTTTTCACTTTATTGATGCGGATGAATTCGGCAGCATCTTCTTCAGCCGAGCCGCCAATTTCACCGATCATGATGATCGACTGGGTTTCGGGATCGGCCAAAAACATTTCCAGCATATCGATAAACTCAGTGCCCTTTACCGGATCGCCGCCAATGCCCACAGCCGTGGTTTGGCCAAGGCCTGCACGGGTGGTTTGGAACACGGCTTCATAGGTGAGGGTGCCAGAGCGCGAGACAATGCCCACGTTGCCCTTCTTGAAAATATTGCCCGGCATAATGCCAATCTTGCATTCATTAGGCGTCAGAACGCCTGGGCAATTTGGCCCGATAAGGCGGGATTTGGAACCTGTGAGCGCGCGCTTCACCCGCACCATATCCAAAACCGGAATGCCTTCGGTGATGCATACGATAAGCGGAATTTCCGCATCAATGGCTTCGAGGATTGCGTCCGCCGCGAAGGGAGGTGGCACATAGATGACGGAGGCATCGGCCTGCGTGGTTTCACGCGCTTCCATCACAGTGTTGAAAACCGGAACACCCAAATGCGAAGTGCCGCCTTTACCAGGGGTAACACCCCCCACCATCTTGGTGCCATATTTTATGGCCTGTTCAGAATGGAACGTGCCAGCCTCACCAGTGAAGCCTTGGCAGATAACGCGGGTGGATTTGTTGACGAGGATGGACATTGATCAGTTCGCCTTAAAAGGATTGATTACGGTGACAGAGCCATATTTTTGGCCATGGTTTAAATCTTCGGTGTAGAGAATGGGCGCACTGATCACTTCGGCGGCGGCCACGAGCGCTGCATCCCAATAACTGATCATATATCGTTGTGAATAGCTGACCGCCTGTTGCACAACGAGGTGGTCGATTGCAACGACAGGTAGAAGCGAAAGCCGGTCGATCCAACCAGCGGCTTCCTGTGTATCAAGAGTTTTTTGCTCATCTCTCTTTGCTTTCGTGGCGTTGACATAAAATTCGGCCAAGACTTGCCCGGAAATGGCATAATTACCGTTGCGGATAATATCCCAAGCCTTTTCGTGCTTTTCGGGATAGCGCAAAGCTCCCGATGCAGCATAAAGCAGGACGTTAGTATCGACAAATGATTCAACGCTCATAGAGGCTCGCGCGGTCAAACTTGAAGTTAGGCCCTAGGTCGGATTTTGTTGTTTCGCTCATCTTGCGCAATTCAGCCATGGCTTCCTTGGCGCGCTTTCGTTGACTGGTCACACTGATGAGATAATCGCGCACCAATGCATTTACCGTGGTCTTGCGTTCAGCCGCAAAAACGCGAGCTTCATCCAAAATCTCGTCAGGCACATTCAAAGTAATATTGCTCATTTCACTTCTCCGTTTAACACAGTATATGTGTAACTGTGTTAAATTTCAAGCCTGTGAAGTCTTGGGAGATGGCACTGGTGGATTTATCGACAAGGATGGACATTAGTTGCGCACCTTTGTAACGGCATTTTGGATTATCCGGAAAAGCGCATAAGCGCCCCAAATTGAGGCGGCAAAAATCAAATAGAAGAACATTGCAAATGCAGGCCCCGGCAATGTCGCCTCATCTTGAAAGTGTTCAACAAAAACAGAATCATAAAACACCGGCCAAATTACTAATGCAGCCGTTGCGATAATGGCTGCAATTCGAGCTAATATTAGCCCAGAGCTTTCGACTTTCTTTTGTCGAAATCGATAACTCGTTAAGGTATACACCGCAAGGATCAGTAAGAATAACCCCGATGTCTCAATTACTGTAAGTTCGATCACGCCGCGTCCTTCACGGCCTTCACAATCTTCTGCGCTGCATCATTCAGATCATCCGCAGGCAGAACATTCAGCCCTGAATCCGTAATGATCTTCTTGCCCAATTCCACATTTGTGCCTTCCAACCTAACCACCAATGGAACCTTCAGTCCCACATCGCGCACAGCGGCGACCACGCCTTCGGCGATCACATCGCATTTCATAATGCCACCGAAGATGTTGACCAATATGCCTTTGACTTTTGGATCGGCGGTGATGATTTTAAACGCAGCTGTCACCTTCTCCTTCGTAGCACCACCGCCCACATCGAGGAAGTTGGCGGGTTCGGCACCGTAGAGTTTGATGATGTCCATGGTGGCCATCGCGAGGCCAGCGCCGTTGACCATGCAGCCGATGGAACCATCCAAGGCCACGTAGGAGAGGTCATATTTCGAGGCTTCGATTTCCTTGGGGTCTTCTTCGGTTAAATCACGAAGCGCTACAATATCAGGATGGCGACCAAGCGCGTTGCCGTCAAAATCCAGCTTGGCATCAAGGCAGACCAGTTGATTTTCTTTGGTGACCACCAGCGGATTGATTTCCAGCATGCTCATATCGCATTCGGTGAAGGCCTTATAAAGCTGGCCCATCATCTTCACGCATTGCTTGCCGAGGTCACCTTCAAGTTTCAACGCTTCAGCAATGCGGCGGCCCACATAAGGCTGATAGCCAGCGGCGGGATCAACTTGGATGGTCAAGATTTTTTCAGGGGAATTATGCGCCACGTCTTCAATGTTCACGCCGCCTTCGGTGGAAGCGATATAAGCGATGCGCGAAGTTTCGCGGTCAACCAGCATGGACAAATAAAGCTCGCGGGCAATGGCTGTTCCTTCTTCGATGTAAAGGCGCTGCACGATTTTGCCCTCAGGGCCAGTTTGATGCGTGACGAGATTCATGCCGAGCATGCGTGTGGCTTCGGCTTTCACATCAGCGATTGATTTAACAACCTTCACGCCGCCACCGAGGCCTCGTCCGCCCGCATGGATTTGCGCTTTGACCACCCACACGGGGCCAGGTTGTGATTCAGCTGCTTTTACGGCTTCATCAACGGTGAAGGCTGCAATGCCCTTACCTGTGGCCACGCCAAATTTACGGAGCACTTCCTTGGCTTGATATTCGTGAATGTTCATTTTCTCTCCGTTTTCACCTCCCCCTTGTGGGGAGGTCGAAATTCGCTCTTCGCGAATTTCGGGTGGGGGTATGTTTAGCACTGAACGACCCCCACCCCGACCCTACCCACAAGGGGGAGGGAGAAGGATGGGGGTTGATATGATTTAAGCTAACTCGGGCGCCAGCGTCTTTGCCGCTGCCATCAAACCATGCACGGCATCGACTGATTTCTGGAAACCGGCTTTTTCTTCGGCATTGAGCTCAACTTCAACAATGCGTTCCACACCGTTTTCACCAATCACAATCGGCACGCCCACATAAGTCCCGCTCACGCCATATTGGCCAGTCAGATGCGCGGCACATGGCAGCACGCGTTTGAAATCTTTGAGATAGCTTTCAGCCATGGCGATGGCTGATGAGGCAGGTGCATAATATGCAGAACCGGTTTTCAAGAGGCCTACAATTTCAGCGCCACCGTCACGGGTGCGTTGAACAATCTGGTCGATCTTCTCTTGTGTGCTCCAACCCATCTTCACGAGATCAGGCACCGGAATGCCAGCCACTGTGGAATAACGCGTCAACGGCACCATGGTGTCACCATGGCCGCCCATCACGAAGGCGTTCACATCTTTGACGGAGACTTTGAATTCTTCAGCCAAGAAATGTTGGAAGCGCGCGCTATCCAAAACACCAGCCATGCCGATCAACATGTGGGTCGGCAGGCCAGAGAATTTTTGCAAAGCCCACACCATCACATCAAGTGGATTGGTGATGCAGATGACGAATGCATTTGGTGCGTGGGCTTTCAGGCCCTCACCGACTGACTTCATTACTTTGAGATTAATACCGACAAGATCATCACGGCTCATGCCGGGTTTGCGCGGCACACCGGCAGTTACGATGCACACATCAGCGCCCGCAATGGCTTCATAAGAATTAGCGCCAGATAAATTGGCATCAAAACCTTCAACGCCACCAGATTGCGAAAGATCGAGCGACTTGCCCTGCGGCAGGCCCTCGGCAATATCAAACACCACAATATCGCCGAGCTCTTTAAGTGCTGCGAGGTGAGCAAGTGTGCCCCCGATCATGCCACCACCGATTAAAGCAATTTTCTTCCGTGCCATCCCAAATTCCTCGTGTTGCAGTGCGATATTTTGGCCTTCCTAGACCTGTTGTAACTTGGCTTCAAGATAAGATTGTTGACGTGCGCACCTTATTTTAAGTCGCTTTCCACCAGCTGGCGGATTGCATTTCTTTCAGGCGCGACACAGTGCGGGCAAATTCCTTGGCGTGTTGACCCGACGGATACAATTTTTCGGGCGGGGCTGCTGCCTCGATAACGAGCTTTAACTTCGAGTCATAAAAAGTATCAATCATCAATATAAAGCGCTTGGCTTCGTTGCGGTTGCTGGCTTTGATAACAGGAACATGGTCGATAAAAACGGTGCGAAAGTTGCGGGCCAGTGCCAAATAGTCGGGCGCACCAAGCGGGTTTTCACAGAGTTCAGCAAATGTGAAGCGCGCGCAGCCATGGGCGGCTTTGGGCACGATCAGTTTCCGGCCCAAAACTTCAATGGCGATTGATTCACCTGCGGAATGATCCGTCAACTCGTCCCAGATGTCATTCATTTCGGATGTGTTATTGCCGATGAGATAGGTTTGACGCGACGCCATGCGGCCCAAGCGATAATCCACTCCGTCATCCATATGCACAATATCGAGATGCTCATTCATCCATTCAATAAAGGGGATGAAGAGTTGTCGGTTCAGACCTTCCTTATACAATCCGTCCGGTGGCAGATTGGATGTGGTGACGATGCAAACGCCGCGCGCATATAGTGCTTCAAACAATCGGCCGATGATCATGGCATCAGCAATGTCGCTGATTTGCATTTCATCGAGACAGAGAAGTCTGGCTTTGCTCGAAAGTTCGTCCGCAATATCCGCAATCACGTTCTTGGATTTGGTTGAGGCGCGCTTGATATGCACGTCCTGCATAAAGGCGTGAAAATGGATGCGGTGTTTTGGGACGACGGTTACAGATTCAAAAAACAAATCCATCAGAAATGTTTTGCCTCTGCCTACTTCACCATAGATATAAAGCCCGCGTGGTGATGGTTTTGTTGACGACGCAAAAAGACGTTTAAAAAAACTATCCGGTTTGCTGCCTTGGTTGAGCTGAACAGATAACGCCTCAAGCTTTAAGACCACAGCCATTTGCGCGGGGTCAATCTTGGTCAGGCCAGCGGCAAGTCTGGCTTCATATGTTTGGAGTAATCCCATTGAAATGTCTTTAAGCGTCGTGCTCAAACATTCAAGAGATTGCCATGGCTTATAAATATCTGCAGCAGTTTTACATGGGCGGCCGTAATCGAAACATAACCAAAGGTGGCGATGCAGACTTGTAAGGTTGATAACGGAATTAAGCCATGATCAATTTTGCGAGGCTTAATATTCGCTAGTATGGCGGTTGCCCCAAATAAGACCAAACCAATTTGCTCGTAATACAAGCCTGCTGCAACGAGTGTTACGCCAATGGCAAACAAACCCCATGCTGCTTTGTCGCCGATTACCCGCGCTAACACTGATCTTAATGCAATGCCGCCATCCAATGGTTCTGCGGGTAGTAAGTTGAACAAGTTTATCATAGCCGTCAGCACCCCCAAACCTGCCAGAATCGGGTTGAATTCGAGGCCGAAAAAATAAGGGGTGGCGCAGGCAAAACCTAAAATCACCGAAAACCCCGGCCCCATCAAGGCCGCAAAAACCGATTGTCCCTGGCTCTCGAATGGCAGTCTCGGCATTGCGAGAGCGCCTAGAAATGGTAAAAACACCATGCGGCCCCAAGGCTGGCCAATCATTTTGTAAGCCAGCAAATGGCCAAACTCGTGTACAAAAAGTGCGAGCACTAAAAGCAGACCGATTACAGCTGCCATCGCAATGTTGGAGTATGGTACAATCATTGCAACAAAGGTGGCGAAGGTGACCAACATTGTCACAAGCGTTATAGCACTTGAAATCAATTGATATGGCCGCTCGTTTGGAACACCAGTTTCGGCTTGGCCTTTGATGCGGTAAGCCCCGCCCCATAAATCGGCACGCGCTAACAACTGCGCCAGGAAAGGGCGTGGGCCCCAATAATAAACTGTGTCAAGTCTCGTGCCATTATTTTCCGGCGTAAGTTTATGTGTCAAACGCAACAATTCATTACGCTCGGATTTACCTTCGATGTCTGCGCGGGTGAGTTCAATGGATTGATTTTCAATGTTTTCAGTCACGCGGAACAGCGCCTGAAATTGGCGGCTTTGGGCATTGCCAATTGTGGTTGTAAAGATTTTACGGTAAGTTTGTGTTGCTGAATCTGCGAGCTCGGTCAGAATTGTTGTGCGGCCCCAATTCTCCAGTTTTCCGTCATGGACGGCAAGCAAAGGCCAGAGCTTTTCAGGTGTCACATTGATCCACAAGCTGGCGCGCGGCGTTACCTTGATGCGGAACGCCAGAAGCAGAAGCAAAAATATTGTGAGTGGGACTTCAGGCCCGATGTGATTTAGAATACTGAACATTAAATCCCCGCACAGAAGCGCTTAGTTAACGGAGAAGTTCTTAATAGCTTACGAAGTTCGCAGCTATTTTTTAATCAAAGCAACCTGAGGGCTGGCGGAATATGGTAAATGACCCGTTAGCCTTGGATCATTATGGATCTCGACCATCAAAGAATAAGGCACAAAGCCCGAGCGTTGGTAAAATGGAAAAGCATTGGGATGATCGAAGTGACAGGTGTGAACCCAAAAGCGATTGATAGGTCTCTCCCATGCTTTGGTAATTGCAATGTTCATCAGTGTGCGGCCCACGCCTTGGCCGATGACATCGGGGGTCAGGCCGAAAAAAGCCAACTCGCAATTTGGCATGTCGGTAAAATTCAGTTCGAGCAGTCCGATGGGCTTTTCATTTTGGCAGAGTGCATAGCATTCAACATCAACGTTATCCAAAATTGCTGCCAGTTTTTCATCAGCAATAAATAATCTGGAGAACCACATGTTGCCTTGGCCTATGGCTTTGAACAGCTCGCGGAATTTCGAAAGGTCAGCACCTGTCAAGCGCTGCAAAGAAAAACCGTCAGCCAGGCTTGTATCCTTGGCAGGCGGTTTTGATAGCATCTCCAAACATGTCACCACATTCGCCAATTTGCCTTTTGGAAGTTCATAATAACCATCGGGCAAATTGAGCGGTTGTGTCATGTGGGTTTAGCGCATTGTTGGAATTGAGAACTGCGCACCTTCCTTGGTGCCAGAAGGCCAGCGCGAGGTTACAGTTTTGGTTTTTGTGTAGAAGCGAATTGAATCGGGCCCATGTTGATTGAGATCGCCAAAGCTTGAAGCCTTCCAACCGCCGAATGTGTGATAGGCCAAAGGCACAGGAATTGGCACGTTAATGCCGATCATGCCAACTTGCACTTTTGATGCAAAGTCACGCGCGGCATCACCATCACGCGTATAGATGGCAACGCCATTGCCATATTCGTGATCATTGCACAGGCCCAATGCTTCTTCATAGGTTTTCGCACGCAAAACACCCAGCACGGGCCCAAAAATTTCTTCCTTATAAATGCGCATATCCTTGGTCACATTGTCGAACAATGTGCCGCCCAAGAAATAGCCATTCTCATAGCCCTGCATTTTAAAGCCACGGCCATCAACGGCCAGTTTGGCACCTTCTTTCACGCCGATGTCGATGTAGCCACGCACGCGGTCTAACGCCATTTTCGTCACCAGCGGGCCGTAGTCAGCTTCGCGGTCTGTTGATAAGCCGACCTTTAATTTTTCAACGCGTGGAATTAGTTTTTCCATCAGCGCATTGGCCGTTGCTTCCCCAACCGGTACGGCAACCGAGATGGCCATGCAGCGTTCGCCTGCCGAGCCATAACCAGCGCCGATCAATGCATCAACCGCTTGGTTCATGTCGGCATCAGGCATGATGACCATGTGGTTTTTGGCACCACCAAAACACTGCGCGCGTTTGCCTGTGGCCGTTGCTCCTGCATAAACATATTGTGCAATTGCAGTTGATCCCACAAAGCCCACGGCTTTGATGTCAGGGTCGTTCAAAATGGCATCAACGGATTCCTTGTCGCCATTCACAACGTTCAAAATGCCGGGTGGCAGGCCTGCTTCAAGGAACAGTTCTGCAATGCGCATGGGGCAGGATGGATCGCGCTCTGATGGCTTTAGAATAAACGCGTTGCCGACGGCGATGGCGGGCGCGCATTTCCACAAAGGGATCATAGCTGGGAAATTGAAAGGCGTAATACCAGCCACAACACCCAAAGCTTGACGCATGGAATACATGTCAATGCCGGGGCCAGCAGCATCGGTGAATTCACCCTTTACAAGATGCGGCACACCGCAGGCAAACTCTGCCACTTCAACGCCGCGCTGCAAATCACCCAAAGCGTCAGGAATAGTTTTGCCATGTTCGCGTGAAATCAGTTCGGCCAATTCTTCTTTGTGCTTATTGGCCAGTTCCAAAAACTTCATCATCACGCGGGCGCGAAATTGCGGGTTCTTGGCGGCCCAAGCTGGCTGTGCGGCTTTGGCGTTTTCAACGGCGGCGCGGAGTTCGGCTGTGGTGGCAAGTGCGACCTTAGCCTGCACCTCGCCTGTGTTTGGATCGTAAACATCAGCAAAACGGCCCGACGTTCCTTTCACATGTTTGCCACCAATGAAGTGACCAATTTCCTTAACCATTTGAACCCTCTTTCGACAAAATGTTAAATACGCCGTAGCAGATGCGCGGCTTATAGACGAGTGGATTTCAAAACGGAACAAATATTTTTAATTTTTTAAAATGGAATGTTAATTCTATTTTGGAGATGTATCCAAATATCGGACGAAGCGAATAATATTCTAACTTCAAGAGCTTATCGTGGTGAATTCAGCGAACATGCTAAAGTTTTTGCAATCAAGTTGAAACCAGCCCTTTACAAAAATTACCGCAGTATGAAGTTGCTGGCGAGGTTTCTTAAGGTTTAGATTCTAGTGGCTTATCTTATGATTGAACAGCTTAATGCTGTCTGGGTGATCATGGTCAAAGCGAATTTCAACGTCCAGCGCACTATTGGTTGCCTTCACACCCTGTTGGCGCAAGGCGAGAATAAAGAAGGCGGCGGTATCGCTGGCCAGGGTTTGAACATCTGCTCCGTCATCATCATCCAACGCCGTTGAAATGCGACAGGCTGCTTGTTGAACCAGGTCATTCAGTTTTTCACGCGCCAAGGCGCAGGTTGCAAGCCAGCTTTCAACAAGGTCTGAGCGCTGCAGTTCAATGACCATTTTTTCTTGGAGCACGAGAGCAAGATTGCCGCGCTCGCGGATTTCATTGATGGGCGAATTAGCCGATGCCAAAGCGGGGCAGGAGAGTTTGAAATCGCAACCCGCAACAAACACATTACGCATGGTACACCTCAGACTTACATTCTAAAGTGTGCGCTGATCATGTTGCAAAATGGTTAATTTGAGTCGTATCCTTGGGTGTAGCCGGCTGATTGCGAAACCACTCCCTATAAACCCGTCATTCCCGCGAAAGCGGGAATCTCAGTTTTCCAAATGTCAAAACACAGATGCCATCTTTCGTGGGCATGACGTTTAAATTATAGAGCAAAACAGCCGTTAAAATTCTCAAACAAAATTGCCTGAAAAAATTGCAACATTATCACTTCTTCATCAGCCACTCATGTTCCGGCGCATTGTGGAATTTCCAGATGCGCTTGGGGCCTGCCATCACGTTCAAATAATAAAGATCATAGCCATGAACCGTGGCGCAGGGGTGATAACCTTTGGGCACTAAAACCACATCGCCGTCTTCAATGGCCATGGCTTCATCGAGTTTCCGGTCGTCAGTATAGACGCGCTGAAACGCAAAGCCTTGGGACGGGTTGATGCGGTGGTAATAGGTTTCTTCGAGCGAAGATTCTTTTGGCAGATTGTCTTTATCATGCTTGTGCGGCGGATAGGATGATGTGTTGCCGTTTGGTGTGATCACTTCAACTACAAGCAGGCTCTCAGCGCGTGGATCGGATTCGGGCAAGATGTTGGTAACGTGGCGCACGTTTGATCCCTTGCCGCGAATTTCAATGCTCAAGGTGTCGGGGGCAATAACGCAGGTTTCCAATTTGCCTTTGGCAGGCGCTGTACACACATTGAGCACTACATCGGTTTCTGCGGTTACCGACCATTTGGTTTTTGGAGGCACATAGACTGACCAAGGTTTACCCTCAAACACATTCATGCGCTCGCCGATCACGCCTAAATCTTTGCCGCCAACTGTGACGCGTCCCTTGCCTGAAATGAACACGAGGCAAGTCTCGCGTTTTTCTTCAACACCCTTGGCGATCTTGCCCTTACGGGTTTTCCAAACATCATGGCCTACGTATTTCCATTTGGCGGATTTCGGTGTGACGGAAATCACCAGGCCCGCTTTCTTTTTGGCTTTGATCAGAAGCTTTGGCATTTTTAGTTTCCTAATTTCTGCTTAGTGCGACCCACTTCATGTTTTGCATGTGCTGCAAGCACTGTTGGTCGTACTGAAACTTCAGGCACGCCCACATCCCACCATGCGCCGCCAGCATCGGTTGAGATCATCGGATCAGTGTCAATGACGATGACAGTGGTGCGCGTATTCTTTTTAGAATCTTTCAAAGTTTGTTCAAGTTCAGCCAGCGATTTCACCTTCGAGGCAATGGCACCTTGTGATGCGGCGTGAGCTGCAAAATCAATATTGGGCGAGATTTCCTGCTTCACGTTGTAATCATAGAGATTGTTAAAACGTTCGCCACCCGTGCCATGTTGCAGGCGGTTAATGCAGCCATAGCCGCGATTGTCCAAGAGTACGATCGTCAGCTTTTGGCCGAGCATGACTGATGTTGCGAGTTCGGAGTTCATCATCATATATGAACCATCGCCGATCATAATCACCACGTCTTTATCAGGCGTGGCCAGCTTGATGCCAAGGCCACCTGCAATTTCATAGCCCATGCACGAAAAACCATATTCCATATGGTAGGAACCGGGATAGCTGGCCTGCCACATTTTATGCAGCTCCCCTGGCAAGCCGCCAGCAGCGCACATCACAGTTACTTCACGGCCTAATGCGCGTTGCACCGAGCCAATCACTTGGGCATCTGACGGGCGTTCGAGGTTTCCGGCTGCTGTATAAGTATCAGCCTTAGCCATCCAGTTTTTGAAACCGGTTTTGGCTTTGGCCGTCCAATCATCTGCCGCTTTCCATTTGCCCAGATTGATCGAGAGTTCTTCAAGGCCAATGCGCGCGTCGCACACCAATGGCAGTGCGCGATGTTTGGAGGCGTCAAACACTTGCGTGTTAAGGCCGATTATTTTTGTTTTGGCGTTCTGGAACAATGTCCAAGAGCCAGTGGTGAAATCTTGCAGCCTTGTGCCAACTGCCAAAACCAGATCAGCATCATTACACACTTGGTTTGCAGCGGCAGTCCCCGTTACGCCTACCGCTCCCATGTTCAGCGCATGCGTAAATGGCAGTGATGATTTTCCAGCTTGGGTTTCAACAACAGGGATGCCGTGGGCTTCTGCGAATGCACTCAAAACATTGCTTGCTTCCGAATAGAGAACGCCGCCACCTGACACGATGACCGGATTTTTAGCAGCTTTGATTGCAGTGATTGCTCTGGCCAACTCATCTTGGTCAGGGCGCGGCCTGCGGAAACTCCACATCTGCTCTTCAAACATATGTGCTGGATAGTCATAGGCCTCAGCTTGGGTATCTTGGCAGAGCGATAAAGTAACGGGGCCACATTCGGCTGGATCAGTCAGCACCGTCATGGTGCGGGCCAGTGCCGGGATCAATTGTTCGGGGCGCATGATGCGGTCGAAATAGCGCGACACGGGTTTGAAGCAATCATTGACTGACATGGTGCCATCACCGAAATCTTCGATTTGTTGCAAAACTGGATCAGGTTTGCGATTGGCAAATACATCGCCCGGCAAAAGCAGAAGTGGGATGCGGTTCACATGAGCGACCGCTGCGGCGGTGACCATGTTCAGTGCGCCGGGGCCGATTGATGAAGTGGCGGCCATAACGCGTTTGCGGTTCGAGGCTTTGGCAAACGCGATTGCAGCATGCGCCATGCTCTGTTCGTTTTGACCACGGTAAGTTGGAAGTTGATCGCGCACTTGAAACAGTGCTTCACCCAAGCCTGCCACATTGCCATGGCCGAAGATGGCCCAGACACCAGCGAATATTGGGGTCTTCTTGCCATTTATCATGGTCATCTGTTGCGTGAGAAATTTCACAAGCGCTTGTGCAGTGGTGAGGCGGATGGTGGCGGTCATTTTATTTTCCTTGGGCGTTATTCCAAATATGCACGAGGCTTGCGAACTTGTCAGCCATCATATTTACAGCGGTCTCATCATCAATTTTGCCTCGCAGCCATTGAGACGCGGCTTCATTGAAAATGGTTCGGCCAACGGCAAAGCCTTTGACATATTTCTTGCCAGCCACGGCGGCAAAGCCTTTTGCCAGTTCTTCCTCTGGGGCTTCAAGACCAAGCAGAACGATGCCACGGCAATGGGAATCATAACGATCAATTGTAGCTGAGATTTGATCCCAAGCCGCAGGATCGGCTTGAGGTTCGAGTTTCCACCAATCAGGTTTAATGCCTAAAGCATAGAGCTCCGTCATTGCGCGGGCGATGGTATTTTTATCCATCGGGCCATTTTTGCTGGCAATGATTTCAACCAACAACTCGCGGCCCACTTTGCGGGCAGTGGTATAGAGATCGCGAAGCTTGGCAGATTGCTCGTCTTTCATCTCTTGCGGATCATCAGGATGATAGAAGGCCAGGCATTTAATGGTGTGGGTTACAGGCCAATCAACAAGCCTTGCGCCCACATCTTGGGTGAACTCAAAACGCAATGGGCGGCTGCCTGGTTGTTCTAATGGCCTGCCAATCCATAGGCCAAGTTTGGCTGCGTCAAACATTGCTTCACGGCCATAAGTATCATCGAGTAAAGTGCCAAAGCCCGGCTTGCCGCCAGACACTTTGCCGATGGCTTGCATAGCAAGGCGTTTGAAGGGCGCGATCTTTTCGCGTGATGCGCCCAGTTTATCAGCCATGTCTTCCAATTGTTTGCGGTGGTCGATGGCAAAAGAGAGGATTTGGTCTGGCTGAGCACGACGTGTGGTGGCCCAGTGGATGTGGTTGATGTCTTCATCCTTGCGCAGGGCCAAATGTTTTGAGCCATGTTTCAAGAAATATTGCAACTCTTCAAACGTAGCATATTCTGGCGAGCAGAGCAGACGTGATACGGCAAAGGCGCCACAAGCATTGGCCCAAGTGGCACAAGTTTCATATGGCTCGTCTTTCAACCAACCGCGCAAGAAGCCTGACATGAAAGCATCGCCAGCACCTAAAACATTATAAACTTCAATGGGGAAGCCTTTGCCGATGATGCCATCTTCGAGGGAAGACGGAATTGCTTCGGGATAAACGACGCAGCCCATCGGCCCGCGTTTCAAAACGATCACACCTTTAGAATAGGAACGGATGATACGGAGTGCCTCAAGCGTGTCTTCGGTGCCGCCAGCAATATGCACTTCTTCTTCAGTGCCGATGATGAGGTCGCAATCGGCGAGTATGGATTGAAGATGAGCCGTAACTTTATCGGATTTTATGTAGCGTTCTTCGCCAGCGGCATGGCCAGCAAGGCCCCAGAGGTTTGGGCGGTAGTCGATATCAATGATAATTTTACGACCATTGGCTTTTGCAATCGCCATGGCTTTGCGCTGGGCAGCATCAGTGTTGGCTTTGGCAAAATGCGTTCCGGTGACGAGCAAAGCTTTGGCCGATAGGACGAAGGCTTCGTCCACATCATTTGCTTCAAGGGCAGAGTCAGCGCAGTTATCGCGATAGAAAATCAACGGGAAGGTTTTATCATTTTCAACGCTGAGTAACACGAGGGCCGTAAGGCGGTTTTTGTCCGTGACCACACCTTTGGTTGCCACGCCTTCGCGGGCCAGTTGCTCCAGCACAAAGCGGCCCATCTGTTCATCGCCCACGCGAGTAATGAGCCCGGATTTCAAACCAAGACGCGATGTGCCTATTGCAATGTTGGTGGGTGAGCCGCCAACGGATTTGGCGAAGGATGCAATGTCTTCAAGGCGCGCGCCAATTTGCTGGCCATAAAGATCAACCGAGCAACGGCCCATGGTGATGACGTCGAGTGTGGTCAATTCCGCCTCCGAGGTGGTGTTTTGATTGTGAAACAATAATTCTAGAGACAAGTCAATCTAGAATATACATTCCACTATTTCTTGCGGCGCTCGGCCACAGCCACGGTCAGCGTCATGGCCAAGGAAAGAGTTGCGGCCATAGACCGGAAGCCTTCGAAATTGGCTTCCTGCACCTCAAACCATGGCTTGGCGATGGGTGCCAATGGTGAAAAAGGCGAGTCAGTGATGGCGATGATGGGGACGTTACGCGCCGCAGTGTCTTGCGCCAGTTTTATGGTTTCTGAGGCATAGGGTGTGAAGCTGATGGCCAAAACCACATCACGCTTTGAGGCGAAACTGACATCCTCGGCCGCTAGTCCGCCGGTGGCGCCGATCAGATTGTTGCGAATGCCCAATTTACCGAAAGCATATGACATATAAGACGAAATGGGGAACGAACGGCGCAGGCCGATGAGGAATATAGTATCGGCTTTTGCAAGCAATTCAACGGCTTCTTCCAGCTTGACCGCATCAAGCTTTTCACGCAGATCATTGAGAGATTTTTGCGACGCATCATTAAAGCCCGAAAAAATGACGCTGGCTTTCGTCGCTGTAATGGCGTGTTCACGCATATGTTCGATGCGCTCTTCATAGTTCATAATCCGGTCTCGCAAGCGCGAGCGGAACACGTCTTGGAGGTCTGAAAAGCCTTGATAACCCAGGTTTTGGGAAAAACGCACCAAGGTTGAGGGCTGAACGTCAGCGGCCAGAGCTATCGATGCTACGGTGCCAAAAGCGATTTCATCAGGCTGTTCTAAAGCGTAAGTGGCCACTTGGGCGAGGCGGCGGGGAAGGCTGGGTGCTCGCTCGACGATGCGGGCTTTGAGCGATTCAAAATCTCGAGGTGTTTCCATGGTCTGACACAAGCATGGAAAATGGAATTTGCCAAGCGGGATGGAATGTATGTTCCTTGCAACACATGGTAGAGTTTTAAAACCTATGATAGAAATCGTTTCTAGGTGGGGTAATTTGAGCGTGGCGTGGGTTTTGAGGCTTGGAGCTAGGGCGATAGCGGGGAGTTGCACAAAGGCATCCTAGGGTCTTTAGAATACGTTTAAAAGCCTATTGAGAGAATTTATTATGAAAGCCCCCCTCAGTCCTTCGGACAGCTCCCCCATCAAGTTGGGTAGCGCGAGTTACTATTTAGTTTACCCCTCATCAAACCCTCTTGCCCGGTAAGGCCTTCTGCGTTGGGTATTTACTGGCGGCAGGGTTGAATCTGGAGTCGCAATCGCTTGTTTTATGCGACGCAAGATAACGGCGCGGTCTTTATCTGTGGCGGCCTTCGCCAGCGTGTCGTGCAAATCCAGTACGATGCTTTGGGCATCATTGTGCCAGTCGAGCTTGGCGACAGCGCCTTGGTCGATGCGAGGCTTCATCGTGCCTGTGATCAGCTTGGCGTTATTGCCAGACAGGTCATAGGTTTCATCGAGTGCCGGACGGATAATACGGTCTTCAGGTACGAGTCTTCCTTTGATTGAAGCTTGCAATGCAATCTGACGTTCGTCTTCACCATGGGTTAAAAATAGCGTGCGCGCAATTGGCAGGCGTTTGGAGATCCAGGTTTCAAGCTCTGGGCCATCGGCATGGCCGGAGTAGTCTTCGACATTTCTGATCGTGGCGGCCACGGCGATTTCTTCGCCCATTATTTTTACATGTTTTTCGCCCTCCATCAGCATAGCACCCAATGTGCCAACGCCTTGATAACCAACGAAGAGAACAGTTGTCGATTTTTGCCAGAGGCGATTTTTCAAATGGTGGCGAATGCGACCAGCTTCGGCCATGCCTGAAGCGGCGATGACGATATGAAAGCCAGAGAAATTATTGAGGCCTTTGCTCTCGTCAACTGACTCGGTGGATTTGACCAATGGCGAATTAAACGCCTTGGCAAGGTCTTGGCCGTTTTCCATTTGGCTTGCGTGTTTGCGGAAAATGGCAGTCGCTTTGTTGGCTAGCGGTGAATCAATGAAGATATTGGCTTTCGGTGCCAGGTCGTGATCCATAATATAAACCAGATCTGTCACCACCTCTTGCGTGCGTTCGACAGCAAAAGACGGAATGAGCATCACGCCGCTTTTGGCTGCGGCATCTCTGAGTTCAGTTGCCAATAGCTCGCGGCGCTTTTCCAAACTGCGTTCAAAACGATCCTTGCCGCCATAAGTGGATTCGCAGATCACATAATCCCAACTATTTGGTGAAACCGGATCGTGTTCGAGTAATTTATTATCCGGCCCAATATCGCCAGAGAAAAGAATGCGCACTGGCTTTTTGCCGGCTTGCTCGACTTCAACTTCAATTGAAGAAGAACCCAACAGATGACCAGCGTTCCAATAACGAGCGCGTATGCCTTTGGCTGGCGTGACCCAGGTTTCATATTCAACAGGCGACAAATGCTTGATGGCTTCCATCGCATCTTCAAGCGTGTAGATCGGCTCAACTGGTTCAATGCCCCGCTTGGCGTTGCGCTGGTTTAGTTTTTCAACCTCCATTTCCTGGATGAACCCAGAATCAGGAAGCATGATTTGTGCGAGATCAACTGTGCCAGGCGTGCAATGAATTTTTCCGGCGTAGCCCTTTTTAGTAAGTTTGGGGATGACACCCGTATGATCAATGTGGGCGTGGGTGAGCAACATGGCATCCAAAGATTTTGGATCAAAAGGAAATGGGCGATAGTTTAATTCGCTCATGGTTTTTGAACCTTGGAACATGCCGCAATCGATGAGAACGCGGGCTTGATCGGTTTCAAGCAGGTAGCACGAACCCGTTACAGTTCTGGCGGCACCGTAAAACGAAAGCTTGAGCGTCATTCTATTATTCCTTTGGAACTTTAAGGCCCAAGTTCAACAATGCCGTCCACGCAGATTCCGGCGTGTCGGCAAATGTGAACAGATTTAAATCTTTTGGGTTGATCAATTTGTGTTTGGCGAAATGCTCAAAATTTATGGCTTCTTTCCAGAATTTTGAATCATACAAAACCACCGGCAGCGCCTTGGTCATCTTTCCAGTTTGGCGCAAAGTGAGCAACTCAAAGAGCTCATCCAAAGTGCCAAAGCCGCCCGGGAATACCACGAGTGCTGCGGCGCGCATGGCAAAATGCATTTTACGCATTGCAAAATAATGGAAGCGGAATGTGAGGTCTGGCGTTGAATAAGCATTTGGCTCTTGCTCATGCGCTAGCGTAATATTGTAGCCAATGCTTTTGGCTTTGGCATCATAGGCGCCACGATTGGCGGCTTCCATAATGCCAGGGCCACCGCCTGTGGCAATCACATTTTCTCTGAAGCCCTTTTGTTCAATCTTGGCACCACTTCTTTCAGAGCTGAGCTTGCCGAAAGCACGTGCTGCTTCATACCAGCCACTGCCATCACCCTCGCGCACGCGGGCCGATCCGAAGACAACAATGGTCGATTCAATGGCCATGGCTCTCAAGGTTTCTTCAGCCTTCATGTATTCGAGCTGAAATCTGATGCCTCTGGTCGAGTCTCCCAACAGAAAATCCTGGTCCAGTGCTGCTAAACGGTAGGCGGGGCTATTCAGCGCGGTTTCGATGGAAGGGCGATCAATGATAGTCAAAGGTAATCCTCGATTCATACTTGGAATTAATGAGTAAGCGTTGTGGCCTTTGCAATCAAGTGACGTCTATGACAGAGTTAAACAGAACAGGAATTGACACATGGCATTTGCAAAAGCGTTTCAGGTTGAGCCGGGCAAGAAGGTTGACCTTCAGAAATATGATCCGCGCGATATGGGCGGTTTTAAAGACAAGGATAAAACCAAAGCAGAAACTGAAGATGATGCCATTGCCATCGATGCGTTGCAAAACATCCTTTATGCTGAGGGCAAGCGTGCTTTGTTAGTTGTGCTGCAAGGCATTGATGGCTCTGGCAAAGACGGAACTGTGCGAGCGGTATTTAACACCTGCGGCCCAATTGGTGTGATGAACACATCTTACAAAGGGCCTTCTGCTGAGGAGCTGAGCCATGATTATTTATGGCGCATTCACAAGTCTTGCCCACCACATGGCATGATCGGGATTTTTAATCGTTCACATTACGAGGATGTTCTGGTGGCAAAGGTGAAGAAATTTGCTTCACCCGAAGCCATTGATCAGCGCTATGGGCAGATCAATGATTTTGAGAAAATGCTGGTGGCAAATGGTACTGTGATTTTAAAATTCATGCTCAATCTTTCAAAGGACGAGCAGAAGTTGAGGATGCAGGAGCGTGTGGACGATCCGGCAAAGCGCTGGAAATTTAACCCCGCTGATCTGGACGACCGGGCTTTATGGGATGATTACATGAAGGCTTACGAGGCGGCCCTAGGGCGTTGCTCAACTGAACATGCGCCCTGGCACATTGTTCCGGCTGATCGGAACTGGGTACGCAACGGCGTCATTGCGAAGATCGTCCGCGAACAATTGGAAGCAATGGACTTGAAATATCCGGAACCTAAAGGCTGGGATCCCAAGACGATCAAAATTGTTTAGCGCACGCCGCGCAGCCAAGCCCGGATATATTGCGTGAAACCTGGATGATACCAGACTGCGGACGTTCCGTTGATCGGCTTATCTTGGAGTGTGCCGTTTGTGATATCATTGATGGCCTGGTTTAAAATGGGCAAGGCTGCGGCGGTTTGCAAAAATGGATATGTGGCAAAGCTATCGTCAGCAGTTATATCAATTTTAGTGCTACCGATTATGTTGCCTGTATCAATGCCGGCATCGACGAGATGCACTGTTACACCCGCATTTTCTTTGTCGTTTTGATTGAACGCCCAATAAGCACCATGTGCGCCACGGTAAGCTGGTGTTATGCCATGGTGGGTATTTATGATTTTAGCCTTAGTTGCCGCCAAAGTTTTTCGGCCAATGATTCTGGTGCCGTTGATGACGATAATATCCGGATTGAGAATGGCCAGCTGCTTTCTGAAGCTTTCACTGTTGACGCTTTCAATTGGCTGAATTGCAGGCGTCAGGGGCTCGGTTACTTCAAGGCCTTGCGCGTGGCAGATCTGTTTTATGCGGAGTTGGCTATTGCGGTTGATGAAGGGCCTTAAAGCAATGATAAAGGCCATTTGGTCGATGACTGGAAAAAGGCCCAACTTTCGAACGCGATTTTTCAAAAGTTTGAGGCGAGATACAGGTTTTTCAATAAATGCTGGGAACAAGCCGTAATGGCTTAACAAATGGTTGTAGACAATCCAGGTGGTTGGATTGTTGCTGCCGAGCAGAACTATTTTTTTTGATGTTTGTTGCAAGACCTGCGCTACCGAATTCCCAGTATCCCGATTACACAAGCAGACAAACTGAAATGAATGGTTTATTGTCTTTATGCCGCGCTGGTTTTAAATTATTCATTAGTTTACCATATGTTGGCTAGAAGTTATTAATGATCGTTTGATTGCACAAGCAATCGATAATCACAAGTCGTTTGGCAAACCTGTGGTTTGGAACATTGCTCAAGCCCTGATTCCGCCCCAAACTTACATTACCGCCAACATCAAGTGTCTTGGGGGACGAATAAAATTACCATTGAGGTCCAATTTGGTCGGTTTGTTTATGATTGACCTTCATAGTCATATTCTGCCTGGTGTTGACGATGGTGCGCCTGACATGGAAACCTCTTTGGCAATGGCCAGGATGGCTGTTGCGGATGGCATTGAAGTGATGGCCTGTACACCGCATTTTTTGCCGGGGCATTACGAAAACACTGCCGATGATATCCGCTTGCGGGTTGCAGCGATGAATTTGCGATTGATTGAGGAAGGTATCAATCTTGCCCTCGTAGCGGGGGCAGACGCGCATATTCGGGCTGACTTTTTGGAGTGTTTGCGTCGTGATCAAATACTGCGCTTGCATGACTCGCGCTATGTGTTGTTTGAACCTTCGCATGTTATTTTGCCGCCGCAGCTTGAAGAGCAGTTGTCTCAAATAATAGCTGCTGGCTTCGTTCCCATCCTCACGCATCCTGAAAGACTCAAGTGGATTGAAAGTCATTATGACGTTTTTGAACGCTTGGTGAAAGCTGGTGTGTGGATGCAAATCACGGCTGGATCGTTGACTGGAAAGTTTGGAAAGCGGCCACTCTATTGGGCGCAAAAAATGTTGGCTGAAGGGCTGGTACACATTTTGGCCAGCGATGCGCATAACACGAAATCGAGACCCCCGATATTAACTGAAGCTCTTGCTGTTGCGAAGAAGGAGCTTGGGTCTGCGGAATCGCAGCATCTTGTATATTCGAGGCCGAAAGCTGTTTTGGGTAATTTGCCTGCGGATGAAGCTGCGCCATTGCCGCATCTGAAAAAGCCAGTTCAAGATATTTCAAATTGGCGAAGAATATTTTCGGGAACTAAACCCTGAGCAGTCGATTGCACTAGCTAGTTGCACCTGCAACGCATAGCGACTAACTTTAGATTGATTCCAACGTGCCTTTGCACCCATTACCACAGAGAATAAATTGACGATTTCACGCCTGGTTAAAACTGATCTCCTGCCAAACACCCTTGATTTTGAATCCAAGCCTTTCGTGAAAGCGACCGGCTTTAGAGAATATGACGCGCGGTGGCTGTTCGAGAAAGAAATAAACCTTTACGGCATACAGGCAATTGGACGGGGTCTGGGCACTCTCATTCATGAGCGCGGTGTTCGCCCGGACATAGTTGTGGCGCATGATTTTCGACATTATTCTTCTTCGATCAAAAATGCATTGATCATTGGTTTGATGGAAGCTGGATGTCAGGTGCACGATATCGGTTTGGCGATTACGCCGATGGCTTACTATGCGCAGTTCGAGCTTGATCTGCCGTGTGTTGCGATGGTTACAGCATCACATAACGAAAATGGTTGGACGGGCATCAAGATGGGCATGAACCGCCCGCTGACATTCGGGCCTGATGAAATGTTGGCGCTGAAAAAAATTGTCATGGAAGGCGCATTTGTTGCAAGACCTGGTGGATCAGTTCGCAGGGTTGAGGGACTGTATGAAACATACAAGACTGATTTGCTCAAAGGGGGTCCTATCAAGCGCAAACTTAAAGTGGCGGCAGTTTGCGGTAACGGCACGGCAGGGGCATTTGCACCGCAGGTTTTGCGTGAGCTTGGTTGCGAGGTTGTTGAGGTTGACTGCACGCTTGATCACAGCTTCCCAAACTATAATCCAAACCCTGAAGATTTAAAAATGCTGCACAAGATGGCTGAAGCTGTTCAAAAACACGGCTGCGATGTTGGCCTGGGTTTTGATGGCGACGGTGACAGGGTCGGTATTGTTGATAATGAAGGCCATGAAATTTTCGCTGATAAATTGGGTGTGATGATCGCGCGAGATATGGCAGCGCAAATTCCAAACGCTCAGTTTGTGGTTGATGTGAAATCCACTGGGCTGTTTAAATCGGATCCAGTGTTGCAATCCCTCAATGCTTCAACTGACTATTGGAAGACAGGTCATTCTTATATCAAGGCGCGCACCAAAGAACTTGATGCCGTGGCTGGTTTTGAAAAATCTGGCCACTTCTTTTTGCGCGCGCCATTTGGGCATGGCTATGATGACGGCATTGCTTCAGCCATTACGATTTGCCGCATGCTTGACCGCGCACCGGGAAAAAGCATGGCTGACCTTTACCGTGCTCTGCCAAAGACCTATTCAACGCCAACCATGTCGCCACACTGTGGAGATTTGGAAAAGTATGGTGTGGTGAGCAGTTTGATTGAACTGGTGCAAGAGGCGCGTGAATCAGGTTTACAAATTGCAGGGCAAGCTATTGCATCTGTCAATACTGTGAACGGTATTCGTTTTGAATTTGCTGATGGAAGTTTTGGTTTGGTGCGGGCATCTTCCAACAAACCAGAGCTGGTTGTGGTGTGTGAAAGTGTTTCTTCGGAATCACACATGAAGGAAATCTTCAGATACATCGAGTCGCTGCTTGCAAAATTTCCTGCAGTTGGCGCGTTCAACCAAAAAGTTTAAACATGAAGCAGCCTTTGATCATTCCGGTAGTTTTAAGTGGCGGTGCAGGTTCCAGGCTATGGCCATTGTCGCGCGGTGCCAGGCCTAAACAGTTTTTGAAATTTGGTTCTGAACGCACGCTTTTTCAAAACACTGTACTGCGGTGCAAAGGCGATATCTTTGATCCGCGTCCGATTGTTGTTTCTGGTGAAAGCCAGAGGTTTCTGGTTGCTGAAGATTTGTTGGAAATTGGATTGCAGGCTGATATTGTTCTGGAACCCATGCGCAGGGATTCATGTGCGGCCATAGCTGCGGGATGTTTGGTGGCGCTCAAGCGTTCGTCTGATGCATTGGTTTTGGTGCTGTCGGCTGATCACATTATTTCGGAACAAGAAAAATTTGATGCTGCCGTTGCTGAAGCTTCTATCGATGCGCAAGCTGGATTTTTGACCACATTTGGGATTGCGCCGGCAACGCCTGCTACAGGATTTGGGTATATCAAGCCTGGCAAACAATTGCGTGAGGGTGGTGCTTTTAAAATTGCGCAGTTTGTTGAAAAACCCAATTTGGAAACCGCCGTGGAATATGTGCGTGATGGATATTATTGGAACAGCGGAAATTTTCTTTTTCGGGCGGCAACATTTGTTGAAGAGTTACGGAAATTTGCGCCGCTGATTTTATCGGCCATGGAGCAGGCACTTCAAAAAGGTCGGATTGATGCAGATTTTATCCGTTTGGATGAAGAAGAGTTTGCAAAGTCGCCGCAAACATCAGTGGACTATGGCGTAATGGAAAAAACCGAACATGCCGCGGTTTTTCCGGTGCAATATAGCTGGAATGATATTGGGTCCTGGGATGCCGTGTATGACACGCTGTCAAAGGACGAATTCGGGAATGCTCTCGTTGGCGAGAGTTTTGTTCTTGATGGGAGCAATAATCTGGTCAATGCGCCGGGGCGTTTTACCGCATTGGTTGGCGTCGATGACTTGTTCGTCGTGACGGTGGACGATGCGGTTTTAGTTACAAGGCGCGGCAAAGCTGAAATGTTGAAGACATTAATCGCCAGCTTGAAGGCCCGCAGTTCCAAGCTGGCAGATTAAATATCAAACAAATTGAAAGTCGTGGAAGTCAATCTTGATTGCAGAGGTTGAATAAAGATTTATCGTGTCAATTCCATGCACGAGTGTGACATGAGTTGTGCCGTTGCCGACCACACCGAATTCAGCACTCGTTTTTGCAACATTTGCAGCAAATGACAGGATATCAACGCCATCTTGATAATCCATAATCAGGTCTTTGCCGAAATGAAGATCAGTGAAACGGAATGTATCAGATCCAGCACCGCCGTAAATTCTGTCATTGCCTACGCCAGCATTGATCACGTCATTTCCGGCGTAAGCGTAAATCGTATCTGCGCCAGCAAAGCCGTTGATTCTCTCGGCGCTATTTGTGCCAACAAGGTTGTTGTTTGCTGCTGTACCATTGATTGTTGCGATTGGTGCAAGATCATCATTAAGTATCGTAGCAGTTGCTGTTGTTGTGCCAAGAATTAAACCAGTGGTCGGCGACGAGAGTGTGACAGCAAATGTTTCGTTTTGTTCATATGCTGCGTCGCCAGCAACCAGTATGTTTATGATTGCGGTGGTGGAACCTGCTGCAATTGTAACAGTTCCGGTTAACGGGCTTGCGAAATCAGCTGCGTTGGTGGCGTTAACGCCAGTGCCAGCAATTGAATAATTCACAGTTTCGTTGGCCGCATGCGAACCGCTCAAGGTTATAGCAAAAGAGAAAGTTGTTGTGCCACTCGATCCTTCTGCAGCGGAACTTGTGATAGCAGAAATTGACGCTGTTACGGGAGCGGGTGGTGGTGGAGGCAGCGGTGCGCCGCCTGCAAGCGCTACAAGCTGTGCGAGGGTTCTGGCACCGTCGGAAAAGTTGAAATTTTCAACTCCTGAAACAGAGTCGGAACCATCTGCACCGCCGGTGATGTGGAGCAAATCATTGATCGCTTCATAAGCAAAGCTGTAAGCTGACAGCAGACTAGCGTAGACTGCAGTATCAGAGCCTATGCCACCCAAAATAGTATCTGCGCCCGCGCCGCCAATCAATGTGTCGTTGCCTGTTCCGCCATTCAGAATATTATTCAAAGCGTTGCCGGTTATCACATCGTTGCCTGCGCCGCCCACTGCATTTTCAATGTTGCAGTTATAGGCAATCCAGATGTTGTTGGTCATCGCATCAGCATCGCTTGATGTTCCGGCTCGCAAATCAATGCGTGAATTTGTTGCGAAGCCAGAAAGATCAAGCGTGTCGTTGCCTGATCCGTCCCAGAGGGTCATGATCGGGTGGCTATTTTGTGTGAAGTCGTAGATTGCAGCGCTGGCACCCGTGATATTGCTGTGAAAACCATAAACAGTGTCGCCTGCTCTTGTCGCTAAATCTGCACCATATTTTTGCTGGATGGCCGCCACGTCGTCGATCATTAGAGTTTGTGGATAGTAAAACTTGCCGTCTGAAGCTTGCCAGTCTGCGCCAGTGTTGCTTGCGCCGAAGTAGGACATTACAGAATATTCGAGTGAGTCATGGGTGTATAATGCATTTAGTGCATAGGTAGGGCTGCCACCATTGTATTCACCAGGATGCTCAAGCCCGAAGGCGTGGCCCAATTCATGAAGGTAAGTGAGGAAGCCCCAATTGCCGATTTTAGGCGTGACCAAATCGTTGGTTCCAGATGTGCTGCCATAATGGTTGTTTAAAAATATTGCGCCCGCACCATATTGTTGAGCGCCTGGAAAGTACGAATAGGCATAATAGCTGTTGGAAACATCATAACCATTCTGCACCGTTATCTGTGGGCTTGCGGTTGTTTGCACAAGACCCGGTGCGATCAAATCATCCCACATGCCAATCGCGAGTGTTGCTGCGGCTTTCTGGGCTACTGACAGAGTTGAAAAGCCAGTGCTTTCAGTTCCAGATGCCCAGCTTGGCACCGTTGTCGGAAAACCGTAAGTGATTGTTGAACCCGACCAGAATGAGCCACTGCGCAGAAGATTATTTGTAATTTGAGCTTGGGTCCAGACAGCAGGCATACGCAGTTCCACCACATTTTGAGCGCCGACCGCAGACGCTCTGTTACGCAATAATGTGGCGAAGGATAGGCAGAGTGCGTGAATTCGTGGTTGATGAAGTTGTTAAGATTTCAGCTATACATTAACGAATGAGTTGCGAACATTGCGTGCATAAAACCAAAATTGCTATCCTGGATTCTGCGCGAATGCGAAAAATGCGCTGTTTCGCGAGTAAGTCAATCAAGTTTGATGGTTCTGCGAGTTTTTTTAAAATTATCCATGTTTTCACGAGCGCACTGTAATTGCCCAAAGTTTCGAGAAATGATTGTGGCGTTTTGCACAAGGCCAATTCTGTTCATTGTTGCTCAATGGGTTAAGACCCGTTAGCCTCTGATTTTAACCAATTATAGGGCGGCAAAAAAATGGCGGTTAACGTCATCACAGCGCGTGATCTCGATCTTACCTTTCAAACAAATGACGGGCCGGTTTTTGCATTGTCTAAAATCAATCTCGATGTTGCAGAGGGCGAGTTTGTATCTTTCATTGGCCCGTCAGGTTGCGGGAAAACCACGTTATTGCGGGCGATTGCTGATCTTGAAAAATCATCGAGTGGCACGCTTAACGTAAACGGAATGACACCAGAGAATGCGAGATTGGCGCGGGCTTATGGGTATGTGTTTCAAGCACCCGCGCTTTATCCATGGCGCACGGTCGAGGCCAATGTAGGCTTGCCACTGGAAATTATGGGGCTTGATGATCAAGCCGCGCGAGTACAGCGCAATCTCGATCTTGTGAACCTCACGGGTTTCGAGAAGAAATTTCCATGGCAACTATCTGGCGGCATGCAGCAGCGCGTTTCAATTGCGCGCGCTCTGGCGTTTGATCCAAAACTTTTATTGATGGACGAGCCGTTTGGCGCACTTGACGAAATTGTGCGCGATAAACTCAATCAACAGCTTTTGGATTTATGGGACCGCACGCAAAAGACTGTGGTGTTTGTGACTCATTCCATTCCAGAGGCTGTGTTCTTATCAACTAAAATTGTGGTGATGAGTCCAAGGCCTGGCCGCATTATTGATGTGATTGAAACGGGGTTGCCTCGCAAACGCACATTAGACATTCGTGAGACGCCAGAGTTTCTGAGAATCGCGCACCGTGTGCGTGAGGGATTGAAAGCGGGGCATTCTTATGAGGATTGATGGAAAACGTCCTCTGCCGCCTGCGGGAGAGGAAGGGGACCCGCTGAAGCGTCTTCGCGAAGATGGGGTAGGTGAGGGGGAGTTCGATGTGAAGACCCCTCACCTATCCCATCCAGCTCCACTTCGCTCCGCAGGACGGGCCCCTTTCCTCTCCCGCACGCGGGAGAGGACGAGCGGGTTAATGCCTCTCGCCACTGTCTGCCTCGCAATCCTCATCCTTTGGTACCTTTTGGCGATCCCCATGAATGCCGTGGTCGTTCAACCCAAAATAGAAGCGGCAGGTGGTGGGCTTTGGAATACACTTGCATTCTCATGGAACCATGATCGCCCGGTTTTGCCTGCACCTCACCAGGTGGCGCAAGAAATCTGGAAATCGGTTTTCATGGTTGCACCATGGAAAGTGAAGTCACTGGTCTATCATTTGTGGATCACGCTTTCATCCACGCTTGTTGGCTTTGTGCTCGGCACCTTGCTCGGCATCACATTGGCTATCGGCATTGTGCATGTTGGCTCGCTCGAGAAAAGTTTGATGCCTTGGATTATTGCTTCGCAAACGATTCCGATTTTGGCGATAGCGCCGATGCTGATCGTGGTGCTCGGCAAAACGGGGTTGCCTAATATTTTCACCAAAGCTTCAATCTCGACTTATCTCTGCTTCTTTCCCGTTGCCATTGGTATGGTGAAGGGGCTTCGTTCGCCTGATAAATTGCAGCTTGATTTGATGCACACTTATAATGCCAGTGCATCCCAAATTTTATGGAAGTTGAGATTTCCCGCAGCCCTGCCATTCTTGTTTGCTTCGCTTAAAGTTTCTGTGGCGATTGCTCTCACGGGTGCCATAGTAGCAGAGCTTCCGACAGGAGCCGTATCAGGCATTGGGGCGCGGTTGTTGCAAGGGTCATATTATGGGCAGACATTGCAAATTTGGGCTGCCTTGTTTGTAGCGGCCATTGCTGCTGCTGCTTTGGTTTGGATGCTGGGTGCATTTGAACGCATGAGTTGGAAGCGCATGGGTGTGAAAATATGATTCGCGCTTTCCTCATATTTTTAGTGGCAGTTGCTGCTACAGCGATTTTGTCATTCAGCTTCAGTGGAGCCAACCCTTTCACGGGCATGGATTGGTTTATCTCGCTGCTGTTTGTTGCTGCGACGTGGATTGCAACTTGGGCATTGAGCTGGATATTTGATTTGTATCTCCCAGGCACCCTGAGCAGATTCGTCGTGCCAGCAATTTTCGGAATTGGGATTATTGCAAGCTGGGAACTCTATGTTTGGGTTTCGCAAATCCAAATCGTTTTGTTGCCGTCTCCATCAGAGATCGGAACAAAATTCGCTTCCTCACTTCCTATTCTAGGTGCTGATTTTGTGCAGACAATTTTGCGCGCTGTCATTCCCGGATGGTTGATGGGTTGCGGCTCTGGTTTTCTGGTTGCACTTTTGTGCGACCGAAATGATTTTTTGCGGCGCGGTCTCTTGCCGTTGGGCAATCTCGTTGCAGCCCTTCCAATCGTAGGTGTGGCACCCATTCTGGTCATGTGGTTCGGGTTTGACTGGCCGTCGAAAGCCGCCATGGTTGTGGTGATGACGTTCTTTCCGATGCTGATAAATACTTTGGCTGGCCTTAACGCTTCTGGCCATATGGAGCGAGACTTGATGAAATCCTATGGCGCAGACTGGTTCACAACACTGTTGAAACTCCGCTTGCCTGCCGCCATGCCATTTATTTTTAATGCACTCAAAATCAATTCGACATTGGCGATGATTGGCGCAATTGTAGCTGAATTCTTTGGCACGCCAATTGTCGGCATGGGGTTTCGCATGTCGACAGAGGTGGGGCGCTTAAGCCTAGATATGGTGTGGGCCGAAATTTTAATGGCCGCCATTACAGGCTCAACATTTTATGGTCTTCTCACGTTGTCAGAACGTGTGGTGACATTCTGGCATCCGTCTTACAGAAAGTAAGATGGCGTATTGAGAAAGAAGAAGGAGAAGGGAAGCTTATGAAGAAATATCTTTTAACTGCCGCCGCTTTGGCAGCACTCACAGTTTCAGCCCATGCTGAAAAAGTTGTTCTGCAACTCAAGTGGGTGACGCAAGCCCAGTTTGCCGGTTACTATGTGGCACAAGCCAAGGGCTATTATAAAGCCGCTGGCCTCGAAGTTGAGATCAAGCCAGGTGGCCCAGACATTGCGCCTGAGCAAATCATAGCTGGCGGTGGCGCTGACGTTATCGTTGACTGGATGCCCGCTGCTTTGGCCGCACGCGAAAAGGGCAACAAGCTTGTCAACATTGCGCAGCCGTTCAAGCATTCTGGATTGATGCTCACATGCCGCAAAGAAACCGGCATTGCAGCACCTGCCGATTTCAAAGGCAAAACACTTGGCGTGTGGTTCTACGGTAATGAATATCCGTTCCTCGCATGGATGGCGAAGCTTGGTCTTAAAACTGATTCAGACATCAAGGTTCTGAAGCAAGGCTTTAACGTTGATCCATTGTTGCAAAAGCAAGCCGATTGCATTTCAACCATGACCTACAATGAATATCACCAAGTGCTTGAAGCTGGCGTGAAAGCTGAAGATCTGGTTGTGTTCAAATATGAAGATCAAGGTGTAGCTACACTTGAAGATGGTCTTTATGTTTCAGAAGACAAACTGAAGGATCCAAAATTTGTTGAGACCATGGCGAAGTTCGTCAAAGCCTCGATGATGGGCTGGGCTGATATGGCCAAGGATCCAGCAGGCGCTGTTAAGACCGTTTTGGAAAATGATGCTTCCGGCTCTCAAACCGAAGCACATCAAACAACAATGGTTGATGAAGTGAACAAGCTGGTTGATGGCTCTGACGGGGTGCTCGATACCGCTGCTGCTGATCGCACCGTGGCCACACTTTTATCGGGTGGTTCTGATCCGGTGATAACGAAGAAGCCAGAAGGTGCATGGACAGATGTGGTGACCAAAGCTGCGATGATGATGAAATGACGTCACAATTGGAGGGAGTTTTTATCTTGCTCCCTCCAATTTTTGATTACATAGTGGGGGCTGTTCAGGCAGGAACATTTCACCATGAAATCAAGCGAGGGTCTTTATTTTGAAAGATTAGATCACTTGCGAGGATTTGCAGCCTTACTTGTTTTCTTGTGGCACTATATTTATTTTAATAAGAACATTTCCCAAACTTTTTTGCCCGACCCGCTCTTCATGCCTTTTGAACGAGGTCATTTGGGTGTGTCGCTCTTTATGGTGCTCAGTGGCTATCTCTTTGCCAAGTTACTGTCGGGTCGGAAAATTGATTACGTGGCCTTTCTTTGGAACAGAATTTTACGCCTTTTCCCATTGTTGATATTTGTCGCTGCGCTCGTTGCGATACAGAAATTTCGAAAAGGTGAAAATCTCTCTGACTATGAGATAGCGTTGCTCAAGGGTTTTGTAGCGCCGAGCTGGCCAAATGGGGGGTGGTCAATTGCTGTAGAGCTTCATTTCTATCTGGTCCTGCCTCTCCTTTTATATTTTAATGGGCAAAACAAACTCAATTTATTTTTTATTATTGCAGTTATGATTGCAATCCGGGTTGTTATATATTTTTCGGGCGCAAACATTGGATCACTTGCTTATTTTACCATTATAGGCAGGCTCGATCAGTTCGTGATTGGCATTTCTTTGCATTCAGTTTTTCATAATATAAAAATAAAGTCGTCACTCATGCTGCTGACCAGTGTGTTGATGGGTCTGTTTTATATGCCGTTGGTTGAACAGGGAACATTTTTCAACATTGCGGAAAATTCTACTGCGAGACCTGTCTGGATCATGCTGCAAACAATAGAAGGACTGTATTTTGGTTTGATGATAATGTGGTATGAAAAACTTGACGTTAAAATTCCAGATAATGTCAGTCGAGCTTTGGCAATTCCTGGAACTTTGTCATATTCAGCTTACCTTCTGCACGCATTCTTCTATGCGCGAGCTAACAGCCTGATTGATAAATTCGTCTATAGTGGCGATAATATCTATTGCAGTATTTTAATGGGATGTTTGGTTTTTGTTAGTCTGTTGCCAATTTTCTGGGTGACATACAATCTGATAGAAAAACCGTTTCTGCGCTGGCGAATAATCTATACTAAAACTGAGCCGGTCAAGTTGAAGTTGGATTCCTCACGTTGAATAGACGCACAGCCTTAAAATAAAACTCGTTGAGAACTGATCAATTTGAACAAATTATAGAATAGGGAAATGTATTCATGCAAACATCTTCATCAACACTTATTCGCGGCGGCACTGTTGTTAATCACGATCTTTCAGAGCGCACCGATGTTTTGATTCAAGACGGAAAGATTGTAGCCATTGGCGATAAGTTGATGGGGGATACCATCATTGATGCGGGTGGTTGTTATGTAATGCCGGGCGGTATTGATCCGCACACGCATTTGGAAATGCCTTTCATGGGCACGGTGACGGCGGATGATTTTGAATCTGGCACGCAAGCGGCATTGTCTGGCGGCACAACGATGGTGGTTGATTTCTGCCTTCCGGCACCGGGCGAATCCATGCTCAAGGCTTATCAAGCTTGGCGGCATAAGGGTGAAAAGGCGGCATCGGATTATTCGCTGCACATGGCGGTCACGCAATGGTCGCCCATGATCCATGATGAAATGGAAACAGTGGTGAAGACCTACGGCATCAACACCTTCAAACATTTCATGGCCTATAAAGGCGCACTCATGGTGAATGATGATGAGTTGTATAACTCATTCAAGCGCTGCGCCGAGCTTGGCGCGTTGCCTTTGGTGCATGCGGAAAATGGTGATGTGGTTGCGCGTTTGCAGGCTGATCTGTTGGCACGTGGTGTGACCGGCCCTGAAGGCCATTCCTATTCGCGTCCACCTGAAGTGGAGGGCGAGGCCGCAAACCGTGCCATCATGATTGCTGATATGGCGGGCTGCCCGGTTTATATTGTGCATGTGTCTTGCGAACAAACCCATGACGCCATCCGGCGCGCCAAGCAGGCGGGGCAACGGGTTTATGGTGAGCCGTTGGTACAATATTTGGTGCTGGATGATTCTGAATATCAAAACAAGGATTGGAACCATGCGGCGACACGCGTGATGAGCCCGCCGTTCCGCAACAAGAAACATCAGGATTCTTTGTGGGCTGGTTTGCAATCGGGCACGCTTTCAGTGGTTGCGACAGACCATTGCGCCTTCACGCTGAAGCAAAAGCAGATGGGCCTCAAAAACTTCACGCAAATTCCAAATGGTACGGGTGGCTTGGAAGACCGGCTGCCGGTGTTGTGGAATGCGGGCGTAAACAGTGGCCGTCTGACGAAGGAAGAATTTGTTGCGGCTACATCAACAAATATAGCGCGCATTTTGAACATGTATCCCAAGAAGGGTGCCGTGCGCGTGGGCAGCGATGCGGATATTGTTGTTTGGGATCCGAAGGCCACGAAAACGATCACCGCCAAAAAGCAAATCAGCCGTGTCGAATATAATGTGTTCGAAGGTTATGTGTGCAACGGCGCCCCAAAGACCGTGATCTCGCGCGGCAAGATCGCTTGGGACCAAGGCGACATGCGCGCCAAGGCGGGCGACGGCGACTTCATCCAGAGGAAACCAAATGCGCCTGTTCATCAAGCCAATGCGATTTGGAAAGGCGTGACGCAGCCGAAGGGGGTGAAGCGGATTGAGGTGACGCCTTGAGGAGTTCGAAGTTATTCAAATCGGTGGAGGAGCGAGCAATGGCAGAATTGGTTGGAATCGTATTACGTGAGTCGTATTTATTGTTATCCTCGCTTGGATCACCGAAAAATTAAAGTCAGAACCATTTGTAAAACTTGTCGTTTGCTGTGCAGGTCCACTTTTACTCTCGCCATCATTCGCCTATCTTGCTGGATACGGAAGTGCCGGTCGCGTTCTGCTGGAACTGATAATTGGTGCATTGGTTGTAGCTGTGTTTTTGTTGCGCATATACCTTAAATCCCGCAAGCCAGCATAGCTGCTTTCAACTGCCGGACCTGCCAAACCACTCACCATTCCGTCACCACGTCGAAGGACGGGGTTGGGCTTTTTTCCGTTGTATTGCGGAGAGTAAGCCCGATCCCGTCCTTCGACGCTATCATATTCACACATCTTTTTCGTGATTTGGGTGCTGTTTTTAAATGCAATTTTTTATCTAACTAAACATCTGATTTAAATCATTAATTCCGTCATCCCTGCGAAGGCAGGGATCCAGCTTATTTATGTTTCCGAATTGAATAAAGCTGGACCCCTGCCTTCGCAGGGGTGACGGTTTATATGGAGAAAATAGAGCTTCTATTGATTTTCAGATTCCGCTGAAAAAGATGTGTGAATACGATAGCGTCCTTCGACGGGATGACGGTTGGGGGGTGGGAATTACGGGGCTAGGGTACTCGGATGGTGAGATTTTGGTTGTCTCATGAACGAAAATGTTAGAGCATAAATAGCATGTCGCAACGCCCAGAAAAGCAGCCCGCAGTTTATGTCATGGCAAAACTTCATCGCGGCACGATGTATGTGGGTGCCACGAGTGATCTATGGCTTTGATGGCTTCACGGCGGATCGCGATTTGGACAAGCTGGTTTGGTATGAACATCATCATGGGATGGAAGATGCCATCGCTCGCGAGAAATTGTTGAAGCGTTGGCACCGCGCTTGGAAGTTTCGAATTATTGAAGAGTTGAATCCGAATTGGCGAGATTTGCACGACGAGATCGACGCAATTGTAACTTTGGTTGAGCCCAAAGCCCAACCCCGTCCTTCGACGGGGTGACGGTGTTAAGGATCGTTGGGTTGCGGTAACAGTGCAAATCACTGCTGCGATGGCAGTGCACATCAATGCACCCTCTGTCATTTACCGCCGCCGGAACGTAAACCTTGAAGTATTGCGGGTCACTCCATTCACACGGTCAGTCACCGTCTGAGCGAATGCGTTTTCGCTGATGCGTTCAAGCACCATTTGGGCGTTGCGGTCGCCGTTGACTAAGCCTCCCCATGTGATGTTCATGACCAAGCGGTTGCCGCGCAATTGTCCTTCAAGTCTGGCAGGGCCGGTTCTAGAGCCGGAATAAGTGCCGATGTATTTGTTTCCACCGACATTTTTCAACGAAAGACCTAGAGCTTGGCGGAATAAGAATACGCCGCAGCTGCCATCCATCGCAACTTTGGTGTCTGATCCGGCAATTGCCACGCGGCAGGTGGCTGAAACGTCACCATATTTGGCAACATAGGCATTGCCTGATCCTGCCCAGCTGCCTGAAAGATTGTTCAAGAACCGGGTTGGGGCGGCTTGGGCACCCGAAATCAAGAGACTGCTGATGAACGTTGCGGCGAAAAAAATGGATTTCATGGTAATGCTTCCTAATGATATGTCGGAGGCAACGAATGTGCTGTACTTTAGTTCCCTCGTGGTATTATTCGTGAAAGCTTTGTAATATGTACAGCTGGGAACAATAACTAGGTTATATGGACCAATGAGCAACATGAGGACTTGTCATGTGCAAATTGAACATTCAACTTGAAGATATTCTAGAGGAAAACAAATGGTCCGCCATGCTGTGTTATTCAAATTGAAGTCCGGTGTTGAGGCCACGGCTGTTGCGCAAGTTTTTTCTGCGTTGAAAAATTTGCAAACCAAAATTCCGGGTATCATCTCGATTTCAACGGGCCGCGATAACAGCCCTGAAGGTTTGCAGCGCGGGCACACGCATGGGTTTACGGTTGATTTCATTAATGCCACCGCGCGCGATGCTTATCTGCCGCATCCAGATCACCAAGCTGTTGGCGCCATGATTGTTGGTATCACCGAGGGTGGCGTGGACGGGATTTGTGTGGTTGATTGGGATGCTTGAGGAGTTTGCACATGATCCGTCACACGGCTGTTTTTCGTTTGAAACATGAAGCCGATTCTGCGGCTGAGAAAGATTTTCTGAATGCGCTTGGTAAACTCAAGTTAATCAAGGGTGTTGATAAATTCGAGGTACTGCGGCAGGTGAGCCCCAAATCTGAATTCAAATTTGGAGTGTCGATGGAGTTTGCAAACCAGGCCGCTTATGATGGCTACAACACTCATCCAGATCATGTTGCATTTGTGCAAGGACGCTGGATTCCGGAAGTGGCAGCATTTACCGAGATTGACTATGTGGCGCTGGATTAAATCGACTTACTGCTTCGGGAAATAATCTTCGCATTTGCCTTCGCGGTAAACATCCGCAGTGGCGCAATGAAGTGCGCCGCCAAATGGATAAGCATCGCGGAACGGAATGGGGATCACTTCAAAGCCCAGCTTATCAAATTGGTCCATCTGATAAACTTCACTGGCTTCACAGCACACTGTTTTTGCATCCAGCATCAGCACGTTCATGGATAACCAAACCGATGAGTAGCAAAGCGGCGGCGGCTGGTTATGCGCGGGCTGCGCTGCATCAATAATCTCCCAGCCATTTTTGTGGAACAGCTTGCGCTGTTCTTCGGGTAGGCGGCGCACGGGGTTGTTGATGATCAAGCCTGGTCGCAACGGTGTGAAAGTGGCATCGATATGAATGGGGTAGGGGTCGCCCGGGAAATTAACGGCATGCACACGGTGATCAGGATAGTGGCGTTGCAGCCAATTGATGCCCTTGAGATTTGTTGTGAAACCATGCTGCACTATCAAATCTTTGCCAAAGCGCAAAACGTCGGCGGCATCAAACAGCGGCTCTTCTTCTGTCGTCACAAAGAATTTTTCAGCAGCCCATTTCAAGCGTTGTTGATCACCGATTTTTTCAGACAGATAATCAGGGTGATAATCGCGGTCGGTCAAACGAGGTTTGGGCGCTGACTCATGGCGCATGTTTGGGTCTTCGTTGTAATATTGCTGCACCAGTGGGCGGTAGCACAGATATTCGAAGAACCGGCAGCGATAGCTCATGGTGGCTTCAAGAATTTCATTGCCAACGGTCAGCAGCACATCGCGTGGTGGCATGGTGCCGAACATCGAGTCGGCTTTCCAATCAGGTGTTGAAATAGGCTGATTGAAATTCAGAGGCGTAGGGCGATCAACACGGATGCCACGCTTTCGCATAATGTCAGCAAAGTAGTTAAGTTGTTCATTAGCCGCATCAACCGTGTGTTGCGGGCGCGGCCCCCACATGCCCTTCATGTCTGAATCTTCAGGCACCTTGGCATCAAGGGCTGGTTCAGAATTTGGAATACAGCAGCCATCAGCCACGCCCACGATCACGTGTTTCAGTGGATCCCACTCATTCCATGAATTGACGACAGTTTTGGTTTGAGGCGTGTGAGCGTTCATCGTGGTCCCCGATTTTTCCTGATTTGCGAAAGCTAGCGAAGGTTTTTGAATTAAGAAAGAGGGTTGTTGCATCCAAGGCCAACTGGTGTTCTATTCTGTCCAAAATTGGAGAGTAAGCACATGGAATATCGTCAACTCGGCCGTTCGGGTCTTAAAGTTTCGTTGCACAGCTTGGGCACGATGAATTTTTCTGGAGAAGGTTTCTTCGGCATGGCGGGCAGCCTGAGCATCAAAGAATCCAAGGCGCTGGTCGATATGGCGGTCGATCATGGTGTGAACTTGCTCGACACGTCGAATGCCTACACCACTGGAAAATCTGAAGAAGCGCTGGGTGCAATTCTTAAAGGTCGCTCGGACCAGTTAATGGTGGGCACCAAGGTGCGCTTTGCGATGGGCAAGGGGCCCAATGAGCAAGGACTTTCACGCTTTCACATTATTCATGAAGCAGAAGCCAGTTTGAAGCGTTTAGGCCGTGATCACCTTGATCTTTATTTCCTGCATGAATGGGACGGCATGACGCCAGTTGCAGAGATCATGGAAGCGCTTGATACGCTGGTGAAACAGGGCAAGGTGCGTTATGTGGGCTGCTCTAATTTTTCCGGTTGGCACATCATGAAATGTATGATGGCGGCCGATCGGCACAATTTCCAAAAATTTGTGGTGCAGCAAATTCACTATACAATTGAAGCCCGTGAAGCCGAATATGAGCTGCTGCCGATTGCCGTTGACCAAGGTGTGGGCGTTCAGATCTGGAGCCCGATTGCTGGCGGTTTACTGTCGGGCAAATTTACGCGCACGCAAAAACCAGACATTTCTCGCCATCTTTCGGGTTGGTCCGAACCACCGATCCGTGATGAAGAGCGGCTTTATAAAATTATTGATACGCTTATTGCTATCGGCAAAGCGCATGGCGTTTCTGCGGCTCAAGTGGCTCTCGCTTGGTTGGCCACGCGCCCCGGTGTTGCTTCAATTATCGTAGGTGCGCGCAATGAAGTGCAATTGAAAGATAATCTTGCAGCTGCATCGCTCAAATTGACAGCTGATGATTTGAAGACGCTGGAAGAGGTGAGTGCGCTGCCACTGATTTACCCTTATTGGCACCAATTCAACTCTGCTTCGGAGCGTCTGGGCGCATCTGATATGGCGCTTTATGCGCCGCATGCGAAAAAATGAAGCTATTGATTATGGCGTGAAGTGGTATATACTATTTCAAAATTAGTATATACCCGAGTATGACATGACATTTTATGTTAAGGATCCCGCGACTGACAAGGCAGTGCGCAAGCTTGCGAAGTTAAAAGGCATAACTTTGACAGAGGCTATCCGCAGCGCTGTTGAAGCAGAGTTGGAACGTGAAAAAAACGAGGTCAATGAAAAGGCAATTGATGCGATTATTGCAAAGGTTGCATCGTGGCCCGATACCGGTCTTAAAGCAGACAAAGCATTTTTTGACAGTTTGTACGAAGACTAAATGTTTATTGATGCTTCAGCGCTGACTGGAATAATGGCGAACGAGGCTGATGCAGAAGAGTTGCGACATAAATTGCGGGCTAGCAAGCGTAGACATGTTTCTGGAATCGTTATCTATGAAACTGTTCTTGCATTACTGCGCATAAAACAAAAATCACGCGCCGAGGCCTTGCACGAGGTCAACGCGTTTGTGGAGTTGAACGGTATTAAGTGCATTGATATTGGTCAGGATCTATCTGAACTCGCGCTTGAGGCATTTACGCGTTTTGGTAAAGGAAACCATCCCGCTCGACTAAATATGGGCGATTGTTATACTTATGCTTGTGCAAAACATTTAAAACTGCCTCTGCTGTTCAAAGGGCATGACTTTAGCCAAACTGATATTTTGAAAGCATAACCCATGACACCCCAAACCAATCTCACCATCAATCCGCAACGCCTCTGGGATTCGCTGATGGAAACGGCTCAGATGGGTGGCACTCCCAAGGGAGGTATCAAGCGACTCACGGTTTCGGACGAAGACAAGCGCGTGCGTGATTGGTTTAAGGCTGAATGCGAGAAGCTTGGTTGCGTCGTTGAGGTTGATGAAGTGGGTAATATGTTTGCTACGCGGGCAGGCAAAAGAAACGACATCGCCCCCATTGCACTAGGTTCGCATTTGGATACGCAACCCACGGGTGGGAAGTTTGATGGTGTGCTGGGTGTGCTTGGCGCATTGGAGGCGTTGCGCACCCTGGTTGATATGGGGTATGAAACCAATGCACCCATTATGATTGTGAATTGGACGAATGAGGAAGGCTCGCGCTTTGCTCCGGCCATGTTATGCTCCGGGGTTTATGCAGGCGTGTTCACACCGGAATATGCCTATTCGCGTGAAGACCGCCAAGGCATCAAGCTGGGCGATGAGCTGGAGCGCATTGGCTATAAGGGCCCACATAAAGCGGGCGCCATCAAGTTCTCGTCGATGTTTGAACTTCACATTGAGCAAGGCCCGATCCTTGAAGCTGAAGCGAAAATGATTGGTATTGTCACGGGTGTGCAAGGTATGCGCTGGTATGAGGTGACCGTGACAGGACAAGAAAGCCATACAGGTGCAACGCCGATGGGACTTCGCAAAAATGCTTTGCTTGCCGCAGCGCGAATGATCGATGCGATCAATGATGTTGGCACATCGCATTTGCCCGGTGTTGCATCAGTTGGCTTGATTGAGAACAGACCCAACAGCCGCAACGTGGTTCCCGGTGAAGTATTTTTCACGGTTGATTTGCGCCACCCGGACGAGAAAATTCTCGATAGGATGGAGACTGCTTTCAGAGACGTGCTTCCAAAGATTGCTGAAGCGCTGAATGTAACCTTTGAAGAAAAGTGTATCTGGAAATCACCTGCGGTAAAATTTGCACCGGAGCTGATTGAGTGTGTTCGCATTGGTTCAAAGCAAGCGGGATATAGTTCGCGCGACATGGCATCAGGTGCAGGGCATGATGCGGCCTATATTGCGCGCGTGGCACCAACCACGATGATCTTTGTTCCATGCCTCGGTGGCATTTCGCATAATGAGGCGGAATCAACAACGCTGGAAGAATGTGGTGCTGGTGCGCAAGTGTTGCTGAACGCTGTGTTGGCGCATGATGCGACTTATGCATGAGGAATGATATTGCGGCACGGGCGCGAGAAATTGCGCTGAAGTTAACGTCCTGGCCGTCGGTGACAGGATCAAGCGATGAAGCTCAATTTGCTGAACAGCTGGTTTCATACCTCAAAAATTTCGATAAAGTATGGACGTCCCCCATTAGCAATGATGCTGCTGGACGGAGCAATGTGCTTGCATTGAAGCGGGGGCGATCACACAAGACGATCGTTTTAACCGGGCATTTTGATGTTGTGTCGATTGAAGATTTTGGACGCTTGCAGGATTTGGCGTTTCAATCAGAAAAACTGCTGCCCGAATTGATTGAACGATTGAAAACATCAAACGAAAATCCACTGGCTCTGGCAGATTTTGAATCTGGTGATTTTTTGCCCGGGCGTGGCTTGCTGGACATGAAAGCGGGTTTGGCTGCAGGCATTGCTGCAGCTGAATTTTACACAGGTGAGCTTTCAATTTTGTTTCTCGCCGTTAGCGATGAAGAAGAACGCTCAGCGGGTGCCAGGCATGCGGCACCTCAATTAAAGGTAATTGCTGATGAGCATGGTCTCGAAATCAAGCTGGTCATTAACTTGGATGCGATTTCAGATCAAGGTGATGGCTCTGCGGGCCGTGTTGTTACCTACGGCTCCATTGGCAAACAATTGGTCACAGCTTTTGTGCAAGGCAAACAAACTCACGCGGGGTATCCTCAAGACGGTGTGAATGCTGCTTATGTTGCAGCAGAGTTAGTGACCGAGTTTGAGCTTGCTTCCGATTTATCTGAAACGACCGATGGCGAAATCGCTGCACCGCCGACCGCGCTTTACGCGAAGGATTTAAAGCAGGGCTATAACGTCACCACGCCCGCGCAAGCTTTTGTGTATTGGAACACGATGCAGCATCAGCGCTCACCTTCTCAGGTTTTTGAATTGGTGATGGCTCATGCGAAGCAGGCTGTGGACCGTGCACAAAAACGGACTAGCCATGATATTGATTTGATTAGCTATGCCGAATTGGAAAGACGTGTTGGCCGTAAAGCTGCCAGACAAGATGCGGCGCTTAATTTTCCAGAGCAATCAAGATTGGTGACGATGGAAATGGTTGCGGCCGCTCATCTCGCCAAGCCCACGGTGATAATGGGCTTTGGCTCTATTCCATACCCAGCGGTTTTGATGAGCGATCTGAAACTGCGCAGCGCCATTGAGAATGCAGTGAAGCCTTTTGGTATCGGCTCGGTCAATTATTTCGCGGGCATATCCGACATGAGTTTCTTTGGCGAAGCATCCGGTGATCTTTCAGTGGTCGCTGCCAACACCCCAATCTGGGGTTCGGGTTTCACGATGCCTGAAGCTGCTGGATATCCTTGCATCAATCTCGGCCCATGGGGGCGGGATTATCATCAGTGGCTCGAGCGTTTGCATGCGCTATATGCTTTTGAAGTTTTGCCGCTGGCTTTGTTGGCGGTGATTGATGCGGTCGCAAGTTCAGGCTAAGAGCGCCCCACTTAACAGGAGAAGAACATGACGATTAAGCGGATTGGTATGGGAAAGCGCATGAGCGCTTGTGTGGTTCATGGTGGCGTTGCGCGCCTTGCTGGTTTTGTAGCTGAGGCTGCTGCTGGTAAATCTGTGAAGGAACAGACAGCTGATATTCTGGCGCAGATTGATGCGACATTGAAAGAAGCTGGCACTGATAAAACCAAATTACTGAAAGCCAATATCTGGCTTACTGATATTGGAACATTCGGCCAAATGAACGAAGCTTGGGATGCGTGGGTACCACAGGGCAACACGCCGGCACGCGCTACTGTTGAGTCAAAACTTGCAGCACCAGGACTGGACGTCGAAATTATGGTCGAAGCCGCCATTTAAGATTGCCTTATTCTCGCCTCAAACCCTTCTATGGTGCGACGCAACATAGAGGGGATTAATCATGAAATTAATATTACCCGCCATTTTGGCGCTGGGATTGTTTGCAGCACCCGTTCACGCTGCAACGGGCTGGGCCTCCTTTTACAAGTCTGGCCGTTTGACTGCCAATGGAGAACACTTCAAACCCATGGGCATGACATGTGCCCACCGCAAACTGAAGTTTGGTACAAAATTGAAAGTGACAAATCTTCTGAATGGCCGATGGGTGATTGTACGCGTTAATGACCGGGGACCATTCATTCCCGGTCGCATTCTAGATCTCAGTTTGGGTGCAGCTAGAATAATTGGTTTGAACGCGGCTGGTGTTGCCAAGATCAGTTTCACGATCATCAGCTAGTGGCTGGTCTATATGTTTTAAAAGCGCTGGAGTTGCTCTGGCGCTTTTTTATTGGCACTCTGCTCATTCAGGAGTGCCGATATGAAAATCACTTACAGCGATGATCACCGCCAACATTTTGCGCAAGGCGAAATTTATGGTGGTGAATTTGTAACGCCGTTTGAGCGGCCATCGCGCATTGAATATGTGCTGCGCGAACTCAAGCGTCGCAAGATGTTCGATATTGTAGCGCCCGACACATTAGACATGAGACCCGTTCGCAAAATTCACGACAAGGGCTTTCTCGAATTTCTGGAAGGCGCTTGGGATGACTGGATTAAGGCAGGTTTTCGTGGTGAGGTTTTGCCAACTGTCTTTCCAGTACCAGGCTTATTCAAGAAAAAGCCGCGCTTCATTGATGGCAAAATTGGCTTTTATGCCATCAGCACTGAAACGGCGATCACGGCAGGCACCTGGCTGGCTGCTAAGTCATCCGCAGCCGTTGCGTTAAAGGCGCAGAAAATTGTTGCTTCGGGCGAACGCGCGGCGTTCGCTCTGTGTCGTCCACCGGGGCATCACGCACATCACAATGCTTATGGCGGATATTGTTTTTTAAACAATGCCGCCATTGCCGCACAAGGGTTTCTGGATTCAGGCGCGAAACGCGTGGCCATTCTGGATGTTGATTTTCATCATGGCAATGGCACGCAAGATATATTCTATGAGCGCAACGATGTTTTATTTTGCTCGCTGCACGGTGCGCCAGAAGATGCATTTCCGCATTTTTCTGGATACAAGGATGAACAGGGACGCGGCAAGGGCGAAGGGTGCAGTTTCAATTATCCAATGCCTCCCGGCACAAATTATGAAACTTGGAGCACAGCACTGAAAAGCGCTTTCGCAAAAATCAAATCATATAAGCCTGATGCATTGGTGGTTTCATTGGGTGTGGACACATTCAAAGATGATCCCATTTCGTTTTTCAAACTCAGCTCACAGGATTTCAAAACCTATGGCGCAGCAATTGCCAAATTAAAACTGCCCACGCTGTTTGTGATGGAAGGTGGCTATGCCATTGAAGCCATCGGCATCAACACGGTCAATGTGCTCGAAGGTTTTGAAGATGCGTGACGCGCGTTACGATCTTCTGTTTGACCCTGTCAAAATTGGCCCGCTGACGGCTAAAAACCGTTTTTACCAAGTGCCACACTGCAATGGTGGGGGCTACCGCGATCCATCAGCTGCCGCAGAAATGCGCCGTGTCAAAAGCGAAGGCGGCTGGGGCGTTATTTTTACCGAGCAAGTTGAAATTCATCATTCATCTGAAATCACGCCCTTCATTGAACTTCGCATTTGGGATGATGCTGATGTCCCCGCACTCGCGAAAATGGCCGATGCCATTCACTCACATGGTGCACTTGCTGGAATAGAGCTGGCCTATAGCGGGGCCAATGGGCCTAATCTCTATACGCGCGAAGTGCCATTAGCACCGTCACACACGCCAATTCTGACTTTCACAAGTGACCCTGTGCAGGCCCGCGCCATGGACAAACAGGATATCAAAAACCTGCGGCATTGGCACAAGCTGGCCTATAGGCGCGCCAAGCAGGCGGGCTTTGATATTTTGTGTTTGTATGGTGCCCATGGTTTTGGTGTGATCCAGCATTTTCTTTCTCCGCGCATTAATCAGCGTACGGATGAATATGGAGGTTCACTCAAAAACCGAGCGCGCCTGATGTCGGAGTTGTTATCGGATGCACGTGACGAGGTTGGTGACACGTGTGCAATTGCGGTTCGTCTCTCGCTCGATGAAATGGCGGGCCCCAAGGGCTTCACCAATCAAGAGCTACGTGAAGTTGTTGCCATGCATTCCGACTTGCCTGATCTTTGGGATTTTGCGCATGGCACGTGGGAGGCTTGTTCGGGCACATCGCGATTTAAGGCTGAGGCGGCGCAAGAAGATTTAATTCGTGGTTTGAAGCAACTTACATCAAAGCCTGTGGTTGGGGTTGGGCGCTTCACATCACCTGACCAAATGGTGCGGCAAGTTAAGCAAGGTTTGATGGATTTTGTGGGCGCGGCACGGCCATCAATAGCTGATCCATTTTTACCGCAGAAAATTGACCAAGGTCGCGTTGAAGATATTCGCGAATGTATTGGCTGTAATATTTGTGTGACAGGCGACATGACGCAATCGCTCTCACGCTGCACGCAAAACTCAAGCTTTATGGAAGAATGGCGTAAAGGTTGGCACCCTGAACGGGTCAAGCCGCGCGGCACTGAAAGCAAAGTATTGGTTGTGGGGGCAGGGCCAACGGGGCTTTCAGCTGCGCATAAGTTGGGGTTGCGCGGTTATGAGGTATCGCTTGCGGAGGCTGGAAAGGAACTTGGTGGGCGGGTTACGCTTGAGGGCAAATTACCGGGTCTTTCAGCTTGGGCTCGCGTGCGTGATTACCGTGTTGGTCAGATTAATAAGATGACGAATGTGAATGTCTACCGTGATTCAAAATTAAGCGTTGCGGATATTCTTGAATTTGGCGCCGAGCATATTTGCATTGCGACCGGTGCGACTTGGCGGAAAGATGCTATTGCCCGCTATAATCTTTTGCCAATTGAAATCGATCCAGACATGCCGATTTTTTCGCCAGATGATTTAATGGCAGGCGCTAGACCAAAAGGCCACGTGGTGGTTTATGATGACGACCATTATTACATGGGCAGCGTATTGGCTGAACTTCTGGTAAAGAACGGCAATACGGTTACATTCATCACGCCATCGGCCAAAGTTGCGGAATGGAGTTTCAATACGCTGGAACAAGGATTGATCCAGCAACGGCTTTTGGAAATTGGTGTTGAAATCCGCGTGACTCATGGGCTTGCTGAGATACAAAAAAACCAAGTTCTGGCTTCATGTGTTTACACGGGTAGGGTAATAGACGTGCCATGCGATGCTGTTGCGCTCATCACATCAAGGCTGCCCAATGATCAATTATATCTCGAATTGAAATCCCGTGAGAATGAATGGGCGGCGGCTGGCATTAAAACTGTCCGCGTGGTTGGTGATGCAAATGCGCCCGCCGCAATTGCATGGGCCACCTATGCGGGACACCGATATGCCGAAGAACTCGACGAGCCAGATATTGGTGACTGCCTGCCATTTAAACGTGAAATAGCGAGATTAGAGGACTGAGGATGAGAAATGTTAAGGTAGCCATTACGCAAATGGCATCGCACAATGACTGGAATAAGAATTGCGATAAGGCTGAGGTTCTGGTTCGCGAAGCGGCGGCCCAAGGTGCAAAGCTCATTCTGCTGCAAGAGCTTTTTGACGGCGATTATTTTTGCATTGAACAACATGTCAAATTTTTAAAGCAAGCCATTGAACTGGACAAGCATCCAACCGTGAAGCGCTTTGCGACATTGGCCAGAGAGCTGGGCGTGGTCTTGCCCGTCAGTGTTTTTGAACGCGCAGGGCAGGCGCATTACAACACCACCGTGATTGTTGATGCAGACGGAACTGAACTAGGTATCTACCGGAAAAGCCACATTCCTGATGGCCGGGGTTACCAGGAAAAATTTTATTTCTCACCGGGTGATACGGGTTTTAAAGTTTGGGACACGGCTATTGGCCGCATTGGTCTTGGCATTTGTTGGGACCAGTGGTTTCCTGAATGCGCGCGCGCCATGGCTTTGATGGGGGCGGAAATACTGCTTTATCCCACAGCCATTGGATCAGAACCGCCCAACCCAAACTATGATTCCAGCAGCCATTGGCAAAATGCAATGCGCGGGCATGCGGCAGCCAATATCATGCCTCTCATGGCGTCCAACCGCGTAGGCAAAGAAACCGCACCTGATGGGCGCAGTGACATATTTTATGGTCGTTCGTTTATTGCAGATTATCAAGGCGAAAAAGTTCAAGAAATGAACAGAACAGAAGAAGGCGTTCGTGTGGCGGAATTTGATTTTGAAGCCATAGGGGAACTTCGGCGCAGCTGGGGCGTTTTCAGAGATAGACGGCCAGAGCTTTATGAAGTGCTGCTTACGTTGGATGGTCAGTCACGCTGATTGCGGCCACATTCATAACTTCGTTTGGTCACCATTGGATGTAACGATATTATAATGTGACAGGAATTATCATGAGAAATATTCTAGCTGTAGGTTTGCTTGTTTCGTCCGCTTTTTTTTCGTCTGCGCAGGTGTCTGCGCAAGTAAATGAAAGAGGCAAGAACAATGATTGTAATAATGGCTCTTCACGAACTGCGCGAAGTCAAGATTGTTTACCAGGCGGTTCGTTCAAACGTGATCGAGCACCCGCAATTGTGCAACAGCCACCTGTAATCGTGCAACCACAACCAAATCCGCCGGCAGTCGTTCAAAACCCGCCGCAATATAATAATGGATATGGACGTGGGTACGGGGATGGTTACCGTGGTGACTGGAACCGCAACCGCAATAATAGTGGCGTATACCTTAACTTCCAAACGGATCCCTATTACAACACCTATAATGATCCAGGCTATTACGATGAACCTTATTACAATGATGAGCCGAACTATTACGTCGACCCATATCCGCCTCGCTATAATTCTTACTCGCGCCCACGTGTGAGCAAGTGCAGTTCGATTGCCAGGTCATTGCGTAATTCGGGTTATCGCAAAGTGCGCAGCCAAAAGTGCTCTGGCCGCAACTATATCTACACAGCTTCGCGTGATGGTGATCGGCTCCGTTTAACTGTGAGCAGTTCAAGTGGACGGATTTTGAGCATCAGACGGTCAAATTGATTGAGGCCATGAAGCTTACATATTTGCGCCACTTGCATCCGCAGGTGGCGCTTTTATGAATGCAGAAACAATATGGACAGCTTGCCTTGCTCGGCTATACAACGTCAGTTGAAATAATTGAGGTTTAACATGAGCGGCAGACTGAACGGCAAGACAGCAATCATCACTTCGGCAGCACAAGGCATTGGACGCGCGACAGCAATCGCCATGGCCAAAGAAGGTGCAAAAGTCTGGGCCACTGATATAAATCATGATTTGTTGAAGTCCCTGCCCGCAGAACATAAAGGCATAGAAGTATTACCACTCGATGTTTTGAAAGCTGATGCTATTGCGGCTGTGGCCGCAAAAATCGGAACGCCAGATATCTTGTTCAATTGCTCGGGGTTTGTTCATCACGGCACGATCATGGAATGCGAAGACAGTGATTGGGATTTCTCATTCGATTTGAATGTGAAGTCGCATTACCGGATGATCCGCGCATTCATGCCGGGTTGGCTGGCGCGAGCCTCAGGCTGCATCGTCAACATGGCCTCAGTTGCTTCCTCAATCAAAGGTGTTCCAAACCGTCTGGTTTATGGTGCAAGTAAAGCAGCTGTTATCGGTTTAACCAAAGCTTTAGCAGCAGATTACACAACCAAAGGCATTCGCGTGAATGCCATTTGCCCTGGCACTGTAGAAACGCCATCACTCCATGAGCGCATGAAAGCGCAGGGTGATTTTGAAAAGGCCAAAGCTGCCTTTATCGCGCGTCAACCCATGGGGCGTTTGGCTCAGGCTGATGAAATAGCAGGCTTGGTGGTATATTTATCATCAGATGAGGCGGCTTTCATCACTGGCCAAACTTTCACAATCGATGGTGGCATGTCGGTTTAATTCATAAAATTGTTACAATCCCCCTTGGCAGAAGGGGAATTTGCGCTCTAAGCTGCACTCAACGGGGAAATGCCGGAGAGCAGAGATTGAGTAATTCAAAAATCGCCATCGATGTACGTGGCGCAAGTCGCGTATTTAAAGCGCCAGGGCAAGCGCCAGTTGCCGCCCTGGATAATGTTTCGGTCTCGATTAAAGAGAATGAATTTTTTACACTTCTGGGTCCATCAGGTTGCGGCAAGACCACGCTGCTGCGCTTGATCGCCGGATTTGATTTTCCAACAGATGGTCAGATCATGCTTTACGGCGAAGATATCGCCGTGCTTCCGCCCTACAAGCGCCCGGTCAACACTGTGTTCCAAAGCTATGCGCTGTTTCCGCATATGACGGTCGCCCAAAATATTGGCTTTGGTTTGGAAATGCAGGGCAAGCCAAAAGCCGAAATTGATGCACGCGTGGCTGAGATGTTGAAGCTGGTGCGCATGGAGCCGATGAAGGACCGCAAGACCAGTCAGATTTCTGGTGGTCAACAACAGCGTGTGGCCCTCGCGCGTGCGCTGGCACCCAAACCAAAAGTTCTGCTGCTTGATGAACCTCTGTCAGCACTCGATTATAAACTTCGCAAAGACATGCAGATTGAGTTAAAGCGCCTGCAAACTGAAACCGGCATCACGTTTATTTTCGTGACCCATGATCAAGAAGAAGCCTTGACCATGAGTGACCGTATCGCCGTGATGAGCAAGGGTAAGATTTTGCAGGTGGGCAGCCCGCACGATATTTATGACCGCCCCGCTGTGCGCTTTGTGGCGGACTTTATCGGCGAGACAAATTTCCTGAGTGGTGCTGTGAAAAGTTCCGCGAAGGGCGTTTCAAAAGTGAAGCTCGATTGCGGCCCAGAGATTGCTGCAAGTGCCGACGATGGCTTGAAATCGCAAGGCAAAGTCACCGTTGTGGTCAGGCCGGAACATTCAAATCTGTGTTCCGTCAAACAAGGGCAAATCAAAGGTGTTCTCGAAAACGCAGTTTATTTCGGAACCGACACGCATTATCATGTGAAGCTGGATGACGGTACGCATTTCATGGTGCGCCAGCAGAATGAGGGCGGCTCTGGCCAGAATGCCTATAAGGTCGGTGCTGCAGTCGGCATCTCCATTGATGAAGGCACCGCGCGGATTTTGAGGGATTGATGATGGATGCTCCTCTCTCACCAGCGGCTCAGGTTGCTGCTGAAAATGATATAGCTGTTTCGAAGCGTTCACGGCTTCTCACACTACCGGCCTTGGCCATCGTTTTTGTGTTCGGTGTTTTGCCGCTGGTTTTGATTTGTATTTATTCGTTCCTCAAGCCGTACCAGAATGGTGGCGTGGTCTGGCAATTTTCAACCGATGCTTACTTAAACTTTCTATTTCAGCGCGATATTTTTGACGACACACTGCAATTTGCGCCCGACTTTTTGATCATTTATGGCCGTTCCATTTTTTATGCGTTGTTTACAACAATTGTTTGTTTGCTTCTAGGGTTCCCCACGGCCTATTTCATGGCAACCAGACCGCCTGAACAACGCAACTGGTGGGTGCTGCTGATCACCATACCATTCTGGTCAAATTTATTGGTGCGCACTGTCGCCATCATGTTCATCATTCGCGATGAAGGTTTGATCAATGACGCGTTGATTTATTTCCACATCATCGATCAGCCGATTGTCATGCTCTATACTGATTTTGCAATCATATTGGGGCTTCTATATTCATTCCTGCCGTTCATGGTTTTACCGCTTTATTCCAGTCTGGAAAAAATGGATTTCCGGTTGGTTGAAGCGGGCTACGATCTTTATGCCTCGCGCTGGCAGGTCTTGAAACGTATCATCATTCCGCTGGCAAAGCCTGGTATCGTGGCTGGCAGTTTGCTGGTATTTATTCCAGCACTTGGTGCCTATGTTCCGCCGCTCATTTTGGGCGGTGGCAGGCATTTGATGATTGGTGATTTGATTGCCCAACAATTTGGATCAGGCCGCAACTGGCCTTTGGGCTCGGCGCAAGCATTGATTTTGATGGCCGCGGTTTTGGTGGCGCTTTATTTCTATTCACGCAATGAAGCGGGGCCAGTGAAACATGGCTGACTTAAACAAAACGCTGGACCTTAAACGGCAGGCAGGCTTTGGTACGGTTGCAATTATATGCCTGCTTATACTCTATGCACCTATCATTGTGTTGATGCTGTTTTCGTTCAACAGCGGTACGCAGATCACAAAGTTCGAAGGTTTGGGACTTAGCTGGTATGCCGCTGCATTTCAAAACAAAGAGTTTTATGCAGCCACCAAGAACACACTGATCATCTCATTTACAGCAACGATATTCTCAACTATCGCGGCCGTGCTTGCTGCCATTGGCACAACGCGGGTGAAGCCTTGGCCGGGCATGTCTTGGGCTTTCATGATTATCAATTTGCCTTTGATGGTGCCGGAAATCATTACAGCTGTGGCGACACTCTCTTTCTTTGCTTTGATTGCAGGTGCTTTTGGCATAAACTTTGGCATCGGTAACATTATACTTGCCCACACGGTGTTCTGCATCCCATTTGCTTACATGCCTATTAAAGCGCGGCTTGAAGATATGGACCTGACATTGGAAAATGCAGCCGCTGATCTTTATGCAACGCCGTGGCAAGCATTCAAACGCATCACACTTCCGTTACTAATGCCTGGCATTGCCTCAGGAACGGCGCTTGCCTTTATTGTGTCATTTGATGATTTTACAATCACGCAATTGGTGGCAGGGCCCGGTCAAACTACTTTGCCACTTTTTATCTGGAACCAAATTCGAAGGCCGATGACGCCTGAGATAAATGCCATCTCCACAATTTTGTTGATGGTCTCAATATTGTTTATTTCCGTTTCCTTCATCATATCAAAGTCTCGGAAATCATAGTCTAAAGTTTAACGTAGGGAGAAAATACATGAAGAAACTATTGATGTGGGCCAGTTCGGCTCTAACTCTTGCATTTGTTGCTGGGCCAGCAATGGCTGCAGGCGAATTGCACATCTATAACTGGGGAAATTATACTAACCCAGAACTCATCAAGAAATTCGAAAAAGAATTCGACGTCAAGGTTACGCTTGATGAATACGACTCGAATGAAACCATGCTTTCGAAGGTGCGCGCCGGCAATTCTGGTTACGACATCGTAGTTCCGTCTGATTACACTGTTAAAATCATGATTGATGATGGCATGTTGGAAAAAACCGAACCCAACAAAATGCCAAACTTCAAAAACATGAAGCCGGAATTTGTTGATATCTATTGGGATTCAGGTCGCAACTATTCTGTTCCTTGGCAGTTTGGCATGACAACATATTCGATCGATACTGCCAAGTATAAAGGCCCCGTTGATTCACTGTCTATTTTGTTCGATCCGCCGGACGAGCTCAAAGGCAAAATCAACATGTTGGATGACGTCAATTCGGTGATGCATGCCGCTGAGCGTTATGCGGGTGTTCCGCGCTGTGGCGCAGATAAGGCGAACCTCAAAAAAGTCAACGATGTGTTGATGGCAGCAAAGCCAAATTGGAAAACGTTCAGCTATGACGTTCTGGCGAAAATGACATCCGGCGACGTTGTTGTATCGCAAGATTGGAATGGTGACTCTTACCGCGTTCGCAAAGTAATGCCCGGCGCCACATTTGCTTACACCAAAGAAGGTATTGAAGGCTGGATGGACAATGTCTCGGTGCTCAAAGGTGCCAAGAACATGGATAATGCCAAAGCCTTCCAAAACTTCATGATGGATCCTGCTAACGCCGCACTTGCTTCTGATTTTGCTGGATATGATAACGGTATCACTGGCGGTTTGGCGTCGTTGCCTGATGCGTTCAAGAATTCACCTGAACTCAACCGTCCTGCAAGCGCACCAGTTCCAGAATTCGTTCCACCTTGCCCACCTGAAGTGGTCGAGATTTACAACAAGATTTGGACAAATTTGAAGAAGTAATTTGCTATATTACTGAAAGCCCCGCTCCTCACCGAGCGGGGCTTTTTTATTTGTAATGTTTGCCTTCAACGGAAACTCCTCAGTGAAGCGTCTTGATTGCACTGGGACATGATCCCAAGTTTTTTAAGTAGGAGTTTTCATGTTGAAACGTTTTCTCGTTGGAGTTGGCCTCGTTGCTATGCTGAGCACTGCCGCCTTGGCGCAGACCGCAACGCCGCCCGTTGATCCCGTCGCAAAGCCTGCGCTGTCTGTTGACGATCAAACCGCCGATAATGACCAGCAAGAAGGTGGTTGGTTTAACCGCAAGCATCACGGCCACCGCATGCATGGCGGTGAGGGCTTGCGCGGCCCTCACGGTGGAATGATGATGGGCAAGGGCTTTGGCCTGATGCTTGGCAATGGCCAAGGCCTTCGCATCAATTGTGGTGATGAGCCCATGAAGCAATGCATTGAAGCGTCCCAGCCATTGATCGATGCCTTGAACAAAGCCAACCCCGGCCAAACGCCAGCCGTTGCGCCAAAGGCACCGTAAGTCAGCTTCTTTTTTAAATAAAATCGTCATGCCCGCGAAAGTCGGCATCTGCGTTTTGAATGCAAGAAAACACAGATTCCCGCTTTCGCGGGAATGACGACGTTACTATAGTGATCTAGAATTCACTCGAACACCTCATCGGATCACCCAAAAATGAACACCACACCATCGCCCACAAATCCAATCCCACCCATGGACTGGGACCGCGCGCCGTGGAACCGGTGGTCGTTTCATCACATGCGCGAAATTGTGCCCACGGTTGAAGTGTGGCGTGGCGATGGGCCGGTTCATGCTTTGCCAAAAGCTGAAAAAAACCTCGATGGGTTAAAGGTGAATAACCTCGATGGTGCGTCAACACAGCTCACTGAGTTGCTCCATGAAACCTACACCGATGGCTTCCTCGTCATGCAACGTGGTTCGGTTGTGTATGAGCGCTATTTCGGAACCATGACGCCGCGTTCGCTGCATCTTTCGCAGTCAGTTGCAAAGTCAGTCACAGGCATGGCCTTTGGTGTTTTGGTGGAGCGTGGGCTGCTTGATCCCAAACAATTGGTCACACATTATTTGCCGGAATTGCGTGAGACCGGATGGGAAGGTGCCACCTTGCAACACGTGCTCGATATGACCACGGGTGTTAGGTTCGACGAGACTTACACTGATCCTCATTCCGATATGGGCCAGCTTGATGTGGCCTGCGGGTGGAAACCCATTCCACCAGGCAGCGATCCCAAATTAAAATGGCCGTCGCATATATGGGAACAGATCATGGGTCTGAGAGAAAAAGCCCGCCCTCATGGTGCAGCCTTTGAATATCGTTCGATTGAAACCGATGTGCTGGCTTTTGCCATGGAGCGCGTGACGGGCAAGCGCTTGCCACAAATTATTTCGGAAGAGTTGTGGCAAAAACTTGGCATGGAAGAGAGTGGCTGCTTCACAGTGGACCGCGCAGGCTATGCCATAGCCGATGGCGGATTTAACGCAACGCTTCGCGACTATGGCCGCTTTGGGCAAATGGTTTTATCAGGTGGTGCAGGCATCGTGCCTTCAAGCTGGATTGAGACAACACGCAATGGGAACCACAAAATTTTTCCAGAGCCCTATAACATTTCTCTTGCGCAAGGCGCCTATCACAACAAATGGTGGATCGAAGATCCCAAGTCACGAAACATCATGGCGCGCGGTGTGTTTGGGCAATGGATCTATATCGACTTTGCACATGAGATGGTCATTGTCAAAATGTCGAGCTGGCCCGTCTTCCTCAATCCAAAATATGAAATCGCAACACTGGCAGCGGCCCACGCCATCGCCGCCGAACTTTAATCGGCCAGTAACGCTCTAGAAATAATGTTCCGTTGAATCTCAGACGTGCCTTCATAAATCCTCATGATGCGGGCATCGCGCACATAGCGTTCCACATCATAGCTTTGCGTAAAACCATAGCCGCCATGAATTTGCAGCGCTTGGTCCGTCACGCGGCCCGCCATTTCAGAAGCAAATAATTTGGCCATAGATGCTTCGAGTGAATAACGCTCGCCCTTCACGCGTTTATGGATGGTGTTGAGGCACAAGCCCCGCGCGGCGGCAATATCGGTTGCCATATCAGCCAGCATCCATTGCAGGCCCTGATAGCTGGAAATATTCACGCCGCCCATTTTGCGTGTCTTCATCCATTCGAGTGCTGCGGCATAAGCGGCCTCGGCGATGCCAACGGAACACATGGCAATATCAATGCGGCCCGCATCCAAGGTTTTCATCGCGGTGCGCAGGCCAGAGCCTTCGTCGCCCAGAATGTTGGAGGCAGGCACCTTCACATCAACGGAAAATTCAAACGCATGCGCACCGCGAAGGCCCATGGTGGGTTCGGGCTTTCCCAAAGTAATGCCGCCGTCTTTCTTCTCGACGACAAAAGCCGAAATGCCCTTGCCGCCCGCACTTGGGTTAGTGGATGCATATATCACAAAAATATCGGCATAGCCCGCATTGGAGATGAAATGCTTGGTGCCTTTGATGTGATAATGGTCGCCCACGCGCGTGGCCTTGGTCAACATGGATGCAGGATCGGAACCTGCTGTAGGTTCCGTCAATGCAAATGCCCCGAGTGCCTGGCCTGATGCCAGCAGCGGCAAATATTTCTGGCGCTGTTCTTCGCTGCCACCAAATTTGATTGAGTCGCTTGCCAGAAAATGCGCCGATACAAATGATCCCGTGGATGCGCAGGTGCCAGAAAGTGTGGCCATCGATTCCAGAAACGTGAAAGCATCCAGCCCCATGCCGCCATATTCGACGGGCAGGTTCAGGCCCATGATGCCCATCTCGCTTAACGCCTTGCGGTGAAAGTTGGTCGAGCGTGACTGCTGGTCGGTGTTGCGCGCCTCTGGCCCGATCACGGTTTTGCAAAAATCAGTAATGGAATCCACAACAGAGCTATCGAACAGTTCGGCATTAAAACGAGTCATTTTATTTTCCAGGAAAGTTCACGAATTGATGTACCATGTTCATCCAGTTTTGGTGCTGGCGCAAGCGGTGCGTTGCTGGCACCTGAAAACTTCACCGGCTGGCCCTGCGGCTCGGTATTGCCTACCAACGCATTAGCCTGCTTTGCATCCAGCACTTCAGCAGCGGGCACACCAGCGGCCAGTAGAAGCTCAACCGCCTCATGCGCACTTAAACCTGCTGACCATTTTTCAATATGCGCGCGCAACGCAGTTTCATTTTGAAAGCGTACTTCATCTGTTGCAAATCGCGGATCAGACAGAATCAACGGCGCGTCAATCACAGCGGCCAATGCCTTCATCAATTTATCATTCAATACCGCCAGCATAAACATGCCGTCTTGCGCTTTGAATGCGCCAAAGGGGGCTGAGATCGGGTGACGGTTGCCCACGCGTTTTGGTGCAGCGCCTGATGCAAACAACCGCGCCGCCACCAGCGGCTGCAACGCCAACATGCTGCTCAGCATGCTGACATCAAGATGCTGACCCACACTCGTAATATGGCGCTGGTTCAACGCCGCCAAAATCGCCCATGATGCAAAGAGGCCAGAGACAACATCGGCCACCGACTCGCCAATTAAAGTGGGCGGCCCGTCCGCCTCTCCCGTCACCGACATGATGCCGCTCATTGCCTGCACAATGATGTCATAAGCGGGCCGCTGCGCCATTGGCCCGGTCTGGCCAAAGCCCGAAATTGAAGCGTAAATCAGTTTGGGGTTGATAGTAGATAGCGCCTCATATCCCATGCCCAATTTCGCAGCCACACCCGGCCTGAAATTTTCCACCACCACATCAGCATGCGCCGCGAGCTTCAGCGCAACTGCGCGGTCAGCTTCATTGGCCAAATCCAACACAAGCGACCGCTTGCCACGATTGACGGTTTCAAAAAGCGAACTCGCCCCATCCTCCAGAAACGGCCCAATATGCCGATAGTCATCGCCATGCGGCGGCTCAATCTTGATAACATCCGCACCAATATCAGCCAGCATGGCCGTGCAATAAGGGCCGGAGAGTACGCGGGTGAAATCGAGGATTTTAATGTTGGAGAGTGGTTTCATGGCGTTACATCAGCATGGTTTGGAATGATCCGCCAGTCGCTCTCTACTGTTCGCTCCACAGCCTTCCAAACACCGCCCGAATATCATCGGCCGAGGCCCTTTCGATGGCACCGGCCGTCACCTGTTCTTGTGTCCACATCCAAGATTGCGCCGGATCATCCTTCATATGCCACTTGGGAAACATCCGATCTTTAATATCGCGGCACCCAATCAGCACCACATCAAGATGGCGGTCATCGCCCAGAATTTTATGAAAACTTTTTGTCACCGCCGCGCGCGGCCCCTCGAGCAATTGCATATAAAGATCAGCCCGACAAATCAGCGCCCCCGTAATATCATCTCGCGCATTATTGCGCCGCGCCACTGAGAGAATCTGATTCAAAGTCGGATTATCAAATCCAAACGGCGTGGAAGCATAGATCAATTGAATCAAACTCATGTTGGAATTCCTCCGGATGGGCATATCACCATGGATAAGGCCAATGCGCCAGACTCTCCCGTTAGCTGCACAATCGTCCCTCCCTGGTGGCAGGTGAGGGACGACAGAAAAAATGCATTCCGATTAAAATTATGCAGCGAGTGATCTATCTTCTATTGATTGTGCTGCATGTGTTGCCTTTGGTTGCAACGCGCTTTGCATGGCTCCTGCTAAATCATGCAGCACAGTTGCCAATTCGGCGTTGCTTGTTTCCATCGTCTCCCACGCTTCACTGGGTTGCACGGTTTTGGCGGCTAAGTTCAACATGACCGACTGGATGGTTCTCAAACTCGTGATGATTGTAAACATGCCGAGCCACACAGTTATCAAAGCACCTACAAAGCATAACAAAATTGTGGACATTGGCGTCACATAATTCAGCTCGCTGGCTTTGCCCAATATGAATGGTGTAATCCAAGACGTGAAAGAAATTGCGCCAATGCCCGTGAGCAAAGCGATGTAATTTATTTCAACATTATCAAAAAGCCTCTGGCCTATTTTCTGTTTTAGCATTGGTATAACGCGGTTGTGAATCACCACACCATTTATGGTGAGCAAAACAACGATGGCAATCTTGGCCCAAAGTTTTTGGTTTGTCAGATATTCTGGCTTGTCTGCCAGATTCAGCCAAATTAAACCAATCCCTGTAACCCACAACACTGCAAGGCCAATAGAAACGATGCGTGACAAGACTTCAGTTTGATGAATTGTATACTTGCTCACTGGTCGAATAATGCCACGAGTTAAGATTGTGAAGTCAAGCAAAACCGCTCCGCCCAGACCCATGATGAGTCCCATAAGATGGATAATTTTGACGAAAGTCAGTAGGTGCATTATGAAATTTCCCTTTTTTATATGAATATACTGCTGTTTGTTTCGGACGTTGAAAATGTGTTAAATTGTTGATTTTGTGCTAAAATTTTAAATGAATTTGATATTCAGTGTACTGATTGATTTCGCTAAAGCCATTTCTCGCTAAGTGCGAAAAGCTGACATTTGGCTGATGGAAATCGGTTCTCATCTGCTAAAATCTTGTTTTCAGCGATAAGACAAATGTTTTTGGTTTGGTAACGTTAATGCAAAATAGCTAGGATTGTGGCTGGATTAAAACTTCACTCTAAGCGGGTGCGGTTTTGAAGTTGTTTCGCAGTGCAGACCCAATTGTGGAGACTAGGCAGATGTAGGGGGTCAACCGTACGCTGTCAAGTTGTATTTCTAGTATAGGTATTTATTTTTTATGATGTTGATAATTCAGCATTGTTGGTGGTTCGAGGCGGCCCCCTCCTGTCTGCTGCGCAGACTGTCCACCCATCTCGTAGCGGTGGATGATGGCATTGAAATGGCCGCTCAAGCTTCCACGTAATAGACCTCAACCTTGCCTGAAAGTTTCACCGTCATCGGATTGCCGTTGCGGTCTTTGGATTTGCCGCCCGACGGCAGGCGCACCCAGCCTTCGGAGATGCAATATTCCTCGACAGTGGCTTTTTCCACGCCGTTAAAGCGAATGCCAATTTGATGGGCCAACACGGCTTCGTTGAAATGCGGGCTTTTGGGGCCAACGCTCAAATGGTCAGGCAAAGCAGGTTTGGTAGTCTCGGTCATAGTCTTTCCTTTCGAATTTTCTGCCTGATCTAGACGATGTTGGGCGCGTTGTCGCTCGGCGTTGTGAAGTGAGTTGCGCTGTTTGATTTCATCTTTGCCAATCGCTATGACATGGCCACACCAGGAAAATGCTGCATGATTGCACTTCAGATTTCGAATCTCTCTAAATCTTTCGACAAAACGGTATTGCAAGATCTCTCGCTCACCATTCCGCAGGGGCAGCTTTATGCATTGCTGGGGCCAAATGGGGCGGGCAAGACCACCACGTTGCGGATCGTGGTTGGGTTGCTGAAGGCGGATTCAGGCACTGTTCAAATCTATGGAAATAACATCAGCCAAAATCCCGAAGCATCCAAAGCGATCACCGCATGGTTGCCAGATGATCCGATGCTCTATGACAAACTCACGCCTGCGGAATATCTGGCCTTCATCGCGGGGTTGTGGAGCATCGATGCAAAACAGGCTGCAATCGAAGCGGAAAGCCTTTTGAAATGGCTCGAACTTTGGGATGTTCGCAATTCGCGCTGCGAAGATTTCTCGCGCGGCATGAAACAAAAGGTGGCATTGGCCGGCGCGCTGATTCATAAACCAAAGCTGCTGATCCTTGATGAGCCACTCACTGGCCTTGATGCCACGATGGCGCGGACGGTGAAGGATGCGCTGCGCGCCCAGGTGGATGCGGGGGCAACCGTCATTATCACCACCCATATTCTCGAAGTGGCAGAGCGTCTTGCTGACCGCATCGGAATCATTTCGGGTGGCAAGCTTCTGGTTGAAGGCACGTTGCAAGAGTTGCAAGCCATGGGTGGCAAGGGAGATGAAACACTTGAGGATATGTTTATCCGTCTGACGACAACTAAAAAATGAACACAAAAAACAATTCAATCTCATTTTGGAAATTGCTGGTCCACGAGATGCGCATCAATTGGCGCTCACTTGGATTTTCGCCGCGCATGCAAGTTGTGCTCGGGCTTTTGATGACAGGCTATGTTGCGCTCAGTTTTTGGTTCGCTATCAATGGCATTGAAGAGCGTATTGAGCCCACGCCGTATTTTTACATCATGATTTTACTTGGCTCGATTGCCATGCTGACTTTTAATTTAAGTGGTGCTATGCGCGCAACTCAGACTTCACTTTATGAACACGCCGATTTAGAGCTGCTGCTCACATCGCCTGCAGCGCCGCAACGGGTGATGATGGCCAAGCTGGCCGGAATTGCGATGTCGATGTTGTCATTCAATGTGATCTTTATCTTCCCAATGCTCATTCCTATAGCGCTGGTCAAAAATCCAAACCTTTTGGGACTGCCAATTCTGATTGTAGCGATTGCGGTATTTGCAACATGCATTGGCTTGGGGCTTACTTTGCTTGTCGTGCGACTGATAGGTGCACGTGCGGCGCGTAAAGCCATTCAGATTATCTCCGCTGTTACGGCCGCGTCAGTTTTTATCGGTTCGCAATTTGCTGTGCATGCAGGTGAAGGCGAGAAATCTGGATTTCAAAGTTTGTATGTTTGGTGCCTTCATTACGGCATCGGGGCAACTGGCATCACCAGTTTGCCGGGCAGGGCTGGGTTTGGTGAACCTTTGGCACTTGGTTTGATTATTGTTGTTGCGGCTGCCGTATTTGTTTTTACTACGGCTGCGCTGCAACAGCGCTTTATGAACAGCTTTCAAACGGCAGGAAATTACGCCGCGCCCCAAAAAAACAAAAACCAGAATATTGCACAACACTTCAGCAATAGTTTCGGATGGATGATTATCAAAAAAGATATTTTGCTTATGCTGCGTGATCCCGCATTGATTTTTAATCTGCTGCTTCAGTTGATTTTTCTCATCCCGCTCATCCTCGGTCTTCTCAAGATCACGAGTCTGTTTATGGTGATTCCGGGTGCAGCATTTCTCAGTGTGTTTGGATCTGGCAAATTGATCGGCGATATCACCGGCATCGCAATCACTGGTGAAGATACACCCGATCTATTGGTCGTTGCGCCGCGCACTGCAAAACAAATTTTGCGCTTGAAATTATTGGCCGTGGTCATCATCGGCGGCCCGTTGATGATGATCATTCCGCTTCTGCTCGTCACAAAATCTCCAATTGCTGCGTTGATCACACTTGCATTTACTGTCCCCGCCGCAATGATCACCGCAGCCATTGAACTCAGATTTTCCAAAACTGCTACAAGACGCAAATTTACCGGCCGCAAAGCCGGATCAACCCTAGCGAACTTGCTGAATTTGTTTGTGTCGTTTTTTATGGGCGGGGTTGCTGCAATGGTGGTGCAGCTGCTGACTTAGATTTAAATTGTAATGCCCGGCAGCTTTAAACTTTGCTCCTTTGCACATTCAACCGCAACTTCATAACCCGCATCTGCATGGCGCATCACGCCTGATGCAGGGTCATTCCAAAGCACATTGCGCAACCTTCTTGCTGCGTCATCAGTTCCGTCTGCCACAATTACCATGCCTGCGTGTTGTGAGTAACCAATACCCACACCTCCACCATGATGGATTGAAACCCAAGTCGCACCACTTGCGGTGTTAAGTAGAGCGTTGAGCAGCGGCCAATCAGACACAGCGTCGGAGCCATCTAACATCGATTCCGTTTCGCGGTTGGGCGAGGCGACGGAGCCTGAGTCCAGATGGTCACGCCCGATCACAATGGGGGCTTCGACTTCGCCATTTTTGACCATCTCGTTAAATGCCAATCCAAGACGATGGCGTTGGCCCAAGCCCAGCCAGCAGATGCGGGCGGGCAGGCCTTGGAACGCGATACGTTCCCGCGCCATGTCCAGCCAATTGTGCAAGTGCTTATCATCAGGGATCAGCTCTTTGACACGTTGATCGGTTTTGTAGATGTCTTCAGGGTTGCCCGAGAGGGCAGCCCAGCGGAAGGGGCCTATGCCACGGCAGAAGAGTGGGCGGATATAGGCTGGCACAAAGCCCGGAAAATCAAAGGCATTTTTCAGGCCCATCTCCAAAGCCATCTGTCGAATGTTGTTGCCATAGTCCAAGGTTGGCACTCCAAGCGCTTGCATATCGAGCATGGCTTGCACGTGGATTTTCATGGAGGCCATGGATGCGGCCTTCACGGCTTCTGGGTCGCTGATGCGTTTGTCTTCCCACTCGGCCAGCGTCCAACCGATGGGCAAATAGCCATTGATCGGGTCATGGGCTGAAGTTTGATCAGTCACAGCATCGGGCAGGATTTTGCGCTTGACCATATCGGGCAAAATTTCTGCGGCATTGCCGAGCACACCAACGGAGATTGGCTTTGGTGAAGCTTTGATCATTTTCAAAGCTTCTTCAATTGTAGGTGCCTGGAAATCAAGGTAGCGGGTTTTGAGGCGCATTTCGATTCTGGATGGTTGGCATTCAATGGCGATCATCGATGCGCCTGCCATCACAGCGGCCAAGGGTTGCGCACCACCCATGCCGCCGAGGCCCGCGGTTAAAAACCATTTGCCTTTCAGGTCGCCGCCATAATGCTTGCGGCCCACTTCAGCGAAGGTTTCATAGGTGCCTTGCACGATGCCTTGGGTGCCAATGTAGATCCATGAACCCGCTGTCATCTGGCCATACATCATCAAGCCTTTGCGGTCTAGTTCGTGGAATTTTTCCCATGTGCCCCAATGCGGAACGAGGTTTGAATTGGCGATCAATACACGCGGCGCATCTTTGTGGGTGCGGAAAATGCCCACAGGTTTGCCTGATTGCACGAGCAGGGTTTCATCCTCTTCCAATGAACGCAGAGAGGCAACGATTTGATCATAGGCTTCCCAGTTTCGTGCAGCTCTGCCGATTCCGCCATAGACGACGAGTTCTTCTGGTCGCTCGGCCACGCGGGGATCAAGGTTGTTCATCAACATTCGAAGCGGTGCTTCGGTGAGCCAGGATTTGGCGCTCAGCTTTGTTCCTGTGGCGGCTTCAATGTGGCGGGTATTATCGCGGCGTGTGTTCATTGGTTTTTACTCGTGGTTTGATAGCGTGAATAAAGCGCATAGCGACTGGCTGGATAGATCAATGTTGCTGAGGTTACGACATGGCCACCGGACCAAGTTCGGCGGTGAAGCGAGAGGCAGGGTTCGCCGCTTGAAATTTTCAAGCGACGCTGCTGATTGGCATCTGGCATGATGGCTTCGACATTATGTTCCAGTTCATCAGCGGGCAGCAGCGAGAGGAGATATGCTGTTGGAGTTTGTTCAGCGAAGTTTTGTTTGAGAAAATTTGGTGCTGAGTAGGGATTGACGTAACGATCTTCGAATTGAACTGGCATGCCGTTTTCTTCGTGCACGATTGCAATGTGGAAAAGTGGTGTAGCGAATTTGAGTTCAAAGTCTTCAATCAAATTCGGTGTTGATGTGACTTCGCGCAAATCTTCGATGCGTGATGAGTAGCGATGGCCGCGTGCAGCAATTTCGTCTGCGATGTTGCGAAGCTCGATCAAGCTGGTACGCGGCGTTGCTTCACGCACGAAAGTTCCCACACCCGGCACGCGAGCGAGGAAGCCATCGGCGGTGAGTTCTTTCAGCGCGCGGTTTGCGGTCATGCGGCTGATTGAAAATTGTGCGACCAATTCATTTTCCGATGGCACGCGGTTTCCGGCGGCCAAAACGCCAGAGCGGATTTGAGCGAGGATATGGTCTTTTATCTGGGCGTAGAGCGGGGTCATGCAAACGCTTTCGAGAATTGGCCGTTCTGCATGATGGCGCTGATTGGATTGAAGCCCAATGGATAGGCAAGATCGCCCGGGCGTTCGACATCCCAGAAGGCAAGGTCGGCACGAAGGCCCATTTTGATTTCACCACGATCGGCGAGGCCGAGCGCTTTGGCGGCGTTTTTCGTTACGCCAAGCAGAGCTTCTTCGGGTGTGAGACCGAATAGGACGCAGGCCATGTTCATGGTTGAGAGCAAAGAGTGAACAGGCGATGATCCTGGGTTGAGATCGGTTGCGATAGCTATGGGTACTTTATGAGAACGCAATGTGGCGACCGGTGGTGCTTGTTTTTCGCGGAGGTAATAAAAGGCTCCAGGCAGCAAAACCGCCACGGTTCCGGATTTTTGAATCGCGTCGATACCATCGTCATCGAGGTATTCAATATGATCGACAGATAGCGCACCATATTTCGCAGCCAGTTTTGCGCCGCCGAGATTTGAGAGTTGTTCGGCGTGTAACTTCACAGACAGGTTTAAGTTTTTGGCCGCTTTAAAAACTGCTTCAGTTTCTTCAACAGAAAAGGCAATGCCTTCACAGAATGCATCAACTGCGTCTACCAGACCTTCTGAAGTAGCTTGTGGAAGCGCTTGATTGCAAACGATATTTATATACTCTTGATGGTTTTCTTTATATTCGGCGGGAAAGGTGTGGGCACCCAAAAACGTAGTTTTTATGGTAGCGGCTCGCTGCATACCTAATTGGCGGGCGACGCGCAGCATTTTGACTTCGGTTTCCACATCTAGGCCATAACCTGACTTGATTTCGACTGTGGTCACCCCTTCCGACAATAAAGAGTCGAGTCGCTTCAATCCCGATTTCAGCAATTCGTCCTCGCTTGAGGCGCGCGTTGCGCGGACTGTGGACATGATGCCGCCGCCGGCTTTCGCAATTGCAGCATAATCGGCCCCATTCAAGCGTTGTTCGAATTCGTTTGCGCGGTTTCCGCCATAGACAAGGTGGGTGTGGCAGTCGATCAGGCCGGGGGTGACGAGGGTGCCATGACAGTTGATGGCGGGGCCAGAGGGGGCTTCGGCTTCTGGGCCAAACCATTTGATGTGGCCGTTTTCTATGATGAGGGCGGCGTTATGGACTAAGCCATAGCCTGTTGTCATAGTTGCCAACGTGAGGTTGCTTAGTTTCACGGCTTTAATCCTCAGATCCGTTATTCCCGCGTATGCGGGAATCTGTGTTTAAGCCTTAACGGAGATGCCCGCCTTCGCGGGCATGACGGCTAAGGGTCTTGTATATGGTTGTATATACAGTATAGTGTCGATCATGGAACAAAGCAAGCTTAGATTTGACTCTGTGTTGCTGCCCACAGGCTGGGCGCGGGATGTTTGTGTTTCGATTGATGCTGGCGGGATGATTGCGAGCGTCGAACAATCTTCGAAAAATGGCGAGCGCGTATCCGGCATTACGGTTCCGGGCATGGCCAACCTGCATTCCCACGCCCATCAACGCTTGATGCAGGGCTTGGCCGAGCGGGCGGGGCCGGGGGCTGATAGTTTCTGGACATGGCGCGAGGTGATGTATGGCTTTGCGCTCAAGCTATCGCCCGAAGATTTGGAGGCTGTGGCCGCTCAGGCTTATACCGAGATGTTGTGCGCGGGCTTCACCAGTGTTGGCGAGTTCCAATACTTGCATCATCAGCAAGATGGTTCTGCCTATGCCAACCGCGCCGAGATGAGTTTGCGCTGTCTGGCGGCGGCAGATGCAACGGGCATCGCTACGACCATGTTGCCCGTGCTCTATTCGCATGGTGGCTTTGGAGGGGCCCCACCCAATGACGGCCAGCGCCGCTTCATCAATGATATAGATGGCTTTTTGGACATTTATGAAATTCTGAATAATGCGATGCAGGGGCATCATCAACTGGGTGTTGCGCCGCATAGTTTGCGCGCCGTGACCAAGGCTGGGCTTGATGCGGTGTTGGAAGCCACACCACAGGGGCAACCTGTTCACATTCATGTGGCCGAACAGATCAAAGAAGTTGAGGATTGCTTGGCATGGAGCAAGCAGCGGCCAGTTGAATATCTGCTGTCGCATTTTGATGTGAACCAGAATTGGTGCGCCATTCATGCCACGCATATGCTGGAACATGAGACACGCGTGTTGGCGGCATCGGGTGCAGTGGCTGGTTTGTGCCCCACAACGGAAGCTAATTTGGGGGACGGGATTTTCCCGGCGGGTGAGTTTTTGAAAGTTGGTGGAAAATTTGGTGTGGGCACCGATAGCCACATCACAATCTCTCCTGCAGAAGATTTGCGCATGTTGGAATATTCGCAGCGCTTGAAACATCACACGCGCAATGCTCTGGCTGATGGGCCTGGACAATCAACAGGGCGCTGCATTTTTGAGCGCGCGCTTAAAGGCGGGGCGCAGGCCATACAACAAAATATGGGATCGATTGAAGTTGGCAAGCGCGCTGATTTTGTGGTGCTGGACGATGATCATCATGCGCTGTTGGGGCGGGCTGAAGATGCAGCACTTGATGCATGGATATTTTCCGGCGGCAATGCATCCATTCGCGATGTTTATGCCGCGGGCAAACTTCGAGTGAAGGATGGTGTGCATGTGAATGCGGAATCCATCCTGCGAAATTTTAAAAAGACAATAGCGAGATTGGCATGACAATTCAGATTGGTGATGAGCACTTTGATCTTGATGTGATCAAGAAAATTTTGACGGGGCCTGTTCAAGTGGTGCTGGCCGATGAGGCACGGCTTAAGATAGAAAAGAGTGCGGCCACGGTGCAGCGCTTGTTACAGTCTGGCGATGCCCTTTATGGCATTAACACTGGTTTTGGCAAACTCGCGAAGACGCGCATTGCCAATGCTGATTTGGAAAAATTGCAGATCAATATTGTGCGCTCGCATGCAGCAGGTGTGGGGGTGGCCCTTCCTAACAATGTTGTGCGTTTGATCATGATGTTGAAATTGCGCTCACTGGCGCAAGGTGCTTCTGGCATTTCATTGGCAACGATGGAAGCTTTGGTTGCACTGATTAATGCTGATGTGTTGCCGATTATTCCGGGCCAAGGTTCCGTTGGGGCTTCGGGTGATCTGGCACCACTGGCACATATGAGTTTGGTATTGATTGGTGAAGGCGATGCGATTGTTGGTGGTGCGCGCGTTTCAGGGGTCGAGGCTTTAAAATCTGCTGGTGTTGCGCCGCTCACTCTGGGCCCAAAGGAAGGTTTGGCGCTGCTCAATGGCACGCAGGTTTCGACGGCCCTGGCATTGTTGGGCCTTGTGAATGCCGAGCGCAACACTGCCGCTGCGATTTTGGCGGGCGCGCTTTCGCTTGATGCAATTATGGGGTCTGACACGCCATTTGATCCGCGCATTCACGCGCTGCGCCCGCATGCGGGGCAGATTCTGGCGGCGTCCCATTATCGACGATTGATGGCGGGGAGTGAAATTCGCAAATCGCATTTGAAAGATGATGACCGGGTGCAAGATCCTTATTCGTTTCGCTGCCAGCCACAGGTGATGGGGGCGTGTCTGGATATGCTGGCGCAAGCGATGCGCATGTTACTGGTTGAGGCCAATGGGGTTTCAGATAATCCGCTGGTTTTTGCGGAAGATGGCGCAGTGTTATCGGGTGGTAATTTTCATGCCGAGCCTGTGGCCTTTGCGGCTGATATGATTGCCATGGCGATTGCTGAAGTGGGTTCGCTTTCCGAGCGGCGGATGGCGGCGTTGATTGATTCAACGATTTCACTATTGCCGCCGTTTCTCATTCGCAATCCGGGTCTTAATTCCGGCTTCATGATTCCGCAATGCACGACGGCGGCTTTGATGAGCGAGAATAAGCAGCTGGCGCATCCGGCCTCCATTGATTCAGCGCCGACATCGGCCAATCAGGAAGACCATGTTTCCATGGCTACTCACGCGGCGCGGCGTTTGATTTTGATGAATGCAAACCTGGCGCGGATTGTGGCCATTGAAATGATGGCGGCGGTGGAGGGAATTGATTTCAGGCGTCCGATGAAGTCTTCGCCGATTTTGGAAGAGGCGCACGCGCTGGTGCGGAAGGTGGCGCATCCACGGCCTGATGACCGCGGGTTTAGTGATGAGATTGAGGCGGTGGCTGCGCAGGTTGAGCGTGGGGATTATGATGGGTTTGTGAGTGGGTTGCTCGCGGGGTGAGGCGGCCCTCTCCGCCTGCTAGGGCAGGCTGTCTCTCCGGCGAGCGGAGAGACTTGATGTTGGGTGACTTTCTTACTTGAGTCTCTCCGCTTGCCGGAGAGACAGACTTGGGCGTGCCCAAGTCAGGAGAGGGCCGACGCCTAATTCGCAGCCAATCTTCCTCTGCGTTCCAAAAATTTCACAATCTCAGTTGCTGACTCTTCTGCACTCATCGCCGACGTATCAATCCGAAGTTCCGGATTTTCTGGTGCTTCATAGGGCGAGGAAATGCCGGTGAAGTTTTTCAGCTCGCCGCGCCGCGCTTTGGCGTAGAGGCCTTTGACATCGCGCTTCTCGGCTTCGTTCAAGCTCGTGTCGATGTGAATTTCTACGAACTCATCTTTGGCCACAGCCTCACGCGCCATCAAGCGCTCGGAACGGAAGGGCGAGATGAAGGAGACGAGTGTGATTAATCCAGCATCAGTCATCAGCTTTGCCACTTCGGCAACACGGCGGATGTTTTCGACGCGGTCTTGATCGGTGAAGCCGAGATCACGGTTCAAACCATGGCGCACGTTATCGCCATCAAGCAGATAAGTGAGGTGGCCCTGGGCGTGGAGTTTCTTTTCAACCAGATTGGCTATTGTGGATTTGCCCGCACCTGAAAGACCAGTGAACCACAGCACTGTTGGTTTTTGCTTGATGAGTTTGGCGCGGGAAGATTTATTCACATCCATGGCTTGCCAATGGATGTTTGCGGCGCGGCGTAGTGCGAATTTGATCAGGCCCAAACCGATTGTATTATTGGTGAAACGATCAATGATGATGAAGGAACCGAGCGCGCGATTTTCCTTATAGGGTGCAAAGGCCAGCGGGCTGTCGAGTTCGAGATTGCAAACGCCAATCTCGTTCAGCGTTAAAGTTTCTGCCGCCATTTTTTCGAGCGTGTTCACGTTCACTTTGTGCTTCAGCTTATCGAGCGTGCCGGGCAAAGTTTTGGTGCCGGCTTTGATGATGTAGGGGCGGCTTGGCAGCATGGCCTCGTCTCCCATCCAGAGCACTTCAACTTCGAACTGGTCTGAGACTTCGACAGGTGCTTGAGCGGCGCAGAGAACATCGCCACGGCTCACATCAACTTCATCGCTGAGTGTGATGGTGACAGCTTGATCGGTGACTGCTTCGACAAGATCCCCATCATGCGTCACGATGCGGGCGACTTTGGAGGTTTTGCCGGAGGGTAAAACTTTGATTGCATCGCCAGGCTTTAATGTGCCTGATGCAATGGTGCCGGCAAAGCCACGGAAATTTTGGTTGGGGCGGTTTACCCATTGAACGGGCATGCGGAAGGGTTTTGAGGATTGATCATCACCCACTGGCACGGTTTCCAAATGGCCCATCAACGTCGGGCCTTGATACCAAGGCATGTTGGCAGAACGATCAATGATGTTATCGCCAACCAAGGCTGAAGCTGGAATGCAGGTGATATTTTCTGCGCCCAGTTCTTTGGCAAAGGCGCGGTAGTCTTCTTCGATCTCTTGGAATGTCTCACGCGAATAATTCACGAGATCCATTTTGTTGATGCACACGACGAGATTTTTGATGCCGAGCAGTGTTGCGATAAATGTGTGGCGGCGTGTTTGGGTGAGAACGCCTCTGCGCGCATCGATCAGGATGATGGCGAGTTCGGCGGTTGAAGCGCCAGTTGCCATATTGCGCGTGTATTGTTCGTGGCCAGGGGTATCGGCCACGATGAATTTGCGCTTGGACGTTGCGAAAGCGCGATAAGCCACATCAATGGTGATGCCTTGTTCGCGCTCGGCGGCTAGACCATCAACCAATAGAGCGAAATCGAGATTGCCGCCTTGGGTGCCGAGCTTTTTCGAGTCGGCTTCCAATGCCGAAAGCTGATCTTCAAACAGCATTTTGGATTCGTAGAGTAGACGGCCAATCAGTGTTGACTTGCCGTCATCAACTGAGCCGCAGGTGATAAAGCGCACCAGGTCTTTGTTTTCTTGTTCGGCGAGATAGGCGTCCACATCGCCGCCTTGGAATTCAACGAAACGGGTCATCAGAAATACCCCTCTTGTTTTTTCTTTTCCATCGACGCCGATTGATCTTTGTCGATCACGCGGCCTTGGCGTTCGGATGAGGTGGCGACCAGCATTTCCTCGATGATGTCGAGGAGGGTTGTGGCGTTGGATTCAATTGCACCCGTCAGTGGATAGCAACCCAGCGTGCGGAAGCGGATTTTCTTCATCATCGGGGTTTCGCCGGGCAGCATTTTCATGCGGTCATCATCAACCATAATCAGCTGGCCGTCGCGTTCCACCACGGGGCGTTCGGCGGCAAAATAGAGTGGCACGATCGGGATGTTCTCGCGGTGGATATATTGCCAGATGTCGAGCTCGGTCCAGTTCGACAGAGGAAACACGCGGATCGACTCGCCCTTGTTTTTGCGGGCGTTATAGGTGTTCCATAATTCGGGGCGCTGTTGCTTTGGATCCCAGCGATGCCTTATGTCGCGAAACGAGAAGATGCGTTCCTTGGCGCGGGACTTTTCTTCATCACGGCGCGCACCACCAAAGGCAGCATCAAAGCCATATTTATCGAGCGCTTGTTTCAATCCCTCAGTCTTCATAATTTGCGTGTGAAGCGCCGAGCCATGGGTGAAGGGGTTTACGTCTTTGGCAACGCCTTCGGGATTGATGTGCACGATAAGGTCTAGCCCCAAGCGCTTTGCGGTTTCGTCACGCATGGAAATCATGTCGCGGAATTTCCAGCGTGTATCAACATGCATCAAAGGGAAGGGCGGCTTGGCGGGGTAGAAAGCTTTCATCGCCAAGTGCAGCATGACAGCGGAATCCTTGCCCACTGAATAGAGCATCACTGGTTTTTCGCATTCGGCGGCCACTTCGCGGATGATGTGGATGGATTCCGCTTCGAGCTTTTCGAGGTGAGTGAGCTTGTGGGCTTGGATCATGGGTTTGGGCATTTCGGACGTTCCTTGAGCAGAAATCCAGCTGCGGATTTTATCTATGGTGCGGGTGGAGGGTGAGCGGCCTTTGCGCAGGTCGAAAACAAAAGAGGGATCGCCAAGTGCGTTTTTGCCTAGCGCTGTCGGATCAAGAGATGATTTTGCGAGAAATGTCTCGATTTCGGAGAGGAATGCGTTTGCTGAATTATCCATTGATAGGATTTATCCTATTCTATGTGACATGTCGAGGTGTTAAAAGGATAAATCCTATTTTCTTGACAAAGTAGCTACTGGTAGCTACATTTTATGCCATGTATATTTCAGTGAAAGACGCCAAAAACCAATTGTCGGAACTTTTGCACCGGGCTGAGGCTGGCGAGAAAATCATCCTCACACGCCATGGCAAGCCGGTGGTCGAGATGCACCGCCATGAGCAAAAGCGGGCTGGAATTAATTTTGAAGCGCTTGAGGCAATCAAGAAGGAGCTTGGGGTCGATAAACTTGTGACCTATATCGCGCCGGATTTTGATGATCCATTGCCTGAGGAATTTCTGATTACGTCAACAACTGACAAAACTTGATGGTACTCGATACACGCATGGTCTTGTCAATTTTGGGTCAGACTGATCTTGTTTTTCCGCTCGAAATTGCAAAGCGTTTGCGTGAACCTGAGAATAGTTTTGTAAGCGTGGCCAGCATCTGGGAGATTGCAATCAAGCACCGTATTGGGAAGCTGAGCATCTCCTTCAATTTGAGCAGGCTCCCTCACATTTTGGAAGACATCGGCATAGCAGTCCTTGATATTGACCCGAAACATGCGCTTGCTGACATTGGCATTGAGCCTATTACAAAAGATCCATTTGATCGATTATTGTTGGGGGTTTGTGCGGCGGAAGGTATGAAGCTGCTTACAATTGATAAGGCTTTGATGGATCATCCACTGGCTTGGCGATAGGATTTTTGCTTTGAAAAAATTTGGTTTGGCTTTTACTTTTTTATGTGGCTTGGCGAGCGTGGCTTTTGCTCAAGTTAAAATGGATGGCCAGTTTGTGGCTTCGAAGGTTTGCCCGGCGATTGTTTCGATCAAGAAGGGCACCAATCCTGATAATGCGGCGATTGAGGCTGGAAAGTCTTATGTGCTTCTTGGCAAGAACAAAGATCAGGCCACGCATTTTTGGTTGAATGTGCCGGGTGCAAATCCGGCCCAGCGTTGGGTGGCAATTGAGTGCGGCTCGGCCAATGGTGATAAGGTTGCTAATGCGCCCGCTGCTGGCGGTGGTGCGGCGGTGAATACAAATATGGGCACTGTGAAGCCCAAGAAAAAGCCAAAGGGTGCGAAGGATGGGATTCCATTTTATGTTTTGGCATTGAGTTGGGAGCCTGCATTCTGCGAAGCGATGAAGGGCAAGGCCGAATGCAGAAATGAAACTGCAGCTTCTTATGAGGCTACGCATTTCTCGTTGCACGGCCTTTGGCCACAACCGCGCGCCAATGTGTTTTGTGGTGTTGACCGCGCAATGGCAGCGCTTGATGATCAACATCAATGGGAGCAATTGCCAGAGCCGCAGCTGACTGCAGCGACCAAAGCTGCACTCGACAAGGTGATGCCAGGAACGCAATCGGTTTTGCAACGTCATGAATACATCAAGCATGGCACGTGTTATCCGGCAGGCAATGCTGAGCAATATTTCAAGGATGCGGTTCGCCTTGCTGATGAGGTGAATGATTCTGCGGTGCAAAAATTTATGGCGGCTAATATTGGCAAGACGATTCAGATGTCTGATTTGCGTGCGAAGTTTGACGAGGCGTTTGGTGCAGGTGCAGGGAGCCGTGTGCGCGTGTCTTGCGACAAGGCTGGGCGGTTCTCGGAATTGACCATTGGTTTGAAGGGCGATATTCCTTCGGGCAAGGGATTGGCTGAATTGATTGCGGCTTCGGACACGACTGATACGGGATGTCAGTCTGGGATGGTTGACGCGGTTCATTAGATAATTGTGTTGTAGTGTTGAAAATATAACAACATTATCCGTCATCCCGGCGAAGGCCGGGATTGGGCTTTTTTAGTGTGGATCAGGTTATTAGCCCGGCCCCGGCCTTCGCCGGGGTGACGGTATATAATTCGGATTAATTGATCAAACTCGCCAATTCCGCAATCCTTCTTGCCGCTTCCGCAATTTTCTCTTCATCCACCGTCAGTGCCACGCGCAAATGACCTGCACCGCAGCGCCCGAAACTTTCGCCGGGCATGCAGACCACATTGTGCTCGTTCAAAAGCCGGCGTGCGAAGATTTCGCCTGATAGCCCGGTTTTGCGGACATCGACCATCACGAACATGCCGCCTTCGGGCATGCGGGCGGAGACAGTTTTGGAATTTTTCAGGCCATCGACAAGGACGCGTGCGCGGGCTTCATAGGCGTGGCGCATGGCGGCGGTTTCGGAAAACGGGGTATCAAGTGCGAGTGCCGTTGCATCTTGCAAAAAGGGCTGGCTGCCGAACAGCATTGTCTCGGTGATCGATAGTGCGCTTTTCACAAACTCCTCAGATGCTGCAATCCAACCGCAGCGGAAGCCGGGCAGGGCATGGGATTTGGAGATTGATGACGTGACAATGGTGCGCTCTTCTAAATCTTTGTCGAAAAATGGTGATGTGAAAATGTTATTGCCATAAATCATGGTGGCATAAACTTCGTCAGATACGATCCAAAGATCATGCTTTTTGCACATCGCGCCGATGGCTTTGATTTCGGCAGCGGTGAATACAGCACCTGTAGGGTTGCTGGGTGAGTTCAACAACAGCGCTTTCGTGCGTGAGGTAATGGCTGCTTTAATGGCATCAAGATTTGGATGAAAGCCGTTATCGGGATCGAGCGGAACAGCAATCGGCTTTCCGCCCGGATTGCGAATCACGCCTTCATAAGTGGCGTAATAAGGATCAAGCAGCAGCACTTCATCGCCTTCATCCAGAATGGAAACGAAGGCCATGTAGAGTGCAGTTTGAGTGCCGGGCAGAAATAGAAATTGCTCCGGCGTAATTTCGCGTCCGGTTTGTTTTGTGTAGTGACGCGATAATGCATTGAGAACCGAAGGCTCACCGTTGCCCGGAGAATAGCGCAGGCGGCGTGCCAGCATCTGTTTGTAGGCTTCGTCTAATATGGCTTTTGGTGGCGCTGCATCAGGTTCACCAATCGACAGGAAGATCATATCGTGGCCTAGCGCTTCACGCTGACGACCCTCGACATGAATGGCCCATTTGTCTGAACCAAGGCCTGCTAAACGTTCACCAATTTTTGAAAACCGCATAGATCACCATATTATTTATGCGCCTATTACTCGGGCACTTTCTCGCGCGCCATGCGGCCAAGAGCGACATAGTCTGTCTTGCCAGAGCCAAGCAGAGGTAATTTTTCAATCTGGAAAATGCTTTTGGGAACCATGAGATCATTGGCACCTAAAGATTTCATGCCGTCTGCAATCTTCTTGCGGTCGGGATTTGCAAGGCTGGTGAACATGACCAGTTGTTCGCCCTTCTTTTTATCGGGCACGGCCACCACGGCATGGGCCAAATCGGGGTAGAGCTGTTGCAACTTGGCTTCGACTGCCGTGAGCGAGACCATTTCGCCAGCAATTTTTGAGAAGCGTTTGGCGCGGCCCAGAATGGTGATGTATTTATGTTCATCCACACTCACAATGTCGCCAGTGTCGTACCAACCATCGGGGTTGGCTTCGATTACGCCTGGATTATCGGCACGCAGATAACCAAGCATGACATTTGGACCTTTGACGAAAAGCCTGCCGCCATTATCGATGCCGGGAACAGCTTCCAACCGATATTCGATATCGTCGAATATGCGGCCAACAGAACCAGAGCGGAAATGCATTGGCGTGTTGAAGGAAATGGCGGGGGAGCATTCCGTAGCGCCGTAGCCTTCCAAAATCCGAAGCCCGAATTTTTCCATCCATGCGTCGCGAGTTTCTTGTTTCACGCGTTCAGCGCCAGCCACAATCAAGCGCATTTTGTAGAAGTCATAAGGATGCGCATTTTTGTGATAGCCTGTGAGGAAAGTATCAGTGCCGAACAGAACTGTGGCGTTGGTATCATAGCAAAGTTCGGGAATGATTTTATAATGCAGTGGGGATGGATATTGGAACGAGTTCACGCCGCCCAGCACTGGCAGCAGCAAGCCAGCCAATAATCCAAATGAGTGGAACACCGGCATGGTGTTGAACACTTTATCTTCAGGCGTGAAGGCGATGCGGGCGGCAGCTTGTTGCCAGTTTGCAAGCAAGTTGCGATGGGAAAGCACGACACCTTTTGGAACACCTTCAGAGCCCGAAGTGAAGAGCATAATAGCTGGTTGGGTGGGATCACTCTCAACACCCGCGCGGCGCGATGCTGAACCTGCAAAATATTTGCAATAAAGGCCGTAGATCTTATAGCCAAGGCCAATGGAGGCGCGCACATCTTCGAGATAGATAATTTTGCATGTCTTCGACAACAGTTCGATATCGCCCTGCATTTCGCCAACTTCGATAAACTTGCGTGATGTTACGATGCTGCGTACTTCAGCTGCTGTGCAGGCGGCAGACATATTGATTGCACCTGTCGAGAAGTTGAGCATGGCGGGTCTGCGGCCTGTTGAAAACAGGCCGAACATAGCGAGCACCACAGCGGTGGAATTGGGCATCAACACTGCAACGTTTTTCTGGCCCGGGGTGAGTGCCGCCAGTTTACGACCAAGCACCATGGAGCCCATGACGATGCGGTCATAAGTGGTTGGCTTGCGCTGAATATCTTCAATGATCTCGCGGTCGCCACCATGCACAGCCCTTGCGTCCAGCAGCGCTTGCCATAACGTGCGATCAATGTTTGATGTTTTGAACATCATGTTCGACATCACATCATAAAGCTTTTCGGCTTGGTGTTGGCGCAGTGCTGAACCCTTGAGTGTTGGAGGCGCCTCAAATTTTACAGGTGGCAAAAATGTGATGGTGATCTTGGGGAAGAGTTGCAGACGCAATTTGCCGCGCATGTATGAGAACGGCGAATAGACTGCGCCATCAATGCGCACGGGCAATACGCGCGCACCCGCCATTTGGGCAATGGCCGATGGGCCTTCATAGATTTTCATCAAGCCGCCTGTGGTGGTGATGCGGCCCTCCGGGAAGATCACCACTTTTTGGTTGTGCTTCAGGCGGTCTACCAAGGTGCGAAGTGCCAGCGGATTTGTAGGATCAATTGGGCACATGTCGGATAGTGCGAAAGCTGGCTTCACCCACCATGCTTGGCTGACATAGGTGTTGATTGCGAAGGCTGCGCGCTCAGGCAGAAAAGCTGACAGCATTGGGCCGTCCAGAAATGAGGTGTGGTTGGGAACGATCAAAACCTTTTTGCCAGCGGCATGATAGTTCTCCATGCCCTTGAGTTCGACTTGATAGAAGAATCGAAATAGCCAACGAACGACGGATGCGAAAATGGTTTGCGGCAAAAGAATGATGAGATAGGCAACCACACCGAGATTGACGATGCCCATCAATACATAGATCGTTTTAACGCTGATGCCTTGGGCCAGCATTAAACCTGAAATCAATGTGGCAGCGACCATGAAGAGGGCGTTGATGATGTTGTTGGCTCCAATCACGCGGGCGCGGCGATAGAATGGGGTTCGTGTCTGGGTGACAGCAAACAGTGGCACCACAAACAGACCGGAGAAAAACGCGATCATAAACAAATCAAACATACAGCGCAGGCCAGAAAATGTCGTGAACAGCGCCATTGGGCCTGAAGGGCTTGCAGCATTGCCGATAGTGCCAAATGAACCTGCTGCAAAATAGAGATCGAAGATAAACACGGTCATCATAAGCGCAGCGATTGGCACATATTTCAGCGTGATTTTACCTTTGAGCAGCACGTTGCAATAGGCCGAGCCAATGCCCGTTGCCACGCTGAACACGGCCATGATTGTGGTGGCCGCGTTTTCAGTGGCGTGAAGATCGTTCTTTGTGAAGGGCAAGATTTGCGTGAGGAACACAACGCCCATGAACCAGAACCAGCTGATGCCGAGGATGCATAAAAACACATCGCGCTTTTCCATGGCTTGCTTCACCACCGTCCAGGTTTCGGTGATGAAGTTATAGTTGATCTTCATGTCGGGTTGGGCTGATGGTGCAGCTGGCATGAACCACGCAGCGATATAGGCAACCACTGCCAAACCAATCATGGTGCCGGAAACGATTTCGCGGCCGCTTAAACCAGCAAAGCCTTTTCCACTCAGAATGAAAAAGCTGCCAAAAATTGTGCCGAGCAGAACGGAAACGAATGTTCCAAGTTCCACCATGCCATTGCCGCCGAGCAATTCTTCCTTTTTCAGATATTGCGGCAGGATCGAATATTTTATAGGCCCAAAGAAGGTGGATTGCATGCCACCTAAAAACATACAGAGAAGCTGTAACAACACATTGCCGGAGTAGAGCGAATAGCTGGCGATGGTGATCAGGCCGATTTCAGCTAACTTGATGCGGCGGGCGATTACGGCCTTGTCGTATTTGTCTGCGAGTTGACCTGCAAATGCTGAGAACAAGAAGAATGGAATAATCAGCAAAGCTGCTGAAAGGCTATTGGTGGTTTCAGGGTTGGGCAGTTGCTCGCGGGTCATGCCGTATATGAACAACATGGACAGTGCTGAGCGAAACGCGTTGTCGTTGAATGCGCCGATGGCCTGGGCCACGAAGAGTGGCAAAAAGCGTCTGGTTTTTAAAAGTGCAAATTGGCTGTGGCCGCTCATCGATCTAACCCTGAAGAAAATTTTAACGTTAAGATTCAGTTTTGATTCAGGAATCTTAAGATTCGAGAAACGAGTTAATAATGGCTAATGTTTGCTCATGGTTTTGAGCCAGGAATTGCGCGCCACGCGATTTCAAGATTTTCAATCGATCCGCGTTTTCACTGAATCCGATGAATCGGACACCATTCATTAACCCTGCTTCCACATCGTTAATGTTGTCGCCCACATAGATGATGTTGGATTTGGGTAAATCGATTGTGTGCAATGCTCGCTTCAATATTTCATGTTTGTGCCCACCGCCATCAGCACCAAAGGCGTGCGCGGAAACATGATGCCAAAGTTCGGCGCTTTCGAGGCGCAGTTTGGCGGCGTCACGGAAATTTGCGGTGGCGATGCCGACTGTTGCGAAGGAGGCGCAGCTGCTGAGAAGTTTGCGTGTGCCCATAATTGCAGAAGAAGTCAGTGTTTTGGTTTTGAGTTGCAGATGCAGTAGAGCCAGATATTCGTTCTTGATATTTTCGTTTTCTGCCTCGGGCAATTCGTTACGCTTCGCGATTTCTGCAATTATGTCTTCATCGTTGCGAATGCGGTATGAATTCCAATCGCGCGAAAGCTTGCTGGCATCGCACCGCGCGGCAAACGGTTGGAAAAATAATTCTTCTTCAGCACGTGTCAGTTCCAGCAACACGCCATCAACATCGAAGATGATGGCCCAATCAGCCATGCACCATCCGGGGTGTCATTTCGATGAGGGTTGGACCATCGGCTTTTAGCGCGGCTTTGATGGCAATGCTGAGCGCTTTCAAATTTTCTGGCCGTTCGGCGCGGGCGCCATATGCTTTCGCCAGCATTTGGAAGTCGGGGTTTAGTAACGTCACGGCATTGGGTTGAATGCCAGCATCCACCATATTGTCGCGAATTTGGCCCAACGCATCATTATTCCACAGCAGAATTGGCAATGGCAATTTGTGCTCCACTGCTGTGCCCAATTCATTCAGCGTATATTGCAAACCGTAATCACCAGCCAGCGCCACCACAGGTTTTTCACCCACACCAAATTTAGCACCAATGGCTGCAGGAAGCGCAAAGCCAAGTGTGCCGAAGCCTGAGGGGTGCAGCCAGCTGCGCGGATTATACATCGGGAAAATTTCGTTGGCGGCATAGGCGATCTGCGTCATGTCTGAAGCCACAACTGTTTCAGAAGGCAGAGCGTCGCGAATGACATCGAGCATTTTTTTAAGAGTGATGCGGAGTGCATTATCTATTGTGATCGGCGCGCTTGGTGCATTTGCGGTTCGGGGCTTTACACCTGCCGCAATCTTCGCAAGCGTCGTTGAGGCATCGCCCAATATGGCAATCTCGGCTGAATGTGGGCGCGCCAGAGATGCTGGATCAATGTCAATACGGATCAGGTTTTGTGAAATTGCAAAGTCCAAATTCCAATGGTCCGTTTCGGAAAGTTCAGAACCGACAACCAAAACGCAGTCAGATTCATGCAAGAATTTTTGAACATCGGGTTTTGCCAGATGTGCACCCCAAACCAGCGGATGGCTAGTCGGCACAATGCCTTTACCAGCAACCGTTGTTAAGATTGGCGCTTGGCAACTCTCGGCAACTTTTAAAGCAGCAGCACCAGCGGCTTGCGCACCGCCACCTAAAATGATGCAGGGGTTTTTTGCAGCGTTCAGTTTTACGATTGTTGCTTCTATACTTGCGTCATTTGCTTGTGGCCGCTGTGGAAGTCCTGCGGCGTTCCAGCCGCCGCCAGCGGGCTTGGCCAAAACATCCAGCGGAATTTCAATATAAGCGGGCCGCGGCCTTGCTGATGCAAAGTTGGCAAAGCTTGCAGCAAAAGAATTTTGCACATCTTGGGCCGTGTAGGCGCGCGATGCATTTTGTGTTGTGGCTTTGGCCGCATCCAATTGGCTAATCATTTCATGCAAGCGCCCACGACCTTGTGCGGCGTAGGCCACGTCGAGGGCTGTTGAAATCACCAACACGTTGGACGAGTCACTCCAAGCTTGGCCCAGCGGCGTGAGGATGTTGGTGACACCCGGCCCCGAAATCGTAAAACACACGCCTGGCTTTCCGGTGGCGCGGGCATAGCCATCAGCCATAAAGCCAGCGCCTTGTTCATGGCGCGGTAGAATGTGTTTGATTTTGGAACGCGGCAATGCCCGGTACATTTCGATGTTGTGCACACCTGGAATGCCGAAGATGGTTTCCACGCCATATTGTTCAAGCAGACCAACGAGGGCTTCACCGATTGAGAGTTCTGGACGTTGGGTCATGATGGTTGGTGTTTCCTCGCTATTACTTGGAGGGCCATCGCATGTTGCGAGAAAGAGCCCTCGTCGCCCTGTCGGGATGAGGGCTCTTTGGCTGTCAATTGCAATGTATTCTTTCTAAACATCTCACCCTCTCAATCGATCCGGCAAAATATGTGTAATATCTAATCCCGCTGCTAAAACATCTTTTGGAATTTCCTGTTTCAAAACCATTGCAGCTGCGGTGCGCGATAAAGCAGGGGACGATTGAATGCCGTAACCACCTTGCCCCACCAGCCAGAAAAAACCTTCCGTAGACGGATCAAATCCGACAACAGGAGCTGTATCTGGTGAAAATGTGCGAAGCCCGCCCCAGCTGTGTTCCAAGCGTTGCACATCAAGTGTTGTGGCCTGCATCAAGCGGTCAATGCCGATGGCGATGGCTTCATCATCGGCATAGGCATCATGTGGGTCTACAGGTGTGGCATCAGCAGACGAAACCAGAAGCTTTCCGCTTTGTGGAACGGTATACCAACTTTCAGCGCAATCGACCACGAAGGGCCATTTCATGACGTCGTGATCTGGCACTGCGATCACACCGATGGAACGGCGCTTAGGGATCAAGCCCACCGCTTTAACACCTGCGATCATCGCCACTTGGTCGCCCCATGCACCAGCTGCATTGACAATCAATTTTGTGGTGAATTCACCTTGTGGGGTTTCGATCTGCCATTGGCCCGCCGAATTGGTGATTTTAGTTGCACCTGCTTCAAGTTTCAAAACGCCACCGCGCTGTTTGAACAGCTTCAGATATCCGCGGTGCAGAAGATCAACATCCAGTGCCCCTGTTCCAGCTTCCAAAAATCCACGCGTGGCATAGCCTTGGCGGAGCACAGGGATCAAAGCGAGCATTTGATCTTCGGAGAGCTCCTCAATATCAACGGCCTTGGCCAGAAAATTTTTGGCATCTTGTTCTTGTCCCTTGGCTTCAATAACAAGTGATCCACGTCTGGTAAAAATGGGAGCATCAGTAAAGCCCTCGGGCGGCTTTATGAAGAATTCTTTGCTCGCACGCGTCAGTGCCAAAATCGGCTTTGGGCCATAATTGGGTTCATAGCTGGAGGCTGATCTGCTTGTTGTGTGATAGCCCGCACGGTCTTCCATATCTAAAATGGCGACTGTGCTGTGCTCAGCCAAATGCGCGGCAATCGATGCGCCAGCTATCCCGGCACCAATAACGATAATGTCAAACGTCTGTGTCATCGCGTCAACATTCCACACTGGCACCATAAAATCCATGATGTTTGCGACTTGGCAGAGATGAAAATAGCGGTATGTTGCGAATGCTTAATCAGGAAATTTCAAATGCCCACATTCAACCAACCGACATCCGGTTTAGTCACCCCGCGTTTTGGCGGTCTTTCCACATTCTTTCGTTTGCCGCATGTGAGTTTGGAAGAGGCACAGGGCATTGATATTGGTGTGGTTGGTATCCCGTGGGATGGAGGTACAACCAATCGCCCTGGTCCTCGTCATGGGCCTCGCCAGATGCGTGATCAATCGGCCATGGTGCGGCGGATGCATCAAATTAGCCAAGTGGTGCCGTATGACCTCGCCAACGTGGCTGATTTGGGTGATTGCCCAGTGAATCCTGCGAATGTTGATGATGCTTTGACGCGCGTTGAAACCTATTTCAAGAAATTAGTGGCTAAAGGCATCAGGCCACTTTCAGCAGGCGGTGATCATTTATGTTCGCTGCCGATTTTGCGTGCCGTTGGTGAGAAGAAGCCGGTCGCAATGATTCACTTTGATGCGCACACTGACTTGTATGACTCCTATTTCGGCGGCTTCAAATATACCCACGGCACACCATTTCGGCGGGCGATTGAAGAAGGTGTGCTCGATCCCAAGCGCACCATTCAAATTGGTCTGCGCGGTTCGATGTATGACAATGATGATTTTGAGTATGGCGAGAAAATGGGTGTGCGCTTGGTACGCATTGAGGAGGCGATTGAAAAAGGCCCCAAGGCCATTATGGCCGAAGCGCGCAAGATTGTGGGTGATTCAGATGTTTATGTAAGCTTTGATATCGACATGCTCGATCCGGTTTATGCGCCGGGCACTGGCACGCCGGAAATTGGTGGCTTTACCACATTTCAAGCCCAGCAAATGTTGCGCGAACTGCGCGGGCTTAATATCGTGGGTGCCGATGTGGTTGAAGTTTCGCCACCGTTTGATGCCTCGGGCATGACGGCCTATGCTGGCACCGTCATGATGTTTGAGATCATGTGCAGTATGGCTGAAGCAGCGGCGAAGAAACGAGCCTAATTAAGCCCGCATTCCGCTTCTGCTTGAAGCGATGGCTTGTTGTTCGGCCACGCGCTTGCGCAAAACGCCTGCTGCGTCTGCCACTTTATAAATCAAAGTTTCTTCGCGTTGGTGCAATTCGTGATCGCACAACGCCAAATCCCATAGCAATCCGATCATCTGCGTGCGGTCCTCGATGCTCAAAAGCTCGGGCAAGTGTTTTGCCAAAAGTTCGATGCCAACAGGTGAGCCCTGTTTGCTGGCCAAGGCCATTGCGGTTTGCAACTGGCCTTGCGTAAATTGGAATTTTACGCGCAGTTGCTTTTCAAGTTGTTCCATTTCAACCTTGCGCACATGGCCATCAGCTGGAACAATTGAACTCAGCACAGCTGCGAGTAAAAGTCTTCTTTGCAGCGATGTGAGCTTAGCAAAGCCATTAGGCATTTCCAGTTTTGCAACTATTTGTGAAATTTCAGCATGACTAACGTCAGCCGCAGTCTGCGGACTATTCAATTGGTTCATCATATTCCCCCAGTTTTCGGTAGATCCCGCAATGGAATCGACCGATTAATACATATTATATTCTCATTGGCTGAGAATCAAGAAGTGTGGTTAGACGCTTAAGATATGAATCACTCCTTAAATTTTGTTAGGGACAATCTTAATCGATTAAGCCCTGTTTCTGCCTTGTTTATTACATTTTTGTCAGGTGCAGTTTCCGGTTTGGCCATGCCCCCATATAATCTGTGGTGGGTTTTTGGATTTACGTTTCCGGCGCTTTTGTTTTTAATCGAAAAGGCTGGTTTAACCCGGACATTTTTTCTGGGTTGGATTTTCGGTTTTGGATATTTTCTGGTGGCGTTGCACTGGATTGGCTATGCGTTTTTTGTAAACGCATCGACAGATTTATGGATGATGCCGTTTGCGGTTGGTGGGCTGGCGGCATTTCTGGCGACATATTGGGGTTTGGCTGCGTGGCTTACACGTTACTTTGCGCGCAAGGGTTTTGAAGCTTTTATTCTGGCACCTGTGTTTTTCACAGCCATGGAATATTTGCGAGGCCATTTGTTTTCTGGTTTTGCGTGGTCGGCGCCTGGCCTTGCGGTTGATGGCATGGGAACCGTTTCGCAAGTTGCCTATGTGATCGGAATGGAAGGGCTGACATTTCTGATCTTGCTGTGGGCGGCTGCAGTTTTTAGTTTGATACAAGGCAAGCGGTTGTTGCCGATGTTAGTTTTGGCGTTGTTGCCGATTTCATGGGGCTGGGGTGAATGGCGATTGGCGCAAAACCCCACGCAATTTTCTGACACGGTTTTTGTGCGTCTTGTCCAACCCAGAGTAAGCCAGGACGATGAGTGGCGCTCCAAAAATGCGCGGGTTATTTTTGATCGATTGCTGGCGCTTTCGGCTCAACCCTCGCAACTGACACATCAGGTTACGCATATCGTTTGGCCTGAATCAATTGTGCCGTTTTTGATTGATGAAAGCTCCACAGCGCTGTCTGAAGTTGGACAGATGTTGGGCGCAAACCGAATACTGATGACGGGTGCGGTGCGCCGTTCTGCACCTGATCCCAAAGCAGATTATTTCACCAGTGTTCTAGTGATTGATGGAAATTCAAAAGTGGTTGCGCATTACGACAAGGCCCATCTGGTGCCGGGTGGAGAGTTTTTGCCATTGGCCTGGTTGCTTGAGCCGCTGGGATTCCGGCAGGTTGTCAGTTTGCCGGAAAGCTTCAAGGAAGGAAAAGGCCCCGAATCACTCCGTGTTCCGGGTGCCGGACTTGTCGGCGCACAGGTTTGCTATGAGGCAACTTTCCCTCAGGAAACAGTCGATCCGCGCAACCGGCCTGATTGGATCGTGAATGTTACAAACGATGGTTGGTTTGGACAGTCGACTGGCCCTTGGCAACATTTGGCACAGTTTCGACTTCGCATGATCGAACAGGGGCTTGGCGGTGTACGTTCTGCAAACACAGGTATTTCAGCCATTTTAGACCCATTTGGTCGGTATATTATCAAATCGCCGCTCGACGTTGAAGCAGTTTATGATGGTAAGTTGCCTCTTTCAGTGACGCCTGGGCTGTATGCCCGTTTTGGAGATTTCGATCTGTTAGGGCTGTTGCTTTCTGGATTGATTTTAACTTTCGTTACACGCAAACGCCATCTACCTGTCAACGAGATTGAATTATCATTGCAATAATGAAGCGATTGCATTACCACTCACCTTTCGTGATTAGACAGTGGATGTGGGCTGGGTGCGCCATGGTTTGATCGAATTTTATTGTCAGACTGGGGGTAACTGTCTGAGGAATATGGTATGACACGGCGCGACCCAAACTATATCGATGTACACGTTGGAACACGTATGCGCATGCGCAGGCAGTTGATCAACATGAGTCAAGAGCGCTTAGGTGAGCTGCTTGGCATCACATTTCAACAAGTTCAAAAATATGAAAAAGGCTCTAACCGCATCAGTGCGAGTCGTTTATTTTATGCGGCCAAGACTCTGGGTGTGCCTGTGCAATTCTTTTTTGACGGTTTGCCCGGTATTGATGCTGAAGGTGGTCTTAGCGAAACGAGCAAGGGCGACGAATTTGTTGCGTCGATGATGACACCGGAAGGCATTCATTTGGCCAAAGCATTCAGTGAGGCCGATACATCGCAAAAGCGAAAGCTTATAGCAAGCTTGGCCAAGCTCGTTGTGGACATGAAGTCTTAGCTTTCTCACAAGTTTCAACTTTACCCATTCTGATTGTCAAAGGTGGCAATGGTTTTGGCTTGACCAACTCCCAAAGCGCTGTCATTACACGCTCCCAACGGTATAAAGCTTTCTTTATATAGATTTTCGAAGCAACATGCGGGAGCAGTCATGGCACGTCGTTCTTTTGTTTTTACCAGTGAATCAGTTTCCGAGGGGCATCCAGACAAGGTCTGCGACCGGATTTCAGATGAAGTTGTTGATCTGTTTTTCCGCGAAGCCATTGCCGAGAAAATGGATCCAGCGCGCGTGCGTTTGGGCTGCGAAACTTTTGCCACAACCAATCGTGTAGTGATCGGCGGCGAAGTGCGCGGGCCACAATCAGTGACAACGGAAATGATTGTTGATGTGGCACGCAAAGCCATCAAGGCCATTGGTTATGAGCAATCAGGTTTCCATTGGGAAACAGCCAAGATTGAAGTGTTGTTGCACAATCAGTCAGCCGATATTGCAGTAGGTGTTGATGACACGTCCAGCAAAGATGTGGGTGCCGGCGACCAAGGCATCATGTTTGGTTATGCTTGCGATGAAACACCAGATCTTATGCCAGCACCGCTTTATTATGCGCAGCGCATTTTGCAAAACCTGGCGGAAGCGCGCCATGCCGGTGACAAGCGTTTGGGGCCAGATTCAAAGAGCCAAATTTCTGTTCAATATAAGAATGGCAAACCTGTTGCTGCAACCCAGATCGTAGTGTCGCACCAGCATCTCGACGAGAGCCTGACGTCAGCCGATATGCGCAAGATTATTGAGCCGCATGTGAAGAAGGCTTTGCCAAAGGGATGGGTTAACAAAGATACAGTTTGGCACATCAATCCAACTGGAAAATTCTTTATCGGCGGGCCTGATGGCGATGCTGGTCTCACTGGTCGCAAGATCATCGTGGATACATATGGTGGCGCTGCTCCTCATGGTGGTGGCGCTTTTTCTGGTAAAGACCCAACCAAGGTTGATCGCTCGGCTGCTTATGCTGCACGTTATCTGGCCAAGAATGTGGTTGCTGCCAAGATGGCCAAAAAATGCACTATTCAGCTTTCATATGCGATCGGTGTTTCTGAGCCTCTGTCAGTTTATGTTGATACGCACGGCACAGGCAAAGTGCCTGAAGCCAAGATTGAAAAGGCATTGCGCAAGGTTATGGATTTGCGTCCAAACGGCATTCGCAATCACTTGCAGCTCAACCGTCCTATTTATGCGCGCACGTCTGCGTATGGCCATTTTGGTCGCAAGCCAGAAAGCGATGGCGGGTTTTCATGGGAGAAGACGGATCTGGTTGCTGCACTGAAAAAAGCGGTGAAGTGATCTCTACACCTCCGAAGTTTCAACTCTATGGTCGGCGCAAGGGGAAACCTTTGCGCCGTCATCATGTTGACCTGATGGATCATCTGCTGCCACAGTTCCGCGTTGATATTGCAACACCACTTGCAAACACGAAAGATCGGTGTTGGCTCGAAATTGGTTTTGGTGGCGGGGAACATGTGGCGCATCAAGCAGCACTTAATCCGGATGTCACGATCATCGGTGCCGAGCCGTTTTTAAACGGCGTGGCCAAGCTGCTGGCTGAAGTTGAGACACACGAACTTAAAAATGTGCGGGTGCATTATGGTGATGCGCGCGTGTTGCTTGAGGCTTTGCCGCCTGAATGTTTTGAGCGCGTCTATCTGCTTTATCCAGACCCATGGCCCAAAGCCCGCCAGAACAAGCGCCGTTTTGTGAATGCGGAAAACCTTGCGCATATCCACCGTGTTCTCAAACCCGAAGGACAATTCTGGTTTGCCAGCGATATTGAAGATTATGTTTTGTGGACAAGAGAGCATGTGGCGGAATTCGGAAATTTTGCTGAATATGGTGATCCCACAGAGCCATTCGAGAATTGGACACGCACACGTTATGAAGCCAAAGCCGTGCGCGAAGGGCGCGGTCAAAACTACTTGCGGTTCAGCAAAATCTAAAAAATAGTTTGATTGTGCGAGCAAACAGAACAATATCTCGAATATTGTGGGTAACGAATCATTTGATCACCAGGTCGCTGCACTTCCCTTTCGCAATCGGCGGGGGCGGATTGGTGTGTTGCTGGTTACATCACGCGAGACCAGGCGCTGGGTTATCCCCAAGGGCTGGCCCATGGATGGGCGCACGGACTACAACGCCGCCAAGATTGAAGCTTATGAAGAAGCTGGTGCTGAGGGCCGCATTGGCACCAATGCAATAGGCGAGTTTGAGTATTCAAAGCGCCTCAAAAACGGTGCATGCAAAACCTGCCGCGTAGCCGTCTATCCGCTCAACGTTGCCAATTTGGCACGGAAATGGCCTGAACAGGGTGAACGCGAGCGGCGCTGGTTTTCAGTTGAGGATGCGGCGCAAATGGTCAACGAAGAACAATTGCGCGATATTATCTTGGCGCTTTAAGCTGCTGATTGCAATTTTGCATCTGTGCTGCGGTTCAAAATCAAGGACAGTCTTTCAAGCAAATCTTTTTCATAATCATGCAGTTCGCCATCGGCACCAGCAACGTCAGCTACAATTTCGCGGAACTGTTTTTTGAATGCTTCACTTCCAAAGCGCGCAATGATCATGGCACTGCCGAATATTGAGGGTTCTATTTGGCGCGCTGCTACGGCTCTGGCTATGAGCTTGTTGCTTTTGTGGCGATCAAAACCGAACAATGTGAACAAGCCATCGGCCACAGCTCTGGTTTCTTCAGGTTTAAATTTGTAGTCTGCAGACATGCAGGCCACCAGAACAAAAGCCGCGGCCAGATGCAACTCGCCAGCTTCTTCTTCGACAGGCGCTGCGCCTTTGGAAATTTTTTCAAACAATCTGTTGAACATGATTGGCAATCCTCCAATACGTTAATGAAGTATGAAGGAGGAGCGTTAATGAGAGGTTAAGAGGCCGCGTCAATCTCGAAAGCTTCGAATGGTTCAACAACAAAAATATTCAAAGTGATATTTTCAGAAGACATTGGTTTGAAATAGAAGAAGCCTTGCATTTCAAAGCATCCCATCAATTTTAATAGACTGACCTGTTCTTCAATCTCAACACCTTCTGCCGTCACAGCAGTGGCAAGGCCTTTGGCCATTAGCAGCATACCTTGCACAATTTTTTGTTGGCCAGGATCAATGGTAATTTGATTGATCATCGAACGGTCAATTTTAATGCGGTCAAAATTGAGCCGTTGCAAATATCCCACTCCGGAGAAACCGGTACCGAAATCGTCGAGCGCGATTCGAACGCCAGCTTTTTGCAATTCGGCTAAAATCTTTTTGGCATGCTCAATATCTGCAAGCAACGTACTTTCAGTAATTTCAATTTCAATGCGGTTTGGATTGATACCGTAGCCTGCGATTGTTGAAAGCGTCCGCTTTACAAAATTTGGATTTTTTAATTGCAGCGTTGAAACGTTGACTGAAATTTTCAAGTCCGGCCACATTTGAGCATCTTTGCACGCTTTAAATAAAATCAAATTTCCAAGATCGTCAATCAAGCCACTTGATTCAGCGATAGCAATGAAACGGTCTGGTGTTAATTTTCTGGGTGATGATGATGGCCAACGCGCCAGCGCTTCAACGCCAATAATTTTTTCACTGCGCGCATCAACTATAGGTTGATAGGCGATTTCGAGTGTGGCTGAAGCAATGATGTCTCTCAGTTCTTCAGCAATCGCTGCATCCTCGAGGCGCATAATGTCAAAGCTCGCTGCATATTCCGCTATGCAATTTCTTCCAGCAGCTTTGGCTTGATACATTGCAACATCTGCACGCCGCAATAACTCTTTGCCTTCAAGGTGCTGATTGGTCCAACCGGCAATGCCAATGCTCACGCCGACATCAGCTTGGCGGCCATCGAGATCGAAGGGTTCGTTCAAGAATTTTATAAAGTCAGACGCAAATCGAGCTGCCCGTGTGGCTGCGTTGGCACCGGTAAAAAGCGCTACAAATTCATCCCCACCGAGCCTGTAGATATAACCTTCGTTATTAACCAGGTGAATTAGTCCCGCCGCCACTTGCCTTAAAAGTCTGTCACCTGTTTCGTGGTCGTAGGTATCGTTTATCTCTTTAAATCCGTCTAAATCAGAAAAAACAATCGATGCGGGCGATGCGTTTTCTTTTGCGATTTCTGCAAGCTTTTCTTGAAGAGCCGCACGGTTCAACAGTCCGGTCAAACTGTCTTGGGTGGCCAATGTTCGCGCATCACTTTCCTTGCGTTTCAAAGAGGTAATCAGCTTGAGGCAAGATAAGCCGATGCCAGTCATAACCAATGCCAGAAACCCTAAAGCCATAGACGTTTTTCTATAAGCGCTGACACCCACTTCATCGCCGGGATTGGTATCTTTCCATTTTACATTTGCAACAATTGTGCCTGTTACGTTGCTGATAAAGTCAGTGTCCTTGGGCAAGCGATTCCCGCTATCGATTAGTGTCAAATCTCCGATGACATACTGGTCACCAATTTTTTTTATGAATTCGGGAGTCAGATATTGAACAAGAATTAAATAACGCGGCAATTTCGCGTTGACCAGCATGTCGACTGATGTCGGAGCAATTGTTGCGGCGGCAATGATCGCCATGCCGTCTTGGGTTTTTGCGATGATGGTTTTTGATTTAGGTGATTTTATATCGTCGCCCACAAGATCGAGCAATCCATCCAGATTACCCATGAAGTAAGTATTCAAATTCGGATTAAAAGCCACGCCATTGCGAAATCCGGCTAGTGGTTCGGCTTTGCTGCGATCCACCGCGAAAACTGAATTGTAATTGGTGCCGTTGGTGGACGAGTCTTCAAACGTTTCAGAAAACCATTCTTGATCGACGGTCGGGTAGATTTTTTCGACGGCCTCGTCCCACACCGCGTTATCACTGGTTATATTCGCAAGCTGCGTTTCTGTTGCGTGAAAAGCCGAATTCACAATTTCACTGGTGCGCAGATGATCAGCAATATTTGCGCCGACCGTTACTTTATGGAGTAGTTCAAATACCAAAACATAAATACAGACCGTTGCCGCGAGAAGCGGCAAGACGATCATAGATGTCGTCTTCCAATTGGTCGTGTATGGTTTTAGCAAATTCGTCCCCCAACTTCTGGCGTTAGGGATTGATTTTAGTGAAGAAAAATTAATTCCAGGATATCAACTATGGTTAATCGCTTTGCGAGTGCTTAAATAGTGTTTGATGTTGAATGGAATTTTTTAATGGTCGCACTTTCAGTTCTAGATCTTGTTCCAGTGTCAGATGGCCAAACGCCGCGCGATGCATTGCATCATGCGGCTGATCTGGCGCAGCATGTAGAGGCTTTGGGCTTTACGCGTTACTGGGTGGCCGAGCATCATAACATGGTGGGCATTGCCAGTGCGGCCACATCCGTTGTTGTCGGTTATCTTGCTGGCCAAACCAAAACCGTTCGCGTGGGGGCAGGGGGTATCATGTTGCCCAATCATTCGCCACTGGTCATTGCAGAGCAATTTGGAACATTGGAATCGCTTTATCCAGGCCGTATTGATTTAGGTTTAGGCAGAGCGCCCGGCACAGACCAGCGCACATCACAGGCCTTGCGGGTTGACCCAAGGGCTTCCGAACATTTCCCGCAAGATGTGTTGGAGCTGCAAGCATTGCTCGGCCCCCTGCAAGAAGGCCAGACCATTCAAGCTGTTCCTGGCACTGGCCTTCATGTGCCGTTGTGGATTTTGGGTTCGAGTCTGTTTGGTTCGCAACTGGCAGCAGCGCTTGGCTTGCCCTATGCCTTCGCCTCGCATTTCGCGCCTGATCATTTGATGCAAGCTGTCGAAATTTACCGCGACAAATTTGAGCCTTCTGAACAGTTACAAAAATCTCACGTAATGGCGGGGGTCAATGTCGTTCTTGCAGATACAGATGAAGAGGCAAGATATCTCTTCACCACGCTGCAAATGCGCTTTGCCGATATGTTCCGTGGTGCACGAGGACTGTTAAAGCCGCCCATTGACGACATCGAAACCTATTGGTCGCCGACAGAAAAAATCCAAGCCAGCCGCATGCTGACGTGTTCATTCGTTGGCTCGCCAAAAACTGTTCGGGCCGGTTTGTTGGAGTTTGTGGAACGCACTGGCGTTGACGAGCTGATGGTGGCGACGGCGGTTTATGATCATCAGGCGAGGTTGAAGTCTTATGAGTTGCTGGCGGGGTTGGGCATGTAGTTTTTTGAGTCTACGCTCAATTCAAACTGCACTTTTATCGGCTGATTCTTTTGGGCAATAAAATTGGTTAGAGCGTTTCTGGCCATTCGCGCGCAGAGTGCCAGACGCGCAAAACTATCAAGTCACTTCCAATCGCATGATAAAAAATAAGATAAGGGAAATTCGGAACTGGTTTCACCCGAACTTCGGCCAAATCTGTTTGACGCCCTGTGAGCGGGTGAGTTGCCAAAATCTCCGCGCTGTTTTCTATCGCATTAATGACTCTGATGGCGGCCGGTTTATCGCGCATAGCCAAATAGTTGAAAAGTTCAGAAAGGTCAGCTTGAGCCCTGCTCGTGTAACGCAGTTTCAACTGCGGCATTTTTTGAAAAAATCTTCCATCTCGCCATCTGAGGCAAATCGCCCAGCTTTAGCGTTGGCCAATCCTATTTCTACGGCAGCACGTTGTTCTGCGCTCAATTTGTAAACGCCAACCTTCTCTCGTTCTATAATTTCTGCAGCACGCAACAGGTCTTCCTGTGCCGCTTCCGGCCAAGACTCAGCACGAACCAAGAGATCGGACAAAGAGTTTTCCATATTATTATAGATAGAAGATTTTGTTCAGAAATACAACCGAGCGAAGTCACTGCTGACAGATTGTTGCCAGTGTTCATGATATGGGGATCTCAACCATAGGCCTGTCAAATCATGTTCTCATTCTTTTCCCGCCTCAGCCCGCGCTCCACTGGCATTTTACTTGTGGTGCTTTCGGCGTTTGTTTTCAGCTTGGGCGGAATTTTTACGAAGGGTGTTCACGCTGGCGCATGGGACATTATCTTCTGGCGCGGGATTTTTGGCACAGGTTTTACCCTTCTTTATGTTTGGTGGCGCGGATCGTTCACTTCTGATTTCTTCAAGATTGGCAAAAGCGGTTGGGCTGCAGCACTTGTTGGTGCATCAGCAACAGCAGCTTACATTCCGGCGTTGAAGTTCACCTCGATTGCGAATGTTTCACTGATCTATGCAGCCACACCAATGGTATCCGCATTATTGGCGTGGTGGTGGATCGGCGAGCGCGCGGGCAAGGCAGTGTTGTTGGCCAGTGTTGTTTCACTGCTGGGCGTTTTTATTATTGTCGGAGGCTCGGTGAGTGGACTTCATCTCATGGGCGATCTTCTGGCCTGCTACATGGTGCTTGCTATGGGCGTTGGATTTGTGATTTATCGTGCCTATCCCAATACGCCCGCAGCTGGGCCTTCAGCGCTCTCGTCCATTCTCCTTATGCCATTTGCTTTGATCCTGGGTTCACCGTTTGCAAGTTCATTTTCAGACATTCTTGTCATGATTGCTTTCGGTCTGACCTTTGCATTTGCTTCAATTGCTTCTGCCGAGGGTACAAAACGTTTAACTGCGGCAGAGGCTTCATTGCTAAGCATTCTCGAAGTAGTCTTTGCACCAATTCTGGCTTTGGCCTTCTTTGCTGAAATTCCGGCATCGGCCACGTTCGCAGGCGGTGCATTAATATTGGCCAGTGTTTTGGCTACGCAGCTGAGGCCACGTAAAACAGTTACCGCATTCTGAGGTAAATCATGCCCACCGCTCCCAAACTCAACACGACGCTGATTAATTTCATCCAAACCCAGCACTTGTTCTTTGTGGCTACCGCCGCAGCCGATGGCCGCGTCAATATTTCGCCTAAAGGGCTTGAAAGTTTGAGTGTGATAAGCGAAACGAAAATCAACTGGCTTAACCTTTCCGGCAGCGGCAATGAAACGGCAGCGCATGTGCGAGAGCTGCCGCGCATGACATTGATGTTCTGTGGCTTTGAAGGCGATGCTATGATCTTGCGGGTATATGGCAAAGCAAAAGTGGTTCACCCATTTGATCGGGCGTGGGAAGAGCTTGCAAAAAACTTTCCGACCATGGCTGGATCGCGCCAGATTTTTGAACTCGATATTGATTTGGTGCAAACCTCCTGCGGCACGGGTGTCCCAATCATGAGTTTTGTGCAGGAACGTGGCCCGACTGAGCTGCTGCCGTTTTATGAAGACATGGGCGAAGATGGCGTGAAAGCCTATTGGGCCCGCAAGAACCGGTTTAGCATCGATCATAAGCCAACGGGCATAGTAGGCGAGACCGACAGAAATGAGGAAATGTAAAATCATCCATCCATTTTAGAACATAACAGGAACAAAGTCAACCCCAATTTTCCATCTTGTGCAAGTATTTTTTCGGGACTATAGGACTCCCACGAAATTCACTCATCAAGTCCGCGCAAGCGGTTTTGGAGTGGGTCCCGCGAGGGGCCCGCTTTTTTTGTTTCTGGATATAACGATGACCGATCAACGCTTAGAACGAGAGACTGGCCCTGCCGCGCGGGTTGCGGCACTGGCTGTGCCGGTGCTGGATTCCATGGGCTTTCGGCTGGTGCGCGTGAAAATGTTTGGCACAACTTTGCAAATTATGGCTGAGCGACCAGATGGCACATTCAGCATTGATGATTGTGCTAATTTCAGCCGCGATTTTTCGCCCGTGATGGATGTGGCTGATATTATTTCCACCAAGTTTCATCTTGAAGTGTCATCGCCGGGCATTGATCGGCCATTGGTGCGTGCCGCTGATTTTGAATCTTGGGCAGGGCATGCGGTTAAAATCGAAATGGTCACGCCAGTGGCTGGTCGTAAAAAATTCCGTGGCGAGCTTGAAGGCTTCCATGATGGTGAAGTGCGTTTGTTTATTGATAACCCGCAAGGCGGCACCGAGCCTTTGCTCGTGGGCCTGCCATTTACTGATATTCACGAGGCCAGCCTGGTGCTGACTGATGAATTGATAGCAGACGCCAGGGCGCGCTTGCCTGCAACAGGTTACGGCGACGGCGCTGAAATTGACGAAGACCAAATTTCTGAAACGAAGGAAGAAGACGACAATGGCTAACACTCCTGTTTCCGCCAACCGCTTAGAGCTTTTGCAAATTGCTGATGCTGTGGCCCGCGAAAAGACGATTGATAAATCAATCGTTTTAGAAGCTATGGAAGATGCAATCACGCGTGCAGCCAAAGCGCGTTATGGCCAAGAAAATGAAATCCGCGCCGAGATTGATCCAAAAACCGGTGAAACCCGCCTCAACCGTTTGTTGATGGTTGTTGATGTGATCGAGAATGATGCCACGCAAATTACACTGACTGAAGCCGCAAAGAAAAATCCAGCCGCGCAAATTGGCGATTATATTGCTGAAGCTCTGCCACCCATCGAATTTGGCCGCATTGCTGCACAATCAGCAAAGCAAGTGATCGTACAAAAAGTGCGTGATGCTGAGCGCGAGCGGATGTTTGAAGAATTCAAAGGCCGCATTGGCGAAATTATCTCTGGTCTCGTCAAGCGCGTTGAATATGGTAACGTGATTGTAGATCTGGGTCGTGGTGAAGGCATTATCCGCCGCGATGAAGCGTTGCCGCGCGAAACCATTCGCCCGGGCGACCGTATCCGCGCTTACGTATATGACGTGCGCCGCGAACAACGTGGACCACAGATTTTCTTGTCCCGCACCCATCCACAATTCATGGCCAAATTGTTTGGCCAGGAAGTGCCAGAAATTTATGATGGTATTGTTGAGGTGGTTTCAGTTTCGCGTGATCCATCATCGCGTGCGAAAATTGCTGTGCGCTCGAAGGACGGCTCGATTGATCCTGTGGGTGCTTGCGTTGGTATGCGCGGTTCGCGCGTTCAAGCCGTGGTCAATGAGCTTCAGGGCGAAAAGATCGACATCATTCAGTGGTCGCCAGATGTGGCCACGTTTGTAGTGAACGCCCTTGCCCCAGCCGAAGTGGCCAAGGTTGTGCTTGATGAAGAGGCCGAGCGCATTGAAGTTGTGGTGCCAGATGAGCAATTGTCACTGGCCATTGGTCGTCGCGGCCAAAACGTGCGTCTGGCTTCGCAGCTGACCGGTTGGGATATTGATATCATGACCGAAGCTGAAGAATCTGAACGTCGCCAAAAAGAATTTGCACTGCGCACAACACGCTTTGTGGCTGCACTCGATGTTGATGAAACATTGGCCCAGCTTTTGGCTTCTGAAGGCTTCGATACCGTTGAAGAAGTGGCTTATGTTGATTTGCATGACATTGCTTCAATTGAAGGCCTGGACGAGCAAACAGCCCAAGAACTGCAACAGCGCGCCAAAGATTATCTGGATAAGGCTGCAACCGAATTGGAAGATAAGCGCAAAGCCTTGGGTGTAACGGATGAGCTGCGCGATATGCATGGTCTTAACCCCACATTGCTGGTGGCTTTGGGTGAAGCTGGCATCAAGACTGTTGAAGATTTGGCTGATTGCGCCACCGATGACTTGATCGGCTGGAACGAACGTAAGGACGGCCAGACCACGAAACATCCTGGTGCCTTCACTGGCCATGATATTTCAGCTGCTGATGCCCAAAACCTCATCATGGCTGCACGTGTGCAACTGGGTTGGATTGAAGCACCAGCTGCTGAAGAAGCACCTGCAGAAGAAGAGGCAGCCTCATAAGTTGAACGCTGAAGCCCAAACCATAGCCGAAGAGATTTTGCCAGACCGGATGTGCATTGTTTCACGGGTTGTAAAACCTGAGGACCAATTGATCCGGTTTGCGCTTTCGCCCATGGGAGACGTGGTTCCGGATTTAAAGCGAAAGCTGCCGGGTCGGGGTGTTTGGGTGTCTTGTGACGGCGAGGTGTTAGCCGAAGCGATCAAGCGCAAGGCGTTTTCACGCGGGTTTGGCAAGGAAGCCAAAGCCGGGCCAGAATTGGTCGAGCAGGTGAAGGCGCTTTTGCGAAAAGAGATGTTATCAGCATTATCAATGACCAGACGGGCCGGACTTGGACTTTCTGGCTTTATGAAGGTTGAAGAAGCGCTTACGAAGGGCAATGTAAGGGTACTGTTGCACGCTTCCGATGGTTCCATTGATGGCCGTCAGAAATTAGACCGGAAATGTGCGACAAATACTGTCATTTGGGATTTATTTGCATCCCATGATTTGGATTTGGCATTTGGGCGGTCAAATGTGATACATGCAGCCGTGGCCAATGGTGGCTTGGCTGAGAAATTGCTGGATTATGCGCAGAAGATCGCGCAGTACGAGCATTTGAACGTTACTGGATTAGGGTTACAGACTTAAAGCATGAGCGATATTATTGATAATAACGAAAAATCTGGTGCAGCACGCACCGGGAGCACGCTGAGCCTGAAGCGCCCATCGATTGAGCAATCGAGGGTGAAGCAGAACTTTGCCCATGGCCGCACCAAGACTGTGGTGGTTGAAACCAAGCGCAAGCGCATTGGCGAAGGCGGTGCCGCACCTGCTGATGACAAGCCAAAATTTCAAGTTATGCCAAAAGTTGCTGAGGCTCCAACGCCTAGGCCCGTGGTTGCAGCACCTTCCCGTCCGGGCGTGGTTCTGCGCACTCTTTCTGCCGATGAGCGTGAAGCTCGTACTGCGGCCCTTGCCGATTCACGGGTTCGCGAAGCTGAAGAGCGCAAACGCCAAGAAGCTGATGCGGTTCGCCGTGCTGAACAAGAGGTTCACGACAAGATCGAGCGTGATGCTGCGGCAAAACGCAAAGCTGAAGATGATGCCCGTCATAAGATGGAAGATGATGGCAAGCGCAAGGCTGATGAAGCGGCCAAGAAGCTTGCTCCAAAAACCGAAACGCGCGTGTCAGCCCCTGCTGAAGAAGATGATAATGATGGTGGCAAGCGTCCAAAGACGATGATGCGTCCTGCTGGCGGTGTGATCCGCCGGATCGTAACGCCACCTGCACCCACTCGCACCAAGGCTGATGCTGATAAACGCCGTGGACGCCTCACGGTTTCCAACGCTATGGCCGAGGGTGATGATGAACGAGCACGTTCCGTTGCTGCATTCCGACGCCGGACTGAGCGCTTAAAGAAACAAGCCCAAGGCTTCACCAAGCCAACTGAAAAAATGACGCGCGAAATTGTGATCCCAGAAGCGATCACGATTCAAGAATTGTCAAACCGCATGGCCGAGCGCGCCGTGGACATTATCAAGCTGCTGATGAAGCAAGGCCAGATGCATACGATCAATGATGTGATTGATGCTGACACCGCCCAAATCATCGCGGAAGAAATGGGCCACAAGGTAAAGCGCGTTTCGGAAGCAGACGTGGTTGAAGGCCTCGATATTCAGAACGATGCTGAAGAATCCATGTTGCCGCGCCCACCTGTGGTTACCATCATGGGTCACGTTGACCATGGTAAAACATCATTGCTCGATGCCATCCGCAAGACCAATGTGGTTACTGGTGAAGCGGGTGGCATTACGCAGCATATTGGCGCTTACCAAGTTAAAACGACCAATGGCATTGTGACATTTATCGATACGCCAGGCCATGAAGCGTTCACTTCGATGCGGGCTCGTGGTGCGCAAGCGACCGACATCGTGGTGCTGGTTGTTGCAGCTGACGACGGTGTTATGCCGCAAACAATTGAAGCCATCAGCCATGCGCGTGCGGCTGGTGTTCCAATCATTGTTGCGATCAACAAGATGGACAAGCAAACGGCTAATCCGACGCGGGTGCGCACAGATTTGCTGCAACATGAAATCGTTGTTGAAAGCATGGGCGGCGACACCATGGATGTGGAAGTTTCCGCAGCCAAGGGAACCAACTTGGATAAATTGCTCGATGCAATTTTGCTGCAAGCTGAAGTTCTCGATCTCAAAGCCAATCCAAACCGCATGGCCTCTGGCCTTGTGGTTGAAGCGCAGCTTGATAAGGGCCGTGGGCCTGTGGCCACTGTTCTCGTGCAACGCGGCACGTTGAAATTGGGCGATCTTTTTGTGGCTGGTTCTGCTTGGGGCCGCGTGCGTGCTTTGATCGATGATAAGGGTGCGCATGTGAAAACCGCTGGGCCTTCGGCCCCGGTTGAAGTGCTTGGTTTAAATTCAGCGCCAGAAGCGGGTGATCGTTTCGACGTGGTTGAGAATGAAGCGCGGGCGCGTGAAATTACCGATTACCGCGAACGTAAGCGCCGCGAGACACGCGGCACGGGTTCTGTTCGTTCGTCACTTGAACAAATGATGAGCCAGCTTAATCAAGCAGGTCGTGCGGAATTCCCAATCTTGGTGAAGGCCGACGTGCAGGGTTCTGCGGAAGCTATCGTGCAAGCCATCGAAAAAATCGGCAATGAAGAAATCCGCGCCCGCGTGGTTCATTATGCGGTGGGTGGTATTTCGGAAAGCGACATCAACTTGGCTTCGGCTTCAGGTGCTGTGGTGCTTGGCTTTAACGTGCGTGCCAATGGGCAGGCACGCGATGCTGCACAAAAGCAAGGCATCGAAATTCGCTATTACAACATCATCTATGATCTAGTCGATGATATTAAAGCGGCCATGGGCGGCAAGCTTGCACCTGAAATGCGCGAAACATTCCTCGGCAATGCGAAAATCCTGGAAGTGTTCAACATTACCAAGGTTGGCAAGGTGGCTGGTTGTATGGTGACCGAAGGTACGGTTCAACGCGGTGCGAAAGTGCGCTTGATCCGCGATAACGTTGTGGTGCATGACGGCGAGCTTTCAACACTGAAGCGCTTCAAGGATGAAGTGAAAGACGTGCAAAGCGGGCAAGAATGCGGCATGGCATTTGCGAACTATGAAGACATGCGCGCTGGCGATGTGATCGAGTGCTTTAGAGTTGAGAAGGTGCAACGGACGCTGGCTTAATTGATGGCTGTCGAACTTGAAAAACCGCCATGGGTGAAACCTCAAATTGTTGCGGCTCCGAAAATTCGCCAAATCTACTGGTGTGATTTTTGGAAAGATGCAAGGCTTCCTGAAATGTGGAAAAAAAGACCAATTGTTGTTGTGTCTTATAAAAACACATTGCATGGCCCATGTCTGATAATTCCATTTTCCACAGAACCACAAGATGACAATTTGTGGGCTGTGAAATCAGTAATTGAAAGTTTGGATTGTTGGGCGGTCTGTAATCAACTTTCAACTGTTTCTCCGAGCCGTTTTAGCCAGTTCAAAGGCAAAATACCATTATTTCCGGAAAATCAATTTAACCAAGTACTTGAAAGAATTAATAAATAGCTGCCTCGGCCATTTGGTGTTGAATAATTAAGAAAATCGCATTATATGCGACGTATTGCGGCCTTGAGCGATCAGGTGTCCGTTGCCCGAAAGGGAGTCAAATGCCAAGGCAGCCCAAAAGGCTGCCTTTGGTTTTTTAGAGTAGATGACAATCATAGACCTCTCCCACATCACCTTCATCGTCCAAGACATCGAAAAGATGGCACGCATTATTGTGGATGTTCTCGGTGGACGTGAAGTATATGCAAGTGGAACCAAACAACACTCGCTCTCCCCCGAAAAATTTTTCGATGTTGGCGGCCTCTGGATTGCCATTATGCAGGGTGATCCTTTGCCAACCCGTAGCTATAATCATGTGGCGTTTAAGGTTTCCGTCGAGCAGTTAGGACAAGCCAAATTGGCGATTGAGAAATTGGGGTTGGAGTTCCGCACTTCTCGCCCGCGCGTAGCTGGCGAAGGGCAATCGCTTTATTTTTATGATTATGATAATCATCTGTTTGAATTGCACACCGGCACGCTTCACGAGCGTTTGGCCGCTTATAAAGAATTGGACGAAAAACCATGAGCCACGCCAGAGCCCCATCCCAACGCATGTTGCGCGCGGGCGAATTGATCCGCCATGCGTTGGCCGAGATTTTTTCGCGTGGTGAAACCAACGATCCAGATCTGGGCAAATTGGCGCCCACGGTGGTTGAAGTTCAAATCTCACCCGACCTCAAAATCGCCACCGCCTATGTGCGCACTTTATTTGCGGGCAAGGAAGAGGTGATGATGGAAGCCTTGCACAGAAACCGCAAATATATTCGCGGGCTGATGGCTCCAAAGCTGGGCATGAAATATACGCCCGATGTCCGGTTTCGCATTGATACGGCTTTGGATTATGCAAACAAGATCGATGAGATTTTGCGCAAGCCCGAAGTGCAGCAGGATTTGAAGAAGGAAGACTAGTTTCCGGCTTGCTCCTGATGCTATGGTCTTCTTTCATCATCATGGGAGTTTGAAATGCGCATCATCACGGCACTGGCTTTAGCGTTAATGTCTCAGATCAGTTTTGCAGCCGCGCAAACCACAGATGAAGTGAAGACCGATATTTTATCGGCGCTTTCAACACCCATGCCGATTACCGTGGTTGGGCCCATCATCACGCGCGATGTGAAGGTGACAAAAGACGGCGATGGATTTTTGGCCACGCTTGAGAAACCGATGTTGATGGGCATTGTTCCGCTTGGTTCACTGTCTTTCAAGCTTACGCCAGCTGGCGACAAGCTTTACCACGTCACTGATTTTACGCTGCCGAAAACGTTGGAAATTTTTAATCAGTTCAAGGTTGGGATCGGCGGAACCACCTTCGATGGCGTTTGGTCAACCGAAAGCCGCAGCTACCGCAAGCTTAACTTCAAGCTTGACCAAATCAGTGTTGCGCCCAAGGGTTCACAAAATGCCAAAATTGAAATTGGGTCGCTAGCACTTGATGTGGCCAAGGATGGCGACGCTGGCGCGCTTGAAAGCAAGTTTATGCTTCATGCCAATAATATCACATCCAAAGGCTATCCACCTGATAATATCAATGTGAAAAGTTTAACTGCAGATTTGCGCGCCAAGGGGCAAGAGCCGGTTGATCTCTATGCCGTGCTTTCGCGCTTTGCAGTGCTGGGCCTTACACAGCAGGGCGAGGGTGATTCATTTTTGCAATTTGCTGAATCATTACGCGCACAAAAATATGACAAGGTTTCTCTCAATCTCTCCGCTGAGGGTGTGGATGTGGCGGGCGTTGAGCCTGGCGCAACTGACAAGCTTTCTATTGGAGGTATTGCAGGTTCGGCGGAACTTGCCAATGTGACCCCTGATGATTGGGGCGCTGTTAACATCACAATCAATGGCAAGGACATTCACGATAAGGGTATCGCTGACGTGAAGCAAATGGATGCTGACGCTGGCTCGATTTCCATAACCGGAAAGCAGATTCCAATTGGGGCGACTTTGGATGCAATCGCCAAGCTTCAGGCCATTTCGCGTGGTGAGCCAACATCGCTGAAAGTCTCTGATGTGTTGGATGGTCTTTTCAATATTGGTGCGATCAAAGTGAACACAAATGCCAGCGGCATTGTTTATCTGCCTCTCAAGGAAGATGATCCATCGCTTCACATTGGCAAATATTCTTCTGAGACAGGCGCTGAGGGTTTACGCGATAATAAGGGCCGACTGTTTTTCTCAACCGCGGTTGATGACTTCAAATGGGATGTCAAAAAATTCGATAGCGAGTTGCAGAAAAAGCTCACTGCATTTCTGAATCCCAGTGTTGTGCATTATGATTTGAGTGTTACTGAACTCAATGAATCACTGTTGCGAAAATTAATGGCGGATGTGGTGATCAATGACGAGAAAGATTATGCCGCGTTGGCTGCGCCTGCCATTGCCTATGTGATGGCAATGAAGCCGATGATTGAAAGCAAGGATCTGCGTTATCAATCATCCGAATTTGATGCTGCCTATTCCGGATTGGTTCGGTTTTATCCCGCTTGGGTTTTGAGTGCTTTACCATATGAAGGGGAAAGCAAGCTTTCATTCAAAGGAGTTGATAAGGTTTTGGCTCTTCTTGATGAATTGAAGAATACTCCACCCGAAGTGTTGACACCTCCTGTTCCTGTGGACGGATCAACCGACCCGGTTGAGGCTCCGGTTCCGGTTGATAACAGGAGTACTTATGCGTTGGTGCAATCCGTGATGTTAACAATGAAAGCACTCGCTAAAACTGAAGGCGAAGGGTTGTCTTGGTCTATTAAATATCCAAAAGCGGGCCAAGGTTTGTTGGTGGTGAATGACACGGAAATGCGGTTTCCTGACGCCGGTGCAGCGCTTGTGCCCATGATCGCTTATGGCGGTCTTTTTCGCTGAACTGGCTATAAATACTCACAATGAAAAAGCGCGGTAAACCAGTTCATGGCTGGGTGGTTTTTGACAAGCCGCTTGGCATGACATCAACGCAAGCTGTTGGCAAAATTCGGTGGCTGTTTAATGCGGAAAAGGCCGGGCATGGCGGAACATTGGATCCACTCGCTACTGGATTATTGCCAATTGCGCTGGGTGAGGCCACGAAAACAGTGCAATGGGCCATGGATGGGCGCAAAAAGTATGAATTTCGGATTAAATGGGGGGCCGAGACGGCCACTGATGATCTAGAAGGGGAGGTTACCGCAACTTCTGTATTGAGGCCGAACCAAGATAGTATCGAATCGAAACTAATTGAATTTTTAGGTGAGATAACGCAAATTCCGCCGATTTATTCAGCCCTTAAGATCGATGGTGCCAGGGCTTATGATCTTGCGCGGGCCGGGGAAACGCCGGAGATGAAGCCCAGACAGGTTATGATTGAAGAGCTAAACCTGCTGGATTGTAGCAATCCTGAGCAAGCGGACTTCGAAGTCGTCTGCGGCAAGGGCACTTACATTCGGGCGTTGGCGCGGGATATAGGGCGGAAACTGGGTTGCCTTGGGCATCTTTCGCTGCTGCGGCGCACACAGGTTGGGCCATTTACGACAAAAGATATGATTTCACTGGAAAGCTTGGAGGAATTGAGCCATAAGCCCGACCGTGATGAGGCGCTGAAAGGCGTTTTATACT
>CAXTKH010000003.1:0-112625 GCA_964244815.1 uncultured Aestuariivirga sp. | reverse complement strand
ATGATCAGCGCGCGCATATGCAGGCGTTTGTCGATCGCTTCAAAGCCAAGGCTTCCAAAGCCAGGCAGGCGCAGAGCCGCATGAAGGCTTTGGCGAAGTTAGAGCCCATTGCAGATATGGTTGAGGGTGCTGTTGCGCCGTTTATATTTCCAAATCCTGAGAAGGCCATTGCACCGCCGTTGGTTGGTTGGGACAAGGTGGCTGTGGGTTATGGCGATAATCCGCCAGTGCTCAAGAACATCACGTTGCGCATGGATCCAGATGACCGGATTGCGCTGCTGGGATCAAACGGGAATGGCAAATCGACATTTGCGAAGTTGCTGTGTGGCAAGTTGAAGCCGATGCTGGGAGAGATGAACCATCCATCACGTTTGTCGATCGGTTATTTTGCGCAGCATCAGCTTGATGAGTTGACGGAAGACCGCACACCTTACGAATACGCATCCGAATTGATGCCCGATGAAACCGTGGCGCGGCGGCGCGCTAAGTTGGGCGCAGTTGGTTTTGGCGCGCATTTGGCGGATTCGAAATGTTCGATTCTGTCAGGCGGTGAAAAAGCACGGCTGTTGTTTTTCTTAGCAACCTTTCATGCGCCGCATGTGTTGGTGATGGATGAACCCACAAACCATTTGGATATTGATAGCCGCGAAGCTTTGATCATGGCGATCAATGAATATGAAGGTGCGGTGGTTTTGATCAGCCATGATCGGCACATCATTGAAACTTGCGTTGACCGACTCTGGCTGGTGCATGGCGGAACCGTGAAGGCCTTTGATGGCGATATGGATGAATATACCGACTTGGTTTTAGGGCGGCAAAAGGCGGTTCGCAAAGCTGAAAAAATTGTAGAAGCCGCTGCCGCGCCGAAAATGCCGCGCATGAGTTCGCAGGATTTGAAGAAGAAAACTCAAGAACTTGAAATCAAGATCATGAAATCGAAGGACCAGCTTGTAGTGCTTGATCAGGTTTTGAGCGATCATACGATTTACACCGAGGAGCCGAAGAAGGCCGCAGATTACGGAAAGCTGCGTGCGAAGATTGCCAAACAGGTTGACGAATTGGAAACGCAATGGCTGGAGCTCAGCGAGGCTGTGGCGCATGGCTGAAATTAATCTAACACAAAGTTGGTTTGGCTTTTTGAGCCTTGGCATTTTTGTGCTGGCTTATGTGTTGGTGATATTTGAAGAGCCGCTGCACTTGCGAAAATCAAAGCCGGTTCTTTTGGCGGCTGGGTTGATATGGGTTTTGATCGGTGCTGCTTATGCGGTGGCAGGCGCTGGACCGCAGGCTGAATCTGCTGCTCAGCACATTATTTTTGAGTATGGCGAGCTTTTCTTGTTTCTGCTCGTGGCAATCACTTATGTGAATACCTTGGAAGAGCGGCGCGTGTTTGATGTATTGCGCGTGAAATTAGTCGAACGCGGATTTTCTTATCGGCAGCTGTTTTGGATTACCGGTATTTTTGCATTTTTTCTTTCTGGTGTTCTGGATAACTTGACTACAGCATTGGTTTTGGGCGCTGTGGTTCTGGCTGTGGGCAAAGCTTCGCCAGGTTTTGTTGCCGTAAGCTGCGTTTCGATAGTAGTCGCGGCGAATGCTGGCGGCGCATTCTCACCATTTGGTGACATCACAACTTTGATGGTGTGGCAAAAGGGCAAAGTAACGTTTTTTGAATTCTTCGATTTGTTTTTGCCATCAGTTTTGAATTGGTTGGTGCCAGCTCTGATCATGCAGTTTGGTGTGCCCTTGGGGAAGCCAGCAGAAAGCCTGGGCAAGGTGAACATGAAGCCTGGCGCTTTGGGTGTAATGATTTTGTTTGCGGTGACTATTGCAACTGCTGTTGGTTTTCGAAATTTTCTGCATCTGCCGCCTGCTTTAGGCATGATGCTTGGGCTGGGCTATCTGCAATTCTGGGCTTATTTTTTGCAGCGGAAAGGCAAACGTTATGAAAACGACGATATGGTTCTGAACTCCTTTAAAGAGATAGAACGCGTTGAATGGGACACGCTTTTGTTTTTCTTTGGGATCATCTTCGCGGTTGGTGGCCTTGGCGTGATGGGCTATTTGAGTTTGGCTAATAATTTTCTGTACGGCCAATTTGGGCCAGCAGTGGCAAATATTTCCATTGGGCTGCTATCGGCGGTTGTTGATAACATCCCCATTATGTTTGCGGTTCTAACCATGAACCCTGACATGAGCCATGGGCAATGGCTTTTAATCACGTTGACTGCTGGCGTTGGTGGTAGTTTGCTGGCGATTGGTTCAGCAGCTGGTGTGGCTTTGATGGGATTGGCCAAGGGCAAATATACATTTATGAGCCATTTGAAATGGGCACCAGCTGTACTTCTTGGATATGCTGCTTCAATAATTGCGCATATGTGGTTGAATTGGAGTTTGTTTTAAATTGTTTTCGTCCGAGCAAATTTTGCGCGGCAGCTTTGGACGATTTGTGCTGCTACTGATAGGCAGAACTTTTAAGTATTACGGCTTGGGCTACGATGTTTTGTTTGCCATCAAAAGTGATTGATGGCGAGCCATAAAGTTCGTAGCCCTCTTCCAAGGCTTTTGAGACTTTTTCGCAGAAGGCTTTGTCGTCCACGCCCGTCAAAAGGCGATATTTGAGTTTGTCGGTCATTTTGCTTGGTCCTGCCATTTGCCGCTTTCATCTTGTCGCCAATAGCTGACTTGGTGGCCATCTGATTTGTGCCGTTTCCATTCTGCTCTGGCGCGATCCAAGGCTTGAACATCGTTACCATCGAACATGAGCATTGCTCGCGAAAGGTTTGATATGTCTATGGGAATTGCACCAAAGGTGAAGATTCTCATTTTGGATTCATTTGGGTTGTCTTGCCCCGAGGTAAGCCAGATTGATTGGATTTCGTCCTGACCGTCTCCCTCAAAACCATGTGGTAAGAATGCCACGTCCTCAGCAGCCCAAAGCATATCAGAAATTTGGGTCACTTGGTCTTGGCTGGTGGTTTCGATGACAAGTTGCAAGCCACGTTCATTGGCTTTGGAAACTATGCGCGGTAGCACATGGTCCAAAGGTTGTTTTTCGAGGTGGTAAAACCAAACTTCCGTCATGGGGCTTTTCACCTCATGACGGAGATTCTATCAAGCGGACTAACTGAAAATAAAAATCAGTTGATAACGTTATTTCTCGTAATGATCAGCCACCAATTTGTTCAGCAACCTGACACCCCAGCCACTACCCCAACTTTGGTTGATGGCGGATTTTTCGGCGTCCATGGCTGTGCCAGCAACGTCCAAATGCGCCCATGGCACTTTGTTGACAAAGCGTTGAAGAAATTGGGCAGCAGTGATGGAGCCTGCAAATCGGCCACCGATGTTTTTCATGTCGGCGATGTCGGAGTCGATCATCTTGTCGTAGGCGGGAGTAAGTGGCATGCGCCAGACTTTTTCGCCTGTGGCATAACCCGCATCAGAAATGCGTGTTGCGAGTTCATCATTGTTGGAAAAGAGGCCTGCGTGTTCTTTACCAAGTGCGACTAAGATTGCTCCAGTCAAAGTGGCCAAGTTGATCATGAATTTTGGTTTGAATTTTTCCTGGATGTACCAAAGTACATCAGCGAGAACGAGGCGACCTTCGGCATCGGTGTTGAGAACAGCAATGGTTTGGCCGGACATGGATTTGACCACATCACCCGGACGTTGAGCATTGCCGTCGATGGCGTTCTCAACCAGGCCAATTGCGCCTATAACATTGGCTTTGGCTTTGCGTTTGGCCAGAGCCAGCATTAGGCCTGTGACGCACGCGGCACCGCCCATATCGCCTTTCATATCTTCCATGCCACCGGCTGGCTTTATTGAAACGCCGCCTGTATCGAAGGTAACACCTTTACCGATGAAGGCGATGGGTTGTTGGCCCTTCTTGCCGCCATCCCAACGCATGACAACCAAACGCGCTTCGAAGGGCGAACCTTGGGCAACGCCGAGAATAGCGCCCATGCCGAGTTTTTTCATTTGAGCTGGCGTCAGGATATCGATTTTAACCCCAGCTTTTGCGAGTTGCTTGGCGCGATTGGCGAATTCAACTGGATAGAGAATGTTGGCTGGCTCATTGACCAAATCTCGTGCGAGGTGATTACCTTCGCGGATTGCTGACAGTGGAGCGAAAGCTGACTTGGCTTTCTCTGCGCTTGCAGAATGGATGGTGACGGTGTCGAGTGGTTTGGCTTTTTCAGGTTTTTTGGATTTATATCGGTCAAAGCTGTAGACGCGAAGTGATGCGCCTGAGGCCAAGAGAGATGCGGTCTCTGCTTCAGACAAGGTCTTATGGCTGGCCACAGCTATGGCCGCAGAGGTGGCTTTTGCCGATTGTAATGCGCCTGCAATGGCACCACCAAGCATTTCTGTCTCATGAGCGGTAATCGAATCAGCTTTGCCTAAACCTGCTACAATGACCCTGTCGTACGCACCACAAGCGATGACATCCAAGAATTGGTCGCGCTTTCCATCAAAATTGGCGGCTTTGATTGCACGGGACAGTTGACCTTTGCTCGATTTATCCACAGTTGCCGCTGGGCCAGTAAGCTTTCCGCCTTCAGTTGTGAAGACGACGATAACGCCAGATTTTGGCAATGTGGCGTTGGCAAAGGCTATTTTCATTAGAGAATCCTTGAATTGCGATGGTCACTTGATAGCGGGCTGAGGTTTCTGCTTCAACTGGGCTTTTAGCAATCGTTAACTATTGCATAGGGAAAATGTCTAAAATTCACAATTTCACCTGTTTGTTGCGAAATATTTCTTCTCTTCACGGCGACGTTAAAAGCCGTTAAGGATTGCTGGAAATTGTGTGATCGTTTTGGTGGTGGTGTTTGGGGCAACTAAAGCAACATAAATATGCTTTCAGTCAATTGCGGGGAAGTGTCTCCTGCGGTGCTCTTGTGCTTGCGCTGGCGCTTTTGGGATTTGCTGTACCGGCCAGTGCTATTGTTAACAAACCGCTGATCGAGCCCATCACAACTTTGCCGCCAGATGGCACGCAAGTTGAAGTAGTGGCGGACAAGATTACTTACGATCCCAACACTGAAAACGCGGTAGCGATTGGCACGGTGAAACTGGTTTATGGACCATTCACGCTGACGGCCACACATGTGGAATACAATTCGAAGACTGGCGCATTTAAAGCTAATGGATCGGTTGTGGTGCGCGAGCCCAACGGTAATATATTGGAAGCAGATTCACTTGCTCTGGCTAACAAATTTAAAACGGGATTTGCCAAACATGTGACGGCGCTGCTGACCAACAATGCCAAGATCACTGCCGTTTATGCAAAGCGCTATGAAGGCGAAGTCACCGTTTATGAACACGCCACTTATACGGCGTGCACAGACTGCAAGACACGTCGGGGTGACCCACTTTGGCAAATGGTGGCTGACAAGGCTACGCATGACAATGTTGCTCATGACATTACATACATCAATCCAAAGTTAGAAATTGCTGGCGTTACTATCGCTGCATCACCTTATCTGGTCTATCCGGACCCAACAGTTAAACGGCGCACTGGTTTTTTAATTCCGGAACTGAAATTCAACAATGCTATCGGGATTGGCATTTCACCCGTTTATTTCTGGGCGCTTGCGCCTGATTATGATTTGACATTTCGCCCGGTAATATCCTCCAAGCAGGTTCTGGTTGGAGATATGGAATTTCGGCAGGCAACTGCAACTGGCCGCTATAATGTCAGGGCGATTGGCGTTCATCAATTTACCAAGCTTGCTCCACCTGATAATCAGGAATGGCGCGGTGCTTTATACACTTCAGGTGCGTTTGCAATCAACCAAGATTGGAACTGGGGCTGGAACGGGACGTTTGCCAGCGACATTAATTTCTTGAATGCATACGGTTATGACGGCAGAGAAATTGCTTATAACGATGTGCATGCGACTGGGCTTTGGGACCAGACTTTTGTTTCAACTCAGTTTATGAATTTCCAATCGCTGAGCACAGGGGTAAACCCGAATGATATGCCATATGCGATGCCTTATGTTTACGGCGAAAAAATTATTCGTGATGTTGCGTTTGGTGGCGATGTGAGCATGAACTGGAATGCATATTCACTGCATCGCTATGCCGCATCTACACCATACCCTACGGTTAATCACGGCACTGACCAGACGCGTGGTGTTTTTGACCTAGGATGGAAGACGCAATACATCAGCGATGCTGGAGTGGTGATTTCGCCTTTTGCCAAAATGCGCAGCGAGATATTCGTGACGGAAAATGTGCCTGGCGCATCCAGTATCAGTGAAACCACTGGTCAAGTTTTGCCTTCGCTTGGCGTTGATGCACGCTTGCCATACATTGCTTCAACCGGGTCGGGACAAAGTGTTATTTCGCCGGTATTCCAGGTTATTTCTGCTGCCGATCAAAACAATGTCAATGAGTGGGGCAATGAAGACGCAATCACTTTGAATTTTGATCATACAAGTTTGTTCTTGTCTGACCGTTTCACGGGGTATGACAGATATGAAGGCGGCACGCGGGCTAACATTGGTGCTACCTATGCCTATTATGGTGCAGGTGGCGGGTTCATTCGTGCCAGCCTCGGGGAGTCTTTGCATATTGCCGGGCAAAACAGTTTCCTGGCTGGTTCAGGTCTGAGCGGCAATAATTCGGACATAGTGGGCAATCTTGTGTTTCAACCTTGGAGTAACTTCTCGCTTTCTTATGAAGCGCGGGTGAAGAATGATTTTTCAGCATTGGACCGCCAAGAAGCTTTGGCCAGCCTCACTGTTGACAAGTTTTCAGCCAATCTAGGATATTTGAACATTGCCGCTGAACCAAATTATGGGCGTATACGCGCTGAACATTGGGCGCAAGGCGATGTTAAAATTGGTTTGGACGATGGGTGGAGTGTTTTTGGCGGGCTGACTTATGACATTGGTTATAGTCAATTGACGCGCAAAACTTTAGGTTTGGAATTTGATTGCGAATGTATGAATTTCAGAGTGGCATATTCAGGAACCACGGATCCAACGAATTTCTCGAAAGAGGACAGGATTTCGCTGTCGCTCGAGCTTGCCACGCTGGGCAAAGCCGCCGTTTCATCAACATTCTAGATATGTTCAAACTCAGTCTTTCAACACTGTTTGCCGTTTTGTTTTTAGGCTTGGGTATGCCCGCGTTTGCGCAGACAGCCGAAGTTATTGCAACAGTCAATGATACGCCAGTCACGAGCTATGATATTGATCAACGCATCAGGCTGCTTGGAATTTTGGGGCAGAAAGGTGGATTTGATCGGCGCAAGATTGGCAATGATCTGATTAATGACGTTGTCAAAATCAGTGAAGCCAAGCGTTATAAGATTGAGCCGACCGAGAAAGAAATTGATGCGGCACTTGGTGGAATGGCCAAGGGTTTGAAAACTGATCTGCAAGGTTTGCAGAACAAGTTTGCCAAGCAAGGGCTGTCACTGGTTTCATATCGGCAATATGTTTCGGCGCAAATGTCGATGAGCCGTTTGCTGAGTGCCAAATACAAGGAAAAAGTTCAACTTGATCCGGGCGAGGCCGATCGGAAAATGGCTGAGATCAAAGCCGACATGAATTCAAAGATAAACAAGATGATGGCTGATCCGCGCAATCAACCCATCCTGGTTTACTCAATTATTTTGATTGATTTTCCTGTTGAGGGAAACGATCCGCAGCTCCGTCAATCACGCGCTATTGAGGCTGGGCAATATATTCAGAAATTTAAAGGTTGTTCTTCAGCGCGCGCTGCGGCTTCAGGAATTTTCAACGTAAAAGTTGGAAAAGGCATTGAGGCGGATTCGCGCCGACTGCCAAAACAATTGAAAGCAGAATTTGATAAACGTGGCATTGGCAAAGCCATTGGGCCCATTCCGGCAAAGACTGGTATTCAAGTGATTGCTTATTGTGGCAACCGCACGATTGCGCCGAAGCGTCCCAATGCACCGTTGCCGACCAAGGATGTAATTGAGCGTGTGGCGCTCAACGAAAAATTCGATAAGGTTGAACGGAAATACGTTACGCTGATGCGCAAGAATGCGGTGATCGAATATAAAGATCAGTCTTACGTGCAGTAATAATGAACCCAGCACAAAACATCGCGCCTTTGGTTTTGACCATGGGCGAGCCTGCTGGGGTTTCGCCAGAAATTACGGCGCGGGCTTGGACGGCTTTGAGGAATGATCCATCACAACAGTTTTGTTTGATAGGCGATGGCGCAATGTTTGAAGCGCGGGCACGTGCTGCGGGATTTGATGTTTCGTTTATTCGCGTTGAACGTCTTGCTGATTGTTCTCTGGTTTTTGGGCGTGGGGTTCCAGTGCTGCACAGCGCGCTGCCCGCTGCATCTTTAGTAGGCAAGCTTGATGCGCGAAATTCTGATGCGGTGATCGCGTCCATCGATGAAGCTGTAAAGCTTTGCGTCTCGGGTGATGCATCCGGCATGGTGACCAATCCTATTCAGAAAGAGACTCTCTATGATGTGGGTTTCAAACATCAGGGGCACACAGATTATCTAGCTTCGCTTGCAAATGTGTCTGGGCAAGAAGTGATGATGCTGGTTGGTGAAGGATTACGCGCGGTTCCGGTTACTGTTCATATTCCGCTGGCTGATGTACCGAAGGCGCTAACAACTGCGGCGATAGTCACCCAAGGCATGGTGGTTGCGGAAAATTTGACGCGGTGGTTTGGGATTGAGCAGCCTCGGCTTGCAGTCACGGGGCTTAATCCGCATGCGGGCGAAAACGGCGCGATGGGCAAGGAAGACCAGACGGTGGTGGCCCCTGCTGTTGCGGCATTGAAGGCGGCTGGCATTGATGTGTTTGGGCCGATCTCAGCAGATACGGCGTTTCATGCTGAGGCGCGGGCCACTTATGACGCGATATTGTGCATGTATCATGATCAAGCCTTGATCCCTGTGAAAACCTTGGATTTTCATGGTGGGGTTAATGTGACACTTGGTTTGCCGTTTATTCGCACCTCCCCTGATCATGGTACCGCGCTTGGGATTGCAGGCACAGGCAAGGCCAACCCCACGAGTTTGATTGCGGCCATTCGTTTGGCATCATCGATGGCTGCACGCGTATGAGTGACGATGGTTTGCCGCCACTTCGCGAAGTGATCGCGACGCATGGGTTGGCGGCGAAAAAATCGTTAGGGCAGAATTTTTTGTTTGATCTCAATTTGACGCGGCGCATTGCGCGCGCGGCGGGCGATTTGAGCGGCGTTACAGTTGTTGAGATTGGGCCAGGGCCTGGCGGGCTGACACGTGCGCTTTTGATGGAAGGCGCGGCGCGGGTTATTGCAGTGGAGCGTGATGAGCGCACGCTGCCTGCGTTGGCTGAAATTGCTGCGGCATATCCGGGGCGGTTTCAGGTAATTTCGGCCGATGCGCTGGAAGTTGATTGGGGCTCTGTGATCAATGGTCCAGCCAAAATTGTTGCCAACCTGCCCTATAATGTGGCCACGGCTTTGTTACTGGGGTGGATTGGTGGTGAAGTTTGGCCGCCTTGGTTCTCATCACTCACATTGATGTTTCAGAAAGAAGTGGCAGAGCGAATTGTCGCCAAGCCTGGCACGGAACATTATGGGCGCCTTTCGATCATCAGCCAGTGGCGCTGTGTGACGACGAAATTATTTGATGTGAATCGCAGCGCGTTCACGCCGCCACCCAAAATTACATCTTCGATCGTTCATTTGGTGCCGCGCGCGGTGTGCGAACCCGTTTGCGAATTGCGCAGTTTGGAGCGCGTGACAGCGGCTGGATTTGGCCAGCGCCGCAAGATGTTGCGCTCAAGTTTAAAGGCGGTGTTTGAGAGGCCAGAAGAAGTTCTGGAAAGCTTGGGGCTTGAGCCCACAAGACGGGCTGAGGAATTGAGCGTGGCGGACTTTGCGAGGCTGGCCCAGAAACTATAACTGCTTCGTCATAGCCCGAACAAATTCTGTCAATCCCACTTGCCTTCTGCGGCGTAATCTTTCTGCCATAACGATGGCAGTAATCTGTCGATGCGAAGATTCAACATCGTCATTGATCACCACATAATCATATTCGGGCCAATGGCTGATTTCGCGGGGGGCTTCGGCCATTCGCTTGGCGACGACTGATGATGTGTCTTGATTGCGGCCGATTAGACGATCCCTCAGAGATTCTGCATTGGGTGGCAGGATGAAGATGCGCACCAAGTCATCTTCCATTGCTTGGGCTAATTGTTGGGTGCCTTGCCAGTCAATATCAAACAAAACATCGCAACCTACATTAAGCGCGACCTCGACTGGTTTGCGCGGTGTGCCGTAGGAATTTCCAAAGACCGTCGCCCATTCCAGCAGCTGTTTATCGTGCACCATCTTGTCGAACTGAGCTTGGCTGATGAAATGGTAATCGCGGCCATCCACTTCGCCGGGGCGTGGCTTTCTTGTGGTCACGGAGACCGACATTGAAATATTGCCGTCTGCGGCCAGGAGCTTTCGCGACAGTGTAGTTTTGCCCGCACCAGATGGCGAAGACATTACAAATAAAATGCCGCGGCGCGGGATGTGGGTGTGCGATGTCATTCTATGTTTTGTACCTGCTCACGCAACTGGTCTATGATGGTTTTAAGCTCCAAGCCGATTGCTGACATGGATTTATCTCCTGCTTTGGAACACAGCGTGTTCGCTTCGCGATTAAACTCTTGAGCCAAAAAATCAAGCTTGCGGCCAACGGGTTCTTTGCCGATGATCAAATCTTGCGCGGCAGCGATATGGGCTGCCAATCGGTCAATCTCTTCTTGAATATCGGCGCGTGTGGCGATCATGACGGCTTCTTGATGCAGGCGGTCGGGATCGAAGCTGTTGCTTGCTTCGAGAAGTTTGCTGATTTGATCCTTGAGACGAAGCTTGATGGCTTCTGCTGATCTCGAAGGATTAGATGCTGCGGCTTGCGTTAGCTCTGCGATGCGTGTCACTTGATCGACCAAGGTTTGCTTAAGCCTGCCGCCCTCTTCCAGACGAGCCGAATTCAAAGCGGCCACAGCTTCATCCAAGGAAGCCAGAATGCCATTGTCTCTCTCGGTTTGTTCGGCCTCGTCGATTGGTATGGCTACCACTTCCAACACGCCACGCATCACAAGAAGGTTGTCAACCCGTGGTGCTTCGCCGCCGAGCTTGGCATGCAAGTCTTTTGCCAGAGACAGATATTGATCCAGCACTTCAGAATTGATCGACAGTTTTTCGTGTTGTTTGCCATTGGCAATCGTGAGCGATGCTTGAATGTTGCCCCGCTTGAAATTGTTTTGGATGGCGTTACGGCTTTGAATTTCAAGATGGTCATAGCCAGTCGGCATGCGCAGGCGCACATCCAAGGCTTTGCCGTTTACGCTTTTCAATTCCCATACCCAGCCATAATCGCCGCTATTGCCAGCGCTGCGCGCAAAGCCTGTCATACTCGCCAAAGTCATTGTTTTTGTTGCCGCCTTCGAATCATGATTTTAGCGCGGAGGAAAACAAATGCGCTATTTCTTTGCTTTTTTTGGAACTGGTATCGGCACTTTTTTACCGTCTACGGTTACTATTGAACCTGGCTTTAGGGTTGACGGTTCGCCTGGAACTTCGGGAATTGGCTCACCGTCGATCACGGGTTCAGGCGGAACTGGATCTTCAGTGGTTGCCTGCGGCGGAACAGCAGTTGAGTCCGCCGGAACATCAGTGGTTGGTTGTGCCTGCACTTCTGGCAAGGCAGGGTTGACGACTGTATTGGGATCAGACGGAGTGATTGCAGGGGCTGCTGCAACAGGTGTAGGTTCATCAGCTAAACCTTGCTGGGCACGCCATTTCTTGACGTTGTTGTTATGCTCATCAAGTGTTGCGGCGAAGGCGTGGCCGCCTGTGCCGTTGGCAACAAAGTAAAGATATTTTGTTTCTTCGGGATTAAGCACGGCTTCCAATGCTGCCTTACCCGGATTGGCGATTGGACCTGGCGGGAGACCATTAATAGTATAAGTGTTGTACGGCGTTGGTGTTTCAAGATCGGATCTCGTAAGTGGACGATCAAGTTTTCCTTTTCCACCGACGATTCCGTAGATCGTTGTTGGATCAGACTGCAAGCGCATTTTTTCGTTCAGGCGATTAAGAAATACAGAAGCAACTTTGGGCCGCTCTTCAGCAACGCCGGTTTCTTTCTCGACGATTGAAGCCAGTGTGACCAATTCTTGGGGTGAAGCCAACTTTGTTGTGGAGGGTCTTGCTTGCCATAAAGTGTCCAGCAATTTTGTTTGCGCAGCTTGCATATCTTCCAGCAGTTTTTGTCTGGTCAGGCCGCGTCTGAAGACATAGGTATCAGGCAGGATTGAACCTTCTGGCGGAACGGTTTTGATCTCGCCGTCGAGTTCTTTTTGCTCTGTCAAGCGGGCTACCACCATTTGCGATGTCCAGCCCTCTGGCACGGTAACCTTGTAGGTCAGGAATCGACCAGCAGTGATCATGCCAAGCACTTCGTCCATTGAAGAACCTGCTGCGAACTCATACTCACCAGGTTTTAATCTGCCACCCCGCATAGCGTTCACAGCGGCAGCTGCGCTGAAAACACGCGAGTTGGTAATGATTCCCTTTTCTTCCAGTGTTGCTGCAATTTGTGTGCGGTCTATATTCTTTGGGATTTCATAAACTGTTTTGGATTTGAGAGGGCCAGGTGCTGTGAAGGTGAGCCATGCCCAGCTGCCCAGTGCGGCGAGCAATCCGCCAACAATGAAAAGCAGAGCAAAGAATGATCCAAAAACGCGCGCGAACGCACTGCGTCTTACCTTTGGCAAGACTGGTTCAGGAACACGCGATGGGGGTTCGTCATCGTTACTCAAGTTCGGCCCTCCCGTATAAAGGCTTTAAGCCGCGAAACGGCGCAAAAGCAATGATGCGTTGGTACCACCAAAACCAAAAGAATTCGACAGAACTGTGTTGATCGGTTTTTTAACTGCCACTTTTGGAACAAGATTGATCTGAGTTTCGACTGAGGGGTTGTCCAAATTCAATGTGGGTGGGCAGATGTTGTCGCGGATGGCCAAAGTGGAGAAGATGGCTTCGACTGCCCCGGCAGCTCCTAACAGATGACCAATTGCCGATTTCGTTGATGACATATGTAGGCCAGCAGCATCATTTCCGAGCAATCGTTCCACGGCTCTGAGTTCGATTTCGTCTCCCAATGGCGTGGAAGTGCCGTGAGCGTTGATGTAGTCGATTTCGCTCGGCATGGTTTGTGAGCGGCGCAAAGCGGCCTTCATACAGCGATAAGCGCCATCACCATCTTCAGCTGGGGCGGTTACGTGATAAGCATCGCCAGACATTCCATAGCCAATTATCTCTGCATAAATTCTAGCACCACGGGCTTGCGCGTGCTCAAGGGATTCAAGCACTACAATTCCAGCGCCCTCGCCCATAACAAAACCGTCGCGGCCTTTATCATAGGGTCGCGATGCTTTTTCAGGTGTGTCGTTGAAATTTGTGGAAAGGGCACGGCAAGCAATGAAGCCTGCTATTCCGAGCGAGGAGATGCAAGATTCAGCGCCACCTGCGATCATTACGTCAGCATCATCCATCATGATAATGCGAGCGGCATCTCCTATTGCATGTGCGCCCGTTGAACAGGCGGTGACGACAGCAGAATTCGGGCCTTTAAGGCCGCAGTTGATTGAGATTAGGCCTGAGGCTAAATTTATCAGCGATCCAGGGATGAAGAAGGGGCTGATTTTACGGTAGCCTTTTTCGGCCAACAAAAGCGCAGTATCATTGATGCTGGGAAGGCCGCCAATGCCGGAACCGACCAGAACGCCCGCGCGATATTGCTCGTCTGGGGTTTTAGGAGTGTAGTCAGCATCAGCCATTGCCTGCTTGGCAGCTACTAAAGCATATTGGATGAAATCGTCGAATCGACGTTGGTCTTTCGGATCGACATATTGATCGCGGTTTAATGTGCCGTTGGTGCCGTCGCCGTTTTTGACTTCGAAGGCAATGCGAGCTGGGTAACCCGATGCGTCAAACTTAGTGATGGGGCCTGCGCCGGATTTGCCTGCCAATAGTTGTGCCCATGTGTCTTCCACATTTGCTGCCAATGGCGATACCATCCCCAAACCAGTAATTACGACGCGCCGCATTTCAAATCCCTCATCAATCCAAGGTAGGTTGTAACATGACTGCGCGGGGATACAGGATGCGCATTACGCCCTGCCCCCGCGCGAGATCTGTTTAAATTTGCCCTTTAAAATCGGGCAAAATTTTAAGCTGAAGTCTTATCAATAAACTTCACAGCATCGCCAACGGTCTGAATATGTTCAGCCGCGTCGTCTGGAATTTCGATGCCAAATTCTTCTTCGAAAGCCATCACGAGTTCAACCGTGTCCAAGCTGTCGGCACCGAGATCATCAATAAAGCTCGCTTCTTGCTTCACCTTGTCGGCATCTACGCCCAGGTGTTCTACTACGATCTTCTTCACGCGTTCAGCGATATCGCTCATGTGTTAGTGTCCTTGTTAACTCATTACGCAGCGAAGCTGGATACCTGAACAGGCCCCCTCAAACCACGCCGCGCTGCTTGTTAGCACAAAAGTGATTGCCGTCAAAAGAGGGAATTTTTCATCACTTCGTTTCTCTTTTCGTGGGGATTTTGTCAGATTTTAGAGTTTTTGCTCTGCTCAAACTGTTATTTTGCAGAATATTCCACGCCCGGCAGTCCATTAAAATGTGCATCACAGGTTAATAAAGGTGCATCGTGCATTTGCGCTGTGGCATAGATGATGGCGCCTGCGGTGTGGAGTTTATGAAGCGCCCCTAAATCTGCTGCGAAAACCGCAATAGCAGTCGTCAAAACCTCTATTTGGCAATCACTTGTAAACGTGACAGCACGATTTGCATCTTCTATTGTTCGCACACGTGCTATCCATTTGAATATTTCAAGTTGAACGATCGTTAGAACAATTATCTCTTCTGGCGCGGACAATAATGGCAAGTGCTTACGTCCCAATTCTGAGCCATTGTAAATTTCAATCCAAATGCTGTTGTCTATTACATGCATTAATAACGGTCGACGCGGTCGCGATAACCCGTGGGATCGGCACACTTTGCCATACCAAAAATCTCTTCAGCTGTTGGAACTGGTACCAGCACATAGTGCTTTCCGTGTGGAACGAAAGCAAGTTTCTGCCCCGGTTTCCAGCCCTCTTCCTCGCGCACATGCTTCGGAATGGAAATTTGGTATTTGCTTGAAAGGGTGACAGCGTACATGTTCTTACATTCCCTTATCGATCATAAAACGTAAGATAAAATGTAAGCGCTGAAATTCAAATCATCGCCATGCCGCCGTTAACGTGCAAAGTCTGACCTGTCACGTAGCCTGCTTCTTCTGATGCCAAATATATGACGGCGGCTGCGATGTCGGCTGGGCCACCCATTCGGCCAGCCGGGATGCGTCCCAAGATAGCTTCTTTTTGCTTTTCGTTCAGTACGTCTGTCATCGGCGTTGCGATGAAGCCAGGGGCGACGCAATTGACTGTCACGTTACGAGCGGCGAGTTCCTGGGCGATTGACTTGCTCATGCCGATGATAGCTGCTTTGGACGCCACGTAATTCACCTGGCCGGGGTTGCCAGTTACACCCACGATTGATGTGATGTTGATAATGCGGCCCCAGCGCTTTTTCATCATGCCGCGCATGGCGGCACGGCAAAGGCGAAAGTTTGAGGTGAGGTTCACGTCGATGACGCTCTGCCAATCTTCGTCTTTCATGCGCATGGCCAGACCGTCTTTGGTTATGCCAGCATTATTGACCAGAATATCTAGTCCGCCCATTGCAGCTTCGGCGGCGGGGATGAGTTTTTCAACATCCTCAGGGTTGGATAAATTGCACGGCAGCACGTGCACATTTTCGCCGATTTGCGATTTAAGTTCTTCAAGAACTGCTTGGCGCGTCCCGGAAATAGCGATTGTGGCTCCCGCTGCATGCAACGATTTGGCTATGGCAGCTCCAATGCCACCACTGGCACCAGTGATCAATGCGGTTTTACCGGTGAGATTAAACATGTGCGTTATCCTTGCTTTAAATGCGCTGCTACGGCAGCAATATCTTCAGGTGTTCCGCAAGCCATCGCGAGAGCTTCGGGGGCGTTCTTTTTTGCGAGTCCTGTCAATACTTTACCTGCGCCTATTTCAACAAAAACTTTAACATTGTGTGCCGCCATATAAGCAACGCTTTCACGCCAACGCACAGTGCCAGTCACTTGCTCGACAAGTTTTTGGCGGATGATGGCGGGGTCTGAAGTTGCATTGGCCAACACATTAGACACAAGTGGCACGGATGGAGCATGCATCTTCACTTCGGTCAACGCTTTGGCCATTGCATCTGCTGCTGGCTGCATCAGAGCGCAGTGGAAGGGAGCGGATACCGACAGGAGAATCGCGCGTTTGGCGCCTTTGGCTTTGGCAATTTCGAGCGCGCGATCAATAGCGGCTTTTGAACCAGATACGACCACTTGCCCATCTGAGTTATCATTGGCCGCTTGGCACACTTCGCCTTGAGCTGCTTCTGCGGCAACAAGCGACGCTGTGGCGAAATCCAAACCGAGCAAGGCGGCCATGGCCCCTATTCCTACCGGGGTGGCAGCTTGCATGGCTCTGCCACGGATTTTGAGTAACCGGGCAGTATCTGCAATCGAAAATGTTCCTGCCGCAGCCAGTGCTGAATATTCGCCAAGTGAATGGCCAGCAACAAACTTTGCGGTTTGAACCAAGTTAATTCCGTGCTCCGATTCCAGAACCCGAAGTGCTGCCATGCTGACAGCCATTAAAGCAGGCTGGGCATTTTCAGTTAGAGTTAAATCCGCCTCAGGGCCATTCCAGATGATTTCCGACAGCTTTTGACCGAGAGCGTCGTCAACTTCCTCAAATACTATGCGCGCTGCGGTGTGGTTGTCAGCTAAAGCCTTGCCCATGCCGATCGCTTGGCTGCCTTGTCCCGGGAACACGAATGCTATGGCCATTTTTGTAGAATCCATCATTATTAATCTGGATCACCGACCACGGCGGCTAAAAAGAGTCAAGCCGACACAACCATTTAAAATTCAACTCAATTCTTAGTTAATAACTTGTAAAGCTGTGGCCGTTTAAAAACTGTTCGCTGGACTTTCTGGGGAGCAAGAGTGGCGAGAATATTTCCGATTATCTGGCTTACACTTGTAACGCTGGTGCTGGTTTTTGGTTATGCAGTGCAAATGCGCTGGACTGAGAACATGATTCAAGCGCGACAGCACTTTATCGACATTTCGCACAAAGATACTATGCGCGGTGAAGAAAATATTTCAGGCAAGTTCAAGTCTATCTACGAAAACTTGCGCACACTTTCTTACTTGCCTGGAGTACGAAATCTAGACCAGCATGGGTCTAATTTTACCGACGAAGCGCGAATTACATTTCAGCAAATTTATAACAATCTCGCGGTAAATCTTGCAGTATCGGAAATTTATGTTGTTCCAATTGAACTTGATCCAGACCGGCTTGATCCTATCACGTTAAAGCCCGAAGCACCGATTCTGATGTTTGACCAATTGATTGTAAATGCTGGCAGCAACATGACAAAGCTTGAAAGGCTGACTGCACCAGAGAAACTTAGTCTTAACACGTCATCTGGCCCACCGGAAATCGAAACATTTGAGTATCGTCAACTCGTCACACAACTTTCGTGGTTTAAAACGAACTATAGCACGATTGATAAAGTGACCGCATTTGAATTGCCATTCATCAGTGGTAGCGAAATCATAACTTGCGATAATTCGCAGTTCATTGCTTCGCATCTTGACAAAGACAGATCGGGCCTGATTTTTTCCGTGCCGTTCTACGGAATTGACGGTCAGTTAAAGGGCTCAGTTTCTGCAATATTATTAAGCAACAGATTGAAGGATTTGTTGCCGAGCAATAATTTGGCGCTCGTCAATAAAAATAATGAATACATCACCAGCAACCTGGCAAACGCTGATTTGAAAAATTCCGAAAAGTTTGCGGCTAAGGCCAGGCCAGACCCCGAGCTGATCTATTCTGAATCCGTCCCAATTTCTGCTATCGACAGTCGCAGTCCTTGGACAGTTTGGGCCGGGGTTCCAAATTCCAGCTTCAATAATAGCGAAATTGTGAAATCGGTTAATCTCACGCGTTGGCGTGAATTCTTGAGCGTTGCTGGCATTTCGCTGGCTGCGGCGATCAGTTTGTATCTGGTGCAGCTCAATCTTTCGCAAGCGACGCGTCTCAATCAAGTGATGAAAAAAGAGCGAGATTTTTCAGCCAAAGCTGAAACGGAAGCTCTTCAAAGCTCGGAAATGTTTCAGGCTTTGAACAGTGACATATCCAGGCTCAACAAAGACCTCGCCGAAAAAATCAAACTGCTGACACAAGCGCAGGAAGATATCGTTCAAAAAGGCAAGATGGCGCAGCTTGGAAACTTGGTCGCGACAGTGGCACATGAATTGCGCAATCCTTTGGGCGGCGTGCGGACTACAACGTTTCTTTTGCGGCGTAAATTGAAAGACACTGAAGTAGACGTTGATGCACAGCTTGACCGCATTGAACTTGGCGTTTCTCGTTGTGATAATATTATTTCGCAGCTTCTGGATTTTTCAAGGTCACAGCCTCTGCTTACAGAACATAGGGATATTAACATCTGGCTGACAGATTTGTTAACCGAAGAAGCGCCTAAACTGAGTGATCAAATCACAGTTCGGTGTGATTTACATGAAGACAAACTGTTTGCTGAAATTGACACTGAAAGATTAAGGCGCGGCGTCATAAATCTTATGACCAACGCAGCTGACGCGATGGTTGGAAAAGGTGGTTCGAATCTGGTTGGGCCAGATCACAAACCAGAAATCAGCATTACACTTTCGAAAACGGCAAGAGGCGTGGAAATTGCTGTTCACGACAATGGCCCTGGCATTGCGCCAGAAGTATTATCACGTATTTCCGAGCCGTTATTTACGACCAAGAGTTTTGGTACGGGGCTTGGCTTGGCTGCGGTCAAAAAAGTTGCAGAGATGCATCTTGGTGGTTTGGAAATCAGTTCCGAATTCGGCCAAGGTGCAAGCTTCGTAATCTGGTTTCCGATCCAAAAAGAGAAACCTATCGCCGCGTAAAACTGGCAACGATTTCGACATGTGCTGAGTATTTGAATTGGTCAACCGGCGTTACCTGGCCAATTTTGTAGCCGCCTTTAATCAAGACTGCAGCATCGCGTGCGAAGCTTTGCACATCACATGCAACTGCCACGATTCGTTTCACTTTTGATTTTGCCAAGTGTTTACATTGTTCTTCTGCGCCAGCGCGAGGCGGATCGAAGATCACAGAATCAAATTCATTTAATTCTTCAGCTACCAATGGATTATCAAACAGATCACGCGCCAGGGCGGTGATAGGTTTCAAGCCTTGCACAAATCTTGTAGCCTGCAATAACGAAGCTACGGCGCTTTTATCAGAATCGATGCCATGCACTTTGCCGATTTCGGCAAGCCTGAATGTGAATGGGCCAACGCCACAGAACAGATCAAGAATTTTCTTGGCCTTGATGAAATGCGTTTTGGCTAAGCGTACAAGTTCATCTTCACCCGCAGCAGTGGCTTGCAAAAATGAGTTAATTGGCAATTGCAAATGTGCAGGGCCGATAGCGATGGTCGGCATTGTCAGTTGGGCTACAACTTCATCGTTAAGCGCCAAGCGCATGATCTTGTATTTTTCCATGATCAAACGGAATTGGGCGATGTGTTTGTTGGCGGCTTCGCGCTCTGCTTTGACAGCCACGTCGAGGCCGTTATCGGCGACAGTGATCATCACGTCGCAGTTGCCCAATGTGGAACCAAAGCTTGCGGCCAAGGCAGTTGCACCCGCTAATTGTGGAACGAGCACGGGGCAAACATCGATGGCCACCAGGTCATGTGATTTGGCCTCCATAAAGCCTGCAACCCACTCACCGCCAATTTGACGAACGTGGAGTGAGACACGCCTGCGCCCTGCTCCGTGAGCATCAATCAATGGATCGACTGTGGTGACGATGCCTTGTGATCTTAGTGCTTCGACAACAAGCGAGCGTTTCCACTCGGCATAAGGTGCGTGCTGCCAGTGCTGAAATTTGCAGCCGCCACATTTATCAAAATATTTGCAAAAGGCCGCAATGCGCTCAGATGACGGCTCCACAACGCGTTTCAGCTTGCCTTGCGAAATTTCTACGGTTTCGCCAGCCAATACCTTGGTCACAAACACGTTCGCGTCGCCAACGCGGCTAATGCCGTCGCCCTTTGAGCCAAGGCGATCAATTTTTACGATTGTCATGTTATTCCAATTCAGTTGGATAGGTGAGAATGAGGGCAGAGCCTGAAAGCACACTGATTCGCACTGAGCCTGTTACAATGTTTGAGAGTGTAAGCGCTGAGCCCAGCGGCACATCGCGCTTTGTGAGCGGCCATTTTACGCCGGAAAGTGTGAGGCCTCGCAAATCCGAAAAAGGCGCAATGCTAAGTCTGGTTCCAAAACTGAGATCATCAATAGCCATTTCGCCTACCAATGCCTGAGCCTCTTCATTGCCGGAGCTCATGAAAATATCCATGCCGCGTTTTGCCAGGGCCAGAAGGAATCCAGCATGGGCCAACGTGTGGTCAAACTGCCCACCAAAGCCGCCAACCAGTATCATCGATGTGGCCCCTCGGCGCAAAGCTTCCGCGATTGCGATTTCGCCATCGGTTGCATCTTTTTCCGCGTCATAGGTTTGGCGGGGAACATCGTTATGCTTCTTTTGCAAATGCGGGCTGGCCGAATCAAAGTCACCGACCCAGAGCTCGGGTTTCAAACTTAAGCTGTCTGCGTGTTGCATCCCGCTATCTGCAGCAATAACGCGAGCGCCCTCAAGCTGCTTTTTAAGGCGCTTTGTGGGCTTTACGTTGCCGCCAAGTAAGATCGCGAATTTGGACATGGGCTCCATGTAGCAGAAGCATATTGCAAGTGCACCTGTTCAAGATTATGACCAAGTCTGCTCTCAACGGGGTGCCACCTAAATTGGCTGAGACTGGCTTTACCGCCTAAACCCGCTGAACCTGATCTGGATTATGCCAGCGGAGGGATTGCGAGCGGGCTTCAGTTGTTGGTGCCCTCTCTGATTCATTTCTGGCTATTGGAGGAATGATGAAGACGTTTTTGCTATCTGCCACCATATTATTTGTATTCAGCACTTTGGTTCAGGCCAAGGATGTTTTGACGGTTTACACTTATCAGAGCTTTGTGGGTGATTATGGCCCCGGAGCCAAAATTAAAGCCAAGTTTGAAGAAACATGCGATTGCGAAGTGAAATGGGTTTCGCTGGGTGACGGTGTTGCGGTTCTGAACCGATTGAAGCTTGAGGGCAGCAATACCAAGGCCGATGTGGTGTTGGGACTTGATACCAATCTTACCGCAGAGGCACATGACCTTGGACTGTTCGGCAAGCACGGCGTTGACGTTACTCGCGCCAAGGTACCGGGCGGATGGACGGATACTGAGTTTTTGCCATATGATTATGGCCATTTCGCTTTTGTTTACAACACCGAGTTGGTCAAGAACCCGCCAAACAGTTTGGACGAATTGGTGAATGGTGATCCGGCGCAAAAGATTGCTCTTGAAGATCCGCGTTCATCCACACCTGGTCTCGGCTTTCTGCTTTGGATGAAAACCGTTTATGGCGATAAGGCCGCAGAAAAGTGGGCGGTTTTGAAGAAGCGCGTTTTGATCACAGCACCGGGCTGGAACGAGGCCTATGCACTGTTTACAAAAGGTGAAGTGTCGATGGTGTTTTCGTATGTCACTTCGCCCGCCTATCATATGATCGAAGAGAGGACCGAAAAGTATCAGGCCGCAAATTTCTCAGAAGGTCATTATTTGCAGATTGAAGTGGCGGGGGTGATTGAGGCTTCACCGCATAAAGTTTTGGCACAGAAGTTTATGGATTTCATTTTAACGCCAGGATTTCAAGACAACATCCCCACCATTAATTGGATGATGCCAGCTGCTGAAACGACTGCACCTTTGCCCGTTGAATTTGATAAATTGGTCAAGCCTGCGAAGACGCTGATCTATTCACCGCAAGATGTGAATGCGCATCGCCGTGATTGGATCAATGAGTGGTTCAAAGCTGTTAATGGCTGAACGGACGCACCAACAATTCGCTGCTCAGGGCCTGGTTCTGGGCAGCGTTGTTTTAGGGCTTGTGCCCTTGCTTTGGTTTGCGATTTTGCGAGGCGGGCTTGGTGCATTTCAGCTTGATTCTGGGGTTTGGAACGTTTTGCTTTTCACGTTGGAGCAAGCTTTTTTGTCAACTGCTCTATCTGTTGTGCCTGGACTGTTGATTGCAAGAGCTTTGGCTCGACAAGATTTTCCGGGGCATGATTGGTTGCTGCGATTGTTTGCGGTGCCAACGGCTCTCCCTGCCATTGTGGTGGTTTTGGCGTTGACTTCGATTTACGGCGGCACTCGTTTACTTGGCGGATGGATAGAGCTTTATGGACTTGGCGGAATATTGCTGGCGCATGTGTTCTTCAATCTGCCGCTCGCTGTTCGTCTTTTCTATGAGGCGAGCGAGCATATTGCAGCCGAAAACTTTAGACTGTCGGCACAGTTATCGTTCACCGATGCTGAATTATTCAGGCATGTTGAATGGCCAGTGCTTCGCAATGTGGTGCCGCGCGTAAGTGCTTTGATTTTTTTGTTATGCGCTGCAAGTTTTGTGATTGTGTTGACGCTCGGTGGCCCCTCCGCAACCACGCTGGAAGTTGCGATCTATCAGTCATTACGGCTCGATTTTGATATTGGCCGCGCCTTAACCTTGGCTATCATTCAGATTGTTTTGTGTTTGGCTTTGGTTGGGTTGTCGGGTCAAGTGATGTTGCAACAGGTTACCCATGCAGGAAACCAACTGTTTCAACGCCGCTACGATGGGCAAGGTTTTTCGGGGCGGGTGATTGATTATTTGCTGATTGCTTTGGGTGCTTTGTTGGTTCTACCGCCATTGATTGCATTGCTTTCGAGCGGACTAATGCAATTGCAAATCACACAACAGGTCTTGAGTGCTGCTGCTTTTAGCTTAGGTATCGGATTGGCGTCGGCCAGTGTTGCACTGATACTGGCATGGAACATCGCTCAACAATCCGATTGGTTTTCGCAGGGCTTGGCACTGTCTGCATTGATCGTTCCGCCCGCCGTTATGGCGACGGGATGGTTTATCTTGTTGCAAGATTTCAGTGATAACTTATGGATTACAATTTCAACGATTGTCGCTCTGAATGCACTCATGGCCCTGCCCTTTGCAGTTTCGATTTTGGCGCCTGCATTCGAGCGCAACCGAAAGAAACATGACAGGCTCTGCGCGCAATTGGCTTTGAGCGGTTGGCAAAAACTGCGGCATATTGATTTGCCTTTAATGGCGCGGCCATTGGTGCAAGCATTTCTGCTTGGGTTTATTCTTTCGATTGGTGATCTCACAGCCATCACGCTGCTGGGTAATCAAGGTATTGTCACGCTGCCATCCCTGATTCAAATTCAGATGGGACATTACAGGGGCAACGACGCAGCGGGCACTGCCGTTTTATTGGCCCTGTTGAGTTTGGCATGCGCGTGGGCTGCACAAAAATTCGGAGATCAAAATGATCCTGATTGAGAATGCAATTTTCAGAAAAAAGAAGTTTTGTTTATCGATTGATCTTCACGTGAAGCCGCAGACTTTTGCTGCTGTGTTAGGCGGCAGCGGTGCTGGCAAGTCGTCATTGCTTTCGATCATCGCAGGCTTTGAAGAGTTGGAGAGTGGCAAGCTTTGGCTGGACGGTGCTGATATGCAAAATATTCCGCCAGCCAAGCGCCCCGTCAGCGTGATATTTCAAGATCATAATGTGTTCGCGCATTTGAATGTGTGGGACAATGTGGCGCTTGGGATTGCGCCTTCGCTGAAACTGAATGCTGAAGAAATGGCGCAAGTGGATGCAGCGCTCATGCGTGTTGGTCTTTCACAATATGCAAAACGCAAACCCAGCAACATTTCAGGTGGTGAACGCCAGCGCGTGGCTCTAGCGCGGGTGTTGGTGAGAAAAAGGAAAATACTGTTATTGGATGAGCCTTTTGCAGCACTAGATCCGGGACTTAGGCATGACATGCTTGATCTGGTTTTAGATTTGAGGCGCGAACATGGCTTGACAGTATTGATGGTAACACACCAGCCCGAGGAAGCTTCGCGTGCAGCGGATGAAATCATATTTGTGGCTGATGGCACAGTGAGAGAGCCGATTGCGAGCAAGACGTTTTTTAAAATGCGTGATGATGGCGCAATCGATGCATATTTAGGGAAAACGCGCTAGGTTTTACCAGCCGCCGCCCCCTCCACCACCGCCACCACCGCCGGACGAACCACCTCCTCCACCACTGCCACCACCTGAGCCTGATGATGAACCGGGTGCTGTGGACGCTGAAGAAATTGTAGATGCCAAACTATCGCTCAAGCCGCTGGTCATTCCGCCATAACCTCCACCATGTCCAGTAGATGAATACCACGTGCTGGCCGCACCTGCTGCGGCGGCAGCGGCAAGCACAGCAGCAAATTTCTGGTTCCACGCATTCTCGCAATCCAGCGCCATTGCATAGGGCAGATAACGTTCAAACAGCTCGGGAGTTTTTTCGGGCGGGTTTAATAAGTCTAATCTCTTTTCTTCTGCCGTTGAAAGGTAAAGCTTGAAGCCTTCGATTTGGTCTAACGTTTGCCGTCCAGCGACTGTGGGAGCAGGCATCAAGTAATAAAACAAGACATTCAGACACCCAATGGCCATCGTGGTTCCAGCCACCAATAGCATGGTGAGTGACAAAGTTTCGAACGACATAAACGAAACAGGCACGGCAAGCCCTGCGCCGAAAAAGGGAATTAAGAATACCAGGCCAACCAATGATTTCAACTTTGCAAAAAAACCTCCAACGCCGAACACACCCCTGATCGCCAGGCTTCCTGCAAACAGAACTGCGCCCCAAAAGAATGTTGAAAAACCACCGATGAAAAGTCCGGTAATCCCCAATTGATCAGGCATCAAGAATGCCGATATGGCCAATCCCGCGATAGATAAGATCGTACCAATTGCAAACCAACCATAATTATTATTGAACAAAATACCGTTGTATGATTTTTCCAGATTCCGTTGAAGATTGTTGAGGAGAGCTCCAATCTTCGTATGATTGCTCTGTTCAAGTTCAAACGGGATTTCGGGGATAAAATTGTAGAGTGAAGCTTCGGATGAGGACAAAACTTCGCCTTGCCCTGCCAATTTCTCAATCGTGTACTCGCCGTCGGCGTTAGTGATTTTTAGATATTTCTTAACACCAAGCCCAACAAAAGCTGACGCTAAAGCCGTGCTATCAAATTTTTGTTTCCAAACATAGCGCACAGCCGCTGGCCCAAATCCTTGCGGTGGATGAAACAGCGGTATGATTGCTCCACCGTTGGGATCACGACCCACGCGCCACCAGCTGCTAAAGAAATATCCAGCCACAGCTAGCAATGTTAGCCCCAGGCCAGTTAGACCAGCATTGTCTTGCAACCACCAAATTAGCTTTTGAGGTTGCGATGGCACTGCCACGATGCCTTTTTGCCACGCAACTGCGACGGTGAAACCTTCATTGGCTTGAAGAGAGCGCGTGGTCTCAGCGGCAAATGTGTTCGTGGACAAATTTGTCACGCGCGCGTCGTTGGCCGTTGAGCCTTGTGGGCCTGTATAAACTGCGCTCTGCTTTATTATAGCTTGCGGTGGCAGATGCACCACTATGCTGGCATCCTTTATTTCAAAGTCCCAGCCATTACCGGTTACATTCCAATAGAGTTCATCGAAACTATCATAGAAACCTAACTGTCGCGCCGTGTGGTAACGGATGACATATTCATGCGTTCCGCTTTCGATAAATACATCTTTGTCGCCGATGCGAATGCGCTTACCGCCAGATATTGGCTCGATTTTGTAAGGTTCATAATGACCATCCCGCGCTACGTTTTTAATTGCAAAATCAACTGACTGTTGCAGGCCATGTTTATCGGAGTAGCGCGTTGGAAAATCCCGAAAAATGCCATGGCGGATGAGGATGCCCTCGGAAGTGATTGTTATCGCTTCCGTCACATCCATCGAAGAATCGGCGTTTACCGTTACGTCACTGTGAAAACGGACGATTTCTTCATTCGCAAGCGCCGCCGTCGCCATGCTGAGGAAACACAAGCATGCCGCGATAAAATTTCGCATCAGCGTTGCTTGAAATCAACCTTGGGGACTTCTCGCGCTGCGGCATCACCGATGTCGAAGAACTCAGCTTTGGTAAAATGGAAATTATTGGCGATCAAATTGCTCGGAAAGCTTTCGATCTTGGTATTAAAATTGCGCACGGTGCCATTGTAATATCTGCGCGAAAGTTGAATTTCATCTTCAATCACAGACAGCTTATCTTGCAGGTCGCGAAAATTTGCATCAGCTTTTAAATTGGGATAGGCCTCAGCAATAGCAAACACGCGGCCCAATGCTGCACTCATCGCTTGGCCCACTGCAGATTGGTCGGCCACACTGCCACCAGCAATGCTCTTGGCGCGAAGTTCTGCAATATCGCGGAATAGTTTATCTTCGTGTCCGGCATAGCCTTTCACGGTTTCAATTAAATTTGGAATAAGATCAGCGCGGCGGCGCAATTGTACATCAATGCCGCTCCAACCTTCAGCCACCATGTTCTTATTGGAAACAAGGGAGTTATAAACCGAGATGAGATATCCCCCCACCACCACAATGAGGCCCAGAATAATGTAACCGATTGCCATGCGCTTCCCCTATAGTTGCTTTGACTAACTATAGCAGCGTTTTTCTGATTTGCATGGGACATTTGACTGAACCAGAGCAAGCGGCTCTAATAGCTACAAATATCCGGAGATTCATATGACGGCGACCTACAAACATGCTTTCAAAGGCCCCGAAGGCCAAGAAGACATGCCTTATCTCTTAACCCCTGGCCCACTTACGACATCTTCTACCGTAAAGCTGGCGCTGCTGGCCGACTGGGGCTCACGCGATACCGAGTTTCGCGAAGTTGTGCGCGACATTCGTTCTGAGCTGTTGCGACTTGCTGGCTGTGATGACACATATGAGTGTGTGATTATGCAGGGTTCAGGCACATTCGCTATTGAGGCAGCGCTTGGCTGTTTTGCGCCATCGAAGCGCTACAAAACTTTAGTCGTGGCCAATGGTGCTTATGGCGAACGCGCTGCGAAAATATTGGAGCGCATTGGGCGCAATCATGTTCTGGTCAGCAAGAGTGATACAACGCAGCTTTCACCATCGCATTTTTCTGACAAGCTCGAAGAAGATCGCAACATCAGCCATGTGTGGCTCATTCATTGCGAAACGACATCCGGCATTGTGAATCCGCTTGGTGATTTAGCGCGTGCTGCAAAACAGCGCGGCAAGATATTTATGGTGGATGCCATGTCGAGCTTTGGCGGAATGCATATCGATATGGTGCGTGATGATATTGATGTATTGGTGTCATCATCCAACAAGTGCATCGAAGGCATTCCAGGATTTTCATATGTGTTGGTGAAGCGTGCGTTGCTGGAAGCCTCACAAGGGCAATGCCATTCCGTGGTGCTTGATCTCTATGAACAGTGGAAAGGCCTGGAGACCAATGGCCAGTTCCGCTTCACGCCGCCCACCCATGCCTTGGTGGCCTTCCGGCAAGCCTTGCGCGAGCTTGAAGCCGAAGGTGGCGTGGCAGCACGGGCCGTGCGTTATCAGCGCAACGCTGATACGCTGGTGAAAGGTTTGGCGGCGCTTGGCATCAGGCCTTTGCTTGATGGCAATGAAGCGGGGCCAATCATTCAAACTTTCCTTTTCCCGCGCGATAATAATTTTAAATTCGAAACTTTTTATGATGCGCTGCGCAAACGTGGCTTTGCGATATATCCAGGTAAACTCACCAAGCGCGATAGCTTCCGCATTGGTACGATCGGAAAGCTCGATCAGGATGTTATGGAGCGCGTGGTTATTGCTATAAAAGACGTTTTGAAAGTGATGAATGTGAAAGACATGGCGCCTGCTGGAATATGAATAAAACTGTCGAAGTTAATGGCCGCATACACCAATGGCCGAAAGCGCCGTTGGTGGTGATCTGCTGCGATGGCAGCGAACCTGCCTATATGGAAATTGCCTTGGGCCAAGTATTGATGCCAAACCTTAAGGCGATGATTGCCAAGGGCGAAAACAGGCGCGGCCTTTCCGTTATTCCCAGCTTCACCAATCCCAATAATATGTCCATCGTCACGGGCCAACCGCCCGCCGTTCACGGCATTTGCGGCAACTATCTCATTGATCCAGCTACCGGTCTTGAGACAATGATGAATGATCCAAAATGGCTGCGCGCGCCCACAATATTTTCGGTATTCCAAAAGGCTGGTGCAAAAGTTTGTGTGGTGACAGCTAAAGATAAATTGCGACTGCTGCTGGGCCATGGGCTGGTGTTTGATGGCAGTGCGGTTTGTTTTTCGTCCGAAAAGGCAGACAAAGCAACGATGGCGGATAATGGTATTGAAGACCCCTGCTCGCTGGTGGGTTTGCCAGTCCCTGAAGTTTATTCGGCAGATCTTTCTGAGTTTGTTTTTGCCGCTGGTGTGAAATTGCTGGCGCGTGATAAGCCAGACTTGATGTATCTGTCCACCACGGATTACGTGCAGCATAAATATGCGCCGGGTTCCGATGGGGCAAATTCCTTTTATAAAATGATGGATGGATATCTAGGTGCGCTTGATGCACTTGGTGCAACAGTGGTGATCATCGCTGATCATGGCATGAAAGATAAGCATTTGGCTGATGGTTCGCCTGATGTGATTTATCTTCAGGATGTTTTGGATGAGGCGTTTGGTGTTGGCACATGCAAAGTGATTTTGCCGATCACAGACCCTTACGTCGTGCATCATGGGGCGCTTGGATCTTATGCTACGGTTTATTTAAAAGGTGAAACGCCTGATGATGTGGCGCGGGTGATTTCAAAACTTGAAGGCATTGATGTGGTTTATGCCAAGGCGGAAGGCTGCGCCAAATTTGGCCTGCCGCCAGATCGAACGGGAGATTTGATTGTGCTTTCAGGCGGGCCGAGATTTACGAAAGTGATTGGCACTTCGGCATCCAAGCATGACCTTACGGGTCTGGATGCGCCGCTCCGCTCACATGGTGGATTATCGGAGCAAGAAGTGCCGATCATCATCAACCGAAAAGCGCATAATCTGCCAAAAGAATTACGCAATTTTGATGCGTTTTACATTGGGTGCAACCATGTTTAAAATTATTTACGAAACCATGCGCATCGGCGGCAAAAAGGTTGATACTGAAAAGCGCATTGAAGTGCGCTATCCCTATACCAACGAAGTAATCGGCACTGTGCCTGCCGGAACAGCAGCACATGCGGCACAAGCCTTTGCGATTGCCGCCGCATTCAAGCCCAAACTCACGCGATATGAACGCCAGCAGATTTTGTTTCGCACAGCTGAATTGATCCGCGCCAAAAAGGATGAACTATCGCGCCTCATTACATTAGAGCTTGGACTGTCGATGAAAGATTCAGCTTATGAATGTGGCCGCGCTTATGATGTGTTTTCACTCGCTGGCCAATTGGCGATTAATGATGATGGCCAGATTTTTTCATGTGATCTCACACCCCAAGGCAAATCGCGCAAGATATTTACCAAGCGCGAACCCGTTGGCGTCATCAGCGCCATCACCCCCTTTAACCATCCACTCAACATGGTTTCTCATAAAATTGCACCTGCAATCGCAACAAACAATTGCGTGGTGTGCAAACCAACCGAGCTCACGCCTCTCACGGCCATCATACTCGCTGATATTCTTTATGAAGCGGGGTTGCCGCCAGAAATGTTTCAGATCGTCACTGGCAATCCAGAAGACATTGGCGATGAGATGGTGACGAATAAAGACATCAACATCATCACCTTTACTGGTGGTGTGCGTGTGGGAAAAATCATAGCAGCCAAAGCTGGCTACACGCGCGCCGCGCTTGAACTGGGTGGCAATGATCCGTTGATTGTGCTCGATGATTTGAATGATGATGAACTCGATAAGGCCGCCGAACTCGCAGTAGCTGGTGCAACCAAAAATTCAGGCCAACGTTGCACAGCAGTGAAGCGCATTTTGGTTCAGCCCAAAGTGGCTGATCGTTTCGTAGAAAAAGTTTTGGCCAAGGCCAAGAAACTCAAATTTGGCGATCCGATGAACTTGGAAAACGATTTGGGCTGCGTGGTGAATGCAAGCTCGGCAGAAATGTTTGAGAAGCGCGTTTTGGCTGCGGCTGAGCAAGGTGCCAAAGTACTTTATCACCCCGAACGCAAGGGTGCGGTGCTGCCTCCTATCACCGTTGATTTCGTCGATCCGAAATTCGAATTGGTTTATGAGGAAACCTTTGGACCTATCATCCCGATCATCCGTGTATCGGCGGACGATAATGAGGTGATCCGTGTTTCAAATTCTACACCGTTTGGTTTGTCGTCCGGCGTGTGCACCAATAATTTGCAGCGGATCACCAAATATATTGAAGGCCTGAATGTGGGCACTGTAAACATTTGGGAAGTGCCGGGATACCGGATCGAAATGTCACCCTTTGGTGGTATCAAGGATTCAGGCAATGGAATTAAAGAAGGCGTGGCGGAGGCAATGAAATTTTACACCAACGTCAAAACCTGGTCGCTGCCATGGCCTTAAACTCATGAGTGGCCCACTCAAAGGCATTCGCGTTCTTGATCTTACCCGCGTTCTGGCCGGCCCATGGGCCACGCAGATGCTGGCCGATTTTGGTGCGGAAGTTATCAAAATCGAAAAGCCCGGCGAAGGCGATGATACGCGCGGCTGGGGGCCGCCTTTTGTCAAGAACGCGGATGAGACGACGGGCGATGCCGCCTATTTCCAAGCCGCCAACCGTGGCAAGCAATCGGTTTGCATTGATATGGCCAAGCCTGAAGGTGCTGAACTTATCAAAGCCTTGGCGCAGAAGTCAGATATTTTGATTGAGAACTTCAAAGTCGGCGGCCTCAAAAAATATGGCCTTGATTATGAAAGTCTGAAAGCCGCAAACCCGCGTCTTATCTATTGCTCGATCACAGGCTTTGGCCAGACGGGGCCTTATGCCAATCGCGCTGGCTATGATTTCATGATACAAGGCATGGCGGGCGTCATGTCGATCACAGGCGAAACAAATGGCGAGCCGATGAAAATGGGCGTGGCATTTTCTGATATTTTTGCGGGCCTTCACGCTGTCATCGGCATCCAGGCCGCCCTCTTCCACCGCGAGCGCACGGGTGTAGGGCAATTCATCGATATCTCGTTACTCGACAGCCAAGTTTCCGTCCTCGCCAATCAGGCGCTGAATTATTTGGTCGGCGGCAAAGTTCCGCAACGCTTGGGCAATGCCCATCCCAACATCGTGCCCTATCAAACATTCGAAACCGCAGACGGCCATATCATCATGGCGGTGGGGAATGATCGTCAGTATGCGGAATATTGCAAGATCATCGGCGCGCCGGAACTGGCTTCAGCACCTTACGATACCAATAGAGGCCGCGTGGAAAATCGCGCCATGCTGGTGCCCCTGCTCGTCCCCTTGATGAAAAAACGTTCCACATCTGCATGGGTCAATGTCTTCGAAGCCGCTTCCGTGCCCTGCGGCCCGATCAACACCATCGAGCAAATGTTTGCCAATGAACAAGTTCTGGCGCGTGGACTTCAGATTGGGATGACGCGTGAAGACGGCGTACAAGTGCCAGGCGTTGCCAATCCGGTTGTGTTTAGCGAGACCCCAATTGAGTATGGAAATCCTTCGCCGATTTTGGGCGCGGGCACGACGGCTGTGTTGAGCAGCGTGCTTGGGCTGGATGCTAACGAGATAAGTAAGTTAGAGACTGACAACGTGATTTCTTAATCCATTTTATTGGTATCAAAGAAAGCTCGTCATTCCCGCGAAAGCGGGAATGACGGCCTACTAAAATTCATCAATCAAAACTGATGCAAAAAGCTAAAACCGCGTCGTCAGTGTCGTTAGCCATTCTGGCGAAGCTTCGACAAGTGCTGACTCCAAAAATTTATCTTGGCCTGAAATGATCATCACGCCGGTTAAAACGAAAAGCACACCTATAACGGATTTCATTAGCGAGCCCGAGGATAGCATCCGCCCCCGCCAGCGCATCAGTACTTCGCGAGACATCATGCCGACGATAATCAGTGGCACTGCAACGCCTAGGCCAAAGCTGATCATGGTAATCGCTACTTGGGCCAGATTTTGTCCTTGTGCAGCCAACAGCGATGCGGCACCCAGAGTTGGGCCAACGCAAGGGCTCCATACTGCTCCGAGCAACAACCCGATGCCGAATTGACCGCCTGCCTCGCCGCCGCCAAAGCGCTGATCAACCCAGTTGCCAACAGGACCAGATGCCATTGCAAATTGACGTTGCAAAAGCGGCACGGCTAGTAGCAAGCCAATGGCGATCAACATCACGGCTGAAACCGCACGGAAAAACTTTCCGTCCAGACCAATGGAAAATCCCACCAGACTCACAAACATGCCAATCACGACGAAAGATATAACCAAACCTGCCGCCAATAGCACTGGCCCGTAACGCCCCTTCGATGCCGCCGTTCCCAGAACAACTGGAACCAATGGCAGTACGCAGGGCGACAATATGGACAGGCTTCCTGCCGCGAAGGCGAAGACAAGGTTTAGCGACATAAAGCGGCTTTAGATTGCGGTTGCGAGCAATGCGCCGATTGAGCCTGCTTCAGTATCGCCCACTGAACGGCCGGTTTCCTTGGTTCCCTTGAACACAATCAAGGTGCTTTGCGATTGAACATTTAACGCTTGCAGAACATCAGTTTGCGTATCGAAGTTAACGCGCAACATAACCATATCCTTGTTCTTGGGATCAGCCAGCAAGCTTTTCAAAATCGGTCCCTGCGCTTTGCAGGTGGGGCACCATGAGGCCCAGACATCCACTAAGATTGGCTTTCCAGCTTTTTGCGCGGCTTTGAAAGCTTCCATTGTAAACTCGGTCACAGCAGCGCGCGCGAATGCGGTTGGCATAGCGATGCCGACGGCGGCGAGCGTGATAATATTGCGGCGTGTGGGCATGTGCTAATCCTGTCGACTGTTATGGTCGTATCATACATGTAACTAAGCCAAAATGCATTCAAGTTAAACCCGGCCTCGATCACAATTTCGTTGGTTCAAAATTGATGATAGAATGTGGAATATTTAAGATGAGGAATATCTAATGCCCAAAACAACAGCCAGCTGGAACAGTAAAGTCATCGCGGCCAGCGATCATTGCATCGAGGTTGAAGGCAATGCCTATTTCCCGCCCGATGCTATCGACATGAAAATCTTCAAAACCAACGCCAACACCAGCATGTGTCCTTGGAAAGGCACGGCATCATATTTTGATGTGGTGGTGGACGGCAAAACCAACTCCGGTGCCGCATGGGTCTACCGCGATCCGAAGGCGGCAGCTGCTCCAATCAAAGACTATGTGGCGTTTTGGAAGGGTGTTCAAGTGAAGGGCAAAGAAGCTGCCGTGCCAATGGCGCAATAAACCGCAGTCACTTCGGCAGTTCGATCTTCCCTGCAATTCCAAATTTGGCTGAAATTTTATCAAGCGTCCCCACTTTGGAAAGCGCACTAATCGCTGCGCTCAATTTTTCTGTCAGCTCGGTTTCATCCTTGCGCAAGCCAAAGCCCACACCCGGCCCAAACACGTCTGCATCGTAAGGCACAGCAGCTTTGCTCTCGACGGTCTCGCCAGCGGATTTGATGAAGCTATCGAGCGCCAGGCCATTGGCCAAAATGTAATCAACGCGGCCAGCATTCAAATCTTGATTGGCTTCGTCTTGCGTTGGATAGGTTTTGATCGTCGATGTCTTGGCAAAATATTTTTCGAGATAAGCGGCATGAATTGTCGACACTTGCACGCCAATGGTTTTGCCAGCCAGATGTTCGGGCGTTATATCCATGTCGCCATTCTTAGCGCCCATCATCACAGAAGCGGATTGATAATAGGGAGCAGAGAAATCGATGATCTCCTTGCGCTTTGGGGTAATGGCCATTGAAGCCGCGATCACATCAATCTTCTTGGCGTTCAATGCCGGGATAATTCCGTCCCACGCTGTTTCGACTATTTCGCATTTTTCTTTTATTTCGGCGCACACAGCGTTAGCCAGATCAATCTCCCAGCCCACCCATTGGCCTGATGGATCTTTGCTGGTGAAGGGCGGATAGGGTTCGGCGGCAACGCCAATCTTGATATCGGCTAAGGCGGCTGTGCTGAGCAGGCCCAAAATTCCCGTGCATGCGAGAATGAGTTTTTTTAAATTATACATTTGAAACTCCGCTTGAAATGGCCACGTCGAATTAATTTCAGTGATAGGATTGATTATCAATCAGAACAAGACAATTGGATTTATAGGGTAACTAACTCAGGACAATTTGTATCAGTTTTTAGAGGCTCAAAGTAGTATAAATCTCACCTCACCTCCGGCGAACTTGCTTCCATCTTTGTCGTTTTCGCGCTATCTGCCGTTTTCAGAACAGGGCATACAATTCATATGGCAAATCTTATCATCACGTATTGGCGCGATATTCCTTCCGCCGTTTCCGTTAAAATCGGGCGCAAAGAGGAAAAACGCATGTTGGACAACCGCTTCATGGAGGCCATTGATATGGCCGCCATGCGCGATGGTGCGACAGACACCGATTCATATCTAGCCGATTGGCGGCGCAGCGATCCGGTTGCGGTGGGTGATGATATGGAAGCCGAGGTTGAAAAAGCCAAAGCCGATCTCGAATCGCATTATACGCAAGACCTCATTAAGCAAATGATCGGCAATGGAGGCCGCAATATCTCATGACGCATACTCTCGTAGCCTCAGCCACACGCGAACACATCATCGGTTTTGACAAGCCGTTCACGGTGATCGGTGAACGCATTAACCCAACTGGTCGCAAGAAGTTGGCTGCCGAAATGCAAGCCGGAAATTTCGAAACAGTGATTGCCGACGTGTTGGCGCAGGTAGCAGCAGGCGCGCATATTCTGGATGTGAACGCAGGTGTAACTGCGGTGAACCCCAATGAAACTGAGCCACCTTTGATGCGCCAGACATTGGAGATCGTTCAATCGATGACCGATATTCCGCTGTGCATTGATAGCTCGGTTACGTCTGCTTTGAAGGCTGGGCTTGAAACAGCACGTGGCCGTCCTTTGGTGAACTCAGTTACGGGTGAAGAAGAAAAGCTCGAAGCGATTTTGCCTCTGGTGGCAAAATATAATGTTCCGGTTGTTGCTATTTCGAATGACGAAACAGGCATCAGCGAAGACCCCGACGTGCGCTTTGAAGTGGCGCGTAAGATTGTAAACCGTGCCGCTGATTTTGGCATCAAGCCATGGGATATTGTGGTTGATCCATTGGTGATGCCCATTGGCGCTATGGGCACTGCTGGTCAACAAGTGTTCCGTCTCGTGCGGCGTTTGCGCGAAGAGTTGAAAGTCAACACCACATGCGGCGCGTCCAACATTTCCTTTGGCATGCCAAACCGCCGCGCGCTCACTGGCTATTTCCTTGCCATGGCCGCATCACACGGCATGACATCAGCGATCATGAACCCGCTGCATGATGAAGACATGCACGCGATTTATGGTGCCAATGTTCTTAATGGCACCGACGCGCATTGCAAATATTGGACAAACCGCTTCCGCGAAATGACCTCAGGGCCATCGGCGGCAGCGCAAGCTGCGGGTTTGCAATCGTCTAATGAAGATATTGAAGCGCGGCGTAAGGCAAGAGAAGAAAGGCGTCGGAGATAAAGTCCTCTCCCGCTTGCGGGAGAAGGAAGGGGACCCGAACACCGCAGCGCAGCGCAGGTGTTTGGGGGAGGTGAGGGTGTCAATCTTGCCTTCACACCCCCCCCTCACCTATCCCATTGCAAGGGCAATGGGCCCCTTTCCTCTCCCGCCGCGCGGTAGAGGACGTTTAAGAGCGAGTTGATATGTCAGACACTAACCCCCTCATTGTCTTCACCCCGTCGGGCAAGCGTGGCCGCTTTCCTGTTGGCACACCTGTGCTGCAAGCCGCACGCGCACTTGGTGTCGACATCGACTCTGTCTGTGGTGGCCGTGCCATTTGTGGGCGCTGCCAGATCAATGTTGGCGAAGGTGAATTTGCCAAGCACGGCATAACGTCAGCGCCAGATCATGTTACAGGCATCAACCAAGTTGAAATCCGATACGATAAACTACGCGGCCTCGCCTCTGGCCGCCGCCTTTCGTGCCAAACACAAATCCTTGGTGATCTCGTCATCGACGTGCCGCCGGAATCGCAAGTGCACAAACAAGTGGTGCGTAAAGAAGCTGACACCCGCGCCATCGAGCTTGATCCCGCCACGCAGCTTTGCTTCATCGAAGTTGAAGAGCCGGATATGCATAACCCGTCCTCCGATTTGGAACGGGTTTACATCGCGCTGAAAGAACAATGGGGCGTTGAAAACGTAACATGTGATCTGCCGATCATCTCTGCTTTGCAAAAAACGTTACGCAAGGGCGAATGGAAAATTACTTGTGCCATTTATTCGCGTGCCGCTGGCGGTGGCAACCGCTTGGCTGCCATCTGGCCGGGCTTTCATGATCAGGCTTATGGCCTTGCGGTTGATGTGGGCTCCACCACCATTGCCGCCCATCTCACCAATCTTTCGACTGGAGAAGTCAAATCCTCTGCCGGCCTCATGAACCCGCAAATCCGCTTTGGTGAAGATTTGATGAGCCGCGTTTCCTATGTGATGATGAATCCGGGCGGCGAAGCAGAAATGACCACCGTCATCCGCCAGGCGTTGCAGCAGCTCGCAGAAGAAGTGTGCAAGCAAGCGAGCATCGACATCACTAACATTATGGAAATTGTGTTGGTGGGCAACCCCGTCATGCACCACCTCTTCCTCGGCATCGACCCCACTGAACTGGGCGGTGCGCCCTTTGCATTGGCCACTGGCCTTCCACTCACTTTCCCAGCGCGTGAAATGGATTTGAAATTAAATGCAGGCGCATTTTGTTATGTTCTGCCCTGCATCGCTGGCCATGTGGGTGCTGACGCAGCTGGCATGGTGCTATCAGAAGCGCCGCACGAGTCAGATGAAATGATGCTGTGTGTGGACGTAGGCACCAATGCCGAAATCGTGTTGGGTGATAAACACCGCCTGCTGGCTTGCTCCTCCCCCACTGGCCCCGCCTTTGAAGGTGCACAAATCTCAAGCGGCCAACGCGCCGCCCCCGGAGCCATCGAACGCATCCGCATCGACCCACAAACCTTAGAGCCACGCTATAAAGTGATCGGCTGCGATTTATGGAGCGATGAAGCAGGCTTTGAAGAAGCCATCGCGCAGACAGGTGTCACAGGCATTTGCGGCAGCGGCATTATTGAAGCAATTGCCGAGATGTATCTTTCCGGCGTGGTCAATCAAGACGGCCTGGTTGATGGCGCATTGGCTTTGCGCAACCCGCGCATCGAGCCCTATAAGCGCACCTTCAACTACGTGGTGCGCGCCGCCAAAGAAGGCGCCAACGAACCCTCCATCCGCATCACCCAGAACGACGTCCGCGCCATTCAAATGGGCAAGGCCGCCTTATACGCGGGCGTGCGCCTGTTGATGGATAAGCTGGGCATTGAGAGCGTGGGCAAAATCAGATTAGCCGGAGCGTTTGGCAGCCACATCGACATGAAATACGCCATGGTGCTGGGGTTAATCCCCGATTGCGATTTATCGCGCGTTCAGTCTGCGGGCAATGCCGCTGGCACGGGCGCGCGGATTGCGCTGCTCAATAAAGCCGCCCGCGATGAGATCGAACAGGTGGTGCGGCGGATTGAGAAGATTGAGACGGCGGTGGAACCGATGTTCCAGCAGCACTTTGTGGAAGCTATGGCATTTCCGCATAAGACGGCGGATTTTGTGAATCTGAAAAAGGTGGTGACGCTGCCGCCACATAAGGATGTGGTGACGTTGGGGGATGATGGAGGGGCGAGAAGGCCTAACAGGCGGCGCTAACGCAGCTCAACCAACACATCACCTTGCTGCAATGTGGCCTCTAATGCGGGCATCGCCTTTTCAAATTTTTCGAGCAAATGCTTTCGCGTCGAATTCCCAATTCGTACCCAAATAATTTTGGGACCAGGCTTTATCCGCGCGAGTTCGATAAAATCATCGTCTTTGGTGATCAGCACAAAAGCCTTGTCCGATACTTCATTCCAAATGAGATGGTCTTTGGCCGCGCTCATGCCAAGGTCTGCAACATGGCTTGCGTCATGCCCACGCGCCGCCAGCCAACGCGCCAAGGCCGGCGGCAATTGCGCATCGACTAAAAATTTCATTTACTCTGCAGCAATCACGCGGTGCGCAGCCGAAGCTGCCGCATATTCGAGAACAGCAGTAATATCCGCGTCCTCAAGATAAGGATAGTCCTCAAGGATTGCAGCCCTCGTCTCTCCCGCCGCCAAAAGATCAAGCACATCCGAAACCCTGATCCGCATCTTGCGTATCGTGGGTCTGCCACCACAAATTTCGGGATCGACTGTTATGCGTTGAAGTTGGCTCATGGTCTAATTATCCTCAGAAAGTTCGATATAACCTATAACGCCGCAATCGCCAAATTCGGCTATGGACAGATTTTGTGAATTTGAAGAAGGTGGTGAATTTACCGCCTTATATGATGGTTGAGAAGCTGGTCGATGATAACGAGGTTAGACGGGTTAGAAGGCGGGGGTAAAAACATGAATTTGGCCGGGCCAACAGACTTGGTAACAATAAGCATTACCGGAGATAAGCTTTTTCCAACATGCAATTACAACGATGTTCAAAAATTAGTTGTTTCAAAATTTGGTGACAACTCGTCTTACGATGATTTTGCCTATTCTTGGAATGCACTTGGTCATCGCTTTCATGGCGCAATAAATATAAGCCAGTCTCTAATTGCTTCGCTTGGGCCACCTCCCATGGCTAGTACGCCAGAAACTCGACATCAACAAGATCAAGAACTCTTTTATTTTTTCAGCTCATTGTACTCTTCTATAGAGTGTCTTTACTATTCCGCATTCGCTATAGGCGGGATGACGACAGCCGAGTTTGACTTTGGCAATCCAAAAATCCAAAGAAAAATAAAGCCTGACTTTGTCGTAAGTAGATTTAACAGATTGTTACCCGGAACGACTATTTCTGAACAACTCCAACGCAGTATTAAAACTGATAGAAGTTGTGCTAATGTCTACGATGAATTAGTTCAAATAAGAAATGTATTAAGTCACAGAAGCCAGCCAGGTCGGACATTCGGTTGGTCTGGACACGATGACCCAACTACAATGTGGCAAAAATTCGATATACCACTCGATAGCATATTGATCGCAAAGCATCGCGACTACTTAGGTAAAATCACTAATAAAATTGTTTCTGAGCTTTATGCTTACATTCAGAATCATAATAAGCCCAATTAATGGTAATTGAGGATTCAAATCCCGGCTCCCTGCCATTGCAAGCGCGATTGCCCCCACCCTCACCCCAGTGGAGCGAGGAGATGAATTACGAAAAATTCTTCCCTATTTCCCTTCCCCCGAAGGGGTTGGAAGTCGTTCCTCAATTTCCGAAATATCAACTCCAAAACAAAATGGCTAAACTCAGGTTCGCATCCTGAATTCAGCCACTCATTCCTCAGGGGAAGCTTGCGTATAGTTTTATCCGTGATGGCTAGATGAAAGATTGTCCATCATGTTTTGCAAAATGCGCTCCAGTTGAAGGTTACGAGCTTTCATCACTTTGATCATCTGCATCATTTGAACCATCTTGTTGTGCATCGGATCTTGTTTTGCATAAACAGGGCCAGACAGGATGGCGATTGCAGCAACAGCGAGAACAAGTTTCTTCATTATAATCTCCACTAAATTATCCCGTTCATATTGATTTAAGAGGTATCCGGGCCGACTCCCTCGGAGCCATAATGTTTGATTTAAGCGTTGAAAAGAAATGCCTTGTGGTTATCGATAGCATTCGTTCGAGTTATGGCGCAGCCCGTTGAACTATCAGTTCACTCAATACATTCATAACTGAAGGGTATGCGTAATTGCCCAACAGGTATTTCAAATCAACGACTAGCTCGTTCAAATTTTCATCTGCAGGATTAAGCGGGAGCCACGCATGAATATTGTCTGAAAAACTGCGTCGATCAAAGCATTCCGCATTCAGAGGCGAGTTAGAAGCAAGATTTGTAAAGCTTTCTAATTCAATCCAACAATACTGCTGCGTGATAAGTGATGTTCAAGAAGGTGAACATAATTACAATTTTTTGCAAGTAACGAGATTGTGAAAGTCTCGTTGCACCACCTCACAGATTCAAACCTGCTGCTCATTTGCGCGCGAGCTTAATTGATTAACAACGCAAAGTTCTTTGTTTTAACGTGTAGTGCCGCCACTGATCCAAGAAACTATATGAGGAATTCAATATGGTTAAGTCGGAAAAACAAACAATGGAAATCTATCAGATCAAATATTTTTTGGCAGTGGCCAAGCACAATAATTTCACTCACGCAGCGTCGTCCTGCAATGTTTCACAGCCCGCTCTAACGCGCGCTATTCAGAAACTCGAACATCTAATGGGTGGCGCACTGTTTCAGCGCAATGCTAGGCAAACAAGTTTGACCGCGTTGGGCAAAACCATATTGCCATTTCTTCAAAGCATGATTGAATTTGCTGATGCTGCAATCAAGGAAGCAAAAAAGCAGACCATGTTTCGTAGCCTTTCACTTTCAATTGGAATAGCAAATACCGTCGGCCCACAACATTTGATCAATCTGCTGCGTCAGCTCAACATGATCTCACCCAAACTCGAAATCAAAATTCTGCACGGCAGCAGCCATGAAATTCAGAATCTTTTGTTTTCAGGCGAAATCGAAGTGGGCATTGCAACTATGCGCGACATTCCAGAGCAAATCAAAGCTGAACATTTGTTTGAAGAATATTTTCAAGTCGTATTTCAAAAAGGCCATAGATTCGAAAAATTTGAAACAGTCTCGTTGCATGATGTGGCACAGGAGAGTTTGATTGAGCGGTTGAATTGTGAATACCTCGATACGATCAATGCTGAGTTGCTTCAATATACGAAACAACCGTTAATTTGCTATCGCAGCCAAGATGAAAGTTTGATCCAGGAAATTGTGGCTGAAGGGGCAGGCTGCGCGATCATGCCTAAGTCTTTGGTGTCAAACCCAAACGTCACACTGCGCCTGCTCTCTAACCCTATGATACAACGTAGCGTATCTGCTATCACCATGCGTGGAATTCGCCATTCGGATATCCAGCGCAAATTTCTCAATTTGTACATTACAAAAGCCAGATTGCAGAACGAAGGGGCTACTGAGCCGGTTTTCTTGTCGACGTAGCAGTCAGAATTCAATTGCACCGCCGCCGCGTTTCCACACTTCGAAGGCACCCATATTTCTAACATCGGTAAAACCCATTTGCTTTAATGTGGCACCTGCCAATGCGCTGCGATCATCGGCTGCGCTGTAAACAATGATAATCTTTTCAGGTGCGAGCTCGGAATCATGCGCTGGCGATTTTGGGTCGGCTTTGAATTCGAGGATGCCGCGCGATATATTGAGTGCGCCTTTGATTTTGCCTGCCACTTTTATCTCAAGTAAATCTCGCACATCGAGAAACAGAACATCTGATTGCCCCAAGAGCCTGGCCGCATCAGCTGGAGCAATCAATGGAACGAGTTTACGCGCCGCGGTTATATGTTCGGCTAGATAGTTGTTCATTACACCTGCCCTGATTGCAAACTCTCAATCAGGGTACGCGTTAGCCGCTCTATCTATTCCCTAACTTATTCGACCTGCCCGCCGCTTTCTTTCCAGCCACCAAAGCCGCCCATGCTCATCACATTGGTGTAGCCCATTTCCTTCAACGTTTTGCCACCCAGCGAAGCTCGACCGCCGGATGCACAATAGGTGATGATCGTTTTTTCCGGTGCTAGTGCTTTGTTGTAGGACGGTGAATTTACATCGGCTTGAAATTCGAGAAGGCCGCGCGGAATGTGCACTGCGCCTTTGACTTTGCCGCTGGCTTGAACTTCAGTACCATCACGCAAGTCAACAAATACAACGTTCTGTTCATTTGCTAGTTTCATAGCTTCTTGCGGGGTTATTGTTGGAACGGCAGCGCGAGCCTCGGCCAGCATGTCTTGAACGTTTTTGGTCATTTCGAATCCTTGTTTCGCTAAAAGCACTTTAGTGCGGATTTTTTGAAAATGTCAGATTACTTCTCGACGGCGTTATTGATGCAGCCGGGCCAGCGTTGTGTGCCCATTTCGATCTCACGCGCAAATGTCGATGTTACCAAGAACTAGCAGTTCGACCGTACGGTGTCAAGCGTTTATTTTCTTAAATATGAATTATTATCTATGTTTTTGATTCCAAATCACTTTTCAGCTCGCCATACCCTGTGAAGCGATACTCATATTCCAAGCCCAGCTTTAAAGCAGCAGCTTCCGCATGATCGCTGAGCGCTCGATCTTTTGTCTGTGCCAAGTAGATCAGCTTAGTGTAATTGCCGAAATAATCCGCCAGAAGTTCTGGGTGTTTATCAAGCCCCATTCCCTGCCACACCAACTTATCGAAATGCCTTGCCAGATAATCCGTAAGGTAAAAGCTTGTCATATCAGCATCGGCCTGCGTGGCAAAAAGTGCATTGCCTGTATAGAAAGCATAACAATGTGGACCGCCAATACGCTCAACGCCCTCCTCCACCAGCATTGCATCCAGCAAGCCGCCTGTTCCGCAATCGCCGTAGAGTACAAATATCGATTTGTAGTTTGCTCTGTTATTTTGAATCTTCTCGCGCAATGCGGGCACAATGAATTGCGGTGTATTATGCCATTTGGCGGGAAGGCATTGGATATCAAACGCCTGCCATTTGTTGATTTCGATTAAATCCACAATCTCGCGGGCCAACGCTCCACAGGCCAAAAGCAACACTTTCGCCTCTTGAGAATGCTGCGCATAATGATCAGATGGGCCAAGATCGAGGGTTGTCATAGGTATAAATCCATTTGCCAGCTGTTAACCATATTTTCGCGTCAACTGCAAAATTTGAGAAATAGGCACAATTCGACAGACCGATTTTAACTGGCGTTAAGAGGTGTCGCGTAGTTTGCCTACATATCCACTGGCAACCTAGCATTAGCAAGGATCATGGATAGGTGCTGTTAGTAAAATTTTGGAGAGTTTAATTATGAATAAGTTTCTTAAAGACGAATCAGGCGCAACTGCAATCGAATACGGTTTGATCGCCGCTGCTATGGCAATCTGCCTGTTGACTGCTATGCCTTACATCACAAGTGCTCTCGTATGGCGCTTCAACAACATTGGTTCTTCTTTGAAGTAATTGATGTTGTGGCGGTTTTGCTTTCAAGCAAACGAGCTACTTTATATACGGAAAAGGCATCTCTGTGAGGTGCCTTTTTTGTTGGACAATTACCGTTGGGGCCTGTCTTCAGTACCAATGCAAGTTGCGATTTGGAAAGGGCGTTCGTTGGCAAGGCCTTTTATTTGATCCAAAGTTAAAAGTAAAAATTTATTAAATGCAACGTCTGGGTTTTCTAATTTCATAAACTCAAAGTAACTTTTTTAGTTCGCCTTTAGGCCGCGTTAACGTCGTTGGTCTAATTAATAGAAATTGTCTTAGGTAGTTGATGCTGGAAAGCCTTACGCCGACCCAAGCGCTGGAGAGTTTATATGCAAAAATACATTAGTGATGAAGCTGGCGCTACTGCAATTGAATACGGCCTCATCATGATGCTTATGGCAATCGGGCTTATGACAGCAATGCCGTTTTTGACCGACGGCGTTCTTGGCAACGCAAACAAAATCGCCAATATTCTGAAGTGATCTCGTTAGGCAGGAAGCTGATTATGCTTCCGCGCCATAAAGCTCTTGGCAGTTTCAACAGCCACAGCCGCATCGCGGCAATAAGCATCGGCGCCCACAGCCTTTGCAAATTCTTCATTCAGTGGCGCACCGCCGACTAGAACAATATAATCATCACGAATGCCTTTTTCCTTCATCGTGTCGATCACAACTTTCATGTAGGGCATCGTTGTTGTGAGCAGAGCTGACATGCCGATAATATCAGGCTGATGTTCATCAATAGCCTTCAAATAATTCTCAACCGGATTGTTGATGCCGAGATTGATCACTTCAAAGCCGGCACCTTCCATCATCATGCCTACCAAATTCTTACCAATATCGTGAATGTCGCCCTTCACAGTGCCGATGACCATTTTGCCAAGACGCGGTGCACCAGTCGCAATCAGTAATGGGCGCAAAATCGCCATGCCAGCTTTCATTGAATTTGCAGCGAGCAAAACTTCAGGCACAAACAAAATACCATCGCGGAAATCGATGCCCACAATGCGCATGCCTTCGACCAGGCCTTCGGTCAAAGTTTTATAAGGTGACCAGTTGCGGGCGAGGAGAATATTAACCCCCTGCTCAACTTCTTCCTTGAGTCCGTCATAAAGATCGTCGTGGATTTGCTGAACCAGCTCCTCATCATTGAGGGAATTCAGATCAAGTTCGCCTTCGTCGCTCATAACCGCACTCCAGAATTTTGATTTGTGCCAAACATACAAGCGCTTGGTTAAAAAACTCCGCACTTGCACGACATGCACATGCCTGAAACCGACTGTTGAGACAAGACTATAAGCCCGCTATTGATGTTGCAACCGGAGATTCATGAATTGCAATATCATTTCGATGTCGATGCCGCGCGCGCGCAATTTCCTTCATTAGCACTAAAAGACGCTGGAAAATCGAGGGTTTATTTCGATAATCCCGCAGGCACCCAGGTTCCACAACAAGTGATTGACCGTACGGTGGAGACATTAATTCACCACAACGCAAATTTAGGCGGCCATTTCAAAACCACCATGGATGCCGACGCGATGGTGAATGAAGCTCACCAGGCTTGTGCTGATTTTTACAACGCCGCCTCGCCTGAAGAAATTATCTTCGGCCAAAACATGACCACGCTCACGCTTCATATGTCGCGCTGCCTGGGCAAGCGCTTCAATAAGGGCGACGAGATTGTGCTCAGCCGCATGGACCATGACGCCAATGTTGCACCCTGGTTATTGCTGGCAGATGATTTGGGGCTGGTTGTGCGCTGGATGGAGTTTGATACTGAGACTTATGAATTTCCGGCAGATGCTCTCACCAAAGTTCTAAGTTCCAAAACAAAACTTCTTGCCATGGGCATGGCTTCGAATTGTACGGGGACAGTTCATGACGTGGCGCAGTTTGCTAAAGAAGCGAAGGCCGCAGGAGCGATGGTTTATCTCGATGCCGTTCAATATGCACCGCATTATGCAATTGATGTGCAAGCCCTGAATGCCGACTTCGTTGTGTCTTCTGCCTATAAATGGTTCGGGCCGCATATGGGTATTCTCTGGGGCCGCAAGGAATTGCTACTTGAAACCTTTGGCTACAAAGTTCGAGCCGTTGGCAATGAATTGCCGCATAAATTTGAAACGGGAACATTGAGCCATGAAGGCATGGCAGGATGTTTAGGAGCGATTGAATATCTTGAACAATTCGGCGAAGGAGACACGCGCGCTGCAAAGCTGAAATCTGCTTGGTGCAATGTTGCTGAATATGAAAAGCGTATTACGCTGAAGTTGATTGATAGCTTGCGCAAAGTGAACGCCCTCACCATTCGAGGTGTCACCTCTGCCAATGCGATGCACCGCCGCGTGCCAACAGTTTCATTTACGGTTGATGGCGTTCAACCGGAAAAACTGGCTAAGCACTTTGCTGGCGACAATATGTTTGTTTGGTCGGGGCATAATTATGCTTTGGAACCGATTAAGCAAATGGGCCTTATGGATAAGGGCGGCGTGCTGCGTGTGGGGCTAGCGCATTACAATACGATGGCTGAGGTGGATGGATTTTTGGAGTCGCTCAATAAGGCGCTATCTTAATTATGAATCTCCAAAGTTCCTCCAAACTCCGTCATCCCAGCGAAGGCTGGGATCCAGCTAGCCACAATACGCACATTAGAAAAGTAAGCTGGATCCCTGCTTTCGCAGGGATGGCGGCAGTAAATATTACAGATAAAAATAGGAGCGCCAACTATGCCCTTTAGAATCGCCGTCGTCGGTATTGGTAAAATCGCAATCGATCAACATTTGCCCTGCATTGCTAAAAACAAAAACTTCCAACTGGTTGCAGGCGTCAGCCGCAATGCGAAGCTGGATAATGTGCCATGTTTTGAATCGCTCAGTGCACTGATCAAATCTAAAATCAGAATTGATGCCGTGGCACTTTGCACGCCGCCATCAGTGCGTTTGCAAATTGCGCGGGAAGCTTTGGATGCGGGATATAATGTTCTGATCGAAAAGCCCCCCACGCCCACTATCGGCGAAATGGTTTCAATGATTGATTACGCAAAAAAGAAAAGACGTGTGCTCTATGCCACATGGCATTCGCGTTATAATAAATCTGTTGATGAAGCCAAAAAACGCCTCAAGGGCAAACACGTCAATTTTATGCGTGTCACTTGGAAAGAGGATGTGAACAAATGGCACCCCGGCCAACAATGGATCGCCGAGCCCGGTGGCTTTGGTGTGTTCGACCCCGGGATTAACGCACTTTCAGTCGTCACCAAAATTTTGCCAGAACCCATATATGTTGAATCGTCGCGCATCGAAGTGCCTGAAAATTGGAGCACACCGATTGGTGCCGACATCAAATTCAAACGCGGTGATGGTAAGCCTGTCGATATGTCAGCCGCCTTTGATTGGCGGCAACGCGGCGAACAGATTTGGAATATCGAATTGGCGACCGCTGACGGCATGAAGATGAAACTCTCAAAAGGCGGAACTGTTTTGCACGTGAACGGCAAACTGATCATGGAAGCGCCAATGGAAGAATATGAAATGATCTATAAGAAGTTTGCCAAATTACTGAAAGCCAAGAAATCCGAAACCGATTACTCCCCACTACAATTAGAGTGCGACGCCTTCATACTGGCCAAGCCTGTGGTGGTCGGGAAGTTCGAGTGGGATTGAATTTGTTGATGATGTCTGGCTTGTAAAACCAACCTTCTCCCCTTGCGGGAGAAGGTGGATTGCGATGCCTGCATCGCAAGACGGATGAGGGGTTGGTGCAGCGAGTCCAACTGCCAACAATGGAACTCGCTGCACCAGCCCCCTCACCTGCCATCCTCGGTACGAGCCGAGGATGACTGTCCACTCCCGCAAGGGGAGTGGATTGATCAAAGAGCATTGACCGTAAAAATAACTTCGGCATAGATGGTTTTTTTGGAGAGACAAATGCCCGGACTTCTTCCAGACGTAGATCCTGATGGCTTGCAAGAATTTTCGGTGGTGTTCACGGATCGCTCGCTCAATCACATGTCGGCCAAGTTCCAAGGTGTGATGCGCGATATTTCTGCGATGCTCAAAGAAGTTTACAATGCTGATGCCGTTGCACTCGTGCCCGGCGGCGGCACTTATGCGATGGAGTCTGTGGCGCGGCAGTTTGCAAATGGCAAACATGCTCTCATTATTCGCAACGGCTGGTTCTCATTTCGCTGGACGCAGATTTTTGATGTGGGCGGTTTTGCGGCCAAGACCACAGTGATCATGGCGCGGCAGAATGCCAATCATATTCGCTCGCCCTATGCGCCACCGCCGATTGAAGAAGTGATCAAAAAAATTCACGAAGAAAGGCCCGATGTGGTGTTTGCGCCACATGTGGAAACGTCATCCGGCATTATTTTGCCTGATAGTTATCTGAAGGCGATGGCCGCAGCTGCGCATGATGTGGGTGCGTTAATGGTTTTGGATTGCATCGCGTCAGGTGCGATCTGGGTCGATATGAAAGCAACGGGTGTGGACGTTTTGATTTCGGCTCCGCAGAAAGGCTGGTCAGCCTCGCCTTCCACAGGGTTAGTGATGATGTCTAAACTTGCTGAAGTAAAATTGGCGGAGACAACATCCAACAGCTTTGCCATCGATCTGAAAAAATGGCGGGCCATGATGGCCGCTTATGAAGGCGGTGGATTTGCCTATCACGCAACGATGCCGACTGATGCGCTGGTTGGCTTTCGCGATGCCATGAAGGAAACGCAAAGCTTGGGTTTTGAGACAATGAAAGAAGCGCAGTGGCAATTGGGCAAGGCAGTTCGCGCAATGCTCACCGCCAAAGGCGTTCAATCCCTCGCCGCCGAAGGCTTCGGTGCACCTGGCGTTGTAGTTTCCTATACTGAAGATCCGGAAATTCAGAACGGCAAAAAGTTTGTCGCACTAGGCATGCAGATCGCAGCGGGCGTGCCATTGCAAGTTGGCGAAGGGCCAGAGTTTAAGACATTTAGGCTGGGGCTATTTGGATTAGATAAATTGAAGGATGTTGAGGGCACGGTTGAAAGATTGCGGACGGTGATTGATAAGGTGATGTGAAGGTATTAAAGATTGTCTTGCTGCAATTTTTGCAAAGCCGCCATCGCCTTCTCCGCATCTTCGACGCCCACAAAAATATGATCGTGATAATAGGCGGCCACGACATTGGCGGAAATGCCTTCATTTCCCAGCGCCGTCGCAAAAGCTGCTGTGAGGCCTACACCTGTTAGCGCAGAGTGCACGGTCAAGGTGATCCATGCGCCACGGAACAGGATTTCAAGGCCAGAATTTTCAGCAGCGGTGAGCTCCACGATGAACGTCATCGCTTCCTCTTCGCGGAACGTTCCGATGATCGACTGGGGCGGCAACTTGGCCAATACGGCTTGCACGTCCTTTGATGACAGATAAGCCACGCGCGCATCGTTCAACTTGGGCGACATTGAGGCCAGCATCGCTTTCAGGTTTGAGACAGGCTGGCTCATCGTAATGTCAACTCCGGCGGCGTTCTCTTTTTGCGGCACCATCAGCGGCTTGATCAATGCCTTTGGCCAGCGCTGATACTTCTCCGAGTTTTGCTTCAACGAGTTCAACTGTTGGACGAGCACCCTTGGTGTGTCCTTCGAGGGCTTGGCGCATGGAGACCAAATGTTCCGGGCTTGTGCCGCAGCAGCCGCCGATAATACGCGCGCCTGCATCAAGCGCGATGCGGGCATAGTCGGCCATCAGCTCTGGTGTGCCTGTATAGTGGATATGGCCATCGCGGTATTGCGGAACGCCGCAATTGCCCTTGGCCACCACATGCGCATCGGGACGCGCTGCCGTGATGCCCATGACGGTTGCGATCAGTTCTGAAGCGCCCACGCCGCAGTTGGCTCCGATGGCTACTGGTTGTGTTGAAAGTGATGATGCCAATGCGCCGAATGCTGTTGGCGTTATGCCCATCATCGTGCGGCCGTTGGTGTCGAAGCTCATGGTGGTGACGATGGGAAGGCCAGCAGTTGCAGCGCCTTCAACAGCAGCGCGGAGTTCTTCCTCACCTGACATGGTTTCAATCCACAGCACGTCGGCGCCTGCTTCTTTTAGAGCTGCGGCTTGTTCGGCAAATGCGGATACACCTTCTTCATAAGGGAAAGTTCCAACTGGCATGTAAATTTCACCCGTTGGGCCGATTGAGCCTGCCACGAAAATTTGGCGCTTCGAATAAGCATCAGCTTCGGCGCGCGCGTTTTTCACGGCGGCCATGTTCAGCTCACGCACGCGCTCTTGGCCGTCGTGTAATTTCAAACGGTGGCGATTGCCGCCGAAGGTGTTGGTGAGCACGATGTCTGCGCCCGCTTCAATGAATTGGCGGTGCAATGTGCGCACGCGGTCAGCGTGTTCGACGTTCCATAATTCTGGCGCATCACCCGACATCAGGCCCATTTGAAAATAATTGGTGCCAGTGGCCCCGTCCGCCAGCATCCAAGGGCGGCTGTTCAGGGCTTGGGTAAAAGTTTGCTTCTGCATTGTGGAACCTCAAAAATCTATATAAAGATTTCTTTATATGATTGCCGTGCTTACATCAAGCGCTTTGCTTGCCGTAGAACAGGCCTACCACATGTTCAGCTTCTGCGAAAAATAACCAGCGCTCGATCCATGCGGCGACGGCGATTATGGGGGTGGCGATGTAGGTTAGCCACGGCCAATTGGTGCTGAGATACATCAGCACGAAACTTATGTTGAGGAAGAGCAAAGTTAGCAATCTCAGCCTGCGTGCATGACGGCGACCGACCACGTAACCCATTTCTTTCATTATGAAATTCATCGAAGTGTGCGGCACTTCCCATTGGCGAACCCCCTCGCCCAGGCCTGTTGCTGCGGCCATGGTGTGGGTGCGTTTTGCATTATCGATTTTGCGCCAATAGATAAATTTTAGAATTACACAAAATACGATCGCCGCCAATGCCAAGATGGCTTGGAAGACAACGAAGCGGTTGAAATAGCTGGCAATTGCAGCGGTGAGGACTGCCCCTGTTGCGAGCGAAAAAGCGATGTAAGTTGGCACGACTAAAGGGCTATTCCAGGCGCGGATGGTTTTGAGGGATGAATAGATTTTGGCTGTGCAGATTACCGTAATTAAACACATGATGGCTGTGAGATAGCCCAGTGGTGCGATGTGATCTGGTGCATCAATAAGGCCAGACCAGCATGCGCCGAAGGCGAGTGCGATTGGATAGGTGGTGATGGCGGCTATGCCTTCGCGCGAGAGCCATGATGACCGCCATTGCGAGAAGGCCCGCCATGCGCGTCCGGGTCTTCCCAAGTGCAATGTTGAGGACAAAAGCCCCGTGGTGATGAGCGCTAGAGCGATGAAAAGCGATGTAAAAGCAAAGGCTTGCGTTGATGCGCGGCCATGCGATGCGCCCGCCAATGCGAGCATTGACAACAGGCCATAACCGGCACCTGAGGCGGTGGTGAAGAGGATGACGGAATAGGCGGGGTTCATCCTTCTAACTTACCTGAATTATCATCGGGGTTCGCTGTGGCGGATGCGCTTTTTTTGCTGAGTAATTTATCGGCCCAGACGAACAGTTTTTCCATGGTTGAGCCGTCTGATTTTGGCAGTTTTTCAACATGCGCTTGCGGCGTGTTGCGACGCTCCCGCGGGGGCAGATATTTGTTGGTGGGTTTGTAGCCCATCTCGGGCAGCAGATCATAACCGCCACGTTCTTTCACCAGCAGCGAAACATCAGAACTTGCATCGCCCAAATCACCAAAGTGCCGCGCTCCCGTGGGGCAAGCTTTCACGCAGGCGGGCACTTGGTCTTCGGGTTCCAGGTTGGTGTTATAAATCCGGTCAACGCAGAGCGTGCATTTTTTCATCACACCCTGGGTGTAATCATATTCGCGGGCACCATAAGGGCAGGCCCATGAGCAGAGCTTGCAGCCGATGCAAGTGTCGGGGTTGATCAGCACGATGCCATCCTCGGCGCGCTTATAGGATGCACCTGTTGGGCATACTGTGACGCAGGCTGGCTCTTCGCAGTGCAGACATGAGCGCGGGAAGTTGACGATACGACTATCATCACGCCCCTGTTCTTTGACCTCATAGCCGTGAATGCGGTTGAACCATGGGCCAGTGACGTCAGCGCCTTGCGGGTCGGTATCGGTGAGCGGGCCAGAGTCGCCTTGCGCGTTCCATTCTTTGCATGAGGTGGCGCAGGCTTGACAGCCGACGCAAGTGTCGAGGTCGATGACGAGGCCAAGTTTTTTGGGCGATGGGTTGAGTGGGAGGGAGGTCATCTTCAACCCTCTCCCCTTGCGGGAAAGGGGGAACCATCGCGCAGCGATGGTGGGAGAGGAGTCTCGTCGCTAGCAGCCCCCTCTCCCGCCCTCCGGGCACCCTCCTCCACGAGGGGTGAGGGTTGTCTCAAATTTGATGGCTTCATCTTGCCCTCATTAACTTACTAAGTGTTTTAAACTGTGGCCAGCTTTCGTTTTTCTGATCGGCACTTTTTTCAACGCGCACGCGCAGATCATACCACGCCGCTTGCCCCGTAATCGGATCGCTATTTGAATAACGATATCCGCCTTCACGTTCTGGTAGAAGATCACTGATTAAGTGGTTGAGCAGGAATCCTTTTTTGGATTCGGGAGAATCTGGTGTGAGGCCCCAAGCGCCGCTGCGTTTGCCGATAGCGTTCCAGGTCCACACCGTGTCCTCGTTTTGGCCGTCCAATAATTTGGCTTGGCCTTTGATGCGACCGTGATGTGAAATCACATCCACCCAATCGCCTTCTTTGATGCCGAGTTTATCGGCGCGCTTTTTATGGATGTACAACCAGTTGCGGCCCAGAATTTGGCGGAGCCAGGAATTTTGTGAACCCCATGAGTGATACATAGCCATGGGGCGCTGGGTGATGGCGTGCATGGGGAATTCAGTTTCGCTGACCATGGTGCCTTCGAATGGCGGATACCAAAAGGGGATGGGATCGAAATAGGTTTCAATGCGTTTTTTGTGTTCTGCGGGAGGAAGCACTTTGCCATGGCCGCGTGCGGCAAGGCGGAACTTTTGCAGCGTTTCGGAATACACATGATGGATGATGGGTTCAGGGCGCGGCAGGAAACCAAAGAATGTGGCCCAATCGAGATAGTCCCAATTCACATGGCGATAATATTTCATGTTATCTGGCAGCTCTTGATACCAGTGGCAGCCATTATCGATATAGGCTTTGAGTTGGTTCGGGTTCACCTGGCCCCTGCCCGCTGCGGTGCCATCTTTGCCACGGAAACCTGCCAATGGCCCAAGGCCGGGCGCGCGTTCGTGGTTTACAATGTAATCAGGGTAGCCACCGGGATAGCGCGGGTTGCCATCAGCAGTGGTCATGCCCGGCAGGCCAAGCCTTGCGCCTAAATCCAGCAACACGGTTTGGAAAGGGCGCACATCGCGGTCTGGTTCCACCACGGGTTGGCGGATTGAATCTGCGGGGCCATCAGCTTCCGAGATTGGGCGGTCGAGCATCGAGATGCAATCCCAACGCTCGAGGTATGTTGTGTCTGGCAAAATCAAATCAGCATAGTGAACCATCTCAGAGGCATAAGCATCGGAGTAGATTATTTTGGGGATGACGTATTCACCATCTATGCGCTTACTTGTAAGCGCCGATATCGTGTCGGGCACGTTCATGGCTGAATTCCAGCTCATGTTGGCCATATACATAAACAGAACGTCGATATTATAGGGGTCACCCTTTGCCGCATTGTTGATGACCATGTGCATCATGCCATGGGCTGAGAGCGGCGCGTCCCATGAATAGGCTTTGTCAATGCGCTGGGGAATCCCGTGTTCATCAACCAGCAAATCTTGGGGGCTGCTGACAAAACCTAGAGGTGGGCCGGGCAATGGTGTGTTGGGTTTCACTTGTCCGACTTTGCCCGCAGGCTTCACATTGGGTGGAATGGATTTTGGGAATGGCGGTTTGTAACGTGTGCCACCCGGCACATCGATGGTGCCCAGCATGATTTGCAAAATATGGATGGTTCGGCAAGTTTGAAAGCCATTGGAATGAGCGCTAATGCCGCGCATGGCATGCATGGCGATGGGGCGGCCAATGGTTTTTTCATGGCGGCGACCGAGATAATCCGTCCACGGAATATCAAGCTCGATGGCTTCGTTGAATGCCGTGTGCGCCAATTCAGACGCGATGCGCCTTGTCGTTTCGGCAGGCACACCGCATTTGGCGGCGACGGATTCTGGCGCATATTCGGCGCTGGAAAAGCGTTCGGCGATCAATGTGAAAGAAGTGACCACTTTGCGGCCATCGGGCAAAGTGAAGCGGCCCAGCAAGCTTGGATCAGAGCCAAAGGTCATCGCTACCTTGGTCGCGCTTGTTGTGGGATCCCAAACTAATGGCGTTCCCGCTGCGTTGCGGAGGATCAAACCATCATCCACGCCGCCTTTGTTCTCGATCACCAGCCAAGGGGAATTGGTGTAACGCGACAGATATTCGCCATCGATCTTTTGGGCTTCGAGCAAGCAGTGGATCAGTGCGCCTGCAAACAAACCGTCCGTACCCGGAGTAATGCCAACCCACTCATCAGCGATGGCGGAGTAACCCGTTTTCACCGGATTGATGGAAATGATCTTGGCACCACGGGCTTTAAGTTTGCCGAGGCCGGTTTTGAGTGGGTTGGAGGCGTGGTCTTCAGCAACACCAAAGAGAAGAAAATATTTTGTGTGTTTCCAATCCGGCTCGCCAAATTCCCAGAAGGAGCCGCCGTAAGTGTAAAGCCCCGCTGCTGCCATGTTCACTGAGCAGAAGCCACCATGGGCTGCATAATTGGGTGTACCAAATTGCGAGGCCCACCAGCCTGTGAGGCCTTGGGATTGATCACGACCTGTGAAGAAGGCCAGCTTTGCTGGGTTGGTGTTTCGGGTTTCTGAGAGCCACAAGGTTGCAGTGCGCAGCGCTTCTTCCCATTCGATTTCGCGGAATTCGCCGGCGCCACGTTCGCCCACACGGATTAAAGGTTTTGATAAACGCGCTGGGGAATAATGCTGCTTGATGCCTGCTGCACCTTTGCCGCAGATGACGCCCTTGTTCACGGGGTGATCGCGGTTGCCATCAATGTAGGTTACCTTGCCATCTTTCAAATGTACTTTAATGCCGCAACGGCAGGCGCACATGTAGCATGTGGTGGTTTTAACCTCGTCCCAGTTTTTGGGGCTGGTGTTGATTTGAGGTTGTGGGAAGACTCGCATGCGCTGACGATAGCCAAACAATGCAAAGCACACTATGGCCCATATTATTTGAGTGTGTTGGGCCAGCACTTGGCAAATTCAGCATCTGGCACTATGATGGGGCCAATTATCAAAATTGGACCTAAATGATGCGCGATTGGCTTATTCATATCAAGCGTGGCGAATACGCTTCGTTGCAGACGCAAATTCGCGAAGCTTTGGTATCAGCCATTCTTGATCGCAAGCTGGATAAGTCGGAACCCATTCCATCAACACGGAAAATGGCGAAGTCGCTTGGAGTTTCGCGCAACACAGTGGTGCTGGCCTATCAAGGGTTGCTTGATGATAATTATCTTCTAGCCAAGGAACGCTCAGGTTATTTTGTTTCTGACAAGGCGATTGAAGATACGGTTGCCAAGCCGCGCTCGGCCAAAAATGGTGTTGCCAAAGTTTCTACTGAGCTTGATTGGGGAATGCGCGTGAAGCAACGACCCAATGTTTTGGAAAACGCCGTGAAGCCGCTGGATTGGCAGGAATATGATTATCCATTTATTTATGGGCAGGTGGACCACACGCTTTTTCCGCTGGCCGAATGGCGCGATTGTACCAGACAGGCGCTGGGCAAGAAATGGTTTGGAGCCTGGACCAATGATACCTGGGCCACGGATGATCCGCTGCTGGTTGAACAAATTCGCCGCCGCATTTTGCCGCGCCGTGGCATCATGGCAGCAGATGACGAGATTTTGGTGACGCTTGGCGCTCAGAATTCTTTGTTTTTGTTGACCAGCCTTTTGGTTGATCGCAACACCACGGTGGCAATGGAAGATCCGGGTTATCCTGACATGCGCAACATGTTCAAACTGGCGACTGACAAAGTGAAGCTGGTTCCACTTGATGAAAAAGGATTGGTGGTTGGGCCGCAACTTGATGATGCTGATGTTGTGTTCACTACACCGAGCCACCAGTTTCCGACCACTGTAACGATGCCATTGGAACGGCGCATGGCGCTGCTCAAAAAAGCTTCGGAAAAAGATTTCATCATCATTGAAGATGATTATGAGTTTGAGACTAATTACGTGAACGAGCCCTGCCCTGCTCTTAAATCTCTCGATGATGAGGGGCGCGTGGTTTATGTGGGATCACTTTCCAAGACTCTTTTTCCGGGTTTACGCATTGGATTTATGGTTGGTCCCAAGGCATTGATTGCTGAGGCGCGCGCGCTGCGACGCCTGATGGTGCGGCATGCGCCGAGCAATAATCAGCGCACCGTGGCTTTGTTTTTATCGTTAGGTCATCACGACACTTTGATCAGGCGGTTGCACAAAGCTTACCGCACAAGGTGGGAAATTATGGGAGCGGCGCTGGAAACACATTTCCCCAGTTCATCGCGCATTCCATCATTCGGCGGCACCAGCTTTTGGGTGAAGGGCGGTGCGAAATTAGACAGCGAGGAATTGACCAAGGCGGCAGCGGCAAAAAGTATATTGATAGAGCCGGGCCGGGTTAATTTTGGCGGTGTGCAACAGCCGAAAAATTATTTCCGGCTGGCATTTTCATCGATTGATGAAAAGAAGATTGGCCCTGGTGTGAAGCTGCTTGCCGAAACGATCAAAGCAATTTCATGAGCACGGATAATAAAGTTCAAGCCATTGGCTTGGTGATGCTCGCCGTGATGATGGCGTCGACGCAGGATATGATTGTGAAATCTGTTTCTGGCGTCTATCCGGCTTATGAGATGGTTGTGTTCCGGTGTGTTGCATCGGTTCCCATTCTTGGTGTTTGGCTGGCGATGAAGGGCGGGTTATCTAGGCTGGCGACACCGTATTTTCCGCGCATTTTGTTGCGGAGTTTGGTTTTAACGTCGGCTTACTTTGCCTATATTTTATCGCTGTCATCTATGGCGATGGCTAATACGGTTTCGATTTATTTTACGCTGCCATTGTTTGTGGCGGCCTTATCGGGGTGGGGGTTGGGCGAGAAGGTTCCGATGCATCGGTGGATTGCAATTATCGCTGGTTTCATAGGTGTGTTGGTCATGGTTCGGCCCGCGACGGATAGTTTTCAGCCGGCATCTTTGCTCGCGCTCTATTCGGCATTTGCTTATGCTGTCGGGCAAATGATGGGGCGTTCGCTGGCGCAGAAGGTGGACACTTTGGTGATCAGCAATTGGCAGAACTTGGTTTATCTGGCTGTTGCAGTTTTGATGGGTGTTGCGGTTTATCTTTTTGGACTTGCCAATGACAGCAGCAAAACTTTGGCGTTCTTGACGCGTCCACCGAGCTGGCCGCAGACTGATCATTACATGGTTTTACTTTCGATGGGATTTCTTGCTGCCGTTTCGATGATGGCTTATGTGAATGCCTATCGTTCTGCGCCTTCAAATTTTGTTGCTCCATTCGAATACTCAGCGATGATTTGGGCAGTGCTTTACGGTGTTTTGTTTTTCCATGACATTCCAGATTACTTGACGCTGGTTGGTGCGGCGATCGTGGTCAGCGCTGGATTGTTTATGTTGTGGCGCGACCATGTGATGGGTCGTCAGACCACGGGATAGCCAGCCCAAGCTTTGACGGCTCTGAGTGCGAGTGATGATTGTAATCGTTGCAGGCCCGGCAGGCGCGAAAGTTTCGTGCGGTGGATGCGCTCGTAATCGGTTGCATCTGCAGCAGCGACGCGCAAAAGATAATCGAACTGGCCGCTCATCAAATGGCATTCCAGAATTTCAGGAACACGTTGCACAGCTTTCTCGAATTTTTCGAAGGCTTCTTCAGTTTGTGCGGTGAGCGAAACTTCGACGAAGAATTCATTGGCAAGACCAAGTTGTTTGCCGTCGAGTGTTGCAGTGTAGCCGGTGATGATGCCGGCTTGTTCCAGAAGCTTCACACGGCGGTGGCAGGATGAGGGTGACAGGCCTGCCCGTTCGGCCAGTTCTGCAATTGGCAGAATGGCTTTGCGTTGCAGTTCCGTGAGGATGATTTTGTCGATCTTGTCGATTTCATGGTGTTTCATTCTATTATTATGCTGCATTTTCGAATTTTTGTCCAGATTTGATGTTCGAAAGACTGCGGAACGGGAACTAATTTCACACGGTTTGGTTTAGCATTTGGGTTAGACCAAAAGGGAAATTCACAATGCTGATCGGCGTGCCAAAAGAAATCAAGAACCATGAATACCGTGTTGGCTTTACACCGACATCCGTGCGCGAAGCAGTGAGACATGGCCATCAGGTGTTGGTGCAGAATGGTGCAGGGCTTGGCATTGGATCAATTGATGCGGATTACATCGCCGCTGGTGCAAAGATGGTTGTTGAAGCGCCAGAAATTTTCGCCAAGGCTGATATGATCGTGAAGGTAAAGGAGCCTCAAGCCAATGAACGCGCCATGTTGCGCGAGGGGCAAATTCTTTACACTTATTTGCATCTGGCACCTGATCCTGAGCAGACGAAAGATTTGGTGAAGTCTGGTGCGATTTGTATTGCTTATGAAACAGTAACGAATGCGCGTGGTGGTTTGCCATTGCTAGCACCGATGAGCCAAGTGGCTGGGCGGATGTCGGTTCAGTCTGGTGCACATTGTCTCGAGAAAGCACAGGGCGGGCGCGGCATGTTGCTGGGCGGAGTGCCCGGCGTTTTACCGGCAAAAGTTGTGATTCTTGGGGGCGGTGTGGTGGGCACGAATGCTGCCGTTATCGCACTCGGCATGGGAGCTGATGTGACGATCATCGAGCGCAGCACCGACCGCATGGAGGATTTGGTGGCGCGGTTTGGACTTGGCGTGAAGACACTTTATTCCACGCAGGGCGCGATTGAAGATGAATGTGCTGCGGCCGATCTGGTCATCGGCGGTGTGCTTGTTCCAGGTGCAGCTGCGCCTAAGCTGGTGACGAAGGCCATGTTGAAGGATTGGAAACCTGGATCAGTGTTTGTAGATGTGGCGATAGACCAAGGTGGTTGTGCTGAAACTTCGCATGCGACAACGCATGCTGAGCCCACTTATGTGGTCGATAACGTGATTCATTATTGTGTGGCGAACATGCCGGGTGGTGTGGCGCGCACTTCTACATTTGCGCTGAACAATGTGACACTTCCATTTGCGATGGCCATTGCCGATAAGGGCTGGAAGAAGGCGTTGGCTGATGATGTTCATCTGCGCAACGGATTGAACGTGGCTGCAGGCCACGTGACTTACAAAGCTGTGGCTGATGATTTGGAATATGTTTACAAATCGGCAGAGAGCGTGATCGCTTAAGATTTGGTCTTCAAATAATAGTTGGCATTCTTGCCGTAGATCAGCCCGCGCAGAACACGTCGGGCTGTTTCTGTTTTACGCAAGGGGTCAATAATCAAGCGCGCTGCATCGTGGGCAAAAACTTTTACCGCATCAGTTGCGGGTGAAACGCCGGGACCACGTTGGGGCATGCCAAATCGGCGCAGAGTGCCATTCATCAAACGGATTTTATTGAGGCGGAGAACTTCTGGTGTCTTCCATGTCATCGCCATGGAGATTGAATAAGTGTTGCCGGTGCTGACCCAATGTGGAATCATATAGGGCATGTGCACGGCGTCGCCCGGCTTTAATGTGTGAAGCGTGGCGCGCTCTTCGAACCAATCCTGATAGTTGCGGTTGCGGTGGCGGCTGGGTGAAATTTCCAAATCTTCTTCGGAGAGCAGTGTGCGATCATCATTGTCAAAGGTGCTGACGAATTTATCGCCTTTGATCTGGATCAGGATGTTCTCTTCAGCATCATTGTGGAATGGCGTTGTGGCTTTGGCAGACGATACGAAGATGAAGCCTTCGATGTCTGAGAATTCAGACGGTTTGCGGCCTGCCGCAATGTTGGCCTCTGTTACAAACTGCTCAAGCAGGGCGCGATATTCTGGTTGGCTCTCAACATGTTTGATCACCATCCAAGCATTTTCAGTTTCGATGGATTTGATCACATCTTCAGCCGAGCGATCAATCTTCGGCACGTCTTCTGGCTTGGCACCGATTGCTACTTTGCCTGAATTATATTCAATAGCGTCGCCAGGCAAAGACTTGGCAAGTTCAACCAAACGCGACAAGGCGAAAAGTGGATTGTTCGCCAGAGTGTGCTTTAAACGAAATGGTTTCTTCAAAAAGTTTTCGCGGGCAATTTGTGGATCGACTATGACGACGCTCATGATCTGTGCTGTCCCTTGAGTTTGTAATATACGTCGCGGGCGAGCCCACGCCAATGGATGCGTTGCTGTTCAAGCTTTACGATGGCGTTGAATTTGAATTTGGATATTGAAGCGGGTGCCACAAACACGTTGACCATTTCAATGCGGGCACGCCAGATACGGTCGATCATTGGATGGTTGGGAATAGCGGTGGAATCAATTTGTTTGATTTGCGTTTCTGCAAACAGAGTTTCGGTGCAATCAATTATGATTTGTACGCCAGGCGAATACTTTGCAAAGCTTTCATCATAAGCAATTTTACCAAGCCAAGCTTGATCGCCTTCGACAATTGCAAAAAGTGAAGCAATGGCCTTGCCGTCTAACTTCAGACTCCAGAAACGGAGTTTGTTGGCGCGGTGGAGATTTGCGCAGGCTTCTTCAAAAGCTAATTTGAGTTTTGGGTTGGCAGCAATTGCTGTACCTCTGCCACCCTTCCAGCCCTTGGCTTCCAGTGCCAACAGATCAGTTACGAATGACGTTACGTCTTGGCCTTGTTGCAGGATGTCAGTCGTCATGTCGCCCTGCTCACTCAGGCGGTTGCGCAGGCGTTTGAATTCTTTACGTCGTTTTTGATCGAAATTTGTTTGCAGCCAATCGTCAAAACTACCAATGGGTTTTAACGCAGCACGTTGCCATGTTTGAATGATTTGAAAATTGGCAGACTGTTTTTTCAATGTTTCAATAAAAGGCCCTTGCGATGGGATGGCATTGAACAAAACGGGTTTGGTCTGATCGTTGATGAATGCGAGCAACACGCTGGCGCTGAGCTCAGCGTTCAGATGAGGCAGGCCGCAGCTGGTGAGCGGCGTTTCCCAGGTTTTTAAAAACAGCGTTTTTGATGAGATTGGAAACGCCATTAGCAAATCCGGGCCATGGACCACAGTCTGCAAATCTGCACCGCCAACTTGTTTTAGAAGTGGCAGAATCAGTTCGGGCGCGTTGCAACCGGCAGATTGAATGGCATTGGCACTAAGGTGGTTCCATTCAACCGCAAGGGATTGTGCCCCATCCGCACTCCCGCTTGAAACCTTAAAGTCTTGCCACCGTCCAGCTAACATGTGCATCAACCTGCAATTCTATTGCCAAATATCAATTCCGAATTTCAGGACAATAAAAAAGGCCCCAAACTTGGAGCCTTTTTGAAAATTTCGTAAATAAAGTCTTAAACTTCAGCCTTAATATCCATAACTTGACGACCGCGATACATGCCGGTCTTCAAATCTAAGTGATGCGGACGACGGAGTTCGCCAGACTTCTTGTCTTCGATCCAAGTTACAGTCTGCATTTTTTGACCCGAGCGGCGCATGCCGATGCGGCTGCGAGACATTTTTTTCCGTGGAACGGCCATAATTTAACCCTCTGATATATAATGATTCTTTGTAAATAATGGCCGAAAGACCAACATCTGTTGGCGGGCTTATAGCCGAAGGCTTTAACGGATACAAGTCAGATAGGCATCAATATCGGACATGCGGCCCTGGATGCTATTGGCGACAATTTTAACCCCGCGCGAGGGTTTGCCAGCATTGCGCTTGATTGGATTTGGCAAAACTGCGGCCAGCAACGCGGCCTCGCGCTTCGTTAACTGGCTCGCCGATTTTTTGAAATGATATTGCGATGCGGCTTCAGCGCCATAAACACCCGGCGCCCATTCCACGATGTTGAGGTAGATTTCGAGCATGCGGTGTTTGGTCCAAATGAAATCCATCCAATAGGCAGTTGGGATTTCAAAGACTTTACGAATACCGCTGCCGCGCCCATCCCACAGGAACATGTTTTTGGCAGTTTGCATTGAAATGGTGCTGGCCCCTCTTGATGGCGCTTCACCGGCTTCGAAGGTGGCTCCGAAGGCATCCTGAAACTCCACCCAGTCCACGCCGTTGTGGCCGCAAAAGCGCGCATCTTCGCTGCTCACCACGGCACGCGCCAGATTTGGCGACATTTGATCCAAACTCATCCATTGTTTGTGGATGCCATTTCCCGAAATGAGACGATTGAGCATGAGATTTGAAACGGGCGGCGGCAGAACGCCATAAACCAAAGTCATTAGAAATGGCCATGCGATGATGCTGCCGACAATGCCCAATGCCCAGCGTTGCCAGCGCACGCGCCTGCCCCAAAAGCCTTTCAGGCGGGACCGGACATTAAGTGGCATGTAGTTGAGTTTCGACTGGGATATCATTACAGAGAATCTATAGCATGAGGGATTAAGCTTTGGCAGCACTGCCTTTTCGGATTTTTGAAGATGTTTTGGCGGCGGATGCGAAGGCTGTGGAAGCTCGGTTGGATGCACTATTGCCTGCGGTTGATGGGAACCGTTTGCGTGATGCAATGCGTTATGCGGTTTTGGGGCAAGGTAAAAGGTTGCGGCCATTTTTTGTTTTGGAATCTTGCAGGCTGCATAATGTTGACACTGCACTGGCGCTCGATGTGGCGAGTGCTTTGGAATGTGTGCATTGTTATTCACTGGTGCATGATGATTTGCCCGCGATGGATAATGATGATCTGCGGCGCGGGCAGCCCACTACTCATAAGAAATTTGATGAGGCTACAGCGATTTTGGCCGGTGATGGTTTGGTGACATTTGCTTTCGAGATTTTGGCGCGCGCCAATGCGCCGCTTGAGGTTGTGTTGCAGTTAGCAAAAGCATCAGGCCCAGATGGGATGGTGGGTGGGCAAATGTTGGACATTGAAGCTGAGACCAAGAACTTTGCTTCGATTGCAGAAATTTCGAACATGCAGAACAAGAAGACAGGAGCGCTGTTTCGCTTTGGCTGCAAGGCGGGGCCTATCACAGCGAATGCTGATTTAAAGCCGATGCAAGCTTATGCCGACTGTGTTGGATTGGCGTTTCAGATTGCTGATGATGTTCTGGATGTGGAATCGTCCACGGAGATGCTGGGCAAGGCCACGCAAAAAGACAAAGCCAAAGGCAAGGCGACATTTGTAGATTTTCTGGGTCTTCAAGAAGCGAAGGCTGAGGCAAAGCGGATGGTTGGAGCTGCTGTTGAAGCTCTAAGATCATACGGCGAGAATGCTGGTGTTTTAGCCCAAGCCGCGCATTTTATGATTGAACGCCGGAAATAACTTCGCGCGCTTGTTCGTATGAACTCACTTGATGCACCCAGCCACGGCGCACAGCGTAAAGCCACTTCAGTTTTTTCGATGTTGCAAGGTCGTTGGGAGATACAGCAAGCAGGCCGGCTCGATCATAAGACGCCACGCCCTCTTTCAGCAAAACTGAATCTGGATCCAGATTGTTACGGCGCTTGGCTTCAACCAGACCATATTGAATATAGCCGCTGCAAATGAAAGTCTTGGGAGTCCAAGGTTTATATGTGGTGGTTTTTCTATTGATGCGGGACCAGCCGAGCTTGATGCCGAACCACACCGAAAGGCCTAAGTTTACGGCGATGCCATAGTCATAAGCGGAGTTCACCTGATCCAGCATAATGCCGCCCACCAACTTGAAAAATGCGCGGTCGAGGCCGTGGCCTTGCAGGCGCAAAATTGCAATTTCTTCTGTGGGGTTGGGGCCGGAAATCCATCGTTTGATGTTGGCCACTCCAACGCCAGAGGGCATGCTTTCGAGCACAAATGTATTTTCAAAATGCTCCACCGGGCTTGGCAATAGAAACACCAATGCAGCATGTGTGAAAAAGCTGCCTGTGCCGAAATGCACAATGCGGCTGCCCCAGGTTTTGTTGCGTGTTAGAATAATATCGCCGCGATCTAGAAAACGATCTGACTGTTTTAAAAACTCAGACACGCGCATGGGAAAGTGTGGCGGTTCAGCCCCAACGTTTGCTGACATAATCTTCAACGATGTCCTGGAACTGTTGCGAGATGTTTTTACCGCGCAAGGTTTTCACTTTTTTGCCGTCAATATAAATAGGTGCGGCTGGTAACTCGCCTGTGCCGGGCAGTGATATGCCAATGTCAGCATGCTTGGATTCGCCTGGGCCATTGACGATGCAACCCATGACGGCGAGAGAGAGGTTTTCAAAACCGGGATAAGTTTCGCGCCAGTCCGGCATGCGATTTCGGACATATGATTGAATGTCTTGGGCCAATTCCTGGAACACGGTTGACGTGGTACGACCGCAGCCGGGGCACGCGATTACCATCGGCGCAAAAGCACGAAGGCCCATAGTTTGCAGAATTTCTTGGGCGACGATCACTTCACGTGTGCGGTCACCACCGGGTTCGGGTGTGAGCGAAATGCGGATGGTATCGCCAATACCTTCTTGCAACAAAACTGAGAGGGCGGCAGTTGAAGCCACGATGCCTTTTGAACCCATGCCTGCTTCGGTGAGGCCCAAATGCAAAGCGTGGTCGGTGCGTGCGGCCATCATGCGGTAGACGGCGATCAAATCTTGCACTTCGGAACATTTGGCACTGATGATGATTTTATCGCGGGCCAGACCAAGCTCTTCAGCGAAGTGCGCAGACTCGATTCCAGAGCGCACAATGGCTTCGTGCATCACGGCACGGGCGGGCATCGGGTTTGCGGATTTGGCGTTTTCGTCCATCAATTGCGCGAGCATGGCTTGATCAAGCGAGCCCCAGTTTACGCCGATGCGAACTGGCTTATTATGTTTGATTGCCACTTCAATCATGGTTGAAAAGTTGCGGTCTTTCTTATCTTTGAAACCCACATTGCCGGGGTTGATGCGGTATTTGGCGAGGGCCTCCGCGCAATCTGGATAGGTGGTGAGCAGCGTGTGGCCATTGTAGTGGAAGTCGCCAACCAGCGGCACATTGCAGTTCATTTTATCGAGTGCTGCGCGGATGGCGGGCACGGCGGCGGCGGATTCTTCACGGTCCACAGTGATGCGCACCAATTCTGATCCGGCTTTGGCCAGTTCAAAACATTGCTTGGCAGTTCCTTTAACATCAGCCGTGTCGGTGTTGGTCATGGACTGCACGACGATGGGTGCAGCGCCGCCCACTTTGATGTGGCCGACGTTGACGCCGATGGTTTTTCGTCTGATTTCAATTGCGGAGTAAGACATGATTTGCCTAATTGCTCTGCCTTTTTAACAAGGTCAAGACAAACAGAAAACTGGCGCATAGAACGATGGATGGGCCCGCGATGGTTCCGTAAAGTGCTGACATCAGCAGGCCGCCGATTGCGGCTATGCATGCGAAAATGATTGACCAGATCGCCATCTCTTCGGGCGTGTTTGCCATGCGTCTTGCTGCGGCGGCAGGGATGACGGTGAGAGCGGTGATTAACAGAAGGCCGACAATTTTCATGGCGAAGGCTGTGACGGCGGCCATGGTTATGAGGAACACCAGCTCCACCCATGGCACGTTCACGCCTTCAGCCCGGGCTAAATCCTCGTGCACCGAAATAGCGATGAGGTTGCGCCAGAGATAGGCGATGACCGCAAGCACAGCGATTGCACCGATCCATATGGTGATGACATCATTCTTGGAAACAGTCAGCACATCGCCAAATAAAATATCGAGATGGCCGGTGACTGCGCCCGTAACCAAGCCGATTGTGATGATGCCTAAAGCCAACGCTGTGTGAGACAGAATGCCGAGTAATGTATCAGTGGCCACTTGTTGTTGGCGTTTCAGTGCAAGCAGTAGGAGAGCGATGAGGATGGCGGCGACGACGGCGCCTAATGTAATGCTGACGTTAAACAATAAACCAACGCCAACGCCGAGAAGGCCCGCATGGGCTAAAGTTTCTCCAAAATAGGCCATGCGCCGCCAGACGATGAAGCAGCCGATAGGGCCAGCGACGATCGAAACGCCAAGACCCGCGAGGAGTGCGCGGATAAAGAAGGGTTCGGAAAGGATGGCGAGGTTCATGAATGTTTATGACCTGGCTTGAAATCGCTAAAGTGCGTGTGCTCATGGCTCTCATGATCATGGTCATGGTGATGCGAATAACCAGCGATCATCGCGGCTGCTTTGGGGCCGAACATTTTTGAAAATTCTGGGCTTTTCTGCACAGCGATCGGTGCGCCTTCGCAGCAAACATGGCCGTTCAAGCAAATCACACGATCACTCTCGGCCATCACCATATGCAAATCATGACTGACCATCAGGATGCCGCAGCCGCGGGCTTTGCGGATGTTGGAGATCAATTCATAAAGCTTCAACTCGCCGTCGAAATCTACAGCTTGCACGGGTTCGTCCAACACCAGCAATTGCGGTTGGCGGAGCAGAGCTCGGGCCAATAATGCGCGTTGCAATTCACCACCTGATAAATCGGCCACTCGAGCTTTGATCATATGCGCGATGCCAGTTTCGGCTAGGGCTTGTTGCAGTTCTAATTCGGTTGCCTTGTGAGTTAACGTTAGCAACCGCCGCACTGATAGTGGCACATTAGGTGAAACCGGGAAGCGTTGCGGAACATAGCCCACGCGCAGATCATCACGCTTGTGAATATGTCCCGAGGTTTGCGGAATCAGACCCAACATCACCTTGATGAGCGTTGATTTGCCAGCACCATTAGGGCCGATGACGGTTACGATCTCACGGTCGTGAACCGAGATATTCACATTTTGGAGAATATTGCGCCCACCAATTTTCAGGCCAAGCGCATGGGTGTAAATCAATGCTGGATTTAACTTGAGCATATCAGCGGCTCACCGCACATTGATTGCAGGTGCCAGATAATTCGATGACGGTTTTGGTGACTGTAAATAGTTTTGCAGCTGCTGTCTTTTCCAAGCAGGCAAAAGTGGCGGGTTCTATAACCTCATCAACGACGCCACATTTTTCGCAAATCAAAAGCGTCGGTTGATCGTTTAAATGTACTCTTGCACACGCCACATAAGCGTTGCGGCTTTCGATTTTGTGCACCAAGTCATGGTCGAGCAAAAAATCGAGCGCCCGGTAAATCGTGATAGGTGCTGGCCTTGAGCCAGCAGTGGCCATGCGCTCAATAATTTCATAGGCTCCCACCGCGCTATGGCTCTCGGCCACGCTGGCCAGCACGTCTTTGCGTTGCTCAGTCAATCTTGTGCCGCGCTTGGCGCAGATTTGTTCGGCGCGGGAGATGAGATCGGCGGTGCAATGGGCGTGGTTATGGTTTGGCGGAGGCATAGTGTTATATTATAACATTACTTGAATTTTGCAACTGGCGCTTTCCAAACTCAATTTGCTGTTTCACACTATAAAAAAGGGAGAACATGATGATTGGAACCGCCAAAGCCACTGTGTTTGTCGAAAATGAACGCGTGATCGTCACGGAATATCGGTTTCAACGTGGTCAGAACACTGGCTGGCACAGGCATGGGCATGATTACGTCGTGGTGCCGTTGATGGACGGTCTAGTGAAACTGGAAACCAATGATGGCACCAGTATCGCAGAGATGAAAAAAGGGGTTCCCTATTTCCGTAAAGAAGGCGTTGAACATGATGTCATCAATGCCAATGACGGCGAGTATGCTTTCATCGAGATCGAGCTGAAATAGCTCTAGACCATCGAGAGCAAAAGTGCCGCCGTGTCTACGATGTCTTCCACAGTTGCACCCCGCGATAGATCGGAGACGGGTTTAGCAAAGCCTTGAAGGATTGGACCGATGGCTTGAGCGCCACCAAGATATTGCGCGAGCTTATAGGCGATGTTGCCCGCATCCAAGTCGGGGAAGACCAGTACATTGGCCCTGCCCGCCACGGTACTCGGCCCATTTAGCTTCCGCGATGCGACCGTTTCGGAAAGGGCTGCATCGCCTTGCAGCTCGCCATCAAAATTAAGATCGGGTGCAAGGTCGCGCGCAATCGCCAGCGCATTCACAACCTTATCAGCATCTGGATGACTGCCGCTGCCCTTGGTTGAGAACGACAGCAGCGCAACACGCGGTTCGCCGCTCAAAATCTTTGCCGCACTGGCGGCTGAGGCCAGAGCGATGTCAGCCAGCTCGCTTGCGTTGGGTTGAATGTTCACAGCGCAATCTGCAAACAATAATCGCTTGTCTGGCCACTGCATCAGGAAAAAGCTTGAGGCTGTGTTGATGTTGGGGGCAAGGCCGATGGTTATCATGGCGGCTTCGATCACGCGGGCGGTTGGGTTGGCCACACCCGCCAACATGGCGTGAGCAGCATCAGTGGCCACCATGGCACCTGCTGCATAAAGCGGTTTCTTCAACAGGCGTGCCGCCATCGCTTCATTCATCTTCCCGCGCCGCGCCATCACCATTGCAATGGCTTCAGTGGTCGGCTCAGGCATATTCAATATTGGCACAGCCAAGCCCTGCTCCACCAAAATCTTAGCGGCGGCTTGAATGCGTGGATCAGCCATCTCTGGCATCACCAGCTTGAGGTTTTGGCCCTTGATCTTTGCTTTGGCTTCGTCAATCACATTGCTCATAGAAACTGGATACCTAGAATGTCTGAAGAAGAAAAGATTCAAATCAACCGTGGTCTTAAAGGCGTTTATTTTGAGCGCTCCGCCACGACATTTATTGACGGCAAAGCGGGCGAACTCCGCTACCGTGGTTATTCCATCCATGATTTGGCCGAACATTCGAGCTTTGAAGAAACCGCATATTTGTTGATCAATGGCGAATTGCCCACAGCGTTGCAGTTGGCCGATTTCGACAACGTATTAAAAGCCGAGCGCAGACTGCCGCCAGAAATCATCGCGATAATCACTACATTGAAATCCGCGCACCCTATGGATGTGATGCGTACTTGCGTTTCAGCACTCAGTGCATTTGATCCGTTGGAAAATGACAAGTCAGTTGAAGCTACGCGTATCAAAGGCGTCAGACTTTCATCGCAGATTCCAATGATTGTTGCAGCTCATGCGGCTATTCGTGCAGGCAAAGATATTCCCGCTCCTGATGCATCGTTATCACACGCTGCGAATTTTCTTTGGATGATCACAGGCCGCAAGCCATCGGCAGATTCAGCGCAGCTGATGGACCGCGATCTCATTCTCCATGCCGAGCATGGCAGCAACGCTTCATCATTCACTGCGCGCGTTGTAATCAGCACTGAAGCTAATATTCATGGTGCGATGACGGCAGCGATAGCTGCACTCGCAGGCCCTGCTCATGGTGGAGCCGCTGAAGATGTGATGCGCATGGCGCAAGAGATCGGTTCGCCAGAAAACGCCGCAGAATATGTTAGAGCCAAGCGCACGGCGGGTGAAGCTGTAACTGGTTTTGGCCACCGCGTTTACCGCACGGAAGATCCGCGTGCGCGGCACATGCGTGACGGCGTTGAAAAACTTAGCCAAGAAATGGGTGAGCCCAAATGGTTTGCCATTTTGCAAGCTGTTGTTGATGCGATGAAACCATATGCGCGCTTTGGTGTGAACGTGAACGTTGATTTTTATTCGGGCGTTATTTATTATTTGAACGGCATTGCACCTGATTTATTCGTGCCGATTTTTGCCGTTGGCCGGGTGCCGGGCTGGACTGTGCAATGCATTGAACAGACACAGAATAACATCCTGATCCGGCCACTTACCTTGTATGATGGCCCAGCTTTGCGTTCATATCTTCCCATTGCCCAAAGATGACCTTTAACCTGCCCCCTGATCGCCACATTCGCAGCTGAAAAAGCTTGCATGTTGCAGATGGGTGTCAGCATTCTGCAAGGTGGGAAAGCGCAGATTATGGTTAGAGGTATGTAGCTTGAGAAAGTTTTTGCTCAGTGTTGGCGTGTGCGTTGCGTTTGTTGGTTCAGGTTTTGCAACTGCTCAAACGAAGCCCCAGGATACGACTATTGGGTTGCTGGCAGCAGAACCGCAATGGCTTGCTACTGCTTCCAGAATTGCCGGAAAACTTGATCATGAAAATAGCATGCGCGTCATACCAATGCTGGGCGAAGGCGGTCTGCGTGGGCTGAATGATTTGGCCAATCTGCAATTGGTGGATGCTGCGATTATTTCTTCTGATTCCTTGAATTATGCAAGCAACCAGGATCTTCTGAATGGTCAGCAAGACAAGTTTAGCTACATCGCCAAACTTTCCTCTCTCAATGTTGTATTGATTTCAAAGCAGAGTATTCCAAACGTGGCCGCATTGGCGGGAAAACGTATCGCAACGGGACCTGCTCAAAGCGCTGCATTTGCTACAGGTGAACTGATCTTTAACGGACTGAATATTTCATTCACGCGTGTTGCCAAGCAGGATGACGCGGCAGTCAATGCATTGATAAATGGTGAGGCCGATGCCGCACTAATTTTGGGAACGGAAATTTCAACATCAGGTTTGAGCGACGGGCGCTTTCATGTTTTGAAGTTGCAAGCAACGCCTGACCTCGCCAAGATATATCAGCCCGCAATTTTAACGTCGCAAGAATTGCCCGGCCTTGTTGTTGGCAAACAAAGTGTGGAGACATTAGCTACATCGCTCACACTTGCTGTGATGGATAAGCCGCAGGACTCAACACACAAAAAATCTCTTGAAAACTTTACGTCGTTGATGTTCAAATTATCCGAGGGTGACAGCGGGGCTAATTTAGCAGCAGCTGTTTTAGGTTGGAAGCGACACGCGGAATCTGAGAAAATTTTAAGCCAATCCCAGGCGAACCGATTAGATGACGTTAAGATAACACCTACTGGAGGCAAGCCGTGAGCCAAATTCGTGCGAAAAATACCGGTGCTGAACATGCTGCAACTGAGAAGTTGGAAAATTATGGCGCTGATCAATCGATTTCAAAAACACCAAGCTGGTTTACACAAATGCCAGCTGAGAGTTTGCGTGAGGCGGATAAACCAACAGCGACGCAGCGATATGTTGAAACACCTGATGTAGAAGCATATGACGCTTATAAGAAGCGGATGGAACAACGTTTTCGCGAGGGTCAGGACAAATTTGATGCGCCCAAGCCAAACTTTAAAACCGAACCAATGAGCGGCCCGAAGCAACGTCGACCGACCCTGCCATTATCAGAAATTCAAGGGCGTAAAAAGCTCTATCAACTAGAACAGCAGAACCATAAAAAAGATCGAACCAGACCGCAAGCTTCCGCCTTTCAGTGGGGCAAAATATTGACTCTTGGTTCGGTAGCTATTTGCATCGGTGCAGTGGCAGGATTTGGATTCTCAAATTCAGCTTATGTTAAGCAACAATATTTCGCGTTACTTGCCAATGCGCAAAATAAAATCGCGATACTGTCCCCAACTGCTCAGTCTGTAGATACACCAGCAGTCGCCGCCGTCACTGATCCTAAAACTGCAAATCAAACTGTTATTACCAAGAAGCCTATTTCAACAGCAACTTTGGATGTAAGCGATGTGCGTGGAACCTTGGGTGGCATGATCCCCCTGGCACTCAGCGCACAAAGTGCTGATGCATCAGAACCAATCTCACTTAAAATATCCGGATTACCAGAGCAGGCTTATCTCACTGCAGGCGTTAAATCACTCGAAGGCAATTGGACTTTAAAGCCTTCTGAGATTGCTGAAGTTAAACTGGTAGTACCCAATTCCGACATCAAGCAATTTGATATGGAGGTATCCGCTGTCGATGATCTAACAGGTGCACTTGCCGCGCCCACCAAGGCTGTGAAAGTCGAGTTGGAAAACGCAACTCCACAAGCAGCCGAGATTCCAATGGCCCAACCGGGTGACGGAAAGGTTAATTCTGAAATAGCTGCGGCTGTTCCGGCCCCAGCAACCGAGCCCACACCAATTGCGCCGCCTGCAATAGTGTCACCCGTCAGCGCGGTGCCTGAAACGGCCGTTGAACAAACCAACGAAGCTTCGGCCATTCCAAAACCGTTGAAAGAATCTGATGATTTGGTTGCCAAGGGTAATGCTTTGCTGGAAACTGGCGACATTGTTGCGGCACGCCAATTTTTCACGCGGGCTTCGGAGCTTGGCAGTGCACAAGGCAGTTTTGGTGTGGCACGCAGTTATGATCCGAAGGTTTTCGCCAAGCTGAATGTTGTTGGTTTGAAGCCTGATGAGAAAATGGCTGCAGACTGGTACAAGAAAGCGGCTGATGCAGGCGTAGTGGCCTCTACACAATAGGGATTTTTATCGACAATTTAGCTTGATGCGGGCATGAATTCACCAATATGATTTTGAAAGGTGAATAATGCGCGCTGCCGATTTTATAGTTTCCTCCCTTAAAGCTCACGGCGTGGCGCGGGTTTACTGTGTGCCAGGTGAAAGCTATTTGGCATTGCTCGATGCGCTTTATGGCAGCGGCATTGATGTTATTGTTTGCCGACACGAAGGTGGCGCAGGGTTCATGGCGATGGCCGAAGCCAAACTTACGGGCAAGCCTGCGGTGTTGCTCGTTAGTCGTGGTCCGGGTGCAACCAATGCATCCATCGCTGTTCATTCAGCTGAGCAAGACGGCGTTCCACTTATTGTGATGATTGGCCAAGTGGCGCGGGAAGAACGCACGCGGTCGGTTTTTCAAGAAGTGGATTATGGCCAGTTCTTTGGAGGCATGGCCAAAGCGGTTTATGAAGTGACTGACGGTGCCAAGCTTATTGAATTGATGCCGCGTTGTTTCCGACTTGCTTGCGCGGGTGTTGCTGGACCTGTTGTTATTTCAATGCCGGAAGATATGCTGCGTGATGAAATTGAAGCAGCAGAACCAGTCATATACTCCCTGCCCTCACTTGGTGGCGCTCCTCAAGAAATTTTAAACATTCAAGAACTGATTATTCAAGCCGAGCGGCCGTTGATTATGGCGGGGGCTAAGTTACGCGGTGCCACGGGCGCTGATGCATTGGCTCGATTTGCTTCGTCGCAGCGCATTCCAGTGGCGGTAACGTGGAAAAATCAGGATGTGTTTGACAATAATTCTGATCTATTTGCCGGGCACTTAACGCCTTCCACTACTGCTGGTCAGCGCAAGGTTCTGGCGGAAGCTGATTTGATTATCGCTGTTGGGACCCGGCTTGGGGATTTTGCAACACTTGGATTCACATTGCCGGAAGCGCCAGTGCCGCAACAAACGTTGGTGCATATATATCCTGATGCGTCCCCCATCGGAAAAGTGATCCGTGCTGATCTCGGAATTGTCGCTGATCCTATCCAAATATTAGTCGGGCTCTCGCAAACAGTGCGCGTCGTCTCAGCCGTGCGTGAGCGATGGGTGAGTGACGTGAATGGTGCTGCCAAAGCTGCGCAGAAGTTTACTTCACCTGTGCCGGATGATGGCGTGGATTTTGGTGTCGTGACCATGGCGCTGGCCAAGCTTGCTCCTGCTGATGCAATCATCACGACTGATGCTGGCAACATGAGCACATGGCACCATCGGCACTGGCCAATGACGCCCAAGGGCATATTGCTTGGTTGTATTGCAGGTGCCATGGGGTTTGGAGTGCCGGCCGCAATTGCAGCACAACTCGTTTATCCGAGTCGCATGGCCATCTGCTTTGTGGGCGATGGTGGCGTGTTGATGACGGGCAGTGAGCTGGCCACCGCAATGGCTTTTGGGCTGGTGCCCAAGATCGTAATTTCCAATAACAATAGCTACGGCACTATACGTTCACACCAAGAAAAGAACTATGCTGGCCGCGTGTCTGGCACCAATCTTGTCAATCCTGATTTTACAGCTTGGGCAAAAAGCTTTGGCGCTCAAGTATTTGAGCTTGGCATGGAAGATGATGTTGAAGCCGTGGTGAGTGAATTCCTCAACGCCAAGGGCGCTTGCGTGTTGCATGTAAAGTCGAGTGCAAACGCACTTTCTGCCGGGGGACAATTGATAAATTAAATACTCCTAGTCTAGCTCTGCGTCTTGACCTTGCAAATTCACGGCGGCAAAATGTCAGAAGGATGGCAGATATCAACACAGAAAAGACTAAGTCTATTTGGAGTAGCGGAGAATGAGACATCAACTTCTAATTTGCGCCACATTCGGTGCACTATTGGTGGCAGCACCTCAAGCCATGAGTGCTGATCTCGACATCACACCACCGACATATGATTGGAGCGGTTTATACGCTGGCGTTTATGCTGGTTATACAAGCTACAACAGCACCATTCTGGCCACTGGGAATTCATTTAGCGGATTGGATTTTGGCGGCATCATCGGCGCAAATTATCAAATGGATCAATTCGTTTTGGGTATTGAAGGCGACCTTGGATATACTGGTGCAAATGGATCATTTGCGGCACCAATTGCGCACACTCAGGAAACCGGTTTGAATTATGCGGTTCGCGCGCGCGCTGGTTATGCAATCGATACAACGTTGTTGTTCATCGAAGGTGGTGCAGCTTGGACGCAATACAAGTCCAGCTCAGGCGGCGCATCGATTCTTGATGATACTGTCATGGGCTATCAGATTGGTGCGGGTGTCGAACAAGCACTTTCGCAAAATGTAACCATGCGTATCGACGGGCTTTATACCAACTATGGTGTGACCGATAATATTGCATTAGCACCTGCTGGGTTTGACTCTGAAAATTTCACGGCGCGTATTGGCGTGAATTACAAGTTCTAGCAGCTAATTATTTTAACCTCATGCCCGCGAAAGCGGGCATTTGCGTCTTTTGGCGGCTTCTTAACTTCCGGCTCTTCCAAACAGTGCCTCATAAAGCTTCCGGTCGCGGCCATAAACGTCTGTCCTGAACTCAATTCCGTTTTCGCTTGAAAATGCTGTTGCATAAATCAGATGCACTGGGATCTGTTTTGGCAGATCGACACGGGTATTCTGTCCACCAGCCCAGATATCATTGACTGCGGATTGATCCATGCCCGTTCGTTCAAGCAGTGAATAGGCAAGCCGTGTCGGATCAGACAGGCGGATACAGCCATGGCTGAATGCGCGTGTGCTGTTGGCGAATTTATCTTTGGCAGGTGTGTCATGAAGATAGATATTGAATTTGTTGGGCAGCATGAACTTCACTTTGCCCAAGGCATTCTTTGGTCCAGGTAATTGCCTGAACGTGAAAGGAAATGAGCCACCATTGCCATAGGATGACCAATTGATCGAATTCCAATTGACCACTTTGCCACCAGCAAAAACTTCAAAATCACCTGCATAGGCCATTGGATTGGATTGCAATTTCGGCAGCATTTCTTTGGTGGCGATCGAATATGGCACTGTCCAATAAGGATTGAGCTCCAAATACTGCATGGAGCCTGAAAACTCTGGTGTTTGCGTGGCCACAGCACCTACCACAACATTCATACGGTCGATGATGGTGTTGGATTGCCAATGCTGCAATTCAAAGCCAGCGATATTGACCAGGAAATGTTCTTCGCCCAAATTATCGGGCATCCAGCGCCAGCGTTCCATGTTCAGAATAATCTGGCGCTGGCGCTCTTCTGGCGAAATGTTAAGCGCTACAATCGTTTGTTTGCCCAGCAGCCCTTTGGCTTCAAGACCATGTCGAATTTGAAACCGGCGCAAGGCAATTGCCAAGTTTTGGTCAAACACAGGCGAGCTGGTTTCAGCCCATTCAAAATCACCAGTCAGCGAGAGGATGTGGCGCACAGATGCGATGCGAGCATCTGACCCGCCGGCTTTCACTGTTGCACCCTGTGCGATGGTTGGCCAAGAAATGCCCTCGTCGATAACTTGGGTATAAACTTTCAGCATTTTCTTCAGCGCTTGATAATGGGTGTTGCGCGGTTCGAAACCTGCCAGGAATTTATTTGGATCTGTTTGCTTTTTCAAATCAGCCAGCACGCGCTGCACATCAATGGTTTTTTGCGAACGGAAAAGATTAGGATCAACTTTCTGCGGAGCAATGCGACCAATTTTTAAATCAGCGGCATAGGAGACAAAGAATGCAGAGAAGGCCAGTTCAGCCTGTGCGGCCGATTCCGTATCATTGGGATTAAGATCATCACGCAGTGCCGTTAAAAACGCGACGGGATAATCTGCAGAATTCAAACCGTCATTCTTAGCTTTTTGTAAACGCGTGATAAAACTATCCATGCGGCCTGTGCCGACCCAATAGATTGCTCCGCGACTGTTTACATAATGCGCAGTAAGTGCTGGCCTGATACGTTCGATGGGAAGTGCCAGGCGTTGACCACTGGTGAGAAGCTGGGCAATCGCCGCCTGCACCTGACCTGCATCTTGCGACAAAGCTGCCAGGGGTGCCGCAACTATCAGTGCCAGCACAACAATCAATCGCAACAAAAACTGCATATTTCCCTCGTGGTATTCGACTCGAATCATGATAGCGGGAAACTAGACATTCAGCAGTAAAAACTCGCGCTCCCACGAACTAATGACCTTGCGGTAATGTTGCATCTCCTGGAACTTCACATCCTGGTAAGCTTCAACAAATTGCTCGCCCAAAACTTGCTTCAATGGTTTGTTGTAGTTCAACTTATCAAGCGCTTCATCCAAGCTGATTGGCAATGTGTGGGCATAGCGATAGGCGGAACCTGTTACAGGTTCAGATGGCTTGATCTTTTCCACCATCCCTAAATAGCCGCAAGCCAAAGACGCTGCAAAGGCAAGATACGGATTGGAGTCTGCCCCCCCTACCCGGTTTTCAACCCGCAAATTTGCCGGATCAGAAGACGGCACACGCAGTGAAACCGTGCGATTGTCCGTGGCCCAATGCACATTGGTTGGCGCATCAGATTCAGGAACAAGGCGGCGGTAGGAATTCACGTTTGGTGCAAGCAATGGCAAAGCACCGGCTAGATATCTTTGCAGACCCCCAATATGATTCAGGAACAGTTTGGTTTGCGAACCATCTTTGGTGGTGAAAATGTTTTTGCCCGTTTTGATATCCATCACCGATTGGTGAATATGCATCGAAGAGCCAGGCTCATTCTCATGTGGTTTTGCCATAAACGTGGCATAGACATCATGTTTCAAAGCTGCTTGGCGCACAGTACGTTTGAACAGGAACACCTGATCCGCCAGTTCCAGTGGATCACCATGGTTGAAGTTGATTTCAAGTTGGGCAGGCCCTGCTTCGTGGCTCAGCGTCTCAACATCCAATTCCTGCGCTTCACACCAATCATAAATGTCTTCAACAATCGGATCAAAATCATTGGCTGCGTCGATGCCATAAGCTTGGCCACCTGATTCTTTGCGGCCTGATCTGCCCACCGCAGCCTCAAGCGGATAATCGGGATCGAAATTCTTTTTCACCAGATAAAATTCAAGCTCGGGCGCAACAACAGGTCGCCAGCCTTTGTCTTTATAAAGCTGCAACACGCGTTTTAAAACATGGCGTGGCGAAATGGTCACGGGGTCATGGTTCAAGTGATACGCATCGCAAATCACTTGCGCGGTTGGCTCGGTATACCATGGCACAATGCGGATGGTATCCACATCGGGCTGCATATAGATATCAATCGCGCTGTCGCTTACCGCATTGGTATCAGACACGAAGCGGCCATTGATTGTGAGGGTGAAGACTTCTTCGGGAACGCGCAGACCCTTGGATTTGTGGCCAGAGAGGAATTTCTTGGGCGGCAGGATTTTGCCCCGCGCAGTTCCCGACATATCGGCCACAAGGCACTCGACCTCCGATATGCGGTTGGATGATAGATATTCCTCAAATTTGGCTTGGCTCATGACACGTCATACTGCGTTGTTTCTATTAGGTCGCAGCTTAGCGCGCATTGTTGACCAATAGGAAGGGGTGCCGCTAGGATGTGGAAATGCCTGCCTCCATTTTGAATAAATCATATTATCAAGCCACCGCCAACCGCATCATCTCAACGGCTCCACTTGAGGGTGACATAACAGCTGATGTCTGCATTATCGGAGCTGGCTATACCGGGTTGTCCGCAGCACTGGAACTGGCCGAAGCCGGATACAAAGTTGTGGTGCTGGAAGCTGAAACAATTGGGTTCGGTGCATCAGGCCGCAACGGTGGTCAAATTTGCACAGGGTTTTCATCAGGCCAAGGAAAGATCGTAACACAAATCGGCAAGGCTGACGCCAAGCGGGCTTTTGATTTGTCAGAAGAAGCCAAGCAGCTGATATTGGACCGCGTCGAAAAACACAAAATCGATTGCGATGTTCGTTGGGGCTATATGCATTGCATACCTAAACCGCACCAGTTCAAGCATTTGGAAGAATGGGCCGACGAATATGAGGAGCTCGGTTATGGCGGCAATACTCTGCTCACAAAAGCTGAATTAGAACAGAAGCTTGGCACAAACTTGTATCACGGCGCTTTAAGGGAATCGCATGCCGGGCATTTTCATCCGTTGAACTATTGTTTGGGGTTGGCAGCAGCGGCCATCAAGGCTGGAGCAGTGGTGCACGAACATTCGGCTGTGACCGAAGTCGATACCGGTCCTAAGCCATGGGCGCGCACCGCCAAAGGCAAGGTTTCAGCAAAGTTCATGATCATCGGTGGCAATGCCTATTTGGGCAGAGTGGTGAAACCGCTTTATGGCCGCGTGATGCCGGTGGCCAGCTACATCATCGCAACCGAACCTCTGGGCGAAAACCAGGCCAAAGCTTTGATCGCGGATAATGAAGCGGTGGCTAATACCAACTTCATCGTCGATTACTATCGTCGCTCAGCTGATAACCGCATGTTGTTTGGTGGCCGCGCCAGCTATTCAGGTCACACGCCGCCTGCCCTTGGCGAATACATGCGGCCGCGCATGACGGCGGTATTTCCGCAGTTGAAAGACGTGAAGATTGACTATGCCTGGGGTGGCAATATCGCCATTACCTCGAACCGCATTCCTGATTGTGGACGACTTTCTCCCACCGTCTTCTACGCCCATGGCTATTCGGGCCAAGGCGTTTCACTCGCTGGCATGTACGGCAAGCTGATGGCGGAGTGCGTGCGCGGCACTGCAGAGCGGTTTGATCTGCTCGCCAAAATCAAACATCTGCCCTTCCCTGGCGGAAGGTTGCGTACGCCGCTGCTGGTGGCGGCGATGGCTTATTATAGGGTGCGGGATGTGCTCAGCTAACCTTCTCGTCAATGATAGAGTTATACATAATTAACTATACCACATTAAGTTTTCTCCTATTGGGAGATGATTCATGAACAAAATTGGGCTTTGGGTGGTGTGTTCGTTTTTGATGTTAAGCCTGACTGGCTGTGGCGCTGAGCAGGTTGTCAATGTTGGCGGGCCATTTCACATCGTGTCAGTCGAGATGATGGGCGCCGAATATACGCCGCAAATGGACGATCTCGGCTCAAAAGTTAAAGCTGAAACGAGATTAATTCCGCAAACAGATAATCCAAAAAAACTCAAATTGACGATTGTAAACTTTCATAAAAAGAACCCCGGCATGTCATTGCTCGTTGGCGATACCACAAACTTGAATGTCCTCGTTCAAATCGTTGATGCCGCAAGTGGCGCGGTTCAAGCTCAATTCAATTCGGTTACATCGACTGACCAATACATCAATGGCGTGATTGGCATGGTCGCTTCTGCTGCGACGTCAGACAGTGAAGCCGAAGCTCGGATCGATACGGCTGCTGCAAACGATATTATGCAGCACCTCTATGGCAAAAAGGTTTGGGCGTCGTTTCACAGAAGGCCGGGCGTTTAAAAACATAGTGAACGACCTCAATACGGAATTTTATACAGCGGCCAAATCACATCGAAGCTGAATGGTGAATACCAGGCGTGCGGCAATCCAGCTTTCGCTAAACCATCACTGACCCATTGGTTGCAGGTATGAAAAATTCCGTATGGGCCGTTAGCTATATAGTATCTCTGATATTTTTCGCTGCCAGGTGCCAGCGTTGGCGGACTTGTTGCCGAGGTTTCGCGAATGTGGTTTGCCAAGGCGCGGCGGCCTTTAGCATCAATTACCAGCATTAAACATTCAGGATCATTGCGCGGCATCTTTTGCACTACCATGCGTAACGTTGTTGGCAGCCGGCCCGAAAATGCCGCTAGCGTTGTGCCTAAACGCATATCTTGCCACGTTCCAGTTTGTTGAAAAAATGCGAGATCGCCCCAACCGAATGAGAGATATAATTCGGGATGCGACGCTTTCACCTCCGCAATATCAAACATGGACTGCCAATCGATTGCCGCATCAGTGAGAGGCATAATAATTTCAGCATGAGCAAAATTAGCACAAACAAAAATGGGCGGGTCAGCTGGCCTTAAATCCTGTGTGCGACCGAGCACGGGCGTTAGTGCCGCGATCCAAGCCGCTAATGGAAACAGCGCAATGCCAACAACAGCGATCAAACCACACAATAAAAACTTGCGCAGGAACGATTTCATTTGAAATCTTTTGTCGCTTTTACTCCGGCATCTTTTCGGAGCGTGCACCCTTCTGCCAAGCGCGCAAGCAGATGTATTCCATAATCAAGCCCGCAGCAGCGCCTGAAGTAATCTCCGCATGATCATAAGGTGGGGAGACTTCCACCATGTCCATGCCGACAAAATTGATATTCTTCAGTCCACGGATCATTGATGCCGCCTGATGATATGTCAGTCCACCAGGAATTGGCGTTCCAGTTGCTGGGGCCGCTGATGGATCGAGGCAATCAATGTCGAACGTCAAATAGGACTTTTGCTTGCCCACTTTTTTCTCGATGATGGAAATGAGATCGGCGGTCGATGTGGCGTGCACTTCATCTGCGTAGATAATGCGGAAGCCCATGGTGGTTTCGCCAGCAAAAGTCGTGCGGATGCCGATTTGCACGGATTTATGCGGGTCAATCAAACCCTCGCGCACGGCATAGCCAAACATCGTGCCGTGGTCGATGCGGCCACCGTTATCGATCTCAACATCGCGGTGCGCATCAAAATGCACCAAAGCCAAGGGACCGTGCTTTTTATGATAGGCTTTGAGAACCGGATAAGAAATATAATGATCGCCACCAAGCGTTATGGTTTCAGCACCCGCATTCAAAATATCCGCAGTGTGTTTTTCCAACGTGGCGGGGAAGTCTTCCTTCTTGCCCCAATCGAAGAAACAATCACCATAATCAGCCACTGCCAGCGTATCAAACGGGTCAAACATCCAAGGCCAGAATGGGCCCCAGGCATTTTCTGCAGAAGCTTTGCGAATGCCCTCCGGCCCCATGCGCGTGCCTGAACGATGTGACACAGCCTGATCAAACGGTACACCCGTTACAGCAATATCAACACCCGTCAAATCGCGCGTATATTTGCGGCGCATGAATGAAAGTGCGCCTGCATAAGTGGGCTCCCATTGGGTGCCCTTTAAATTCTCGCGGCGAAACGCTTCATCGCCCGGTGGGCGGGTCAGCTTATCCATTTCAAGTGCCATGATATTCTCCGATTACATCTCTGACTTCACGTCAGCATACGTCTTGTCCAATGAAAGTCGCACAAGTCTCATCATTTCATCAATTTCTTTTTTCGAAATGATGAATGGCGGTGACAGCACCATGGTATCCCAGCACGCCCGCATGATCAGCCCATTGTTGATTGAATGATCACGGCAGATCGTGCCAACGCGACCTGAGTCATGGAAACGTTCACGGGTCTTTTTGTTTTTGGCAATTTCAATGGCACCGATCAAACCAACCGAACGGGTTTCGCCCACCAGCGGATGATCATTCAGAGAGGCCAGACCAGCCGCGAAATAAGGTGCCAACTCGGCCACGCGTTCAACCAATTTTTCATCTTCAATGATTTCGATGTTTTTCAAAGCAACGGCTGAACACACAGGGTGACCCGCATAAGTCATGCCGTGATAGAATTCGCCACCCTTCTCGAAAAAATCTTTGATCAAGTGCTCGGAGAATGCCGCTGCGCCAATCGGCTGATAGCCAGACGACAATCCCTTGGCCATCGCCACAATATCAGGATCGAAACCGAACGTTTCAAAGCCAAACCAATTGCCCGTGCGGCCAAACCCACAAATCACTTCATCGGCCACAATCAGCACGCCATATTTTTTACAAATGCGCTGAATCTCTGGCCAATAAGTTGATGGCGGAATGAGGACGCCTGCAGCACCTTGAATGGGCTCACCATAAAATGCAGCCACGTTGTCTGGCCCCAATTCGAGAATTTTCTTTTCCAACTCTTGCGCCGCTTCAAGGCCAAACTCTTCTGGGGTTTTGTCGCCACCAAAGTCATACCAATAAGGCTGTTGAATATGGTGGAATCCCGGAAGCAAGTCACCGCCCTGCCCGTGCATCGCCGGAAAGCCGCCAAGGTTTGAAGCAACCCATGTCGAACCATGATAACCACGACGACGCGCGATGATGTGCTGGCGATAAGGCTTGCCCATCAGCTTCCAATAGTGGCGGATGAAACGCACAATCGTATCATTGGTTTCACTGCCAGAATTGGTAAAGAAGATGTGCTTGAAGCGCTCTGGCAAAACGCTTGAGATTTTTTCAGCAAGCAGCGTGGTCGGCACCGTCGTGGTTTTGAAGAAGGTGTTGTAAAACGGCAAATCTTGCATTTGCTTGTAAGCAACCTCGGCCAGTTCCTTGCGACCATAGCCAATATTCACACACCACAGGCCGGCCATGCCGTCTAAAATCTTATTACCTTTCCCGTCCCAAATATAAACGCCATCAGCATGGGTCATCACGCGCGGGCCGCCATTGGCGTGAAACGTCTTATGATCCGTGAACGGATGAAAATGATGGGCGATGTCGGCTTTAACGATTTCTTCGAGATTAATATTTTTTGGGACGACGTTCATGATGGTGCTCCAGATACGAAAAGGGTTCCAGCGTTGGAAAGCTGGTTTCACATAACAATCAGGACAGAAATGCTAAGGTTTGAATCCAATACGCGCGCAATTGACCATAACGTCATCACGCAAAGTTCGACCAATAATGGTGGAATGGAATTTCATCAATTTGATATGCCAGTTTGCTGCGACAAAAGCAAACAGCTCAGTTTTCGCGCCGCACAAACAGGCAAATTGGACGGAGCAGGAAGCCGATAGTTAGTGTAACTGCAAAACTCCCCCCCGCGATTAACAGCGTGGCACGTTTGGCACCGTCGATGTTCAGCAGAAAGATTGGTACGGCGCAGCTGGCGATGATGATTGAAGGCAACCAGGCTTCAATGGCATGAAGCGCGTCTGGCATTCCTTCGTCGGTAATTTCGGCTTTGAGGAATGCTGAGGCGATCAGGCAATAAAGCAATGTGCTGTTGGCTAAAATGATCATCAGGATCTCTGCTGACAGTTTAAGATGCAGCAAGCCCACGGCCCCCGCTGTCATAGCAAGCACAACAGCGCTGGTTGCGATAAGGCTCACAATGCCAGCGCCCTCACCAATTGCCAAACATGAGGTGACGAGGCCAACCCCCAGACAGGCCAGCAAAATAAATTCAAAAATTGAAATCGCATTTTCAATTTGCGAACCTGTTACCAAGGACTCATGCGCAACAGGCAAACCCTTTAGCGAAAGAACTTTTGCCAACTGCGTATTGGTTTTTCCGCTCGCAGGGATGACTTCAATTCGGTAAATGTTATCTTCTGACAAAAACAATTTTTTCAAGTTCTGATCAAGCGATTCCAGATTGGGCTTTTCGATGCCCGCCCAAAGATCAGCGCGTTCCGATAGTGTGTTGAACCTACCGAACAATCTATTCTCAATTTCAACGATTTCAATATTTGTGCTGGTGCCTGACAGCAATGCAAGACTGCGCCGAAACGAATCGGCCGCCTGGCGCAATTCGGGTCTCGTTGCCGGCTCGGCGGCAATGTCCTGCAAACTATTTTGCAGAGTTAATATCTGATCGCGCAGATCGTCGGCACTTTGGGCATTTAGAGAACCGATGCGGGGAAACTGTTCCTTCAAAGTCGCTAAAACGGTTTGTTTAGCTTCAATATCTTGCGGTAAAAAAGCACCAAGCCAACGCACCGATTTTGCCTCGGGAATGGATTTGAGATCAAGCAAGATATTTTGTGCTTCCGCCAGACTTGGGGCCACGATGTTGACAACTTGGCTTGAATCCTTTTGCTGCGCTTCAAGTTTGATTTGCGCTACACCAAAGTAAAAACCAGCACAGCCCAGCCCAATGGTAGCCCAAGTTAAAATCGTTCTCAGCGCGCGCCACAACCGGGTATTGAACATCGTGTATAAAAGCGGTTCCATCCATACGCGTGCTGCCCAAGTAAACTGATCGCCAAATATTTTTGACGTCGCCGGCACCACCGACAGCGCTGCCAGAAGGCTTGCAAGGATACCCAGCTCGCTCACAACTGCGATGTATTGGTTTGGCGAACTAAACTGCAGGTAAAAACCAGCCCAAAGCAAACTTCCGATCGCTGCTTGCCACACCAACCCTGTACCCTGCTTTTGAGCGGCAAGCATGGCAGAGGTTTCTGGAGACCGACCAATCGTGCGAGCTTCAGTCAGCGCAAAAGCATATCTGCCGCTCATCACCACGGAAATCAAACAAACCGCTATGTAAACCGGCCAGATTGCGACGATGTTAGCGGGTATCAGCAAAATTGCGGCACACATCGATACAGCCACACCAACCAACGTGGGAACGGCGATAGACAGTAAAAGGCTCACACGACCTAAAACTGAATAAGTTGAGATGATCGTCAGCAACGCAGCCATTGTGATCAATAATGTGGTTTTGGTTTCTGCTGGAACCTGCGCCACAACTGGCAAAACGTCAGGCGGCGCCTGCTGAATTGAAACGCGCGTAGACTTATCCGTCACCAGACGCGCAAGAGCATCTTTTACAGCGGTCGTCGCCCGCCCTTCCTGGCCAGGTCTGGGCACCAACAATAACATTGCAGTGTTTGGTATTTTTTCAACATCAAGGTTTGCAATGTTTATCCAGTTTACGGGTGCATTCTTGCCTTGCATCAAAGCCTGCAATGAATTTGCAGATTGCACAAACAGTTCGTCCAACCCTTGTGGATCGCGCCCTTGTTTGATTGATGCAGAAACTTCATTCACCAAAGTTGCAAGGCTTTCCGCAGTCGGTGCTTGTGCAATTGCCGAAAATAATGGGCGCAGTGAAATTGCATAGGCAACCCGCGCTTCAATCTCGGTTTTGGATAGATACAAAATCGCATGAGCATCATAATATTCACCCGTGCCGGGTGCGAATACCAAATCAAATACATCAGTCTGATTTTTCAGGTTTTCCAATAATGCATTGCGCTGTTCAATCATCAATTCAGCATTCTGATTGGTCAGCGATACCGTCGTCAATTGATCGAGATGTGGAAAATTCTTTTGCAGTGTTTGCAAGTTTTGCGCTGCGGTCGATGAAGCACTGAATTCAACTGGCTTTTGATTTTCGGATGCAAAATTTTGCACAACAAGATATGCGCAACCACCAATCACAGCGCACCAAATCAAAATAACAACTGCCGCCTGACGAAACGAAAACTGGGCAAGCCGCGCAAAAAGATTTGGTTGCAATCTTCGACGCCGCTCGTCAAACGGCATATTCTCAAACAATAACTGTCGTGACTGGCGCGGCATTAAAGCGTCACCTGTCCTCTTTTGCGTCTCCGGTATGATGCAATGCTGACGGGAATGAGCAACAGATAAGTCACAGCCAAAATCGCCAGCGATTCCCAAGGATAAGAAATCAAGAACAAAAGCGCCAATGCAGCGCCAGCAAGCACTGGCAAAAATGCTTCACGAGGAATGCGGGTCAAGGTTTTGCCTGAGAATGTTGGCACGCGGCTTACCATCAATATTGCAATCAATACGACAAACGCTGCAATGAATTTAGCAAATTCATGCGCATCGCTATAGAAACCAAGGAACTGAAAATAGAACGGTGTCAACGCCAACAGCGCGCCCGCTGGTGCTGGAATGCCTGTAAAAAATGCCGCGGCCCACAAGGGTTTTTTGGGATCATCCAGTGCCACGTTAAAACGCGCCAAGCGCAAAGCTGCGGCAATGGCCAGCATCAGGCAAACCACCCAACCAAATGTTTTCAAGCTGCTGAGCGCACTGAAATATAGCATCAGGGCGGGTGCCACACCAAAATTAACAAAATCAGCAAGCGAGTCGAGCTCTGCGCCAAACCGCGATGTTCCATTGAGATAGCGCGCCAGTCGCCCATCCATCGCATCAAGCACAATGGCCACAATGATCGCACCCACAGCAATTTCATATCGGCCTTCAACCGCAAACCGAATGGCAGTGATGCCGCTGCACAAAGCGAGCAACGTCAAAAGATTTGGTAGCAGATACCTGGCGGGCACCGGCTTAAATCGTCTGCGTTCAAGTTCTCTGGGTGGTATTTCAGACATGTTAATCTTTGCGGCCTGTTCGGCTCTGGCCCGTAGCACTCAAGTCAGCCAACACTGTCTCACCCGCCACAGCACGTTGTCCAATACAAGCAAGAGCGGGAACGCCTTTTGGAAGATAGACATCCACTCTGCTGCCAAATCTGATGAGGCCGAAGCGTTGTCCCGCCTGCAAGCTGGCACCTTCGTCCACAAATTTCACAATGCGTCTTGCAATCAAACCCGCAATTTGCACAACGCCGATTTGGACGCCGCTTGATGTTAACAATGTGAGTGCTTGGCGTTCATTGTCCTCGCTTGCTTTGTCCAGCTCAGCGTTCAGAAAAAGCCCTGGCACATAAGTAAGCTTTGTAATGCGCGCCGCAATGGGGCTGCGGTTCACATGAACATCAAACACATTCATGAAAATTGAAATGCGCGTCATGGTTTCGCGCGGCAAGTCCAGCTCTGGTGGCGGGATCACGCTTTCAATGGCGCTCACGCGGCCATCAGCTGGTGAAATCACCAAACCTTCAACCATGGGTGTCACGCGTTCGGGGTCGCGGAAGAAATACGCGCACCATGCCGTCAGCACCACGCCGATCCAGCCAAGTGGCGCATAGCCCAGCCAAAACAGAAATAAATCCACGCCGGCAAAAATGGCAATAAACCGCCAACCCTCGCGGTGGATCGGGGCAAAAGAGTTTGTAATACTATCAATGATGGACATGGGCACTCTGTAGCGTGTTTGCAGTCATAATGGAATCAATTCGTGTGATGTTATAACAGCAAAAAGCCCGCATTGCTGGGAGGTGCAAGGCGGGCCTTTTTGATGGTTTAAGCCTAATTAATGCAGATAGCTACCAACCACACGAAGTGCAGACTTCGGAATAAACGGAATGGCGGAAAATTCATCATCATTTGCAGCTTGTTCAAAAGCTGGTATTGCCGCTGGCAAGGCTTCCGTGCGAACTGCAGTTCCTGTCGCCACTGCGGTAAACAGACCCTCAGACATTTCGAATACTTCCAAACGCATGCCGATGATTGCATCCGCGCCCAAGAACTTCGCTTGAGCCTTGGCTTTTTTCTCGGCCTCTTCTCGTGCATTGTTCAATCCATCGGCCATGTCATCCATGCTCGAATATTGAAGGCCGCGTTGGCCTTGATAGTTATATTTTGTAATGCGCTTCGACCAAAGGGCCGATCCGCGCACAACACCAAGCGTTTCTTCTGTACTACGCCCGGCAATGGTCTCCATCGTGGTTATCTTCATTTGACCTAATCCCCAAATTGCTATGGCGCCGTTTCCTGTTATTCGGAAGTTTAGCACCGGTCCCTTATCCCGCATTAATCTTGCGGTTGATGAGGATAGTATTAGGTTGCAAACGTAAACAAAGATGAATCTGAATTGCCTTTGCATCAAATTTGATGCGAATTTTCAGCTCATTTGAGCGGTGCGGTTAATGCCTGCTTGGTGATTGTGCTTACTGAAAGGTTGATTCACTAAGCATTCACCTTAGGTCTTAACAGCTCTTCAGCCTTTGGCCCGCGTTCGTCCAAATTCTGTGCCAGTTTGCGCCGTGCTTCATCAGCCTCTTGCTGGCGGTTCCACATGTCAGCGTAAAGACCCTTCTTTTTCAGTAATATTTTATGCGTGCCACGTTCAGCAATTTCGCCTTTTTCAAGTACGATAATTTCGTCAGCATCAACCACGGTTGAAAGCCTGTGCGCGATCACAACTGTTGTGCGGTTTTTTGAAATGCGCTTCAGTTCGCTTTGAATGTCCTGTTCGGTCAAACTATCCAGAGCCGATGTTGCCTCATCCAAAACTAGAATAGGCGGCCCTTTCAAGATTGTCCGCGCAATTGATACACGCTGCTTCTCACCGCCCGAGAGTTTCAATCCGCGCTCACCCACCATGGCATCGTAACCAAGTGGCAAGCTCATCACGAATTTGTGGATCTGCGCCATTTTGGCTGCTTCCTCAACTTCCGCATCAGTCGCATCTGGTCTGCCATAGCGAATGTTGTAGCGCACCGTATCGTTAAAAAGCACAGTGTCTTGTGGCACCATGCCAATTGCGCGGCGTAAAGATTCTTGCTTCACATCAGCAATGTTTTGCCCATCAATCAAAATGCGCCCTGCTGTGATGTCATAGAAGCGAAACAACAATCTCGAGATGGTGGATTTGCCTGCACCAGATGGGCCGACAATGGCAACTGTCTTGCCAGCCGGTACGTGCAGCGAAATATTTCTCAAAATTGGCCGCGCTGCATCATAAGCAAAAGACACGTTTTCAAAAACAATATCGCCTTTTGCAGCTACAAATTCTGGCGCATTCGGCTTGTCCTGAATTTCAGCATTCTGCCGCAAAATTCCAAACATGCCTTCAACGTCGATCAGGCCTTGCTTGATTTCACGGTAGGACGAGCCAATGAAATTCAATGGCATATAAAGCTGAACCATCATGGCATTGATCAAAACAAAATCACCAATTGTGCTGGTGCTGTGCACAATAGACATGGCCGCCATTACCATAACAATGGTCAAACCAATCGAATAGATCGCAGCTTGTCCTGCGTTCAGCATGGCGAGCGATACCCATGTTTTGATCGCCGCTTGTTCGTAAATTGCCATGGAGCTGTCATAGCGTCTGGCTTCATGCTGCTCGTTGCCAAAATATTTTACGGTTTCAAAATTGAGCAAGCTATCAATGGCTTTGGAGCCAGCGTCATTGTCAGCATTGTTCATGGTGCGCCGGATTCCAATGCGCCTCTCGGTGGCCCAATAGGTAAACCACAAATAAGCAATCACCGTTAGGGCGATCACGCCAACATAGGTCCAGCCAAAAGAATAGGCCAATGCAACGCACACGAAAACAATTTCAAGCACTGTAGGAAAAGTATTGAAAAGCGAAAAGCGCAGTACTGAATCAACACCATTAATGCCGCGCGAAATAATGCGCGATAAACCACCTGTGCGGCGCTCAAGATGGAACTTCAAACTCAACGCATGAAGATGTCGAAATGTGCTGAACGATAGTTCGCGCACGGCGCGCTGTCCAACTTTTGCAAACACGGCATCGCGCATTTGCGCGAACACCACGCCCATGATGCGGCCAAATCCATAAGCAACGACCAAAAAGAATGGAACGCTCAGCAGTCCGATAACGGTGCCCTTGTAAAGCACAAGGTCATCAGTGGCCCATTTGAAAGCATAGGGCGTCAACACTGTGATTATTTTTGAACCAACCAGCAGTAACAGTGCGATAACAACGCGAGTCTTGATATCGGTCCTGCCCTTAGGCCAAAGCAGCGGCAGTAAACCTTTCATGGTTTCCCACTGGCTGGTCTCGCCAGTTGGTTGCGTCATCGTCGAATCCATCATGGTGTTGCGGCCTGTGGTGTCGTAATGATCTGGCCGGGATAAATCAGCTGCGGATTTTTGATCAGCGCTTTGTTGGCTTCATACAAAATTGTATATTGGTGGCCCGCGCCATAAAGATTGCGCGAGATCACCCATAGATTATCACCAGGTTGAATTGTGAGTGACGTAGGCTTTGCCACTTCAACAGAAACTGAAGACGACGCCGATACAACCTTGGTTTCAACGACTGGTGTTTCAACTTTTTCGGGCGGAACAACAGCAGGCGGATTTGCAGCAGCAACCGCAGCTGCAGCTTTCGCTGGCTCTTCTCGCTTGAAAGGAACTTCAATGCGCGAAGCCACATCGCCCTTCGCATCCATCTGATCCAATCTCAGCGTAAACGTGCCCGGCTTTATTGTTGAGCCGCCAGAATAGTTCCACTTTCCCTGATCATCAGTTTGGGCTTCACCCACAAAATTATTATCCACATAAATGCGCACAGGCGCTTTGGCTGAAGCACGACCTGCGAAAAGAATGTCGCCGCTTGCGCCATAATCAATTGCATCAAGTGTAACATCGTTCGTCAAAGGCTTTGGCGCTTGAATTATTTTTGTTGGCGCATCAGGCGTTAATACCGCAACAGTATTTTCGCCTTCGCCTTTAGGTTTAACCGCCACGGCTACAGTCTGAGTTGAAACTTGCGTGTTGCCAGCGTTAGTCGTTTCAAGCGTTAGTGCGCCTGCGCCTGCCGGAAGCGCCTTGTCCGGGATCATCACAAACGAGCCATCAGCCGTGGCTTTCGTCGTTGCCACAACTTGGCCATTCAGCTTGGCAACAACATCAGCACCCGGAGCAGCGCGACCAGCAATTACGGCCTCACCATTGGTTTCCACACGCACCGTATCAAAACTGGGCACAATAGGATCTGCGGGCTTTGCAACTTCAACTGGTTTGACTGGCGTCACCGCAGCAGCCACCTGTTGCTCAACAGGCTTTGCAACTTCAACTTTTGGAACCTCAACAACGGGCACCACAGCTTGGGGCGCCTCAACAACAGGCGCCGTAACCTTTGCTGCTTCGACGACGATTGCCGGACGGGTGGCGACATATCCTATTGCCCCCGTGGCAATCACAGCAAGCGAGGCAAAAATAGCGATGGGATTTATCTTCATTGTCATCAGTTTCCGTGGGAATCAGTCATATTAAAACGCTCTAGGTGCTATATAGGCGTGAGTCATGCACTACAGAAGACCTTGCCTTACACAATTCAAATTGGAGAAACTATGGTTATTCCTACACACCGCCTCTGCGTTTACTGCGGCTCTGGTCCAGGTCGGAACCCGGCTTATATGCAAGCGGCCGATGACTTAGGCGTTGCCATGGCCGCGGCGGGCATCGGTCTGGTTTATGGTGGTGGCGGCATGGGCCTTATGGGCCAGGTGGCGCGTGGCGTATTGTCGGCGGGTGGGCATGTGACGGGGATCATTCCTGAATTTCTGGTGAACCGTGAACGGATGCTTGAGGGTGTTTCGGAACTGATTGTTACAAACACAATGCACGAGCGCAAAACCATGATGTTTGAAAAAGCCACTGGCTTTGTGGCCCTGCCCGGCGGCGTTGGCACGCTTGAAGAACTGGCCGAAATCACCACATGGGCGCAACTCGGCCAACACAACAAGCCGTTGATTGTGTGTAATGTTGATAATTATTGGGATCCCTTATTGGTGTTGCTTGATCACATGCGCTCTGAAAACTTTATTCGCGCAGGCATGGAAGTGTTGGTGGAAGTGGCAAAAACAGCCGAAGACGTCGTGCCGATTTACCAGCATCGACGTTCTGTGACTGCTGATATTGTTCCGTTGAAGATTATTCAGGATAAGTTGTAGAGACCCGTTAAGTTTAAACTATCATATGGTCGTCATTCCCCCGAAAGCGAGAGTGACGAACTATGGGGAGTTAGCTGGATCAACCGCCAATTTTCTAACCAAGCTCTCCGGATTTATCGGCATGTAGCACCTCCACCGTACGGTGTCAAGGATTATTTTACCTCTTTGGAATTTTCTTTTTGTAGTGCCGAAATCGAATAGATCGCTAGTGCCACCCAAATGATCCCAAACGAGATTAATTTCCATTTATCAATCGTTTCGTGGAACACGTAAATCGCCGCCAGAAAAACCATCGTGGGCGAAAGATACTGCAATAACCCCGCCGTTGAATAGCGAATGCGCTTCAAAGATGCTGCGTAGAAAATCAGTGCTCCAGAAGTGAGAACACCACAACCCAAAAGCATCAAGGTATCAAAAGTATTATCACCAAAATGCGTCATGCCATAATTGGCCAGCCAAATCTCAACACCCATCAGTGGCAAAGCAATCAGCAACACTTCAACAAAAAATCCGGGAACCGGAGAAACGGCAATGGTCTTGCGCAACAAGCCATACAAACAAAACGTCCCTGCAAGTGATAATCCCAAAAACGGAAATACCCCCGTTGCAATCGTTTCAAACGTCACGGCCACACAAGCCAAGCCGATGGCCAGCATCTGCATTTTGTTAAATCGCTCATGCAAGAAAATATAACCAACTGCCACATTCATCAGCGGATTGATAAAATAGCCCAGGCTCGCTTCAAGGGCGCGGCCATGTTGAATGCACCAGATATAAAGCGTCCAATTGAAAACGATGATGGCGCTGGTTAGCGTTAAGATCAAAACCATTTTTGGATTTTTGAGAACAGCCCAAACTTCGCCGAACTGCCCTAGCCACCACACCACGAGTGCGGCGATGGGAACTGACCAAACGCCACGATTCACGGCAATCTCCATCGGATTGATATGGCGGATCAATCCAAAATAAACCGCCATACCACCCCAAAACAAATGCGCAATCACGGCGAAAATCACGCCCTTGTTCGGTTCGCTTAATTTTGCATACATGATTTAAGCGCTCACACCTTCGCGCAACAGCTTGAAGATGATGGCATCGAGTAATGCTTGAAAAGAGGCTTCAACGATATTCGGGGAAACGCCAACCGTAAACCAGCGTTCGCCCTTTGCATCTTTGCTCTCGATCAAAACCCGTGTCGTGGCACTTGTGCCACCATTGAGGATACGCACTTTGTAATCAACCAAATCCATATCATCGATATAGCGTTGATAGCGCCCAAGATCTTTGCGCAAAGCGACATCAAGCGCGCTCACAGGGCCATTGCCCTCGCCCGTGCTGGTGAGGATTTCATCGCCCACTTTTACTTTCACTTCCGCTTTTGAATACATTTTGCTTTCGCGTTGGCCCACATTCACTTCGAATGATTGTACGTCAAAGTAATGCGGCACATTGCCAAGTGTCCGACGCGCCAACAATTCGAATGATGCATCGGCGCCATCGTAAGAATATCCATTGTTCTCGCGCTCTTTCACTTCGCGCAGCAGATGATCCAAACGCGGATCATCTTTCGCAATATCAAGATTGATGCGCGTCAACTCAGCCAATAGGTTTGATTTGCCAGCCTGGTCAGAAACCAGAATGCGGCGGTTGTTGCCAACACTAGAGGGAGGCACATGCTCATAGGTTTCAGGCTCTTTGGCCAAAGCTGAAGCGTGAATGCCGGCCTTGGTCGCAAATGCACTTTTGCCAACATAGGGCGCTTGCGCATTTGGGGCACGGTTCAGCAATTCATCAAAGCCGCGAGAAATTGAAGTGAGTTGTTTGACATCAACACCAAGTTCAAATCGCTCTGTATACTGACGTTTCAATGCCAGCGTCCCAATGATCGAAATCAAATTCGCATTGCCACAACGCTCACCAATGCCATTCAACGTTCCTTGAATCTGGCAAGCGCCAGCATCAACCGCCGCCAATGAATTGGCAACCGCCTGCTCGGTATCATTATGCGCATGGATGCCCAGATGCGAACCTGGAATAATTTTCGTCATTGTACGGACGATTTCACTCACCTCGGACGGCAAAGTGCCACCATTGGTATCGCACAGCACAACCCAACGCGCGCCGGAATCATATGCTGCCTTCGCGCAAGCCGAGGCATATTCAGGATTGGCTTTGTAACCATCGAAGAAATGCTCGCAATCAACCAGTACCTCTTTGTGCGCCGCTTTGGCAGCAGCAACGGAGTCGACGATGCTCTCCAAATTTTCCTCATTGGTGCAACCCAGTGCCACCCGCACATGATAATCCCAAGACTTGGCCACAAAACAAATCGCATGTGCTTTTGCCTGCAACAACGTCTGCAATCCCGGATCGTTCGAAACTGACCTACCCGCGCGCTTGGTCATGCCGAAAGCTGTGAAGGTGGCTTTCGTATTGCGCTCAGCTCCAAACAATTCATTGTCCGTCGGGTTCCCACCGGGATAGCCACCCTCAATGTAATCCACGCCCAGCTTATCGAGCATGTCCATGATCACGAGTTTATCATCGAGCGAGAACGTAACACCGGGCGTCTGCTGTCCGTCGCGGAGCGTGGTGTCGAAAAGGGAAAGGCGAGTTTTCATGATGAGGCTCTGCCCTCTCCTGACTTGGGCGCGCCCAAGTCTATCTCTCCCGCGAGGGGAGAGACCTGGCGTGCTGCCACTTCCTTGCCTTCCTTCCTTAAGTCTCTCCCCTCGCGGGAGAGACAGCCTCGCTCTTGCGAGGCAGGAGAGGGCAGTCCCAAAGCATCATGAATAGCCATCAACGTCCCATCCAGCGCCGCATTCACATCATTATTCCAAAATCTCAAAACGCGAAAATCCTGCGACCTCAACCAAGCATCACGCTTCATATCGTAAGTCGAACCTTCGTGCTGCGACCCATCCAACTCGATGATCAATCTTTTTTCGTAACAGATGAAATCAACGATGTATTGTCCGATTGGAACTTGCCTGCGGAATTTGAAGTCTTCGAAACGCCTGGCACGTAATTGCTGCCAGAGCTTGGTTTCAACATCAGTCATGTTGCTGCGCAGTTGTTTAGCGAAGCTCCGCTTCGACCCCTCTCCTGACTTGGGGCTAAGCCCCAAGTCTGTCTCTCCCGCATGGGGAGAGACTTGGCTTGCGGTTTCGCTCTTTTCTTCCTTCGAGTCTCTCCCCTCGCGGGAGAGACAGCTTCGCCCTTGCGAAGCAGGAGAGGGCCGCGTCATCGCTTCAATTCCCAACTCGTCGTCCCATCCTTGTTATCCTTAATCGCAATGCCCATCGCATCCAACTCATCACGAATGCGATCAGATTCTTTCCAGTTTTTGGTATGACGAGCGACGAGGCGGTCTTCGATGAGGCGGATGATTTTGTCTTTGGAGTCTATCAAACCTGCCTTTTCTTGTTTTTCCTGCAATAGCTCTATTTCTTCTAGACCGAGCAACCGAATTGCAAATGAAAAATCCGAGAGCAACAAGTTATGCGTTCGTGCGTCGGTTTGGGCAGATGCTTCAATTGCGCCAACCAATCCATGCAGTACACTTATCGCCTCATGTGAGTTTAAGTCATTCGCGAGAACAAATACAAAATCCGGCGCAGGGTCAACATCATGTGGAACAACGAGTTCAGCTCGAAACCATTTTTTAAATTTGAGCAGTATGTTTTGCGACTCTTGCAATCCTGCAACTGTCCAATCGATCGGTTGCCTGTAGTGCGATTTTAACATGTTGAACCTTGCAACGACACCCGGCCAGTCCTTCAACACATCTGCAATCGTCACAAAATTCCCCAAGCTCTTAGACATCTTCTGTCCTTCAACTTGCAAAAACCCATTATGCATCCACACATTGGCCATCACGTCCGAACCATGCGCACATCTTGATTGCGCGATTTCGTTTTCGTGGTGGGGGAAGATTAAGTCTAAGCCACCGCCGTGGATGTCGAAGACTTCGTCTAGATAGCGTTTGCTCATGGCGCTGCATTCGATGTGCCATCCCGGCCTGCCCCTGCCCCATGGGGACTCCCAACCCGGTTCATCGGCGCTTGATAATTTCCACAACACGAAATCTGCCGGATTTTTCTTGTGGGCTTCTACGGCCACGCGGGCACCGGCTTGTTGGTCTTCCAGTTTTCGGCCAGAGAGTTTTCCATAATCAACCATTGAGGATACGCTGAACAGAACCTCGCCAGCAGCCGTATAGGCGTGTCCCTTATTGATCAGCGTACTGATGATATCAATCATGCCTTGGATGTTGTCCGTGGCGCGGGGTTCTTCAGTTGGCGTCAAGCATCCGAGCGCCTTGGCATCAGATTGAAACTGATCAGCCGTTTTTTGAGTCACCGCCCGGATCGCATCATTTAGCGGCAGGTTTGGAAAATCGCGCAAGGCCCTTGCATTGATCTTGTCGTCCACATCGGTAATATTGCGCACATACTTCACATGATCCGCCCCGTAGAGATGGCGCAGCAAACGGAACAATACGTCAAACACAATCACCGGTCTGGCATTGCCGATATGGGCGAAATCATAGACTGTGGGGCCGCAGACATACATGCGCACATTATTCGGATCGATGGGGGTGAAATCCTCCTTCGTTCTCGTGAGCGTATTATACAGGCGCAAAGTCATTGTTCTTCCTCGGGTGGGTGCTGGCCCGGGAAACGCTATTCAGATTTTGAGTAAGCGGCGCCCAGCCAGCGATATGTCGCTAGATGCAAATAATAATGCTGCAAATGGCAGCGGTTGGGCGGGCGGTGTTCATGGCCACAAAATGCTTGAATAATGCTGCTTCGTCAAGGGTGACCCGAAACAGGGTTGCCATGCCGTTTACGAGATGGCCCTGCTCCAGACTGGCTGATAAGTTAACCAGATGAATCAGCAACAGCACCGCTTGGGCCTATTGATTTGTTGCATGGCCCCTTTGGCCTGGTCTCTGTCTGGATTATTTACACGCGCGATTTCAACTGACTTGATGGCGCTGCTGTTTTGGCGCGGGCTGTTTTCGGGAACGGCGGTGTTTATTGCTTTCCTTGTTCTTGAGCGCGGGCAAGTTTGGAATTCCTTACAAAAATTGCGCTGGCCCGCAATTGCAGTGGCGGTTTTATCAGCTGCGGGCATGATCACTGGCATTGGTTCGCTGCGCTATGGATCAGTGGCCGATGCCATGGTGATTTATGCGACTGTGCCCTTCATCACGGCGGGCCTTGCTTATGTGACCATCGGCGAAAAACCATCGCGCTCTACCATGATTGCATCACTGATTGCCATGGCTGGCGTGCTCATTATGCTGATTGGTTCGGGCTTTGGTGGCGGCACCATGTTTGGGAAAATGCTGGCCTTTGCAATGACATGCTGCATGGCCAGTTTTTCTGTTTTGCTGCGGCGAAACCGCGATGTGCCGATGCTTCCCGCCATGGCGGCTTCGGCTTATTTAGCGGCATTCTTTTGTTTCTGGTTCGCAGATTCGTTGAAGATATCCACACAAGATATTGTGTTAATTGGGTTATTCGGAATCATTCAGAATGCGGCGGGTTTGGTTTTCTACACGCTCGGTTCGCGGCTTGTGCAAGCAGCAGAAGCCACTTTGATTGCCGCGCTGGAAGTTCCGCTCACACCCCTTTGGGTTTGGCTATTTATGGCCGAAATTCCGAAAGGCCCCACCTTGCTGGGCGGGACCGTTGTGATGGTGGCTTTGTTTGGGCATATTTATAACGAATTGCGGGGCCGGACGAAATCAGAACCGGAGGGGTTTGAGAGCGGGGTTTAGCTACCGCGCCGTTTGCCCGAATAACACCTTCTTTTCTTCGTCGGTCATCGGCTTGGCATAGGACGGGCCTGCCGCTGCATAGGCTTTCACCACTGCTGGGCGCGCATTGATGGCGTTAAACCAACGATGGAGATGCGGGAAGTCTTCCAGTTTTTGCTTGTGGTTTTCATATGGCACGATCCACGGATAGCTGGCCATATCGGCGATTGAATAGTCACCTGCGATAAATTCACGATCTGCCAAACGCTTGTTCAACACGCCGTAAAGGCGGTTGGTTTCTTTGGTGTAGCGGTCAATGGCATAAGGCACTTTTTCAGGCGCATAGACATTGAAGTGTCCATTTTGACCAGCCATTGGACCAAGGCCGCCCATTTGCCAGAACAGCCATTCCACAGCCTGCATGCGTGCGCGCATTTCAGTTGAAATGAATTTTTGATATTTGTTGGCAAGATAAAATAGTATTGCACCGCTTTCGAAAACGCTTAGGGGAGCACCGCCATCTGGTGGATCATGATCGACTATAGCTGGCATGCGGTTGTTGGGAGCAATCGCCAAGAATTCTGGTTTGAACTGCTCACCTTTGCCAATATCCACTTTGTGAATGTTGTAGGGTACGCCTGCTTCTTCAAGGAAAATCGTGATTTTGTGGCCATTCGGGGTGGGCCAGTAGTGCAGGTCAATCATCGGGGTAGCCTTTTTGTAATTATTGAGATTACAGATATAGGGTTTCTCGAGATGGTTTCAAGCGCTCTTAATCGCAGCCATTGATTCCAGTGTTTCAACACAAGCGGCGGCGGCTTCACGGCCCTTATTGTGGGCATCATCTCTGCTGCGAGCGATGGCTTGTTCATCGGTGTAAGTGGTGATTACACCGAATGTGATGGGCATTTCCATTTTCAAAGTGGTCTGCATCAGGCCATATGTTGCGCCCAAGCTGATGAATTCAAAATGCGCTGTATCGCCTTTGATCACGCAGCCCAAGCAGACCACGCCATCATATTGTTTTGACTTGGCCAGGGTTTGAGCAATGAGCGGGATTTCAAATGCGCCAGGTGCCGGATAGATATCGCCCTCAGCCACGTTGATCCCCTGCTCGGCCAGATAGGCCAATGCGCCACGCTTGAGGCCGGAGGTGACAGGCTCGTTGAAACGGCTGACGACAATGGCGATGCGGAAGTTTGATTTTGACATTAGTTTCTCACTTTCAATTCGAAGGAATGGCCGAGCTTCTCGCGCTTGGTGGCCAGATAGTTTGCATTGAATGGATTGGCTTCAATCACCAGCGGGCGCTGCTCAACAACATTGAGACCTAGCTCTTGCAGAGCGTGGGTTTTATCAGGGTTGTTGGTGAGCAGCGTGAGCTCAGAAACGCCCAGCGCTTTCAGCATATGGGCTGCTGCCGCATAATCACGCGTATCATTTGCAAAGCCCAGTGCGGCATTTGCTTCCACTGTGTCGTGACCTTGATCTTGCAAGGCATAGGCTTTGATTTTATTTGCAAGGCCAATGCCGCGACCTTCCTGGTTGCGCATGTATAGCACTACCCCACCTTGGCTTTCTGAAACCATGCGAATGGCAGTTTGCAGTTGCGGGCCGCAATCGCAGCGGAGTGAGCCTAGCGCTTCGCCTGTTAGGCATTCGGAGTGAACGCGCACCAACGGTGTTTTTGGCAAAGGGTGTTTTACGATAGCCAAGTGTTCCGCGCCATCAATGCGGCTGCGGAAGGCGTGGACTGTTAGAGGTTCATCGGCATAGGCTGTGGGCAATTCCGATTTGGCCACTTCGTCGATCAGCACTTCTGTTTGCAAGCGGTGCTTGACGAGTTCGGCGATTGTGAGGATTGGCAGTTTGTGGGTTTTTGCGAAAATCTCGAGCGCTGGACGCCGCGACATCTCACCATCGTCACCCATGATTTCACAGATCAAACCTGCGGGTTGGAGGCCCGCAAGTGCCATCAGATCGATTGCACCTTCGGTATGGCCCGCACGTTTCAACACACCGCCTTCTGCTGCACGCAGTGGGAACACATGGCCTGGGGACACGATGTCTTCTGATTTGGTATTCGGATTGATCGCTGTCGCAATTGTGTGGGCGCGGTCAAAGGCTGAAATACCAGTGGTAATGCCATCGCGGGCTTCGATTGAAATGGTGAAGGCGGTTGAGCGACGCGCGCGATTAACTGGGGCCATTGGCGGCAGGTTGAATTTATCGAGCGCGGCTGAGGTCATCGGCAAGCAGATAAGACCACGGCCATATCGCGCCATGAAGTTCACAGCTTGGGGTGTTGCGAACTGTGCAGCCATCACCAGATCGCCTTCATTCTCGCGGTCTTCATCATCGGTGAGGATGATCATTCCGCCTTTGCGCAGTTGTTCTAGAGCTTTTGATAAGGCTGACATAGTCTCTCCACATATTTGGCCATCACATCAACTTCGACATTGATGGCGTCACCGATTTTCGCGGCATAAAGATTGGTGTGTTCCCAGGTGTGCGGGATAATGGTGATGGCAACTTGGGTGTCGCCGTTTTTTTGTTCAGTCAAGCCGTTGATGGTGAGGCTGATGCCATTCAGGCAGATCGAACCTTTTTCAACGCAGTACTTCGAAAGGCTTTGTGGAAGATCGAAAGCCAAACGATATGCGCCGTCTTCGGGTATGATTGATGTGAGTATCGCTTTGCCATCAACATGGCCTTGCACCATGTGGCCGGAAAGGCGCGTGTTCAAACTCACGGCACGTTCGAGATTAACGTGGCTGCCTGTTACGATTTTATCGAGATTGGTTCGTGCCAATGTTTCAGCGCTGGCAAAGAAATCGGCAGCACCATCTTTGTCAAACTTTGCAACAGTGAGGCAAACACCGTTCACAGCAATACTCTCGCCAAGGCTGAGATCGTTCATGCCAGTGGCCACTGTGCATTGCAGTGCGCCGTTTTCTTGGGCGGCCTTGGTAACCTTGGCCACGCGTTCAATGATTCCAGAAAACATGTGGTTCCTTGTTTTGAATGATTTGGATGTGATCGGGATCACCCTTGGTGATCAGCACATGCTCATCCCAGAGGCCACTGTCTAAGACTGATTGGGTGAGTGACGGCCCAGCTTCGACGAGAACTTCAAGCATGCCCTGCTCGCTCAGATTTTTCAGCGTTGAGAGCAAGTCGTTGGCGAATGAAATTTTGAAACCGCGTGCTGTTGCAGCATCGAGATAGGATTGCGAAATGCGGCGGCGGCGGTCAAACAAAACGAGATGGCGATGCTTGCTAGCAAAGTCTTCAACGAGCCGAACTGTGAAATGCGGATCATCGGCCAGCACCGTGCCAGACCCGGTGATGATTGCATCAGAGCGGCGGCGGAGTTGGTGCGCGAGGATCAAGGACGATTGCGATGTGAATGTTTTTTGACCCGTAGGCGGGATCATGCTGCCTTGTGTGTTGATGGCTTGTTTGATGGTAACCCATGGCAAGCCGTGAAGCGCGCGTTTTGTGAATGGAGCGATCAAGCGTTGCAAATCTGTTTTCAGTTTCGGCGCATCGGCTTCATTTAAAAACTGCACATTCAAACCAGCATTGCGCAAGCGATCAGCGCCGCCACCAGCAACATGTGGATTTGGATCAGCCATGCCGATCCAAACATTTTTTGCCGATGTTGTAAGAATGGCTTCAGTGCAAGGGCCGGTGCGGCCGGTGTGATTGCAGGGTTCGAGCGTTACCACCACGGTATGGATGCGATCTGGGTCGCTGCATTGCTTTATTGCGAGAGCTTCAGCGTGAAGTGTGCCGGCTTTCTGATGGGCCGCAACACCTAGCACAGCGCCGTCTATACCTAGTAACACGCAGCCCACGGGTGGATTTGGCGCGGTGGCCCCTTCAAATTTTTGAGCTTCAGCCAAGGCAAGCGTTATCGCTAGCAGAATGTCTGCAGCTAAAACCGAACTTGCTCTTTCTTTTGTAAGCACTAGGCCCTCATCTCGTCACAACTCTGACGTCAACAGGGCAAATGACACCACGCGTCCCCCGCTTTTCAAAAGAAAAGCAGATTCCACGCGTCATCATTGTTCTCTTTCATCCGGACTATACCGTCGGCCTCGGAGTTTAACCGAGTCTGCTGACCTTAAATGAAACCAGAGTTCCACTTAAGCGCTCGCGGGCTGATGAGGTTTCCCTCAAACACCGCCGGTGGGGAATTACACCCCGCCCTGAGAACGTTTCTGTAATCTACTTAGTCACATTAGCCGCAAGTTTCAAGCGGACATAAATTAAGTGCAAAGAAACTGGTTAAATGTCACGAGATCTGCGATTTATCATTGCGACCGTAACCAACAAAGATCGGCATCATGGCAAAAATAACTTGTCCCGCCAAGCCAAGCAATCCAATGGGTGTAGCGAGTGATGCTGCCCATGCGGCAACGCTGTTACCCTGAAGCAATTCGGCCAATAATGCTTCACTCGCCATCGTCAATATGAAGGCGGTAAGTCCCATCAATGCCAATTGCAACACTGTTAGAACTGAACTGCCAATGAGATAGCGGGATACAAACATACTTGCCGCGATGAGGATTGACACCTCAATAATTACAGCTGCCATTTGCCCAAGCCGAGGTGCTACAACGAGCACGCGAGCCACGCCCATTAAAAATGCAAACGTGAACACAATCAAATAATAGTACAATCCCAGCAGACCTGCTTTGGTTAAACTATTGTCTGATGCGTTCAAAACATTTGAGCCTTACTCCGCAGCCTCAGCTGCTTCTTCATCGACCCAAGTTTTTGGGCGCGAGGCCATTTCTTTTTTCAGCTCGTCGGCCACAAGGAATGAAAGTTCCAAGGCTTGGGCTGCGTTCAGACGTGGGTCGCAGAAGGTGTGGTAGCGATCGTTCAGATCTTCATCACGCAGAGCGCGCAGGCCGCCTGTGCATTCGGTTACGTCCTTACCCGTCATTTCAACATGGACGCCGCCTGCATGTGTGCCTTCAGCCTGGTGCACACCCATGAAGCGGCGCACTTCGGTCATGATGGCTTCGAAAGGACGTGTTTTATAGCCCGATGTTGCTTTGATGGTGTTGCCGTGCATTGGGTCGCACGACCACACAACCACGCGGCCCTCGCGTTTTACGGCTTTGATCAAATCAGGCAGATGCTTTTCAACTTTGTCGGCACCAAAACGGGCAATCAAGGTCAAACGGCCAGGTTCATTATCTGGATTCAGAATGTCGATCAGTTTGATTAACTCATCAGGCTTCAGCGTTGGGCCGCATTTCAGACCAATCGGGTTTTTCACACCGCGTGCAAACTCAACATGCGCATGATCAACTTGACGTGTGCGATCACCAATCCACAGCATGTGGCCGGATGTTGCGTAATAATCGCCGCTGGTAGAATCGACGCGGGTTAATGCCTGCTCATAACCAAGCAGCAATGCTTCATGGCTAGTGAAGAAATCAGTCGTGCGCATTTGTGGTGCGGTTTCGGCCGTAATGCCGCATGCGCGCATGAAGCCAAGTGTTTCAGTAATGCGGTCAGCCACTTCTTGATATTGTTCAGAGGCAGGCGTGTCTTTCAGATTGCCCAACGTCCATTTATGGACGTGTTCCAGATTGGCATAGCCACCTTGCGCAAATGCACGCAGCAAATTGAGCGTAGCGGCAGACTGGCGGTAGGCCATGATCTGGCGTTCAGGATCGGGCACACGGCCTGCGATTGTGGCTTCCGAGTCATTGACGATATCACCACGATAAATTGGATATTCCACACCATCAATAGTTTCAGTTGGCGAAGAACGTGGTTTTGCAAATTGGCCTGCAATGCGACCTACTTTTACAATCGGCTGGCCACCTGCGAATGTGAGAACAACCGACATTTGCAAAAATACGCGGAAAAAGTCACGAATGTTGTCTGCTGAATGTTCGGCGAAGCTTTCGGCGCAATCACCACCTTGAAGAAGAAAGCCCTTACCAGCTGCAACGTTTGCCAGCTTGCGTTTTAATTTGCGGGCTTCACCTGCAAAAACCAGCGGGGGAAACCCAGCCAAGCGGCCTTCCACAGTTTTCAGCTTTTCAAGGTCGGTATAATCCGGCATCTGCATCACCGGGAATTTCCGCCAGCTATCAGGTGCCCACGTCGCGCTCATTACATTAACTCCATTACTTAATAGCCAACCCTATAGGCTCAAAAAACTCCAATATCTAGCGTGGGACTTTGGTGCAATGATAATTTCGACGAAGTCTTAACCTTTTGATCATAGAACTGCCAGATACGGGGCGGCGAAACGTGTCGAGGTTTGGATGTACGACTGGCTGTGGCAGATACAATGGATTGAAGTTCGAGCGTTTTTAACGTCTGGACAGCCGTCTTTGCTATTTCAATTGGCTATTATTAACGCTATTCTAATGATCGCCATCATTGTCGTACGATTGCGGCGTGATACAAAAACCAAACAACGTTCAAATTATTTTATGGTCGAAGCTTTGTTACTTCTGAATATTCTTATTTTGAGCGAGGACTACTTTAGTCCATTTTACTATCAACGCATCGAACCGCTGATTTACAACTTCAAACACCAGGTACTTTAATTCACTTTTTGTGATCTGAAAGTGACTCTAGGGCTGATTTGTAGGCCAGTTGCTTATCCACGTTCCAATAGCGCAAGTCATCAATTCTGATTGGTGCGCCGGAAACTCCACAGCGCACAAACTCACCCTCTTTGACGATTTGAAAATCGCCATCAAGATATTTCAGCTTGGCTTCGCGCTGGGAGTGCAGGATTGGATCAATAAAATTCATGGGCGTGAGATAGCAACTGTGTATGGCAATTAAAAGAGTGAACCTTGAGATTTCTTTGGGGTGGCCACGACGTTTATACGGCCATCTCGCATTTCAATTTCTAAATTGGCAGGTGGCACGATGCCTGCAATGCCGTGGAGTGGTTGCCCATTTTGATCGCGGATTACCGCATAACCACGTTTCAACACTGACTGATAACCCAGCGAAGTGAAGAGTTTAAGTTCAGATTTTAGCTGATCTGATTTGCGGGTGGTTACTTGACCAATGCTGCGGCTGAGGCGCGCCTGTTGGTCTTTCAAACGACGGCGCTGTTCGGACACGCGTTGGGCCAAAGGCTTTACACTCAATTTTCCGGAGCTTCGGGCAAGTACGACGGCATGAACCTGAAGATTGGCTTTTAAGGCTTTGGGTAGTTTTGCCCCGGCCACATCCAAGCGTTGCCGCGCGGAAGCCAATATCTCTTCTGGCTTTGGCAATGCGCGGGCAGCCGAGCGGAGCCGGGTTTTGGCATCGCCAACCACACGGCCCATGGTGCGCCTTTGGCGGGCATTGAGGGATGCGAGTTCGGCCAGCAAATCGGCCCGCACTGGAACGGCGCGTTCGGCAGCAGCTGTGGGTGTGGGGGCGCGAAAATCTGAGGCGAAGTCAATCAAGGTGGTATCGGTTTCGTGGCCGATGGCGCTGATCAATGGAATGATGCTTGCCGCCGTGGCCCTCACCACAACTTCTTCATTGAAAGGCCAAAGGTCCTCAAGAGATCCGCCGCCCCGCGCAACAATTAAGATATCCGGTTTGTTCTCCATCGCGTTGAAACCTTCGATGGCCGCTGCCACTTCGGCTGCTGCGGTTTCGCCTTGCACACGAACTGGCCAAACGATGACACGACGGGGAAAGCGATCATTCAAACGGTGAAGAATATCGCGGATCACGGCACCAGTTGGCGATGTGATGATGCCGATGGTGCGTGGCAGATATGGGAGTGACTTTTTGCGTTCCTGATCGAAGAGGCCTTCAGCTGCAAGGTTTTTCTTACGCTCTTCAAGCAGCGCCATGAGAGCGCCCACACCTGCGGGCTCTATACTCTCAATGACGATTTGATAATTGGATTTGCCGGGATAAGACGTGATCTTGCCCGTGGCGATCACTTCCAATCCTTCCTGCAATTTGGAGCGAACCTTGGTGAATACGCCACGCCAGATTACTGCATCCAATTTCGCGCCTTCGTCTTTCAGTGCGAAATAGCAATGGCCCGAACTATGGGGTCCGCGATAGCCTGAAATTTCGCCGCGCACCCGCACATGGCCGAAACGATCTTCCAAAGTGCGTTTTAAAGCATGGGAAATTTCGGTGACGGATTGCTCGCCCAAGTTTGGCTTGGTGGCTTCAATGATTTCGCCTGTTTCGGGGTCGTAATCGGGCATTGTGGACATAGGAGTCTCGGGCTGATTTGGTGCAGGTATAGGGCAACCACCCTCTGCCGCAAAGTGGTATGATCGCGAAGTTCTAATTAGCAAATCAGAATTAGAAACTAGTCCGGTCTTTGCTGCAGGCGTGTCCAGATATCTTTTCACGATAGATGTCGCCCTGCCTTGCCGCTTTGCGCCAAGGTCGCGCTTTGTTGAGCGGAACGTCATAAGCAGGGTTATTCCGATTTAACTCTGTTACGACTAGACTAGGCTCATTGAGTATCGAACATCTTGCAATCCATTTTCCATCTGGCCCAATAATCCCCGCCGATCCTTCTTTGGCGGTTTGAGAAGGCGTTGCGGCAGCCAGCCAGATACTATTTAGCCCGGCGAGTGCTTCAAGGGCTGTTTGGAAAAATCGCGGAATCCCAAATGATGAGAAAAGAACCGCGTCGACGTTGAGTTGCTCATATTCGATGAACACTTCAGGAAATTGCACTTCGATGCAAATGGCACAACCCAATCGATAATTTTCGACATTAAAGGTGATAGGAACTGAACCCGGCGTATACCAGCCATCTAGCTCGGTGTTTGACAGAAATCTCTTGTCGTATCTGGTTACAAGTTGTCCCTTGTCAGAAAAGACATAGAGACAATTGTGGGGTGGCAAACCATCAGAGAGCCTGTAAGCTCCACCGACAACCGCGAAGACGCCAAGTTTTCCGCACAAGTTTGCGATACTTCGTAGTTCTGTTTCTTGGATTACCCAATCGAAACTATGCCAAGCATCCTTGGTTAGAATTTGAGATTTGGCATAGCCAGAAAGTGCGCCTTCACAAAAATTTATAATGCGCGCATCTTCCTCTGCTGCCCGCTCAATCAATGCGCGAATTGCAATTCCGTTACTCGAAATATCAGATGAGACAAAGGTCTGTGCTGTGGCTATTTTCAATTCTGGGCTGCCTTTGTTTTCGCTTGATTCCTCGCTTTAACATGCCACAAAGCAGTTTAGCACAGGATATGAATCAATGAACGTACTTCTCATCGGCTCTGGTGGACGCGAACATGCGCTGGCTTTTGGTTTGGCGCGGAGCCCGCTGCTCAGCAAGCTTTATGCTGCTCCGGGCAATCCGGGCGTGGGCAGGTTTGCGGAGTTGGTTTCGGTTAAGGTGACCGACCATGAAGCTGTGATCGCCTTTTGCAAGTCGCATGACATTGGCTTTGTGGTGGTTGGCCCCGAAGCGCCTTTGGTGGCGGGGTTGGTGGATGATTTGACGTTGGCTGGCATAAAGGCGTTTGGGCCTTCCAAATTTGCGGCGCAGTTGGAAGGCTCTAAAGGTTTCACCAAAGATATTTGCGCCGAGTTTGGCATTCCGACGGCTGCTTATGGTCGTTTCACGGATGAAGCAAAGGCGCTGGGCTATTTGAAAAAGCATGGCGCGCCGATTGTGATCAAAGCTGATGGATTGGCGGCTGGCAAGGGTGTGACCGTGGCGATGAATATGGCCGAGGCCGAGAATGCCGTGCGGGAGATTTTCGCGGGGCGCTTTGGCACCGGTGAATGTGTGATTGAAGAGTTTATGGAGGGCGAAGAGGCGAGTTTCTTTGCGCTTTCTGATGGCGTGAATGTTTTGGCCTTGGCCACGGCGCAAGACCACAAGCGCGTGGGCGACGGTGACACTGGGCCAAACACGGGTGGCATGGGCGCTTATTCGCCTGCCCCGTGCATGAGTGAGGTCTTGTGCGCCGAGACAATGGAAAAGATTGTGAAGCCCACTGTGGCGGCACTTGCATCAATGGGTCACCCTTATAAGGGCGTGCTCTATGCTGGACTTATTATCACGCGAGATGGGCCAAAGCTGATTGAATATAATGCACGGTTTGGTGATCCAGAAACCCAAGTGTTGATGATGCGGTTGAAAGATGATTTGCTCACCTTGTTGATGGCAAGCGTGGATGGGACGTTGGATAAAATGTCGGTGCGTTGGCGCGACGAGACGGCGCTGACGGTTGTAATGTGTGCAAAAGGCTATCCCGGCGATGTGGTTAAGGGGAGTCATATCAATGGTTTGGGACAGGATTTTGGCACGGGGGTTGAAGTGTTTCATGCGGGCACGGCGCTGGACGGAGAGTTCATTGTGGCCAATGGCGGGCGGGTTTTGAATGTGACGGCGCTTGGCCAAACAGCGCGCGAAGCCCAAATGAAAGCCTATGAAGCAGTTGATAAAATTGACTGGCCTGATGGGTTTTGCCGCCGTGATATTGGGTGGAGAGCGATCTAAATGAAAATCGGGCTGGCTCTTGGCGGCGGCGGTGCGCGGGGTTTGGCGCATATTCCGATGCTCGAGGCGTTTGACGAGTTGGGCTTGAAGCCAGCGGTAATTGCGGGTTGCAGCATGGGTGCCATCGTTGGTGCTGCTTATGCGGGCGGCATGACAGCGCTTGAAATTCGAGAACATGCGATCCGTTTGCTTTCCAACAAAATTGAAATGGCGCGGCATGTGTTTGGGGCAAAGCAGGCGAGGCTGGGCGACATATTTTCGCTGAAAGGTTTGACGTCGCTCCATCTGGATGGGAAAAAGCTGGCGGATATCGCCCTGCCCGATCATTTGCCGCAATTGGTGGAAGATCAGAAGATTCCTTTGAAAGTGGTGGCCGTGGATTTTGAAAGGATGGAGGAAGTGGTATTGACTTTCGGTTCCATCCTCGAAGCGGTTGGTGCATCGATCGCCATTCCAGGGATTATTTCTGCACCGCGCATCAATGGCCGGATTCATGTTGATGGTGGGGTGAAAAATCCTGTGCCATTTAATCATGTGACGGAGGGCATGGATCTGGTGGTGGCCGTTGATGTGACGGGGAAACCTAAAACCATCAGCCGCGCACATCCATCGAATATTGAAATCGCTGTTGGTTCGCTTTTGATCATGTTCAATGAATTGGCTAAATTGCGCCGCGCGCATTCACCGCCTCATATATATATCTCGCCTGAGATCAACGGATTCGGTCCTGGTGATTTTTTTAAGGTGAAAGAAATCTTTGCGGCATCTGAGAAGAGCAAGGATCAGTTGAAGCGCGAACTGGAATTGCGAGTCAAAGCATTAACTTAACGGCGGGATTTGAAGAACTCTCTTAATATGTTCTGCGCCTGAGTTTCACCGATGCCGCTATAAACTTCTGGTGCGTGGTGGCAGGTGGGTTGAGTAAAAAAGCGCGGGCCGTTTTCGATGGCTCCCATTTTTTCATCACCACTTCCAAAATAAACCCGTCTGATGCGCGCGAAGGAAATGGCAGCCGCGCACATGGCGCAGGGTTCGAGCGTGACGTAGAGATCGCATTCGATGAGGCGTTCAGAGTCTCGTATTCGGGCGGCTGCGCGGATGGCCAGCATTTCTGCGTGGGCTGTGGGGTCTTTCAGTTCCAGCGTTTGATTGCCAGCTTTGGCGATCATATTTCCCAGCGCATCGACGATCACCGCGCCAACGGGCACTTCGCCACGTTTGGCTGCGGCTTCGGCCTCGGCAAAAGCCTGCACCATTGGCTCTGGCAGTTTTTGTTTCATGGCGGTACATGAGCGATGGGTTCGGGCTTGGTCAAGGGGATTTGAATGCGCATTGTCGGCGGGAAATTTCGGGGACGCGATATTTTGGGGCCGACCACGGGCGATACGCGTCCAACGTCTGACCGGGTGCGCGAATCTATCTTTAACATTCTGGCGCATGGCATTGCAGATTTTACGTTTGAAGATGCCCGTGTGATGGATGTGTTTGCTGGCACGGGGGCGTTGGGGCTGGAAGCAATTTCGCGCGGGGCGAAGTTTTGCTTGTTTGTCGAAGAAGCTGCGGAGGCTCGTGGCATTATTCGCAAGAATACCGATGCCTGCGGCGTGATTGGCCAGTGCAAGATTTGGCGGCGTGATGCCACTGATCTAGGCCCATCAGCTCCGCAATCCCCGTTCACGCTGGTGTTTGCTGATCCGCCTTACAACAAGGGCTTGGGCGAGAAGGCACTGGCTTCGCTGGTTCAAGGCGGATGGTTGGCGGCGGGGGCGATTGTGGTTTTGGAAGAAAACGTGAAGGCTGTGGTGGCCGAGGTTGCGGGTGTTAGTCTGATTGATGAGCGGGCTTATGGAGATACGCAGGTGCGGATTTATCGGGCGGGTTAGAGCATTATCTTTTTTGATTGTTCTCTAATTTTAAATCGTCATGCCCGCGCAGGCGGGCATCTGTGTTTCGTGGTAAAGTATACACAGATTCCCGCTTTCGCGGGAATGACGTAACAATAGAATTGTGTTTATCGTGGGCAGATTGTCGACCTAACTCCGGCCAAAAAGCCGTTCCACATCAACCAATTTCAACTCGATAAACGTCGGTCTGCCGTGGTTACACTGGCCGGAGTTTGGGGTGATTTCCATTTCTCGCAAGAGCGCATTCATTTCCTCGACGCGCAATACGCGCCCTGCCCGCACTGAATGATGACAGGCCATGGTGGCCAGGAGGTGGTTGATGCGTTCGTCGATTGTTGAGATGTTTTCGAGTTCGCGCACGTCATCCGATAGGTCAGTTAAAATGGAGGCGATGTTGGCGCTGCTTAAGGCGGCAGGCACTTCGCGGACAAGTATGGCGCTTGTCCCGAAGGTTTCGGTGACAAGGCCTGCTTTAGCGAGCAGGTCTTCGACTGATGCAATGGTGGCTATTGCACCTGAATCAAGATCGACGACTTGTGGAACCAGTAGTGGCTGGGTGATGATGCCCTGCCCTGCGCGTTCGCGTTTCAAGCGCTCATAAACGATGCGTTCATGGGCAGCGTGTTGGTCGACGAGAATGAAGCCATCGGCGGTTTGCGAAACGATATAGGTGTTGTGAATTTGAGCGCGGGCCACGCCAAGCGGATAATCCTTTTGGGTTTCGGATAGTTCTTCGCTTGCCATGGCTTGCAAAGGCATTTGCATTTCAAAGTTGGCTTGGGCGCTTTCGGAAAAACCATCCGTATACTGATTATATGTGTTGCTGAAGCCGGGCCGGAAAGATTGGGCCGTGGTGTAAGATTTTGAAGTATCCGGCTTGGCTATCGTTCCGGCGATGGCGCGGCGGATGGCGGAGACGATGAGGCCACGCACGAAACCGGAGTCGCGAAAACGCAGTTCAGTCTTGGCGGGGTGCACGTTCACGTCCACGCGGTCGGGCGCGCAGGTGATGAAGAGTGCAACAGCAGGATAACGGCCGGGTGGCAGCACGTCGGCATAAGCGCCACGAATTGCGCCCAATATTAATTTATCGCGCACCGGCCTGCCATTTACAAAGGCGAATTGCATGGTGCTTTGGCCACGCGCGAAGGTGGGTAGGCTGGCATAGCCTTCGATGCGGATATCTTCGCTGGCGTGATCGATAGCGACGGCGTTGGCGAAAAACTCAGCGCCCAGAATGCGCTTTATCCGGTCGTCTCTGCTTTCGTTTGTGGGTGCATCAAGCCAGCGCTTTTCTTCCGTGACGAAAGCAAAGCCAATTGCTGGGTGGGCGAGGCTGAGGCGGCGGAGAACGTCGAGCGCTTCGGTGGTTTCGCTGCGATCAGTTTTCAAAAATTTCAAGCGCGCAGGAGTGGCGTAAAACAAATCGCGGATTTCGATTTCAGTGCCTTCGCCCAAACGCGCTGGTGTGATTTCTGATTTCAGTCCGGCTTCGATTTGCAATGTGAAAGCATCGTTTTCGCCACGCGTGCGCGAGGTGAGCGACATACGAGATACGCTGGCGATGGAGGGTAGTGCTTCCCCACGAAAGCCAAGCGTGTTGATGCGGATCAATTCATCGTCAGAAAGTTTCGATGTGGCGTGGCGTTCCAGCGCCAATTCGATTTCGTCGGGCGACATGCCGAAGCCGTTGTCGGTCACCCTGATCAAGGATTTGCCGCCGCCGCGAAACACTACTTCAATTTGGTTTGCATCTGCATCAATGGCGTTTTCGACAAGCTCCTTCACCACGCTTGCGGGGCGCTCGATCACTTCGCCAGCCGCAATGCGGTTGATGGTGCCTTCGGGGAGTTTGCGGATTCTCATGGGGGCAGATTAGACTGTTGCCACCTTGGGCTACAATGAAAAATGAAAACTAAGGCGATTTTGACTTTTCCATGAAAAGCCAAAACGCATTACTGATCGTTGAAAATCGCGCCGATGTTAGAGATTGTGCCGTAATTTGGATTGGTTTCGCGCTTCTTTTTTAGGATGGCGGCTTTCAGTTCCTCTTTGAGCACTTCAGGTTTTTTTGGAGTGCCATCATCGTTGGTTTTGGAAACGCCGTATTGATCGTAGATATCTTGTTTCACGGGCACAGGAGTGACCGGAACATTGGCTGAAGCTTTTGCCATTTTCTTTGTTGTTATAGGCGTCTGCTCGATGGGCTCAACAGCGCCGTTTGCTTCATAGGCATCCGTGGTTTGAGTTGGTGTTGCCAACGCCAAATCAGGCGGGAGGGTCAAACTATTGCCCACTGGAATGTTGCTGGCTTGCGGCACGTTTGACTTGTTGTTGAGCAAAGACGAGCCATTTGTGCAGCCAGCAATCGCAACCGCGCCTACAATCAAAAACGCCTTCAAATGAACAGTATTCATGAAACCTGATATCCTTATGCGCCAGCATATCGAACCCGAATCCGGCAAATCCATGGCCTAAATCGGACGCTTATCCATTAAGGATTCATATAGCAGTATGGCCACGCCTGCAACGATGGCCATATCGGCAGGGTTAAAGATATACCAGTTCCAAGCGCCCCAATGGAGCAGGAAGAAATCTGCAACTGCTCCGTGTACGGCACGATCCAAAGCATTGGCCAACGCGCCACCGATAATCAGTCCGATGGCTGCGACTGTTAACGGGCGGTGAGCTCGGCAGGCCCAGACCCAAAGAACGATAGAAATCAGTATACTGACGATCATTAACAGCGCTTGGGTGTTTGTTGAGAAAAGGCCGTAGGAAACACCTTGGTTCCACGCCATCACCAAATCAAAAAATGGTGTGATGGTGATTTGGCGGCGCTCTTCCATATGGACGATGTTGAGCAAATACCATTTGATGGTTTGGTCGAATCCAAACGTTAGAGCTGCCAGTGCCAAGGCGAGCGGCGACAGGCTGCTCCATAGTTTTGGCAAGGTCATACGGTTTTCCCGAAGCGGTGCATCCATTCGCGAACCGCTGCTGCGTCACGGGGTGTGATGTCGGGGAAGTCTTTGTCCTGGCCAATATCCTTGGAGATTTTCCAAGAGCGCGCGCATTTGGCACCTTCGGCTTTTTGGAAGACGACGGCCACATTTTTCAAATCATCCATGCGGAAGGCTTCGGCTGGCCCCTCGCCGCCGCGCGCAACGCCGCCGCCCAAGCCGCGACGGGCGACAACCTCGTCTTTCTCGATACGGATTGCATTCCCACGCCGACCCTGCTCGCCG
>CAXTKH010000002.1:0-119319 GCA_964244815.1 uncultured Aestuariivirga sp. | reverse complement strand
GCAGAGCAGGGCGCGATGGTGAGCCTGCTCACGCGCAGATGTTTTATGGCCAGCAGGACATCATGATGCGCAGGCGCTTCATCGAAGGTGAAGGCAGTGGTGAAGAACGGCGCAAGCGCGAATTGCAACGGCTGGATTCACTCGTGGCTTATGCCGATGCACCATCATGTCGCAGACAGGCCTTGCTCACTTATTTTGGCGAAGAATCTGCACCTTGCGGCAATTGCGATGTGTGCCTTGATCCATCAGAGATGGTTGATGGTACTGCTCACGCGCGCAAAGTGATTGAAGCGATCCAACAAACCGGCAGTCGGTTTGGTGCTGGATATTTAGCAGATGTGTTGCTCGGTCAACACACAGATAAGGTGCAAAATACCGGTCATTCAAAATTGATTGTGTTCGGTTTGGGCAGTGATCACAGCCGCACGCATTGGCAATCGCTCGTGCGCCAAATGTTGGGTGCGGCTCTGCTCAAGAAAAATGATGACGGATTTGGCGGCATCAGTTTAACGCCGCGCGGACTATTATTGGCCAAGGGTGACGGCGAATTTAAATATCGCGCTGAAACCATCCGCGTCACGCGCAAAGACAAGAAAGCCGTATTGGTTGCAAGCATTGATCCGCGCGCGCAGGATTTATTGCAAGTGTTGAAGGCCTTGCGATTGAAGCTGGCAACCAAACGGCGCGTGCCTGCTTATGTTATTTTCCCTGATCGCACCTTGATCGACATGGCGCAAAAAGTGCCACTTACAAAATGGGATTTTGCGGAAGTGCAAGGGGTGGGTGAAGCAAAGCTTGAACAGTTTGGCGAAATATTTTTGAGTGAGATAACCGAATTTGTGCGCGGCGCTTGATAAAATATTTTCGTTAATTCTGATTGGTATCATCCCGCATGGCTCTGGAAAAAATAGACCTTCCACATTCCGCCAGCGACATATCGCAGTGTCACACCAAAGAGGCATGAACCCGTAAACTCAACAGTAACATCTGATGGCTCCATGGGACGACCCGCAATCCACCTTCTCATGCGGTTACCGTTGGATTGGAATGGAAATGTTGTGGTCTGCTTATTTACACTGCACATTTGTTGCTTAACCACCGTGGCAAAGTCAGCATCAGTCTTTCCCACCAGTTCGTTTTTGAGTGTCAGCTGATAGGCATCTTCGAGCTTGTTAAGCTGTAGAAGGTCGACAAAATTTTGGGCTTGAGCGATTGCTTCTTGCGGCCGGTGTTCGGCCTTCAACCAAAAAATTCCGCCGCATGATAAGAGGGTAATTGCACATATAGTAGCTAATCGTAATTTCATAAATGTTACTCAGTTCATCGGTTGGACTTTAGATGTCGTAAAGGGCTTGACATTTTTTATAACTAGCGCACACTAAAAACATCAGTCGCAGTGATTGGCGCTGGTGTTAAACCACTAAGTCTAACAAATTCTGGAGGGGCCATGACTCCACCAAATTATCAAGTCGGATCATAGCAGGACTTATGATCACTTTTCGGTTTCGTCCCTCGATTGAATATCGACTGTTCCAAACCGAAATGCCAAAGCGTTTATTACATTTACGAGATGCTTATCGCATTCTCTTATCCGGTTCGGCATCTGCCGGATCACTTCAAGCTAAAACTCGATCCTCCCGAGGGCCCCGCTGGCGCGATATCGCCGCAGCGGGGCTAATCGTTTTTTGAGGGAGCGCCAGGTTATCTGAATTCAAACCTTCACCAAAAAGCCGTCATTCCCGCGAAGGCGGGAATCTCTGTTTGCTGCGACATAAAACGCAGATGCCCGCCTACGCGGGCATGACGATTTAAAATTATTGATAAAAAAATCGTCAAAATCCAAAAAAAAGCCGATGCAGTGGCCCGCATCGGCTTTTGTCTTCAAAATTAAGAAGTCATTACTTCTTCATCTTCTTCATCATCATCTTGTCGGCCATGCACTTGCCGTGCATCATCATCATGCCTTTGCCGCACTTCTTCATCATGCCCATATGGTCCATCTTCTTCATCATTGCGGCTTCTGCGCCGCCTGCGAATGCTGAGAGAACGAGGAGTGCTGCGAGAGTTGTCTTGATCATAATATAATCCTTCCTAATATTGTTAAATCTAACACCTTGATAGTTAGCCCGATTCAAGTTTGGAGTGTGGTCAACACTCTAGGGGTGTAGATCACAAATAGTTGATAATCGGGTGTTCAAATTTAATGGCGAATTGAAGTGTTTTCCATATCGGGTATGATCACGCATTTACCACGTTCAAACATGTATCCCGGTTGGCAGCGCACCTTCATTGTCTGCTTTTTCATATTTGGCTTGGGTTTTGGTGCGCTATCAGCCACGCCAACAAAAGTGATCAACAGTAAAATTGAAACGATAATTCTAGTCATTTAATGAACCCCATAAATGTTCAAACAATTCTACGGTTCAAACTGATGATGGATTACATTATTTCACACCAGTCCCGCCTGCGCGGGAATGACGTTTTATTAGGAATTGGGATAGATCGACCAATCACGACTCAGCAGACAATTTCCCTCAATTGTCGCTGTGATCCGTTGTCGAAATAAACTCTGCATCTTCTTGTCCCGAACGTTCGAATTTCAGGAAATCATAGTAGCCGCAGGAATTGCCTGGAAATATCCGGCAAGTAGAAGGCCGGGCAGCATAAATCGTGCAGCGGCGTGCATCAGTGTCAAAGAATTGGCAGATTTTGCCGAAATGCTCGTCGGCTTTGCGGCGCATAATGCGTTTGTAACCATGGGCGGCCTTGAAAAATTTTTTCTCCGCCTTTGCCAATGGCAAATCGAAATGCTTGGCGATACGCGCGGCGTCCTTATCTTTCACTTCAATGACGGGATAAGAGCAGCAATAGCCCGGGCATTTCAAACAATCATATTTCGCCATCAGAGACTCACTTAAAATTCATCTGGATCGGTGGTGGCTTACTTTGTGCGTTGCTTCAAGCCTTGGGCCTTCAATGCGGCAAACTTTTTGTTAGTTTCCACAACTTCCCCCATCAACCACTCGCGAAACACGCGGGCAGGGGCAGATTCCCTGGATCCCTTCTTGCGCACAATCCAATAGGAGCCATGGTCTTTCATGTCGAAATCAAAGGGCCGCACCAGCCATCCTTCGAGCAGCCAATCCGTACAGAGTATTTGATCGCCCAGCGCAAAGCCTTGGCCTGCTTCAGCAGCCTCCAATGCCAATTGATTTTGCAGAACAGGCCCACGCCTGTCATCCACGCCTTCAACGCCTGCTTCCGCTAGATATTCACCCCACCATTGCTTTAAATCCATATGCAATAACGTGAAGTCTGCAAGATTGGCCGGTTTTAAATTTTGTCGATCTTTAATCAGCAGTGGTGCGCAGACCGGAAATACAACGACATCGGAAAGCTTTACCGCCTCTACGTCGTCCCACCTGCCAAGACCATAGCGAAGTCCCAAATCGATATTGTCGGCATAGAAATCGACAAGCTTGTTCGAAGGGTCAATACTCAATTCAATATCCGGGTGCAGCGCATTAAATCGTCCCATCCGACCAATCAGCCAGCGTGATGCCAGAGTAGGCTCAACTGAAACTCTTAACGTTCGCACGTCACCCACCGCTGCCGCTTCGAGCGACGCTTCCGCCAGCTTGTCGAACAAAGGCGTCAACTGGCTACCAAAGCGCGTTCCCGCCTCAGTCAATTCCACGCCGCGCCCTGTTCGGTTGAAGAGCTGAGTGCCGAGATATTCTTCAAGTTCGCGGATGTGTCTGCTGATTGCGGCGTGGGTTACAAACAGTTCGGCTGCCCCATCTGTGAAGCTTTCATTGCGCGCTGCAGCTTCAAAAGCTTTGAGGGCGTTGAGTGATGGAAGTCGTCTGGCCATAAATCACCTTATCACACACACATATAACATTTTCTTACGTGTCATGTCACTTAATGCCGTTTGTGGTTTGCAGTTGCGAGATGTACATAGAGTGCAAGAGATTAAATACCAAGGAGTCCGATTATGAACAACTCAATTTTAACAGCTTATTCAAGCGTTTATAGCACAGCTATGATGCAGAATGTGAAGCCTGCTGCATTTATTGCAGCTGCTAACAAGACCAAGGAAAGCCGTTTTAGCTCATTGGTCAAGTTGCTCCGCCGCGCTTAAGCTTCGGCGACGAGAATGTACAAGGCTCAGAATATTCTGGGCCTTGTTTTTTGTCTAAATATAGAACATATAAGGAACAAATGCGCTGTGGACGGTTGAAAGCCAGACATCGCATCATACATTTAAAAGAGCTAAACGTTGGTCGAAACGGGAGATGAGTATTATGGCAGGGTCAGTCAATAAAGTTATTTTGGTCGGCAATTTGGGCAAAGACCCTGAAGTGCGCCACACTCAGGATGGCAAGCCGATTGTAAATTTGAGCATCGCCACCTCAGATACCTGGCGCGATAAAGCCTCCGGCGAAAAGAAAGAAAAAACCGAATGGCACCGCGTTGTCATTTTCAATGAAGGCCTGGCTAAAGTGGCAGAGCAATATTTGAAAAAGGGCACAACGGTTTATATTGAAGGGCAATTGCAAACCCGCAAATGGACTGACAAAGACGGCGCAGAAAAATATTCAACTGAAATCGTTTTGCAAAATTACAGTGGTGTCATGACCATGATCGGTGGCAGGCCGGGCGGTGGTGATAGCGCAGGATCCAGCTATGGCGGCGGCGATGAGTTTGGATCATCTGGCCCGATGGAGCGTCCGCGCACATCATCCAAGCCAGCAAGCTTTAACCGCGATCTGGATGACGAGGTTCCATTTTAAAAACCTGCTCGTTTTAAACAATAGATCCGTCATCACTGCGAAAGCAGGGATCCAGCTCAATTAACGCTACGAATAGAACAAGCTGGACTCCAGGCTTCACAGCAGTGACGATTAGATGGCCGAAGTTGTAATGTGTATGAGTTGTGAATGAACTTAGTTGAGATGTTTGCAGATCGCAATAAGTTGCCGAAGGAGAAGCCCCTGTGATTCCTTATTATTGCTCCATGCGCTTTAAAGCAATTAACAATACTCTAAAGTTTCTTGGTCTAGCCTTTTTTGTAAATGTTAGCATTGGAACAGCTTATGCCGCAGATAAACTCACAGCAGCCGAAATTCGCAAACTGCTTACGGGCACTTATAATGTCAGCGTCGCTGACAGCGTAACCGCTGTTGCAGTGTTTACGTCTGGTGGTGGCATATCCGTTGTCACCAACAAGGGCGAAAAAGATACGGGACGCTGGAGTTTTTCCGGCAATAAAGTCTGCGTGCAATTTAAACATTTGCTCGATCATAAAAGCAACTGTTCCTCACTGGTAAATGATGGCGGCGCCATTCGCGGAAACGGCTTTACAGCACGCCGATAGCGAGTAGAAAACCCGGAAAATAGCCGCCGTTTTAGTTGCTCTTGTGGCTCTCAAAGACTAGAATGTGACAGGTCGCACGAGTCGTTCTAGCAGCGAAATTCGCGTGTCCCTTGCAGTTTTAATTTCATTGGGATTTCAATAGCTTCCGTGGCCGATAAAGATAACGAAAATAAGGGCCTTCCGCCCGCCAACCCCAATGAGATTTCCCCCATTTCCATCGAAGAGGAAATGCGTAAATCATATCTCGATTATGCGATGAGCGTGATTGTATCGCGCGCGCTTCCGGACGTGCGCGACGGCCTGAAACCCGTGCATCGCCGCATTCTCTACACCATGTATGAAAACGGCTTCACACCCGATAAGCCATATAAAAAATCCGCCCGTATCGTCGGTGACGTGATGGGTAAATATCATCCGCATGGAAACTTGGCGATTTATGATGCCATGGTGCGTATGGCGCAGGATTTTTCGCTGCGCCTTCCTCTCATCGATGGCCAAGGCAATTTCGGTTCTGTGGATGGAGATCCGCCAGCCGCTGATCGTTACACTGAATCGCGTCTTGCCAAATCGGCCATGCCACTGCTGGATGACCTTGAGAGCGACACGGTTGATTACACCCTCAACTATTCAAACGAATTCCGCGAGCCATCGGTTTTGCCGGCCAAGTTTCCCAACCTGCTGGTCAACGGTGCTGGCGGCATTGCGGTGGGCATGGCCACCAACATGGCACCGCATAATTTGGGTGAAGTGATTGATGCCACGTTGGCCGTCATCGAAAACCCATCGATCACCATGGAAGAACTGCTGCCGATCATTCCAGGCCCAGACTTCCCAACAGGTGCAATCATTCTTGGCCGTGCTGGCATCAAAAGCGCGTTTAGCACTGGCCGTGGCTCCATCATCATGCGCAGCCGCGTTGAAATTGAAACGATCCGCAAAGACCGCCAGGCGCTGATCGTCACCGAAATTCCATACCAAACCAACAAATCCACCATGATTGAAAAAATCGCGGAGATGGTGCGCGATAAAAAGATCGAAGGCATTTCGGATATTCGTGATGAAAGCTCGCGTGAAGGCATGCGCGTGGTCATCGAACTGAAGCGCGATGCTGAGCCTGAGATAGTGCTCAATCAGCTTTGGCGTTTCTCGCAGCTGCAAAGCTCGTTCAGCGTCAACAACATCGCTTTAAGCCGTGGCAAGCCTGAGCAACTCACTTTGCTCGATTTGCTCACCGTTTTCATTTCATTCCGTGAAGAAGTCATCACCCGCCGCACTAAGTTCCTGCTGAAAAAGGCACGAGACCGTGCGCATGTGTTGGTTGGCCTTGCGATTGCCGTTGCGAATATTGATGAAGTGATCCGCCTAATCCGTGCCTCGCGTGATGCTGCCGAAGCCCGTGCCGCTTTGATGGGGCGCAATTGGCCAGCAAAAATGCTGGAGCCATTGATCCAACTGATTGCCGATCCGCGTCATAAGCTGAATGCGGATGGCACCTACAAACTATCTGAAGAACAAACCCGCGCCATTCTTGATCTGCGTTTGCAACGCCTTACGCAGTTAGGCCTCCAGGAAATCTCAGCTGAACTTGAAAAGCTCGCAGTCGAAATCAAAGATTATCTCGAAATCCTCGGTTCGCGCGCCCGTGTACGGTCGATCATCAAGGACGAACTCACAGATGTGAAAACCAATTTCGCCACACCGCGCCGCACCGAGATTATTGAAAACGAAGGCGAAGTAGATGATGAGGATTTGATCCAGCGCGAAGATATGGTCGTCACTGTTTCGCACTCGGGTTATGCCAAACGCGTACCACTTTCAACGTACCGTGCTCAACGCCGTGGCGGCAAGGGCAGGGCAGGCGTGCAAATGAAGGACGAAGATTTCGTCACCAAGCTGTTCGTTGCCAATACGCACACGCCCATTCTGTTCTTCTCGTCACTAGGCATGGTTTATCGCCTTAAAACCTGGCGCTTGCCCATCGGCAGCCCGCAATCGCGCGGCAAAGCCATGATCAATCTTTTGCCATTGGCCGTGGGCGAACGCATCACCACCATCATGCCGATGCCGGAAGATCCCGCATCGTGGGCCACCATGAACATCATGTTCGCAACGCGCAGTGGCGATGTTCGTCGCAACGAGCTGACCGAATTTGAATCCATCAACAAGAGTGGCAAAATTGCCATGAAGCTCGACGATGGCGATATGATTGCCGGTGTTGAAATCTGCACCGATGCAGATGATGTGATGCTGACCACAAAGCTTGGCCAATGCATCCGCTTTGCCGTGGCTGATCTCCGCGTGTTCCAGAGCCGTGGCTCAACGGGTGTGCGCGGCATCAAGCTGGCAACAGAAGATCGTGTGATTTCAATGTCGATACTGCGCCATGTTGAAGCGACAACTGAAGAGCGTGCAGCCTTCATCAAGATGTCGCGTGCCGTTGCAGGTGAAGAAACCGAAGCTGGCCCATCGGATGAGGAAGTCACAGTCGATACCAGCATCAGCCAGGAACGCTACGCCGAAATGGGCGCTGCGGAACAGGTGGTTCTCACGGTTTCTGCCAATGGTTATGGCAAGCGCACTTCGTCTTATGAATACCGCATCTCAGGTCGCGGCGGCAAAGGCATCACCGCCATGGTGGTCAACGGTCGCAACGGCCCACTGGTTGCGTCATTCCCCGTGGAAGAAAGCGACGAGCTGATGTTGGTGACAGACGGCGGCCAATTGATCCGCTGCCCGGTTCACGACATCCGCAAAGCTGGCCGCAGCACGCAAGGTGTAACGTTGATTGATACGGCCAAGGATGAACACGTGGTGTCGGTCGAGCGGATCAGTGAAGAAGAAGGCGGTGAGGGCGAGGAATAATCCTCAGGCCTTGCAAATATTCTTCAGCGCCAACCATTGCTCACTTGTCAATGAAGGCCTGGCTGCCACGCCAGCGGGCAGGGGTTCTATCAACTTCATTCGGTCTTCGGTTCCGGGATGGCTTGAGAACAATCCGCCCAGTTGTCCCAAAGCGCTTGACCCACCGTCTTTTTGGCCACCCTGAAGTTTTAAAAGTTTTTCAAAAAAAGTTTTCAAGCCGATGGGGTCAATGGCTGTCTTAATCATTGTCTCTCTTGCATAAGCATCCGCTTCTGCTTCAACTGCGCGCGAAAATCTCAATACTGTGGCTATGAAGGCGAGATTGGTTGTCATGTCGCCCCCGTTGGAGCCCGTAAACACTGAAGCCAAAACCTGCATGCCCATCAGCCGCGCCAATTGAGCTTCCGGGTGCAAATACGCAACATGGCCAATCTCGTGAGATAACACTCCGGCTAACTCATCGGGCGTATCGGCTTTGGCAATCAACTCGCGCGTTAGAATAATACTGCCGCCTGAAACTGCAAACGCGTTGAGGAGCTGCATGTCATAAACATGAACGCCAATTGGAGGCAGATCTGGCGTACCCTCAGCGAGCCTTGCAATCATGGCGCTCAAAGCAGCATCGCCATCAGGGGTGTGGCACACACGGGCAGTTTCAACCATTGCAGCTTCCATCTGCTTGCCAACACGGTTGCGCCACTCATCAGGCAAAACATGCGCCACCTTATCAGGCAGAAAGTTCATGACAAAATAACCAATTGCCACCACCGCCAATATCCCGCCTATCGTCCATCCAAAGATGTGCGAAACATCGCGGGTGGAATAACCACCCTTCAAATGCGAGGAACGCGCCGTGAGGGATTTGATAAAGTCGGGATCAAGAACAATAAGTCTCGCCCCCGGTTTATCTTCATGCGTCAGTCGAAATGGTTGGCCGGACACGGGTGGATCAATAGCATGCAGCCCTTTAATGCTCCACGATGTGTAGGGCGTGTTAGTGCCTGAAAAAGAAACCAGCGATCCATTTTCACTCACATCAACGTCGTAACTGCGCGCTGATTGGCCATCAAAATATCGCCCTGAAATACCCATCACCAAGCCCCCAAATCAAAAGCATCAGCCAAGCCTTCGCCGCGTTCTGGCCTTGCCGCAACTGATTGGCGGATGCGAGCGAGATCAATTGCGCCCTCCAGCTTCAATCTTTTTATAATGAAGGCAATGTTCCGCTGGGTGACCAGCGGGCGGCTTAACGCCCAAACGCCCTGGTAAATAAACAACACGGAGAATGCGGCTAGGATCAAGCCTATTGTTGATTTGTCTAAACCTGAATTGGCCAAAGCAAACATCAACGTTGAAATCAGTGCCACCGCAATCAAAATTGCAATCAACACAATCATGAAGTTTCCAATCGCCAACCAAATCACACTGCCCCATGTTGCGTTTAACTTGAACGGTGCCCCGTCAAAGCGAGTGTAGTTTGCAAGTGTGCGCAATTCCTTTGCAGAATAAATCGCCCACAAAGCGGGGATCACCAAAATATATAAAAACAGCAAACTCATAATGCCAATCACAACATAACCAACCAAAACATAATCGTTGGCAGAGGGCTGTGCTGTCTCGGCTGCTTTGAACACGTGATTGAACGCGTCTTTTACGTTTGGCCCCAGCCATTGCACCAATTCATATGCCAGAAAAAAACCGCCGCCGAGAATCAAAAACAAAGTTAGAAACCAGCACAGTGCATATGTGGGATAAAGTGGTGCCGCGCGCCCTTTGAATTTGAACGCAGCATCGCCAAAGCGCATATCGCCAATCATTTGCTCCGACATCACAACATTCATCACTGGTGTGGCCCAGCCAAATGAAAACCACTTCGCCAAGATATTACCAAAATATGTGAGGCTATAGAGCCCGGCAGATCCGGCCATGTTGCCTCTGATGCCGCGCCAATTTGTGCGTGAAAGTTGATAATTGCGAGCCTTGTAGAGCGCAAAACCGCCAAGCAGATAACCAGCGCCAAAAAACAACAAATTTAATAACCTTAACGCTGTGCTCTGCGGTCCTAGCGATAAACTCAGCCAGCCCGAAAGCAATAACAGCGGCAAAATGAAAATGGCGAACACCAGCATAAAACCGCGAAACAGTTCGCCACCACGGCCTGTATATTCCAAAGGCTCGCCGTTGATTTGTATGCAGCTCCAAATATGCTTGCGCACATTGGTTTTGCCCCAGAAATGCCAGATGGTCAGCGTAATGATACCCATGAACAGGTTGGTGAACATGATTTTCCACAGACCTGGCCTTCGCACATACTGGAAGTTCAGGCGTTCAGGGGCTGCCAAGATGGGTGGAGCATCTTTTAGAGAATCTGTCATTGCGGTGGACATTGGCATGGCGCTTATCAACAATGAACCCTCAAAACCGTTGCATCTGCGCAACAGTTCCAAGATTTATGTAAAAGTCCATTTTGAGCCATTGCTTCAACCATCATCTGCCGCAATTAGCTTTTAATTCAAAGCTTTCATAAACACTTTCAGGGTAGTTTGTCCGTCAGGGCAAGACGTTAAACGATAAAAATGGGAATTCAAATTAACCAAGTGATGCAACGTGTTTGCGCACCAGTTCATCAGTCATGGAGCAATCCACGCCAATGAAGTCTGTGCGCTGTTTCCGTTTGGCATTGGCCGTCATGGTCAGCTTTGTTGTTGCAGCGCCTGCACGCGTAATGGCTGAAGATTCAGTCGGTGATTTTTTCTCTACCTTCCGTCCTCCGCAAATAAAACTTCCGCATATCGACATCGTACCGTTCTGGACGGATGACCTAAAGCGCGCGCGCGGTGCTTATGCTGATGGCGATTATCCTCAGGCGCTGGAGTATTTCCGCCGCAGTTCTGATGAAGGTAACATCGTAGCTGATTGGTATTTGGGCCATATGTACCGTTTGGGGCAGGGTGTGCCTGTAGATCCGGCGACTGCGTATTCTTACTACAACCGCGTGGCCGAAAATTTTGATCCTGACGAGCCCGATAAGAACCGTTTGCGCATAGCTGTTGATGCCCAGCTTCGCGTTGCTGATTATCTACGCACTGGCATTAAATCTGCCAAACTCTCTGCCAACCCTCAACTTGCTGCGCGTACTTTTTTGCGTATCGCCACAACTTATGCTCATCCACGCGCGCTTTATAGTTTGGGCACCATGTCCATTGAAGGCGAGGGCATGACTAAAAATCCTTCCCAAGGCCTCAAATGGCTCAACGCCGCCGTGCGCAAACACAGTCCCGACGCTGCGGCCTATCTCGGCGATCTCTATCATGCTGGTAACTTTGTCCGCCAAGACGATACCCGCGCTTTGATGTGGTACATCATAGCGTCGGAATCCGCGCTGAAGACCGAGAACCCCCGAATCTTTTCGCGCCTCTCCAATCTTCGAACCTCCAGCACTGAAGAAGTTCGCCTCGAAGCTGAAGCTCGTGCCAAAGTGTGGGAAGAACAGAACCCTGTTCAAGGCGTTGACTAAGCATCAGCCAATTGTGCGGCGTGGTGAAATCAGATGGAATAGTCTCGCGTAGCTTGTGTAATTTAGTATAAGGAGCGCTGTTGGCCTTAACAAAGAAACGAAACCGAATTGACACGCCTCAGCCTTACCCTTTTAATTGCTTTGATTTTTGTCGTCCCCGCTCAGGCCAGCGACCTTAACCAGGAACAAGTGCTCAACACTTGGTACAGTCTCATTCTCAAACTCGTGCGCCATACTGCAACCTATTCGCCGCCAGTTGCCTCGCGCGCATTTGCTTATCTGGGCGTCACTGGTTTTGAGGCCACGGCGTCAGGCGATAATAAACTCATCAGTCTTGGAGGACAATTGAATGGCTTGAAGGGCCTGCCGCAACGCGAAGCTCGCAAGACTTATGATGAAGCAATTGTGTTGAACGCCGCCTTGGATGCAGCAGCACATGATTTTTTTGCCAACACGGGCCCCTCAGGTCAGAACGCGCTCAGAACAACAAGCCTGTCGATGAAAAGCAAAGTCGCGCAAGGTGTGGCTGCAGATGTGAAAGCCCGCAGCGAGGCTTTTGGTTTAGCGCTTGAAAAACAAATTTTAAAATGGTCGAGCAAAGATGGTGGCGCCAAGATCATCAATCTCGGCTTTCCTTTGAAATACGCGCTGAGCAAAGAGCCAGGCCATTGGCAGCCGACCAATCAGCAAGCATTGCAACATGTGCCGCTGTTACCTGATTGGGGCAAGAACCGCAGCTTTGCGATGCCGCGTGGAGCCAGTTGCACACTCCCGCCGCCAATTGCCTATAGCGAAGACAAAGTTTCCGAGTTTTACAAGCAGGCGCAGGAAGTGCATGATGTTAAAAATGTCATTGGCGAAGACCAGCGCATCGTTGCTCGTTTCTGGTCTGATGATCCTGGCCTTTCCACAACGCCTCCGGGGCACTGGATTGAAATAACCTTGGCTATTGCTGCCCGCGATAAATCGCCTGTCGCTAAAACCACAGATGCGCTCGCACGTCTTGGCGTGGCTGTGGCCGACGCATTCATTGGCTGCTGGTACGACAAATACAAATACGACTCCATCCGTCCCGTTACATATATCAAGGCGCACATTGATCCGAAGTGGGAGTCAGTTTTGATCACGCCGCCGTTTCCTGAATATCCTTCCGGCCATTCCTCGCAGTCAGGTGCTGCGGCTGTGGTGTTAAGTTCAACCTTCGGCGATAACATGGGCTTCGACGACGCCTCACACGAGAAAGACAATCTTGGTGTGCGCCATTTCAACAGCTTTTGGGATGCAGCAAAGGAAGCCGCAGTATCGCGCCTTTACGGTGGCATTCATTTTCGCGCAGCGATTGATCAAGGCTTGGAGCAGGGCCGCTGTGTGGGGGCCTATGCCGCGAAGTTGAGGACTGTCAAGTGAAGGTAAGTGAACTGAAAACCAAACAGTTCGTCATTCCCGCGAAAGCGGGAATCTCTGTTACCCGCGACACGCAGATTCCCGCTTTAGCGGGAATGACGGTTTTATTATTAAACCTGTTTCTGGCTCCCTTTGCGTTCGGAGACCCCCTCACCATTCCCAAATTTGCGGATGAAACCAAAACCTCCGGCCTCAAATCAATCTACGCAGGCGAATGGCGGCATATGGTGGGCGGTGGTGTTGCCACATTCGATTGCAACGGCGATGGTTTTCCCGATGTCTACATTGCGGGCGGCGACAACAAATCCAAACTTTATACCAATGCCTCCAAGCGTGGTGGCGCGCTGAAGTTCACCGAAACAAAATCAGATGCAGAATTTGATCACGTCACGGGTGCATATCCCATCGACATTGATGGGGACGGCATCACCGATCTTGCAATCTTGCGTTCGGGTGAAAGCAAAGTGATGAAGGGTCTAGGCGCTTGCAAATTTGCTGACATGAACAAAGCCTGGGGCATCGATGGTGGTGATGCCTGGGGCATGGCTTTTTCTGCCACATGGGAAAAAGGCAACAGCTGGCCCACACTTGCATTCGGCACCTATATTGACCGCAAGTTTGAAGATCAGCCTTGGGGCCATTGCACCGATAATTGGTTGTTGCGCCCCAATGCGGCGCAAAATGGGTACGACCCGCGCACCGCATTGAAACCGTCCTACTGCGCGCAATCAATGCTGTTTTCCGATTGGAACCGCTCTGGAACAGCGGCGCTTCGTGTTTCGAATGACCGCGAATATTATGAAGGTGGTCAAGAGCAACTGTGGAAAGTTCTTCCCGGCGAACAACCCAAGTTCTTCACCGAAGCAGAGGGTTGGAAATTCAACCGCCTCTGGGGCATGGGCATAGCCTCAGCTGATTTCGACAATAGCGGCTATCCATCATACTTCCTCACCAGCATGGCCGACCAGCGCATGCAAATCCTGGCCAACGGTCCGGCCAAACCGGCTTACAAAGAAGCGCAATACAACATGGGCACCACGGCGCACCGGCCTTACGCAGGGCCAGACTCGCATCCTTCAACGGGGTGGCATGCCCAATTTGAAGATGTGAACAATGATGGCCGCTATGATCTTTTCATCGCCAAGGGCAATGTTGATAGAATGCCGGATTTTGCCATGAAAGACCCTTCAAATCTCCTGTTGCAAAACGCAGATGGAAAATTTGAAGAGGCAGGCGACAAAGCCCACATGTTGAATTTTGACCAGGCCCGCGGCGGTTCTGTTGCAGACTTCAATCTTGACGGAAAACTTGATGTATTGATCGTCAACCGCCATGCCAATGTTCGTCTGTTCCATAATCTCTCTCCCAAGCTCGGCCATTGGATGGATCTGAGCCTCAAAAATGCTGGGCCAAACCATAATGGCATTGGTGCCTGGATCGAAGTCAAGCATCACGACAAAGTCATGCGCCGCGAAATCACCGTTGGCGGCGGCCACGTGTCAGGGCAACTGGTATCCTGGCATTTTGGCCTGGGCGAACACGACAAAGCCTCCATCCACGTCATCTGGCCCGACGGCAGCAAAAGTGACTGGCAAGATATCGATGCGGATAAGAGCTACGTGCTGGAGAAAGACAAAGCGCCGCTGGCGAGGCGTTAGAGGGGCATGAAAATACCATCCCAACGTTCATTTTCATGATCGGCTCAAAACTCATAGTCGGGATATGATTGTGGAGTATAGGCAGTATAGACAGGTTCACCGTACGGTTGCTACAGTTATTTCCTAAAAAGTGAATTTATTTTATAGGGCGTTGTAATATATAGATTTCTGCCGCCAGCATTGCGATGATAATCCCAGCCGCGGCCCAGTTGGGCAGTGGGGTGAACCACCACATGTAGATGCTGGCAGCCACAATCACCACAGTTGCGGCAATCTTGGCGTTCATCGGCACAATGCGTCCATCCTGCCAGCCCGTCACGTAAGGCCCGAACGTTTTATGGCTGCGAATCCTCTCGTGCATTTTTGGCGACGATTTGCCGAAAGCCCAGGCGGCGATCAGCAGAAACGGCATGGTGATGGGCAGAAAAGGGAAGACGATGCCAATGCCAGCAATGCCCAAGCTCAGCCAGCCTGCACCCAGAAATATCAGTTTTGGAAAATTCATCATGCTTCCAAAGCACTCACGCGCTGAACTTGCAAGCCACACATGTTCCGTGCGAAGTTTGAGTGATGACCGAAACTGATTTGCTCACGCCCAAAAAACCACCCCAAGTTTCCATGTTAGCAAGATTGCGACGCTATTTCTTCACTGGGTTGGTTATCGCTGCGCCTGCGGCCCTTACCTTATGGACCACGCTTTGGGTTGTGGGTATCTTTGACAGTTGGGTGAAACCCTGGATTCCGGTGCGTTATATCCCCGATACTTATTTGCCGTTTCGCATTCCTGGCTTTGGTTTGGTGATTACGCTTATCGCCATGACATTGCTGGGAGCGCTGGCGGCCAATTTCGTGGGGCGCTATTTCATCGGTTTATGGGACCATCTGATCAATCGGTTGCCGTTTGTTGGTTCGCTTTATAAAAGCTCAAAGCAGATTTTTGAAACCTTGTTTGCCGAGAAGGGCGCTTCGTTTCGCAACGTCTGTCTGGTGCAATGGCCACGCGAGGGCATGTGGACCATGGCTTTCGTATCGCGGGAGATTGATGGCAGTGATATTGGGTTAGAGCAGGGGCGCGAAATGTATTCGATGTATGTTTCCACCACGCCAAACCCAACAGGCGGCTATGTATTTTTCGCTGACAAAGAGGATGTTAAAATTCTGGATATGTCGGTTGAAGAAGGTTTGAAGCTGATTATTTCGATGGGTCTCGTATTCCCCGAAAAGGGATTGGCTCCCGAAGTTGTCAAACAACTCAGCCGGAAGACAAAAGCCTGATGGCCGCATCACGCTCGAAAAGATAGAGCAGATTGCGCAACGCGTCACCGCGCGGCGTTTCCAATTTTGGATCTTTGTTTAAAATCAGTTGCGCATCATCACGCGCCGCCGCCAATAATTCTCCGTGTACGGATAAATCGGCCATGCGGAATTCGGCCAAGCCCGATTGCTGCGTGCCCAGCATTTCGCCAGCGCCACGCAATTTCAAATCTTCTTCAGCAATGCGAAAGCCATCTTCGGTCTCGCGCATAATCTTCAGTCGCGCCTTCGCCGTTTCGCCGAGCGGTTCTTGATACAATAACAAACAGCTGGATTTTGCAGAGCCACGCCCAACCCGCCCGCGCAGTTGGTGCAATTGTGCAAGCCCGAAGCGTTCAGCATTTTCAATCACCATAATCGAAGCCTCGGGCACATCAACGCCTACTTCAATCACTGTGGTTGAAACCAGAATGACAAGTGCTCCCGATTTGAAACGCAACATCACCTCATCTTTTTCCACGCCCTTCATGCGGCCGTGGATCAAGCCGACCTTGTCTGGAAATTCTTTTGCCAAAGCTTCAAAGCGTTTCTCGGCGGCTGCGGAATCGATAAACTCGCTTTCTTCCACAAGCGGGCAAACCCAGTAAGCTCTGGCACCTCTGGCCAGGCTCCGGTGCAGCCCGCTGATTAACTCGTCGTATCGATCATTTGGCAATGCCCTCGTATCGATCGGCAAGCGCCCCGCTGGCTTTTCGGTCAGCTTCGAAACATCCATATCGCCATAGGCCGTCAAAGCCAGCGTGCGCGGAATGGGCGTTGCTGTCATCACCAGCAAATCCGTGTTGCCCTCGGACTTGCCTTGAAGCGCCAACCGTTGATGCACACCGAAGCGGTGTTGCTCGTCCACCACAGCAAGGCCCAGATCGTGAAACTCAACACCATCCTGAAAAAGTGCATGTGTGCCAATCAAAATATCAATCGCGCCAGAAGCCAAGCCTGCCAAAATTTCTTCGCGCAGCTTGCCCTTTTCTCGACCCGTTAAAATCGCCAGCTTTATGCCAGTGCCTTCAACCAGTTTAGAAAGACCAACAAAATGCTGCCGCGCCAGAATTTCTGTGGGCACCATGAGTGCGCCTTGGGTTCCGCTTTCCACAGCTGCCGCTAAGGCCAAAAGGGCAACCACGGTTTTGCCTGCGCCCACATCGCCCTGCAATAAACGGATCATCCGGTTTTGGCTCGCCATGTCCGCTAAAATCTCAGCGGTGGCGGATTGTTGAGCGTTTGTAAGGGTATAGGGCAGGTTGCTCACAATCAACTTGCGCAAATCTCCCGAACCACCAAGTTTTCGGCCTGATGCGCGTTTCATCTGCGCGCGCACCAAAGTCAGCGCCAATTGGTTGGCCAGCAACTCGTCATAAGCCAGCCGCGAACGGTTCGGGCCATCAGGGGCCAGCACCGTCAAGTCCTCCGGCGTGTGCATATTGCGCAATGCCAATCCAAAATCCGGCCAAGCCTGACGTTGCAACCAAGCAACGTCCTGCCATTCAGGCAGAGGCGGTAGTTTTTCCAACGCGGCTTTAGCTGCCTTGCCCAACAGTTTGGAGGAGAGACCTGCTGTTAGTGGATAGATCGGTTCCAACACAGGCATTTTTGACAGTTCATCGGCATTCAACACGTAATCGGGATGGCTCATTTGCGCCTCTGCGCCAAACCAACTGATCTCGCCTGAAATGAAGCGCTTCTCTCCCATAGGAAACTGCCGCTTCAGTTGATCGATATAGGTCGAAAAAAACGAAAGGGTCATTATGCCAGTGTCATCATGCGCTTCGATTTTATACGGCAGTCTCGTTCCACGCGGCGGCGGCTTGTGTTTGCCGATTGTCACTTCCAACGTCACAATACCTTGCAGTGGCAATTGTGAAATGGTGCAGCGATAGCGCCTATCCACAAGTGTGTGGGGTAAATGGAACAATACATCCACCAACCGCGCGTGTTCGGCTTCCCTACCACTGCGCAGCAGTTTGGCCAGAAGTTTTGCAATCTTGTCGCCAATGCCTTTGACAGAGGTTACATCGGCAAACAGGGGGGTGAGGATAGTTGGTCGCATGGGTGCCAGTTTTGCAGCGATAGGGTTGCGGTGCAAGCCCATCAAAGGTTATGACGCGGGGCTAATGGACGACAATTCACACAAAAATGAAATCACAAGGAAGCGCCTGCTTTGGCGGGCCACACATCGTGGCATCAAGGAGATGGATATTGTGATTGGCGGCTTTGCAGAACTGCGGCTTCCTGAAATGAGTGCGGGTGAATTGGTATTGTTTGAAGTGCTACTGGAGATTCCAGATCAAGAGCTTTTAAGCTGGACCACTGGGCAAGAGCCAGTGCCTGAAAAATGGAACACGCCACTGTTGCTGGAGTTGATTGGTTTTAGGCCAAAACTAGTATGACCACTCCTACCGACACAACAATCCAGCGCCTGAGTAAACCGGGCCGAATCCAACTTGGTGCGTTGCCTGAAGGCTACGACGCTCAAGTGTTGCCCAAACTTGCAGTGGGTGCAGGCAATCGCGGGCTTGTGCATGTTTGCCGTGACGATCAGCATTTGTCTGAGCTTGAAGAACAAATCAAATTTTTTGCGCCCAATTTAGAGATCAAGCGCTTTCCGGCCTGGGACTGCTTGCCTTATGACCGCGTTTCGCCATCAGCTGATATTCTGGCTAAACGACTTTCCGTGTTGGCTGAACTCATAAAGTCTGCGACCAAGCCATACCTGTTGCTCACCACCATCAATGCCGTTCTGCAACGCGTCGTTCCAAAAAGTTTGATTGAAGGTGGCAGCTTTACAGCAGTTCCGGGCCAAAGCATCAAGGACGATGTGCTGCAAGCCTTTTTGGTCAACAATGGCTATTCGCGCTGTGGCACGGTTGTTGACCGGGGTGATTTTGCCGTGCGCGGTGGATTGATTGATATATTTCCACCCGGTGCTGAACAACCTGTGCGGCTGGATTTCTTCGGCGATACGTTGGAAAGCATTCGCCAGTTTGATGCGCAGTCACAGCGCTCAACGGCGCAACTTAAATCTTTAACGCTTCACCCAGCCAATGAAGTGCTGCTTAACAAAGCGTCGATCTCAACATTCCGCACGGCCTATGCTGAAGCTCTGGGGGGCATTGATCTGAATGATCCACTTTACGAGTCAGTCACCAATGCCCGCATCTATCAGGGCATGGAACATTGGTTGCCGTTGTTTCATAGCGAGCTGGCCACTTTGTTTGACTATGTGCCAGAAGCCGTTTGGTCGCTTTCTCAATCCAACACGGAATCTATGGCTGCGCGGCATGATCAAGTTGAAGAGTTTTACGATGCCCGCCGCGAAGCCATGGGCAAGCAGAGTTTTGGCGCTGCACCTTACAAACCGCTAAAACCTGAGCGCCTCTATATTTTTGAAGCAGAATGGAACCAGCTTTGTGCAGATCGCACTATTCTGGAAATCTCACCTTTCGAAAACCCATCGCGCGATGCTATTTCCTACTCAGGCAAGCAAGGCCGTAGTTTTGCCGCAGAACGGGCAGAGGCCGGCGGGAATGTTTATGATGCTGTTCGTCAGCACACGGAGCAATTGCGCAAAGCCAATAAGCGCACATTGATCAGCTGCTGGAGCGATGGTTCAGCCGAGCGGCTTTCTACCATTCTTCACGATCATGGCCTTGCGCCATTGGTTATCGCCAAGACTTGGGCCGAGGCTTCCAAACACGAAGTGGGCATCGTCTCGATCATCGTGCTGCCATTGGAGCAGGGGTTCGAAACGCCCGAGCAAGCCGTTCTCTCCGAACAAGATATTCTGGGCGACCGACTCGTGCGCCGTGCGCGCAAGGCCAAAAAGGCGGCAGATTTCCTTTCCGAACTTTCCTCACTCTCACCAGGCGACCTGATGGTGCATGTCGATCATGGTATTGGTCGCTTCGAGGGCCTTCGCACCATTGAAGTGCAAGGTGCACCGCATGATTGCTTGCTATTGATTTATGCCGACAACACACGGCTGTTTCTGCCGGTTGAAAATCTTGAACTGCTTTCGCGTTATGGTTCTGATGCGGAGAATGTTCAGCTCGATCGTCTCGGCGGCGGTGCATGGCAGGCCAAGAAGGCCAAGCTTAAGCAGCGCATTCGTGAAATTGCGGGTGATCTGATCAAGACGGCTGCTGCACGAGAATTAAAACCTGGTGATGTGATCAATCCTCCTGAAGGTGCGTTTGATGAATTCTGTGCGCGCTTTCCTTACGAGGAAACTGAGGATCAGCTTTCGGCTATTGAGGCTGTTTTGGAAGACCTCCAAAAGGGTCGCCCGATGGACCGTTTGGTATGCGGCGATGTGGGCTTTGGTAAAACCGAGGTTGCCATGCGTGCTGCGTTCGTAGCTGCCTATGCAGGCAAGCAAGTGGCAATCATCGTGCCCACCACTTTGCTTTCGCGCCAGCATTACAAAAATTTCGTTGAGCGTTTCAAAGGTCTGCCGCTGCGTATTGCCCAGGCATCTCGCCTAGTCGGTGCCAAAGAGATCAAGCTCGTCAAAGCGGGAATGGAAGATGGGTCGGTTGATATCGTCATCGGCACTCATGCGCTGCTGGCCGATAGCGTTAAGTTCCGCGATCTTGGATTGATGATTGTTGATGAAGAGCAACATTTCGGCGTGAAGCATAAAGAGCGACTGAAACAAATGCGCGCGAATGTGCATGTGTTAACGCTGACCGCCACGCCAATTCCGCGCACATTGCAGCTCGCCCTTTCTGGTGTGCGTGAAATGTCGCTCATCACCACGCCGCCGCTGGATCGTTTGGCAGTGCGCACTTACATCTCGCCTTTTGATCCCGTGACTATTCGTGAGCATCTGCTGCGTGAACATTTCCGTGGTGGGCAGAGTTTCTATGTGGTGCCGCGCATTGCTGATTTGGATGAGATTGCAGAATTCCTGCGCGAGGCTATTCCTGAAATCAAATTTCGCACCGCCCATGGCCGCATGTCGCCTACTGAGCTTGAAGATATTATGACTGGGTTTTACGACCGCAAGTTCGATGTGCTTTTGTCGACAACCATTGTTGAATCGGGTCTCGATATTTCAACCGCTAACACCATGATCATTCACCGCGCTGATATGTTCGGCCTTGCACAGCTTTATCAATTGCGGGGCCGCGTGGGGCGTTCGAAGCAACGGGCTTATGCGTTGCTTACCACGCAGCCTAACAAGAAGATGACCCCTGATGCCGAAAGGCGATTGAAGGTTTTGCAATCGCTGGATTCGCTTGGTGCTGGATTTAATCTGGCCAGTCATGATCTGGATATTCGCGGATCTGGCAATTTGTTGGGCGAGGAACAACACGGCAATATTCGTGAAGTGGGCTTTGAGCTTTATCAATCAATGCTTGAAGATGCGGTTGCATCCATGCGTTCGGGTGGCCAAGATGTGGCCGACGATGGGGCGTGGTCGCCTTCAATCAATATCGGTACTTCAGTTCTTATTCCAGAATCTTACGTGACTGATTTACAAGCGCGGCTTGGACTTTATCGTCGTTTGGCTGATGTGCAGGAGCAAAATGATCTTGATGGTTTTGCTGCCGAGCTGCATGACCGCTTTGGGCGGAAGCCTGAGGAGGTTGATCATCTGCTGGATATTGTTTCCATCAAGCTTCTGTGCCGGAAAGCCAATGTGGCCAAGGTTGATGCGGGGCCAAAGGGTGTGACTATTGAATTTCGAAATGGGATTTTCGAAAACCCAACTGCGCTCGTGCGGTGGATTGCGGAGCAGGGAACTTTGGCCAAGTTACGGCCTGATATGAAATTGGTGCTGACGCGGGATTGGGCCAGTGCAGCGCAACGCTTGAAGGGCACGCGGCTGTTGATGCAGAATTTGGTGAAGCTGGCTGGTTAGAGTCCTCTACCGCTGCACTTCGGTGGATGGGCCCCTTTCTTCCCCCGCAAGCGGTGGAAGACGAATAGGGACATCTAATCTCCCCCCGCAAGCGGTGGAAGACGAAGTGCTAAACTTCGCCCGCTGCGTTCTTGATCTGCTCTGCCAACAGCTCTGCACTTTGTGCGCCGACCACACCGTATTTGCGGTTGATGATGTAGGTTGGAACGCCGGTAACGCCCATTTTTTGGGCCTGCGTTGTTTCTGCCAAAACCTCTTGTTTATCTTGGTCGGAGGTGAGCGCCATTGAAACTTTTTCCCGGTTCATACCTTGGGATGCGGCGATATCGGCCAGCACTTGGTGGTCTCCCACGTCGCGGCCTTCGTTCCAATAGGCCATGAACAGAGCTTCGGCAATTTCTGGCTGTTTGTCTTCGAGCTTGGCCCAGCGCATTAATCGATGCGCGTCCATGGTGTTTGGAGTTCTGGCGATTTTATCGAACTGATAGGGAACGCCGTCTTGCTTACCTGCCTTGATTAACGGGTCGTGGATGGTTTTTAAACGTTCTTCGCCAAATTTCGCGGCCATATAAGCGTGGCGGTCCAGGCCTTCGGGCGGGATTGTAGGATCGAGGAAGAAGGGGCGGAAATTGATTTCGGCCTTGATGTCTGGGAGCAGCGACAGCGCTTTGTCCAAGCGGCGCTTGCCCAGAAAACACCATGGGCAAATGACGTCGGACACGACATCAATCGTGATCATGGATTATGCCACAGTGTGACCGATTCAAAACCGGTGACGGGTTGATTGTCTGGCGCATTGCCGCCGATGTGTGACCAGCGGGCCACCCATTGCGGAGCTACATAAAATGGCACCATGTAGAAACCTGAAACCAGCAGGCGATCTTCGGCGTGAATGGCGGAAACAAATTCTTCGCGGGTTTTTGATTTCAGCATTGCTTGGATGGCGGCGTCTATTTTTGGATCGGCGATGCCAGCATAGTTGCGTGTGCCATCGGTGGTTTTGCCTGGGGAACCGAAGTATTGTTCCTGTTCATTGCCGGGGGAAAGCGAATTATAATATGTCCATGGGATCATATCGTAATCGTAATTTTTTCTGATCGCCGTGAATTGTGCATCATCAATTGTGCGCAGTTCAACCTTGATGCCAATCTGCTGAAGGGTGCGCTGATAATGCAGTGCGATTTTTTCCTGGTCCGGATTTTGAACGGTGATGGTGAATGCAAATTGTTGGCCTGCAGCATTCATCAAGCCTTGATCAGAAACTTTCCAACCTGCCTCACTTAAAAGGTCCACAGCTTTTCTGAGCAATTTTCTATCGCGGCCTGAACCATCAGAAACTGGAAGCTTGTAAGTGCCATCTATGATGTCGGCTCGAACGCCAGAGCCTATGATGGCTTGCTCCACCGCATCGGCAGGCTTGCCCATTGATGAGAGTTCAGAGCCAGAAAAATATCCATAAATACGTTTGTAGGAGCCGCTGAACAAGTTGGCATTGGCCCATTCAAAATCGAAGGCCATCGTTAAAGCTTCGCGGACTTTTATGTCCTCAAAAATTTTGCGACGGGTGTTGAATATAAATCCTGAAGCCGGTGCCGGGGTTTTTGCTTCGTAAGTTTCGAGCAGCACTTTGCCTTCGGCGACGGCTGGAAACAGATAGCCCGTGGTCCAGCGCTTGGCATCACCCTCGCTGCGTATATCTGCATCGCCTTTTTTAAAGGCTTCGAATGCAGCGTTTGAATCTTTATAATAGTCAAAACGGAACTGATCAAAATTCCAGAGGCCCTTGTTGAAAGGCAGGTCCTTGCCCCAATAGTCTGGGTTCTTTTTGTATGTGATGGTTTCGCCGGGTTTGATGTCTCCGAAAACATAGGGGCCAGAACCGATCATCGGAACAACTGTTGTGTCTTCGAAGTTTTTGCCTTCCCATGATTTTTTTGGCAGTATTGACATGAGGCCGATGATCATCGGGAGTTCGCGGTCACCCTTATCCTGGTGGAAGGTGATGGTGTGATCGTCGACCAAATCCATTATGGTGATCTTGGAGAAGTTATTCTTGAACCCTGGCTTGCCGTGATCGCGCAACGTTTCGAGCGAGAATTGCACGTCTGCAGAAGTTACTGGTGAACCATCCGAGAATTTGGCTTCGGGGCGGATTTTGAATGTGAAGGTTTGGCGATCATCGGTTACATCGATGCTCTCGGCCAGAAGCCCATATTCGGTGAAAGGTTCAGCGCCATTGCGGCCCATCAGTGATTCAAATACATATGTTCTAGGATTTGAATTGGCTGCAGGTGCATTGCCCTTGATGATGAAGGGGTTGATGCTGTCAAACGATCCCGTCACTGCCTGTTTAAGAACGCCGCCTTTGGGCGCATCTGGATTGGCATAGGGCAGGTTCTTGAAATCTGGCGGAAGTGCTGGTTCGCCCAACATGGCCATGCCGTGTTTTGGAGCGGCATGGGCCGAGATTGCGAGAAGGCTTGATAAAGCCAGAGCGAGGATGGGCTTGCGAATCTTTTTCATGATCCGCAGCCTAGCGCAGAAATATGGCTCTGTTAATGCACCAAAACATTCGTAAACTGCCAAGGGTCTTTCTTGTCGATGGGTTCATGAAACAGCATTTCGCGGTTTTTAAGGGGGTTCCAATCGGTGTAGATACCGCTGACGGGCCCGAGGTAGGGCAGTTGTAGTTCGAGGCAGCGGCGGAAATCCATTTCGTCGGTTTCCACAATGCCGGCGTTGGGGTTTTCGATGGCCCAGACGAGGCCTGCCAATACGGCAGAGCTTACTTGCATTCCCGTGGCGCTTTGGTGGGGGGCGAGGTTCCTTGCTTCGCCGATGGAAAGCTGCGAGCCGAACCAATAGGCATTTTTCTTATGGCCATAGAGCAGCACGCCGAGCTTATCCTTGCCGTCGGCGATTTCATGCGGTTCCAGAATGTGGGCCTTGGATTGGATCTTGCCGCCGTTTCCGAACATTTCAGCAATTGAGAGGATCGCGTCATTGCACGGGTGATAGGCATAGTGGCAGGTGGGGCGGTAAAGCGCTTTGCCGTCTTTTTTGACCGTGTAATAATCTGAGATTGAAATGGCTTCATTATGGGTGACGAGGAAGCCGTGTTGCGGGCCGATTTCGGGAACCCAGGTTCGCACGCGCGTGGCAGCACCTGCGCGTTCCAAGAAGATTGCGGATTTGCTTCCGGTTTTATGTTTACGGCCCAGAGGAGGCATCAGTTTTTCATGTGTTCCCCAGCCCAACTCGGCTGGTTGCTTGCCTTCAGAGATGAAGCCTTCAACCGACCATGTGTTGACGAAGGTATCGAGCTTTTTTGGATCACGGCCGCGCTGTGTGTCGCGCTCGGCAATGTGCACGCCTTTGACCCCAAGCTTTTTCATGAGCTTGGCCCAATCTTCGCGCTTTTTTGGAACTTCAGTTTTTACTTTAAGATCGCGCGCTAAGTTCAGCAAAGCTTGTTTCACAAACCACGACACCATGCCGGGATTGGCACCACAGCACGACACAGCGGTTGGGCCTTTGCCCATTTTTTTCTTAACGGCCACCAGCTTTTCACGCAGTGCATAATTGGTGCGCGATGCGTTATCGACTTTGGTGTTGTAGTAAAAACCAGGCCATGGCTCATTCACCGTATCGATATAGAGCGCCTTGGCTTGACGGGCCACTTTCATGATGGCGATGCTATCAACATCAACAGACAGGTTAACGATCAAAGCTTGGCCGGGGCCTGCTTTCAACAGCGGCTCCAAAATCTTTTTATGATTGGCGCGTGTTAAGCCCACTTTTCTAAATTTAATGTTTTCTGAATCGATGATGTGTTTCCAATCATCTGATGGATCAATGATTGTCATGCGGGTGCGGTCACATTTAATGTGACGCAGGATCAAGGGCAGGGTGCCACGGCCAATAGAGCCAAAGCCAATCATGATGATTGGTCCATCCCAACGGGCATAAATTTTGTGATCGATCATGGAACGCATCCTCCTTTGAGGGTGGGTTGAGAGCAGCGCGCTGCTATAGCCTAAGTTTGTGAGATGTAAAGATTATTTCGTTTTAGACATTTCAGTGCGGTTACCATCTTTGGAGATGAAGGTGATTTTATTTCCGTCCTGTGTGATGTCGTAACATGCCCAGGCTTCGTTGGGTGGCCACTGCGAGCAATATTTTTCGCCATCAATTTTCCAGTTGCCTTGGGACTGGCTGCCGCCGGATAGGTAAAATGTGACGCCGGATTTTTGGAAGATTTGTTCGGCGTCTTTGCCGTAGAGGATTTTATCGGAGAGGATGGTTTGCATTGCTGCGCTTGTGAGTTTTGTTTCAGAAGCTTGGGCCGAGCTGATTAGCAATAGGCTAGCGAGGAGAATTTTGTGCATGGTTCCACTCCGCAAACTTGATGCGCGCTGTTTTGTAAGCGTCGATGACTGATACTCCATAGACAAATATACCGCCGATGTGCCTTCCAATGAATGAGAAATGTTCGGGCATGATGTGGGAGCTGACCCAACCCAGCATCAAGATGAAAAATAGAAACATCAATCCGCGCTGTGCAAGGCCGAGCCATACATGGCCGGAGCCCGGCAAGACAAGGCTGGCGAGCAAGATGAAATAGGGATTTGTTGGTGGCTTTTCAGTCATACGGATTAATCTGTTGCAGTTTGTTTTTCAAAGCAAGCAATAGTTCAAGCGCGTGTCGGGTTTCGATTACGTCTATGCTTGTGCTTTCAAAGCGGGCCTCTCTTGCGACGAGATAGCGGGCGCGTTCGGCTTCACTCAATTATGTTACGAGACGCAAGCCATTGGGTGTGGCGAGAAATTCTTTGGCGCGTGGATTTTTGAAAAAGATCAATATTGGCCTTAGTAAGTTTAGATCGAATGGCGATCGGTCTTCGTCACTTTTTAGAACCGCTTGCTCGGGAAAGCCGGACGGCGCCTGAATGATGACGGGGAGAAAATCAAAATTGGAAAATGTGGATGGGCCAGCCGAACGCATCATCATGTCGAGGGTATGATTTATTGGTATTGGTGATTTTAAGGTAATCATTAGCCACAGGCTTGGCAATTTACGGGTGTTCAATGTGTCGGTGATGGTTTTGAGTTCGAAGTTATGCTCATCATAGATGCCGGTTAAGATATGGCTGCCAAAGCTTTCGCCAAGTTTTATTTCGGTTTCAATAAACAGGGATGACACTTCTGCAAACAGCAAATTGGGAATTTGTTTTTGGCGCTCGGCTTTATTTATGGTTCGCTTGATCAGCAAGTAAGCCACAGCGGCAGCGATAAGAACGTAGATGGAATTCATTAATGTCATTTCAAAAATAATGGCCCGCTTTGCAGCGGGCCACAAGTCTCAATTTCGTTTCTTCTTAAATTACTCAGAACTTATCGAACAGTGAGGCTAGGGCGATTTTGATTTTTTTTAAAAAATCAAAACGCTCTAATATCCTCTTGGTTTGGGCCAAGGCATTGTGAACTGCGCGCCACGGCGCACATATTGGTAGCGGTAGAAGTGGAACCAGACTGAGACCACGATGTAGAATACCACCATCGCTGTGAGCTGTACGCCGTAGCCTAAGAAGATCGCAAAGAATGTGACCATGCAGAGGATGAACAGCATGACAGCTGGAACCGGATGGAAGGGATGGGTGTAGCCGCGTTGGATTGAACCTAATGGCCACTTCTTGCGGAACATCATGATGTTGATGCTCATGAAGGTGTATTGCAGCACGCCCGAGAGGATTGAGAAGGTGATGGCTTGATTGAGATCGGCCACGAAGGCGAAGGCCAATGCAATCGGTGCAAGGAAAATGATCGAACGATAAGGTGTGCGATATTTAGGATGCACTGCTGAGAACCATGTTGGCAGATACCGATCACGGCCCAGAGAGAACCAAGCGCGTGCCGCATCGTTGATACAACCATTGGCAGATGCCAGAGCTGCAAGAAGCGTTGTTATAAACATCATGTTTTCAAGCAGTGGACTTTGTGTGGCGCGGCCTGCATCCCAGAGTGGGAAATAGGTGGAACCCAATAGTTGCCAAGGAAGCAAGCTTGCGCAGACATACCATGTCATAGTTGCTGCTATGAGAAGTGTGATCATGCCTGCAATTGTTCCCAGCGGCAAAGCGCGGGCTGGAGAGCGCACTTCTTCGGCGGCTTGTGTTGTTCCTTCGATGCCGAGGAAATACCAGATGCCCCAATGGAATGAGGCGATGACGCCGATCCAGCCATAGGGCAGAGCATTTTCAGGAGTGACGAGTTCGTTCAACTTCAAAACTGTGCCTTGGCTCCATGGCATGACGGCGAAGAACAGAACCACGATTGAAAGAAACGCAATTGCAGTGATGGCAAAGTTAAAATTCAAATTTGCAAGTACGCCGCGATAGTTGAGGAAGGCCAAGACAATGATGCTGGCCGCCACAAATGAGTTGTGATTGATACCGCTGTCTGCACCTGATTTTGAAACGATTGCATCACCAAACAGGATAGCATCCGAGACTTCGAGCATAGTGTAGGCGAACACCATATAAAGCGCCACGTTGAAGGCCATTAGGGGCCCAACAATGTGTTTGGCTTGTGCATATTGACCGCCAGCGGCAGCGATTGTTGAAGTGACTTCAGAGTCGATCATCGCCACTGCGGAATAAAGCAGGCCGCAGAACCAGAGCACGATTAATGCAGCAAGTGCGCCACCTTTATCAGCAGCAAAGTTCCAGCCGTCGAATTCGCCGACGAGAACGATGCCCACACCTAATGCCCAAACATGAATTGGGCCTAGTACGCGACTGAGGGAGATTTGTTTTGGGGCGGAGCCCATGGATGTTGTTGTCATGATCCAGCTCTCAAATCTTGTGCTTTTCGGCGGCGGCTTCAATTTCGCCTTCGCGTGAAGATGTTAGCGTTTCTTCAGAATAAGTTGTGTCGACCTTGTACCAGTCGAACACCATCCACCCGCCGAGAATTACGCAAATGGCCCAACATAAATAAGTCAAATTAACCCACATGATTTGTTTTCCTTATTTGCCGTTGAATTTTTCGTCGATGACATCACGGTATTCTGCATCCGACGCGCGGAACAGGAATATGAAATAGCCAAGTAGAACGATTGTCATGATGACGAGTTGGGTCCAGTCAATCGTGTAAACCCATTTGTTCTGGATGATGGCCGCAGCAGTTTCAGACGTGAAACCCAGTTTTTCCCATTGTGCTGACATTGTAGCGTTTTGCTTCAGGGCGTCCCAGGTTGGACTATCAAGTTTTTCGAGACTTTTTGAGATGCCAGCCCAGCCCATATAGAGCGGGAACCAGAGTGCCAAGAAAATTGCGCCAACCAAGCAGATGATATCGAAGAACTGCATTTCCTTGGGTTGTTCTGGCGGATTGTATTTTGCCATTTTGATTATGCTCCCGGATTGTCTTTGGCGGCATCAAGCATCTTGATGTCCATACCGTAGATAAAATGCTTATCTTCTTCGTAGTGCTTCAACATGGCGATGACGGCTGCTGTGTTAAAAATTAAAACAGCAGCTGCGCCGATGAGCGATACGATGCGGACACCGCTATCGGGGATGTAGGGCCACGACATAACGATAACGAAAACAACGACGATCCAAAGCAAGGCTAGCAAAATGTAAGCGTTGCGCTTGTCACTTTGATAAAGGCCTTCGATCCTCTGATTGAGGTCAGCCATTTGTTTCCTCCCACCTGGTGGCGCGCTTTTTTCCCCAAGGCTTAACGCCACTTCCCGAAATTATTGCTCTTGAGGCAATTTAATTGAATCACAGGAAACTACCGTTGCGGCGTTTTGTCAAGGAAAAGCCATAATCTCCACAGTGCACTGCAGCATTTGTGGTTTGGCGCGCGGGTGGCCATAGTGCGGAAAATGATTCGACGATTGCAGAGTATCCATGGCTAAAACATCTAAAAGCGAAGACCTTTTTGGCGGCATGCCCGCAGCGCCCAAACCTAAGCCCGAAGCGAAACTTCCGCCCAAATCAAAGGGTGAAGAGAGCTATACGGCAGCGGATATTGAAGTGCTCGAAGGCCTGGAGCCGGTGCGGCGCAGGCCGGGCATGTATATTGGTGGCACGGACGAAAAAGCACTGCACCATTTATTTGCAGAAGTTATTGATAACTCGATGGACGAAGCGGTGGCGGGCCACGCGAGTCGGATTGAAGTTGAATATTTCGCTGATGGTTATCTGGCGGTCACGGATAATGGTCGTGGTATTCCGGTTGATCCGCATCCCAAGTTCAAAGACAAGTCTGCGTTAGAAGTCATCATGGTGACGCTGCATGCGGGCGGCAAGTTTGACTCCAAGGTTTATGAAACATCGGGCGGTTTGCACGGTGTGGGTGTTTCCGTTGTGAATGCTTTGTCGGAACATTGCATTGTTGAAGTGGCGCGGGGCAGCCAGCTTTACCGACAGGAATTCAGACGCGGCAAGCCTGATGGCGGGTTGCAAAGCCTCGGCAAGGTTTCGGGCAGGCGTGGCACGACGGTTAAATTTTTGCCTGATCACCAAATCTTCGGCAAGGGCAACACGGTGTTTTCGGCGGCGCGGCTATACAAGATGGCGCGGTCAAAATCTTATCTGTTTGGCGGTGTTGAAATCCGCTGGAAATGTGCGCCTGTTCATTTGAAGGACAAGTCGATCCCCGAGGAAGCGGTGTTCCATTTTCCGGGTGGCCTTAAGGATTATCTCGAAGAACGCCTTGATGGCATGACGCGGGTTGTGGATGATATTTTCTTTGGCAAGGTTGTTAAAGAAGGTGGGCATGGTTCAGTGGAATGGGCGGTGGCGTGGTTTGGCGGTGAAGATGGTTTCATGTCTTCTTATTGCAATACCATTCCGACACCTGAAGGCGGAACGCATGAGGCTGGCTTTCGCATAGCGCTTACGCGTTCGCTGAAAACCTATGCCGAGATGGCGAATAATAAACGCGCATCAGTGATTACGGCTGATGACGTAATGGTCCAATCTGGTGCCATGATGTCGGTGTTTATTCGCGAGCCGGAATTTCAGGGTCAGACGAAAGACAAGCTGGCGACGATGGAAGCGGCGCGCATTGTTGAAAATGCAGTCCGAGATCATTTTGACCATTGGTTGACTGGGCATCCGGCACAGGCTGATAAACTGCTTGAATGGATTATTGACCGTGCCGAAGAACGGCTTCGCCGCCGCCAAGAAAAGGAAGTGGGCCGTAAAACAGCTGTGCGCAAATTGCGTTTGCCGGGAAAGCTGGCTGATTGTTCGGCCACAGCAACTGATGGGTCAGAGCTTTTTATTGTTGAGGGCGACTCCGCTGGTGGTTCGGCCAAGCAGGCGCGCAACCGCGTGAACCAAGCTGTGCTGCCACTGCGGGGCAAGATTTTGAATGTGGCCAGTGCTGGCAAGGATAAGCTTGCTGCCAATCAGCAGATTGGCGATCTGGTGCAGGCTATAGGTTGCGGCATGGGCGCTTCTTACCGCGAAGAAGATTTGCGCTATGACAAGATCATCATCATGACTGATGCTGACGTTGATGGTGCGCATATTGCATCATTGCTGATGACGTTTTTTTACAGACAAATGCCGAAGGTGATTGATCAAGGGCATTTGTATTTGGCTGTGCCGCCGCTCTACCGCCTGACCCAAGGTGGCAAGACGGTTTATGCGCAAACTGACGACCACAAGGATGAGTTGCTAGCCAATTTTGGCGGACGCGGGAAAGTGGAAGTGGGGCGCTTTAAAGGCCTGGGCGAGATGATGGCGCATCAGTTGAAAGAAACCACTATGGATCCGGCAAAGCGATTGTTGCTGCGGATCACCCTGGCGGATGCAGCACAGGCTTCAACCGCGCGTGTGGTTGAACAGCTGATGGGTAACAAGCCGGAAGAGCGTTTTAACTTCATCAGCGAGCGGGCGGAGTTTGTGAGTGAAGAGGGGCTGGATATCTAACCTTACTTTGCTTCAAAAATGCCATGATTTATAAAGAAATTTGCGTTTTCATGACGCAGGTATTATTTTACTATTGCACTCCCAATTTCGTGAAAATCACTTATATTGCTGAAATGGCTAAACAACCGACCAATCCTGACCGCGATTCTGATACTGGTATCATTACGAAGACGCGACCTAAAACACAAAAGCCAGCGCTTTATAAAGTGCTGCTTTTGAATGATGATTTCACGCCCATGGAATTTGTGGTGCATGTACTTGAGTTGTTTTTCAACAAGTCTGGTGAGGATGCATACACGATTATGCTGCATGTTCATCAAAAGGGTGTTGGGGTGTGCGGGGTCTATACATTTGAGGTTGCTGAAACCAAAGTGACGCAAGTCATGGATTTTGCCAAACAAAACGGCCATCCTTTGCAGTGTACTCTGGAAAAAGAATAATATTTAGGTTGGGGGCTAGCCGCGCCCAAATTCTGACCTATATTAGACTGAACATTTGAATATCCGGCAAGTTGGCGTTTTCCATTTGCCTCGTTGTAAAGGAAAATTAGCGTGCCAACATTCTCCCGCAGTCTTGAAAAAGCTTTACATCGTGCTCTTGCACTTGCCGCCAGCCGCAAGCAAGAATTGGCCACACTGGAACATTTGTTGTTATCACTCACCGACGACAAAGACGCTATTGGTGTAATGAAAGCCTGCGGCGTGGATATTGACGAGCTGAAGGAAAGCTTGAGCGACTATATTGATAGTGAGCTCGCTAATCTGGTTACTGATAATGTGACGGAGGCCAAACCGACGGCCAGTTTCCAGCGGGTTATTCAGCGCGCGGTTATTCACGTGCAATCATCTGGCCGCGAAGAAGTGACGGGTGCTAATGTGCTTGTTGCAATATTCGCTGAGCGTGAAAGCCATGCAGCTTTCTTCCTGCAAGAACAGGATATGACGCGCTACGATGCGGTGAACTATATCTCCCACGGCATTGCCAAAAAGCCAGGGCTATCTGAAACACGCGCGGTGCGTGGTGCTGATCAAGACGGCGAAAATAATAATGGTGAAGAGCAGGGTGGTGCTCCGAATTCCACCGGAAAGAAAAAGACAGAAAGCGCTTTAGAGGCTTACTGCGTTGATCTGAACAAGAAAGCAGGCGAGGGCAAGATTGATCCTCTGATTGGGCGTTCAAAAGAAGTTGATCGTACCATTCAGATTTTGTGCCGTCGTACCAAGAATAACCCGTTGTTTGTGGGCGATCCTGGAGTTGGTAAAACTGCCATTGCCGAAGGTTTGGCACGCAAGATTATCAAAGGCGAAGTTCCGACTGTTTTAAAGGATTGCACGATTTACGCGTTGGATATGGGTACGCTTCTGGCTGGCACGCGCTACCGTGGTGATTTCGAAGAGCGGCTGAAAGCTGTGATGAAAGAAATTGAACAGAAACCTGGTTCAATTTTGTTTATTGATGAAATCCACACCGTGATTGGTGCTGGTGCTACGTCTGGTGGTTCAATGGATGCTTCGAATTTGTTGAAGCCGGCGCTTGCTGGTGGCGCACTTCGTTGCATTGGATCAACGACTTACAAAGAATATCGCCAGCATTTTGAGAAGGACAGGGCGCTTGTTCGCCGGTTCCAGAAGATTGATGTGAACGAGCCTTCCATTCCAGATGCAATTGCCATCATGAAGGGCTTGAAGCCCTATTACGAAGAGTTTCACAAAGTCACTTATACAGACGAAGCCATCGAAGGCTCGGTTCAGCTTTCGGCACGTTACATGGCCGACCGCAAACTGCCTGATAAGGCGATTGATGTGATCGATGAAACTGGCGCATCGCAAATGTTGGTGGCCGAAGACAAGCGCAAGACGGTGATTGAGCTTTCCGATATTGAAGCGACGATTGCAACCATGGCCCGCATTCCAGCCAAAAATGTTTCGCGTGATGACACGACGCTGCTCAAGAACTTAGAGTCTGAATTGAAGCGGATGGTGTTTGGCCAGGATAAAGCCATTGAGCAACTGGCGGCTGCGATTAAACTCGCCCGCGCTGGTTTGCGCGAGCCTGAAAAGCCAATCGGCAGCTATTTGTTCTCTGGCCCAACCGGTGTGGGCAAGACCGAAGTGGCAAAACGTTTGGCGGAAGTTCTGGGCGTTAAGCTAACACGCTTTGACATGAGCGAATATATGGAGCGGCATTCGGTATCGCGCCTTATTGGTGCACCTCCGGGCTATGTCGGTTTTGACCAAGGTGGGTTGCTGACAGACGCTGTTGATCAAACGCCTTATTGCGTGTTGCTGCTTGATGAAATTGAAAAGGCCCATCCTGATCTGTTCAATATCTTGTTGCAGGTCATGGACCATGGCAAGCTGACTGATAACAACGGCAAGTCGGTTGATTTCCGTAATGTAATCTTGATCATGACAACGAACGCTGGCGCGCAGGATCTGGCAAAGGCGGCCTTTGGCTTTACCCGCAATGTGCGCGAAGGTGACGACACGGAAGCCATCACCAAGATGTTCACACCTGAGTTCCGCAACAGGCTGGATGCTGTTGTAAGCTTTGGACATTTGCCTGCCGAAGTGGTGCGCAAAGTGGTTGAGAAATTCATCCTGCAGCTTGAAGCACAGCTCTCTGAGCGTCAGGTGAATATTGAGATTTCGGCAGAAGCCGCGGATTGGCTGGCCGTGAAAGGCTATGACCAGCAAATGGGTGCGCGGCCACTGGCTCGCGTCATCCAAGAGCACATCAAGAAGCCGCTGGCTGAAGAATTATTGTTCGGCAAGTTGAAGGAAGGCGGCACGGTTCGCATTTTGAAGAAGGATGATGGTTTGGCGTTTGATTATCTGAGCCGTGATGATGAGAAGGCTTTGCCGAAACCTGTGGAGCGGAAGTCATTGCCGAGGTCTCGTGTGGCGGTGAAGAAGGATGTGAAAAAAATTGTGAAAAAGAAGACTGATAAAGTTAAATAAGCTATATAAAATTTTACGTTTTCATGACGATGGGTGTCAGTTGGTTGTCATGACGCTGCTTTTATTACGTGCTCCAAGTTGGTGAATCATTCTGTTCACCAACTCTCATTTTAGGAGCGTAACATGATACCTGTTCAACACATTCACCCAATGCTGGTGCATTTTCCAATCGTACTCATTCTTTTATTAACGGCATTTGATGTTTTTGCAACGTTGCGTGGGCGCAGTGTTACACGTCGCACTGTGGCTGGAAATATTTCAACAAGCTTTGCGGTTTTGACGGGACTGTTTGCGATCGCCACGTATATTTTTGGTGGTATGGCCTTAACGATTGCCGAATCCGGCGGTTTTCATAGTGATGTCGCTGAAATTCACGAGAGCCTCGGCGAGATGGTAGCAATTTTAACTGGCGTGTATGCGCTGCTTCGTTCCGGATTGTGGATTAAGGATGTGCGTATCGATGGCATTGCTTCTTATGTTTTTCCGGTTGCAGGTTTGGCAGGCAGTGCACTCGTGGCCGTAACAGCATTTTACGGTGGCCAACTGGTATATGACCTTGGTGTGAATGTTGCCAAGGTTGCTATCAACTGATTTAACGGATCAGCGTTTTGACAGGCGGAGAGCGATCTCCGCCATTTTTATTTCAGCATCGATTGGATGGTGATGGCCTGATTTGCAAGTGCCGCATGATCCGCCATTTTTCCCGTGTGTGGTTTCATCGGGATGCCGATTTTGATTGGCATTATGTGGACGTGAAGATGAAACACCGTTTGCCCAGCGGCTTCCTCATTGTACTGACGAATTTGAATACCATCGGCGTTGAAGGCTTGCTTGGCGGCAGTGCCTACTTTTTGGACTGTTGTCATGAGGTGGGCGAGGGTTACGGGATCGGCGTCTAGCAAATTGCGTGATGGGGTTTTGGGGATGACGAGGCAATGACCGTCAACTTGGGGCATGACATCCATAAATGCGAGGGTGTGTTCATCTTCGTAGATTTTGTGGCAGGGAATTTCACCGCGCAGGATTTTGGCGAAGATGTTGTTGGGGTCGTAGGTCATGCGAAATTCTTTCCCCTCCCCCTTGTGGGGAGGGCTAGGGTGGGGGTCGCTACACAGCATAAATTTTATTTTTAGAGTCGTCTAATTTCCATATTTTGGGCGACCCCCAACCTAGCCCTCCCCACAAGGGGGAGGGGGATAAATCAATCTTGCTCACTATGCCGGAACGGCGTGTGTTCGCCAAGTTCTTGCTGGTTTTCGTCTATCGCAGCGCGTTCGTGTTCTAGGTAGTCAGCCACGGCGCGGGAGAGGCCGGGGTGGGCCAGGTGGTGGAGGCTGTAGGTTTTTTCGGGGATGTAGCCGCGGGCCAGTTTGTGTTCGCCTTGGGCGCCTGCTTCAACAGTTTTGAGCCCGCGGGCGATGGCGAAATCCATGGCTTGGTAGTAGCAGGTTTCAAAGTGCAGGAAGGGGTGGTTTTCGAGGCAACCCCAGTTGCGGCCATAGAGCGTGTCGCCACCGATGAAATTTAATGCACCCGCTATGGTTTTGCCTTCGCGTTTGGCCAGAACCAGCAGGGTTTGATCTTTCATGCTTTCGCTGATGAGGCTGAAAAATTTGCGCGTGAGATAAGGCTGGCCCCATTTGCGGCTGCCCGTATCCATATAAAATTTGTAGAAATGATCCCAGTGAATTTCTTTCAAATCGCTGCCCGTTACAAGCTCAAAGCTGATGCCGTTATCGACTATTGCTTGGCGTTCTTTGCGGATATTTTTGCGTTTGGATGATGATAGTGCTGCGAGAAAATCTGCGAAACTGGTGAAGCCTTGGTTGTGCCAATGAAATTGGATGTCGTTGCGTTGCAGCCAGCCTTGTGAGGTTAGTTCTTCGGCTTCTTGTTTTGTGGCGAATGTGATGTGGGACGACGAGGAATGGGTTTGTTGGCAAAGGGCCATCAAGCCTTGCGCCAAGGCAGCGCGATGTTCGGCCGTGTTGGCCAGAAGGCGCGGGCCAGTTGCTGGCGTAAAGGGGATGGACGTTTGTAACTTTGGATAATAGTGGCCGCCTGCGCGCGCATATGCATCGGCCCAGGCGTGATCAAAAACATATTCGCCCATGGAATGGGATTTGAGATAGCATGGCGTAACGCCAACAATTTTTTGGTTTTCTTCCAACACCAAATGCTGTGCGGCCCAGCCTGTTTTCGCAGTGGCGGAGTTTGATTGTTCTAAGGCAAGCAGGAATGCATGGGATGTGAAGGGGTTGTAGGCAACGCCATCAATCTTGGCACACGCGTTCCAATCATCGTCGGAGATGTGTTTGAGGGAGTTGATGGCCGATATCTTGGCGGTCATGCCGGGTGATAATTCTCGAAAGTTATTTGATCGGAGTAACGTAGAGCCTGAGCCGCTTGTTCCGGTGAACGGATGGTCCAGCATATTACGGGGTGACCGCGACCTCGGATTTCACCAACCGCAGCAAAGGGCAGGCCAGCGGCATCGAATGATACAAAATGGGGCTTGCTGCGCCGCAAATGTGAGAAACTTTGCATTTCAAGGCGGCGGGCCAGAGAGAGGTTGTTGTAATAGGGATCAGTTACACGGTCAGCCGTGATGCCGCGCACGGTGGCGGGTGAACGCTCGGCGATGCAGGCAATCATGTGGGGATCGAAAGACATGAGCGCGTAGGGGCCGTTGTAGTCCGCCAACACTTCAAGTGCCCGGTGGGTGAGGGTCATGTCTTCATCCCAGAGTGATTTGATTTCGATGACCAGCGTTGACCGGCCATCAACTTGTTCGAGCAGCTCGGCCAAGGTTTGGATTTTATCTTTGCCTTGGCGAAATTGTTTCTGTTTTAGTTCTGCGGTGGTGAAGGTTTGGAGCTTGCCTTTGCCGTCCATCAAACGGTCTATCTCATCGTCGTGGAAGACAACTGCTTCGCCATCTTCGGTTAGGCCAATGTCGCATTCAATGGCATAGTCATGTTCTATGGCAGCGGCGAAGGCGCTTTCGCAGTTTTCGACAACGCCATTAGTTGGGTTGTGCAGGCCGCGGTGGGCTATGGGATTGGCGACGAGCCATTTCAGGTCGCGCATTTGGGGTGTGAAACGCAACAGCTATTCCAGTTCAACCACGGCTTCGATTTCAACCGACAGGTTCATGGGCAGCGATGGCACGCCCACAGCTGATCTGGCGTGGCGGCCTTTTTCGCCGAAGACTTCGACCATCAAATCGGATGCGCCGTTGATAACTTTTGGCTGTTCAGTGAATTCTGGTGTGCAGGCTACAAAGCCAACGAGTTTTACAATGCGTTTTACTTTGCTCAGATCACCTCCCGTGGCTTCGCGGAGTTGGGCCAGAACGTTTATGCAGGTAAGTTTTGCCGATTGTGCGCCTTCTTCGAGCGAGACTGTATCACCCAGCTTACCGGGGAATTGCACTTTGCCATCGACCACAGCACCTTGGCCAGAAATATAAACCATGTTGCCAGATTTGACCCATGGGACATAATTAGCAACGGGTTTCATGGGGGTGGGCAAAACGATGCCAATAGATTGAAGTTTTTCATCTATGCTTTTCATTTGAACGTTAAACCTTATTTAGACGTTGTTTGGCCATAGTTTATGGTAGTGTACAGATTAATCGCCTTCGCTTTGGCTTGTCACGGGATAATTGAAATATGCGGCTATTTAAATCTGGTTTGGCTTTGGTTTTGATGACGGTTTCAGCGCAGGCGGCGACGCTGGCCTCGCACCGCGCGATTTATGACCTTTCAACATCAAGGCTTGATAGCGGCAGTGGCTATAGCGCAGTTGAAGGCCGCTTGGCTTATGAACTAACCGGTACGGCGTGTGATGGTTGGGCTGTGACGTACCGCATTGCCAACCGCTATGTTCAAGCTGAAAAAGGTACACAGATTATTGATACGCAGCTGACAACTTGGGAATCTGGTGACGGGCTGGAGATGAACCTGAGCCAAAAGCAATATGTTGGTGGCAATCTGGATTCTGAAGAGAAATTGAAAGTCAAACGCGACAAGAGCAATCAGGAGGCAAGTGGTGTTATGACATCGCCAAAGCAGCTTGAATTTAAGATCCCACCTGAAGCCTTGTTTCCATCCACGCATCAAGTTCATTTGTTAGACGAAGCGAGAAAAGGCACAACGCATGATGTGTCGATTGTTTATGATGGCTCTGACAATGAGAAAACTTATAAGGCGATCAGTTTCATTGGGAAAGTGCGGGCGCCAGGCAGCTATGCGCCGGATAAGGATAATACGGAGGCCTCGCCGCTGGTTGGTTTGACGTCTTGGCCGATTACGATCAGCTATTATCCAGCAAATGACGAGAGCGTTGAAAAGCCCGTTTATCAGGCCAGCTTCAATATGTATGAAAACGGCGTATCTACAAATTTAGTGTTGGACTATGGCAACTATGCACTGAAAGGCAAACTGGCGAAGCTTGATATGTTGAAGATGGATGCCTGCGACGCAAAGCCTGCAAACTGATCTATGCCGTCCTTTGTTATAGCGCTGATCGTTGTGGTTTGTGGTTTGTGGTTGATCCGCAAGTCAGCGAAAATGGATTCAAAGTCGCTCTCTAATTCTGTGCAAAAATTGGCAGGTGCTGCTGTGATGGCTGGTGCAGGGTTACTGTTCTTCCGCGGGCAGTCTACGATCGCAGCGACGTTGTTTGCGGTTGGAGCGGGATTGTTTGGAAAATCTTCGCTTTTTCCGGATGGATTTCCGACCGGGAAAACGCGTCCGGCAGATGGGCCAAGCACTGATAATTTTGATCCCCGCAAGCGTGTGCCGACATTATCGAAGCTTGAGTCTTATGAGGTTTTGGGTTTGAAGCCTGGTGCGAGTGAAGATGATGTGAAAGCGGCATATAAACGGCTGATGAAAGATTTTCACCCAGATATGGGTGGTTCAGATTATCTGGCAGCGAAGATTAATGAAGCGAAGGATGTTTTGCTTCGTTAGATCAGGCCTTCGCGCTTTAAATTGGCGGCCACTTCTTCAATCGCATTGCCCAGTGTATCGACAATGAAATCAGCTTGCTTGATTGAAAGTGTAAGTGGTGGCGACATTACATCGAGATGGCCGATAGGGCGCACGAGCAAACCGTTTAATTCGCAAACATTTGAAATGCGCTTGGAAATATTTATGTCGTCCGCGAGATGAGCTTTGGTTTCTTTGTTTGAAACGTATTCCACACACTGCATCAACCGTTTGCCGCGCACTTGGCCGACCAACGGAAGATGTTCGAGTTCTTTTAAACGCCGCTCAAAATGATCGCCTACTTTGACTGCATTTTCGAGCAAATTTTCGCGCTCGATAATTTCAATGTTTTTGAGAGCGACGGCACAGCAAATTGGGTGGCCCGAGTAGGTGAAGCCATGCGCGAACCAAACGTCTGGGCCGGGGGCACTAATGGCTTCGTGGATTTCGTCGGTATAGAGTGTGGCACCGAGTGGCAGATAGCCAGAGGTCAGGCCTTTGGCGCAGACGATAATATCTGGTTCGAAATCGAATAGGTCTTTGCTGGCGAACCAATGGCCCAATCTGCCAAACGCAGTGACCACTTCATCAGCGATAAACAGTATGCCGTTTTCTTTGGCCACGTCTGCCATGCGCTTCAAATATCCGTTTGGCGGAACAACCACGCCGCCTGAACCCTGGATTGGCTCTGCAATAAAAGCAGCGATATTTTCTTTACCAAGTTGTTTGATTTTTGCTTTGAATTCATCGACCAAGTAATCTGTGAATTCTTCCTCAGTCAATCCCTCAGGGCGGCGGTAGGGGTAAGGTGCTGAAAGGTGGTGGATGAAGTCAGTCAGGTAATGGAAATTTGGTGTGCGGTCGCCTTCGCGATTTCCCATTGACATGGTGAGGTAGGTGGAGCCGTGATAAGAATTGAAACGCGAGATTATGTGTTTGCGTGTCGGCTCGCCGCGGCGGGCGTGATAGAAATGGGCGATGCGCACGGCTGTATCATTGGCACAAGAACCAGAAAGCGAGAAGAAGACATGGTTCAAGTTATCAGGTGCCAGTTCCGCCAGTTTACTAGCCAGTTCGGCAGCGGGGGCGTTTGTCATATCCACGAATGGATTAGCGTAGGCTAGTTGCCTTGCTTGATCTGCCATAACTTCAGCGATTTCATTGCGGCCATAACCCACATTCACGCACCACATGCCTCCGAGGCCGTCGAGATATTCATTGCCGTTTGAATCCTTGATCATGCAGCCACTGGCTTCAGTGATGATCATTGACCCTTCGATTTTAAAACTATCGAAGTGAGTGAATGGATGGAGGAGGTGTTTGTGATCCTTGTCCCAGATCGTGGGATCAATAGCTTTGCTGTTTTGTAAATGCATAACGAATTCCTCGTCTGCACTTGTAAGCGTTAGCCCAAGTTTCGCAGTTTCCTGTTGATTACGTGGATAAAATGCCGCTGAACTTGAACAGTGTCAAGTGAGGGGTTGGACCGCTTGGCATTGCAATCCAAGTTCAGAAATTGCCTTGCAGGCTTTCTTTGCCGATTCAGAGTCAAAGCCTGCAAAGCGAGCGCGATAAACAAAGTTTCCGTTTTGCTTGGTGGCAATCGTGTAAGCGGCCTTGCCTTCGAGTAAAGGCAATGAGCGGCCTTTTAGCGAAGTCAGTTTTGCCTGAGCAAGTTGCTTGTCGGGAAACGCACCGACTTGAATGTTCCAGCTCTGCTTTATGCTGTCGGCAAAGGTATCTGGTTCTGCCGAAACGGATTTCACAGCGAACGGTAATTTGCCGGATGGTTTACGAGATGAATCCACTGCTGCCAAGTCGGCTTCTATTACTTTTGGAGTCGTTGAAGCCGTGGTGGTTTCGTCGCTCTGGTCTTCATCGCTTGCGTTATCGACTGATGCGTCTGCAGCGACTTCAGCCAGCTGGGCTTTTTCTGATTGTGTTGGGGCTGTCTCGGTTGCGACTGCAACAGGATTAATCACGCCCTTCGACGACCCAGCCAAGGCTGCGACTGTTACGCCATTTTTGGCTTGTGCGAACTTGCTTTCCAACATGCGCATCATATATGCACCACGCGCACCAGACGACCTTGCACCCAAGACAACGCCCACCAAACGTTTGTCACCGCGCTTTGTAGATGTTACGAGATTAAATCCGGCAGCTGCGATGTATCCAGTTTTTATGCCATCTGTGCCTTGGTAGTTTTGAACAAGTTTATTATGGCTACGAATTGTGCGGCCATGAAAATTGAAAGCTGTGATCCGGAAGTACGGATAATATTGTGGAAAATCGCGCATCAGACGAAGTCCTAATGTCGCCATATCACGCGCTGTCGTAAATTGGTCGGGGTTTGGAAGGCCAGAAGCATTGTGGAACGAAGACCGGCTCATGCCGATGGAATGTGCCACGCGCGTCATGCGAGCCGCAAAGTTTGATTCTGTTCCACCCAGATTCTCAGCAATAGTTGCGGCCGCGTCATTTGCAGATTTTGTGACAAGGGCCTTGATTGCTTCATCGACGGTAATCGTGCTTCCAGCGCGCAAGCCTAATTTTGACGGTGCCATGGCCGCAGCGCGCGCAGACACGCGAAATTGGGTGTTCCGGTTAATGCGACCAGCTTTCAGATCCTGGAACAACACATAGAGTGTCATCATCTTTGTAAGTGACGCCGGATGGCGGAGGCCATCTGGTTTATCGCTGAACAAAACAGCGCCTGTACGCGCATCGACAGTTATTGAAGAAAATTCTGGTTTTGCAGTGGCAAGAGAAGGTGAGAGCAATAGCAGGGCGAGCGCAACTAGCGCCAAAGCTCTAAATCTTACTGCAATGCGGGTTACAAACATCAGAACGTTCACCTTTAACGAGGGCTGTTTATCACAAGGCAGCACCTTCAAAAAATTCGTTTTTGTGATAATTGCCCCCAATGATCACATATTTGGTTAAACCTTTAAATGTCTCAGGCTTACCAAGCGGTAAAGACCGAGTCAAAAATATCGGCGGGTCATAGTCGAAAACTGGTTTATGTTGCAATGCAAAATAATACTTGACTAAATGGTGCGATGCACCTAGATACAGCTCATCGAATAACGAACCCCCGTTTTATTGGAGAATACCATGATGAAATCATTTGAAGATATGCAATCAGCCAGCAAAGAAGGTATGGAAGCGATGACTGCTTCGACTGCTGCGATGACCAAAGGTTATCAAGCTGTTGCAACTGAAGTTGCCGATTTCTCTAAAAAATCTTTTGAAAAGTCAGCCAGCCATTGGGAAAAAGCAGTTGCTGCCAAGTCTTTTGAAAATGCTGTTGCTGTTCAACAAGCTTTTGCAAAAGAAACATTTGATGCAACTGTTGCTGAATTCACAAAGCTCGGCGAACTTTATGCTGCTGCTGCAAAGAGCGCATTCAAGCCATTCGAAGCCAGCTTCGCTGCTTTCGGCGTGAAGGCTCCGGTTACAAAGTAATTTGTATCTGAGTTAGAGTTGTAAAGCCCGTCGGTGAAAACCGGCGGGTTTTTTTTATTGCAACTCGATCATCACCGGCACGTGATCTGACGGCTTGTCATGGCCACGAACGTGCTTGTGGATTTCAACGCTAGCCAGTTTGTCTGCAGCTTGAGGCGACAAGAGCAGGTGATCGATCCGGATGCCGTTGTTTTTGGGCCAAGCGCCAGCTTGGTAATCCCAAAAGCTATATTCGATTTTGGATGGGTACAGGGCGCGGTAAGCATCGATCAACCCAAGTGCTTCAAGCTCGCGAAACGATTGTCTGGTGTGCGGCAAAAACAATGCATCGGTCACCCAATTTTGTGGATTACGCGCATCTTGAGGATTGGGAATTACATTGTAATCTCCAGCCAGAACAAAAGCTTCTTCTTTCAGAAGCTCGGCTTTAGCGAATGCTTTCAGGCGTTCCATCCATGCTAGTTTGTAATCATATTTCGGGCCGGGAGCAGGGTTGCCGTTCGGAAGATAAAGGCCGCAAACTCGGAGAGCTTTGGTGCCATCAATTACCGTTGCTGCGATGAAGCGCGCTTGTTCGTCTGTTTCATCGCCGGGCAGTCCAATTTGCACATCTTCCATCGGCAATTTTGAGAGCAATGCTACGCCATTGTAAGTTTTCTGCCCGTTAACTTCGGCGCGGTAACCCATTTCTTCAAAATGCGTGATCGGGAAGGCGTGGCCTTCGCATTTGATTTCCTGAAAGCACACCACATCGGGCTTTGCTTCGTTCAGCCAAGTAGTGACAGATTCAAGATGGGCTTTGACGGAGTTAACGTTCCATGTGGCAATGCGCATCAGAAAGAAAAACTTGTGCCGCAGCCGCAAGATGATTTAGCAAGCGGATTTTGGATGCGGAATGATTGGCCCATCAGATCATCAATAAAGTCGAGTTCCGATCCAGCCATGAAGCCCAATGATGTTGCGTCTACTAACACACGCGCACCATCACGTTCAAAAACGCGGTCATCATCTTCCGATTTATCGCTGAATACGAAATCATATTGGAACCCGGAGCATCCGCCGCCATTAACTGCAATACGTAATGCAGCAGCAGCGTGTTCCTTTGCGGCAATCTCGTGGATACGCTTGGCGGCGCGGGCGGTGACACTGATTTGTGGCTCGGACATAGTGTAGATGTTGTGTTTTCGTACGAAAATGTCAATGGTCAGTTTAATGTCGAGTCTTGCATCATATGCCGCTCATTCTAACCAAAGCCGGGGCAGGGTCGTGGCCGAACCCGATGCGCCCTCGCGCAGTGCCTTTGCGCGAGATAGGGATCGGATCATTCATTCTTCAGCTTTCCGCAGGCTTAAACATAAAACTCAAGTCTTTGTGTTTCACGAGGGCGATCATTACCGCACGCGTCTAACGCACTCGATCGAAGTTGCACAAGTTGCACGCACAATCGCGCGGGCCCTGCGGCTCGATGAAGATTTGACTGAGGCTTTGGCTTTGGCCCATGATTTGGGGCACACGCCTTTTGGCCACGCTGGAGAGCGCGAGCTGGATAATTTGATGAAAGCTTACGGCGGGTTTGACCATAATGCGCAGACTTTGCGCATTGTTACCAAGCTGGAGCGCCGTTACGCCGAGTTTGATGGTCTTAATCTCACTTGGGAAACTCTTGAAGGTTTGGTTAAACACAACGGGCCGCTGATCGATGGCGAAGGCCATGCAATGGGCCATTATTCAGAGACAGGTTTGCCTGCTGCTATTATTGAATATGCGGAAGTACATGATTTAAAACTGTCGAGCTTTGCATCAGCCGAAGCGCAAGTGGCGGCGGTTTCAGATGACATCGCATACAACGCGCATGATCTTGATGATGGCTTGCGGGCAAAGCTATTCAACATAATTGATCTGGGTGATATTCCTTTGGTGGGGCAGGCGCTTGGTGAGGTTCTTGCGGCTTATCCCAATCTTGATTCAAATCGTGTTATTCACGAAACAGTGCGGCGCTTGATATCAGCAATGGTGGCGGATGTTTTGGGCGAGGGGCAAAAGAATATTGCCAAGTCTCATGTTAAATCGAGTGACGCAGTGCGCGAACTTGGCAAACCTCTGATACAGTTCAGCGATCAAATGCGAGAGAACAACAGAGTGCTGCAAGGTTTTCTCACGCAAAAAATGTATCGCCACGAACGGGTGATGGATATTATGGAGCGGGCCCAAAGGGTGATCCGCGATTTGTTTGATGCTTTCATGAATGACGAAAAACTTCTGCCAGCTGATTGGCGCGAAGATCACCCGATTTCAGATCAAAGCCGCTATGCAAGGCAGGTGTGCGATTTTATTGCTGGCATGACTGATCGTTATGCACTTGATCAACACAAGCGTTTGTTTGACCTCGACCCGCTTTTCCGATAGTCAGCGCACTGAATTGTTTTAACGGGTTAATATCAGAATCATGAATCTTTTCGCCCATTTCCAGGGTGTTGTTGCGCGTGCAGTTGAAACCTTGGTGGAGCATGGGAAGTTGCCTGCTGGTCTTGACTTGAGCAAGCTGACCACTGAGCCGCCGCGCGATGCAACGCACGGTGATGTGGCAGTTAATGCTGCAATGGTACTGGCCAAACCTGCGGGCATGAATCCGCGTTCGGTTGCAGATTTGCTTGTGCCATTGTTGGCGCTTGACCCTGACACAGCAAGCGTGACTGTGGCTGGGCCGGGCTTTATCAATATCAAACTGAAAGAAGCTATTTGGCCGCGCGTGTTGCAGGCTGCACTTGATGCCGCTGATCAATTTGGTTCGTCGTACATTGGTGCACATGAAAAAGTGAATGTTGAATATGTTTCGGCTAATCCAACTGGCCCATTGCATGTTGGCCATTGTCGGGGTGCGGTGTTTGGCGACGCGCTTGCTTCGTTGCTGAAGTTCACTGGTTATGATGTGACCAAAGAATATTATATGAATGATGCTGGTGGCCAAGTGAACGTATTGGCGGAGTCAGTATATCTGCGTTACCGTGAAGCACTGGGCGAAGAGATTGGTGAAATTCCAGCAGGGCTTTACCCGGGTGATTATTTGAAACCAGTGGGCGAGGCTCTTGCTAAAGAATACGGCAAGTCTCTACTTGGTAAAAACGATTGGCATGCCGTGGTGCGCGATAAATCCATTTCAATGATGATGGTTATGATCCGCGATGATCTGGCTTCGCTTGATATCGAACAAGAAGTTTTCTTTTCAGAAAAATCTTTGCAGGCAGATGGGTCGGTTGCCAAGACAATTGCAAAACTACGCGCATCCGGTGATGTGTATGAAGGTCGATTGCTGCCACCAAAAGGTGAGGTGAATGAAGATTGGGAAGACCGTGAACAGACATTGTTCAGGTCTACTGCTTATGGCGATGATGTTGACCGGGCTTTGCTTAAATCCGATGGCAGTTTTACATATTTTGCATCTGATGTTGCGTATAGCCAAAACAAAATTGATCGCGGGTTCAAGCAGCTGATTTATGTGCTGGGTGCAGACCATGGTGGGTATGTTAAACGGTTACAGGCCGTTGCTGCTGCTTTGGTCGGGTGGAGTGCTGTTCAAGTTGATCCCAAGCTTTGCCAACTCGTAAAACTCTATCGCAATGGCGAACCAGTACGCATGTCCAAGCGGGCAGGCGAGTTCGTAACCTTACGCGAAGTTGTCGAAGAGGTTGGCCCAGACGTTGTGCGCTTCATGATGCTATACCGGAAAAATGAAGCGCCGCTGGATTTTGATTTTGCCAAGGTGACTGAACAGTCGAAGGATAATCCGGTGTTTTATGTGCAGTATGCTCATGCCCGAATTTGCTCGGTGCTGCGTAATGCTGAGGCCGCGGGTTTACAGACCGATGCTCAAATTGACTTCAGTTTGTTGATGGATGAAGCTGAAAAGGCTTTGATATTAAGAATTGCCGCTTTTCCACGGGTAATTGAGGCTGCAGCGATGGCTCATGAACCACATAGAATATCGTTCTATCTCTATGACTTAGCTAGTGATTTTCATTCTTTATGGAATAAGGGCAAAGAACTGCCGCAATTAAGATTTATTTTGCAAGATCAGGATAACATAACATTAACGCGGCTCGCTTTCCTGAGGGTGATTCGCTATTGTCTAGCAAATGGTCTCGGGCTCCTTGGCGTTCAACCCGCCTCGGAAATGTAACAACGGATGAAGTGACAATGGACCAAAATTCGACGGGTGGCACTGATAAACGCAATTGGCGCGAACGCCTTGGCATTGGCACGAAAGATAACGCCGTAGCACCAAAGGATTTGCCAAAGGTTGCAGGTGAATTCCGCGGAACAATAGTGCCTGATGTTCCGGCTCCTGTTGTGGCTGCGCCTAAAGCTGCTGCGCCACCAGTTAAACCAGCGCCGATGGCTCCACGGCCAGCGCCGAAGCCTGTGGCTGCGCAAGCGTCAGCAGCTCCAGTGGGTGTTGTGCCAGCACGGCCCGCTGCAGCTGCACCCAGGCCTGTTGTGCCAACAACGCCGCGCACGGCACCGACATCGCCTGATGCATTGGCCAATAAATTGAAAGCTCAGCGCGACGCTGCTGAAAAGTTAGCGGAACAGCGTGTGGCAGCTGCCAAGCAAAGGGCAGAGGCCGCAATTCCAACTCATGTTAATGTTAATGGAAACGGCGAAAAGCCCAAATTTACATTCGCTGACGACGAGCCCAAATCTGCCGCACGTCCTGCAGCAACAACTGCTCAACCTGCATCACGTTCAGCTCCGCAAGTGCAGCGCCCAGCCCCGCAAAATCCTGCACCACAGAATGGCTATTCAAACCAGATTGCACCGCCACGCCCACCTCTTGGTGGAGGGCAAGCCGTGCCGGCTCGGGCTGCGCCACCTCCGCCACAAGCCGCACCACAACAAGCGTATCCGAAAGCCCCGGCTTACCCCACGGGTCAACCTTATTTTCCTCAACAGACGCCGCAATATCCAACTGGTTATCAGCAACCTCCGCAGGGTTATGCGCCTGTCCCTCCACCTGCTTATCGGCCAATTGATCCAGCCACAGGCTATACGCCACCTCCGCCGTTTAATCCGCAATCTCGGCAACCTTTCCCGCAAACGACAGGTCCAACGCCTCCTCGTCTTCAGGTGCCACAGCAACGCTCGCCAGCAGCCGGATTTAATTCACCTGCCTCGGCTTTTGGCAGCGATGCTGCGCGCAGTTTAAGGCCAAATCTACCACCTGTTCCGCGACCAGCCTCCGCTGCTCGTGCCGAAGGTGAAGAAGATGATATATTTGAACAGCCAGCGCCGCGGCCAACACGTCGTGCCACTGCTGATGAATATAGCCAAGCGTACCGTGAGGTTGAAACTGGCTATGAAGAAGAACAACCGCGTTCATATACGCCGCTGATATTGCTATCATTGATTGGTCTTGCTGTTGTGGCTGGGCTATTGGGTTGGTGGGGCTATAACAACTACATCAAGAACGGCGGAAAGCTTTCGGGTACTCAAACCGAAGTTCCTGTAGTGGCCGCTCCTGCAAAGCCAGCCAAAGCTGCGCCTGATGCAACAGCAACAGATAACGCTGCGGCAGGCAAGGCGGTAAATTCTTCGAAGAAGCTGATTTATGACCGCATTGTTGGTGACCGTGAAGTGTCTGGTGGTCAAATGGTGCCAAGTGAGGAAACACCGGTGCAACCTTCCAATAATGCTGCACCTGTTGATCTTGCTCCAGCGGTACCAGCTCCAAGCGCGGGCACTGGTAGCGACGGAACGCCACTTCCGCTGCCTCCGCCACCCGGCGGTGGCGCTGCGCCTGCACCTCAGGGGTCGCTTGATCCTTCTGGTAAAACAGATGTAGTTAAAACTGCTGAGACAATCATTACTCCTGCTGCCGGTGCCCAAAGCACGGCAGCAGTTGCGCTTCCGGTGGTACCTGGAACTCCTGTTAATCCTGAAACAGCAGCTGTGACCAGTGCAGCAGGCGCTGAAGCTATCACTCCAAAAGTGGAAACTTCAACACCTGCTGCCGAGGTGATTACAGACACGCCACCTGAACCTGCTGCCATCGTGCCGGACAAAAAAATTATTCCTAAGATTGCTCAGCCAAAAAAACTTGCGGGTTCAGAGAAATCATTGGGGTCCAAACCGGTTGTCTTGGTGCCACCTTCGAAGTTAGCACAACAAAACAAGTCTGTTTCTTCGACTAGAAAATTGAATTCCAGCACCCAAGGCGATTCCGGACTGTATGGAGACTCAGTAGTTGGGCAGGGCACGCAGATTGCTGATGCAGAAATTGCCCCTGTAGAAGTTCCCAAGAAACGCAAGACACTTTTGGATCTCTTTAAAACGGAGCCAGCAAATTCAACGTCTTCAGTTACGTCGCCTGTTGCAACTGCTCCTGCTGTAGAAACAGCTGCGCCAACTCAGCAGGTGGCCGCAGTGGCTCCGAAAATTGTTGCGCCGGCGCCTGCGACGCCGACAGGCGCTTACGTTGCTCAGCTGGCGTCGTTCAAGAGCAAGTCTGAAGCAAATGCGGAATATGGCCGCCTGGTTGCTAAGCACGGCGAAATCATCAAGCGCTATGCGCCGATTATCGAGCAGGCTCAAGTGGCTGGAAGTACGCGCTACCGCCTTAATATTGGTCCGATGGCCACATCAAATGTCGCTTCCAACCTTTGCTCGTCGCTTTTTGCGGCTGGTGAAAGAGACTGTCTAGTACACAGGCAGTAGTATTAGCTTCAACTAGATTTTTATTACTGAAAGTTTGACAGACAAACATGACGATTCGGTCTTTTATCAGCGGTTGCGCTGGCCTTGCGTTGTCGCAAGAAGAAGTACAATTCTTCAAAAAAACAAATCCGTGGGGTTTGATTGTTTTCAAACGGAACTGCGAAAGCCCAGACCAGATTCGAAATTTAACAGCCCAATTTCGCAGCGCTGTGGCGCGTAAAGATGCTCCTGTGTTCATCGACCAGGAAGGTGGCCGCGTTCAGCGGTTAGGTCCGCCGTCAAATTACTGGCGGAAATATCCAGCAGCAATGGAATATGGAAAACAATATGATCGGTGTGCTTCATTAGCTTTGCGCACCGCACGCAGTGTTGGCCGTTTGATGGCTGATGATATGTACGAGATTGGTATCACATCTAGTTGCCTGCCAGTGTTGGACGTGCCGCAACCTGGTGCTCATGACGTGATCGGAAGCCGCGCCTACTCGATGCGCACGGATCAAATAATGACACTGTCTCGCATGCACACTGTGGGCTTGATGGAAGGCGGCATATTGCCGGTGATGAAGCATATTCCAGGCCATGGCCGCGCGGAAGTTGATAGCCATCATAATCTGCCAGTGGTCAAAGCAACACGCATGGAACTTGAAAGAGTTGATTTTCTACCATTCGTTTCGTTCGCCGACTGTCCGATGGCGATGACTGCTCACGTGATTTATGAAGCTCTTGATAAAGATTATCCCGCAACATTATCGCGCAAGATTATCAAGAATGTTGTGCGCAAGCTGATTGGGTTTGAAGGCTTGTTGATGACTGATGATTTGTCGATGAAAGCACTGCAAGGCACATTCACCGAGAAAGCTCAAATGGCACTTGCTGCGGGTTGTGATATGCTTTTGCATTGTAATGGTGTATTAAGTGAGATGGAAGAAGTGGGTGATGCTGCTGTTCCGCTTGCAGGCAAAGCGATGCGAAGGGCAAAAACTGCGCTCAAAGCAAAGCGAAAACCCCTGCCTTATGATAAAAAGCAGGCTCTGAACGACTTGGAAGCCATTCTCAGCGTTTGAAACTGGGGATAAGCTTGCCATAACATTCGAATCGCGACGCCAAATTGCGTAAACAGCTTTGCGATGGAGATTGAAACTGTGGCAGATGCACAAACACCAATGCAGCAAGACGCGTGGCCTGATGGCCAAGCGCCGCTGCGCGTTGTGCCTGAACCTGATGCTGCGGAGTTGATTGTCGATGTAGGCGGTTTTGAAGGCCCGCTGGATTTGCTTTTAGAATTGGCTCGTGCGCACAAAATTGATTTGGCGCAAGTTTCAATTTTGGCACTTGCCAACCAATATCTCAGTTTTATTGAGCGCGCACAAAAAATGCGCCTCGATGTGGCGGCAGATTATCTGGTGATGGCAGCCTGGCTTGCTTATCTCAAATCACGATTGCTGATTCCTGCACCGCCGAGTACTGATGAAGCATTGCCGCAAGACATGGCGGCACGCCTTGCATTCCGGTTGCAGCGCTTGGCAGCAATGCGCGATGCTTCTGCAAGAATTATGGCGATGCCCCAGCTTGGTGTTCAAGTATTTGAACGTGGTGACCCGCAGCCATTGGTGGTTGACGTGCAGCGCGAATATTCGGACAATCTGATTGATCTATTGAAAGCCTATGCAGACCGTCGCCAGCGCAAAGTGGTGCGCCAGACCTATACAGTGAAACGCCAACCGACATGGTCGATCAAAGAGGCGCGTGAAGCCCTTGAGAGGCTTGTTGGCACAATGGATGAGTGGGGTGCATTTGACACCTGGCTGGAGCGGTATTTGTCGAGCCCCGAAACACGCAGATCTGTGCGCGCTTCGAGTTTCACAGCAAGCCTTGAATTAGCTCGCGATGGGCGTATTGAAATGCGCCAGGAACAGGCGTTTGAACCCATATACATGCGCCGCCGCGTTTTGGCGGCAGTTGAAGGAAATTGATCTTGCACGCAAATGCCTTGCCAGTTGAAAGTGAACTTGAAATGTCTGACGAGCCGCAAGAGACCGTTGTGACCATGCATCCGCATGCAGACCGCAGTCAAAATTTGCGGATTATTGAAGCCATGTTGTTTGCTTCTGCCGAACCGATCGCAATTGAAAAATTCCAAGAGTTTTTGGCTGAGGACGCAGATATTTTAGGTCTGCTTGTTGACCTGCAAAATAACTACGAAAATCGCGGCGTCAATCTGGTTCAAGTATCTGGCAAATGGGCGTTCCGCACCGCAGCTGATATGAGCACAATTTTACGTCGCGAAACTACTGAGCAGAAAAAATTGAGCAAAGCGGCGCTCGAAACACTTTCGATTTGTGCTTATCATCAACCCGTAACCCGCGCTGAGATTGAAGACATTCGCGGTGTGGCGATTTCAAAAGGTACGCTTGATAATCTTTTGGAAATTGGTTGGGTGCGGATGCGGGGCAGGCGGAAGACCCCCGGGCGTCCTGTGACCTATGGCACAACCCCAGAATTTCTCAGTCACTTCGGATTGAATGAGCTGACAGATTTGCCTGGACTGCATGAATTGAAAGCTGCTGGACTTTTAGACGGCAATATTCCACCAGGCTTTGATGTGCCGATGCCGCGCGTGACGGATGAGTTGACGGCGGATGAAGAGCCACTTGATGGAACAGAACAACTGCCATTAGAAATGCATTTGCCAGATGATGCCGCTGATCCTTCAAATGTACCGGATGAAATTGTCTAACTGTTTACCTTAACGATTCATCGTTAAAATAGAACGGCCGGCGTTTACCATAGGTTACGCTGGCTTTTTTGTGCCCTGAGATGCATAAAGTTATACATGAATTCGAATACGTCCGTTAGCTTTCTCCAAGGCACCGGGCATTACCTAAGAGGAACGGCGGTTCCTGCACCGAAGCGCCGTTCCTCCAGCACCTTTCTTGAAAAGCCTACGGGATCAGGCCCGCCGCATCTCCTGATTTCGCCAGGCTCGCCGGCGCGGGCCGTGAATCGAGTGGCCTCCTCGTTTACAATAGCCCGAGCCGGCACCTATTCTTCTTTTTCCTTTGAATGTTCTTAGATCAGTTGTTACTGAGTGTTTCATGAAAATTGAAACTCCGGTTGAACGCCCCATTGGCCCCTTCGTTGATCCACTGCCGCCAGGCACGTTGCCTGATTTGCGCAGCATTGAAGGCCGCTATGTTGCACTCGAAGCGTTGAATCCAGCTCAGCATGGCCAAGATCTATGGAATGCCATAAATGGCCATGATGAGGTTTGGGACTATCTGTTTTCGGGCCCGTTTGCGGATGAAGATTCCTTTATAGATTGGTTAGCGTCAAGCGCAGCAAAACGTGACCCTTGGTTTTATGCTTATGTGGTTGACGGCAAGGCGCTTGGCATGGGTTCTTTCATGCGTGCTGATCCTGCTCATGGGGTAATCGAAATCGGCAATATTCTAATATCCCCAGCTTTGCAACAAACTCGCGCTTCCACCGAAGCCACTTATTTGTTTATGCAACACGCCTTCGAAAGTCTTGGCTGTCGTCGGTTTGAGTGGAAGTGCAATGCATTGAACGCACCATCTATCGTATCAGCCAAACGATTTGGCTTTACATTTGAAGGCATTTTCCGTCAGCACATGATCGTCAAAGGGCGCAGCCGTGATACCGCTTGGTTTTCAATCATTGATAATGAATGGCCGCGGATTAAGGCTGGTTTTGAACGATGGCTTGATCCTACCAATTTTGATGTTGAGGGCAAACAGAAAGCCAAGTTGCAGGTAAGCTAATCTCTTGCTAGGAAGCGGCCAATCAAATCAAGGATAGTCCATGTCGGTTGATGAAAAAACAGTGCGGCGCGTGGCGCGTCTGGCGCGTATAAAAGTGGCGGATCAAGATCTGCCTAAGCTTGCTGGCGAGTTGAACGTTATTCTCAACTTTGTTGAGCAACTCAATGAAGTTAATGTGGAAAATATCCAGCCACTCACTTCGGTTATCGAGCAGAGCATGAAGAAGCGCAAAGATGTGGTGACTGACGGTCACTATCCAAAAGCCATCACCCAGAACGCAGCCGCCAGCGAAGATGATTTCTTCATGGTGCCGAAAGTTGTTGAATGACCAACCTTACAAATCTTACCATCGCTGAAGCCCGCACCAAATTGAAGGCTCGCGAAATTTCGGCTGTCGAGCTCACCGATAGCTATATTGCGGCTATTGAAAAAGCCAAGATTCTCAGCGCCTATGTTGCTGAAACGCCAGACCAAGCCCGCGCCATGGCCATGGCATCTGACGCAAAGCTCGCCAAGGGCGAGGGCGGTGCGCTCGAAGGCATACCGCTTGGCATCAAGGATTTGTTCGCTACCAAAGGCGTGCACACGCAAGCCTGCAGCCATATTTTGGATGGTTTCAAGCCAGGTTATGAATCCACCGTTACGCAAAATTTGTGGAACGAAGGTGCCGTGATGTTGGGCAAGCTCAACATGGATGAATTTGCGATGGGTTCATCAAATGAGACCAGTTATTATGGCGGCGTGACTAATCCTTGGCGTCGCAACAATTCGAACGCCGCCTTGGTTCCCGGCGGTTCGTCGGGTGGGTCGGCCACTGCGGTCGCTGCTCATATTTGTGCGGCAGCTACTGCCACCGACACGGGTGGCTCGATCCGCCAGCCGGCGGCATTCACGGGCACTGTGGGCATCAAGCCAACCTACGGCCGGGTTTCGCGGTGGGGTACGATTGCTTTTGCATCTTCGCTTGATCAGGCTGGCCCAATTACGCGTGATGTGCGCGATGCTGCGATCATGCTCAAAGCCATGGCATCGGTGGACGATAAGGATACGACTTCGGTTGATTTGCCTGTGCCGGATTATGAGAAGGCTATAGGCAAATCAATCAAGGGCCTCCGTATTGGAGTTCCCAAAGAGTATCGCCCTGATGGTCTGTCGTCGGAAATCAATGCGGTTTGGGATAAGGGCGCGCAATGGTTGAAAGAGCAAGGCGCGGAGATTGTTGAGATCTCGCTGCCTCATACAAAATATGCACTTCCAGCCTATTACATCGTAGCGCCCGCTGAAGCCTCATCAAACCTCGCGCGCTACGATGGTGTGCGTTACGGTCTGCGTGTATCGGGGGATGATCTGATTGATACTTACGAAAAAACCCGCGCCGCAGGTTTTGGCAAAGAAGTGCAGCGCCGCGTGATGATTGGCACTTATGTTCTGTCGGCTGGTTATTATGATGCTTACTATGTTAAAGCCCAAAAAGTCCGTACACTGATTAAACAGGATTTTGACAAGGCGTGGAGCAAGGTAGACGTGGTGCTCACTCCTGCAACGCCAAGTGCAGCCTTTGCGCCGGGTGAAATTACGGATCCAGTTCAAATGTATCTGAATGATATTTTCACGGTCACTGTGAACATGGCGGGATTGCCGGGTATTGCTGTGCCTGCGGGGCTGTCGTCGGAAGGCTTGCCGCTGGGATTGCAGTTGATCGGGAAGCCGTTTGACGAGGAAACGCTTTTTCAGACGGCGCATGTGATCGAGCAGGCTGCGGGTAAATTCAACGCGAAAGATTGGTGGAGTTAGGCCAGCGCCGTTTCCACCAAACGGACCCAATAGCTTACGCCATGCGAAATTGCTTCATCATTGAAATTGTATTCAGGATGATGAAGGCCTGCGCTATCACCATTGCCCATAAAAATAAATGATCCTGGTCTTTCTTCGAGCATAAATGAGAAATCTTCGGCGCCCATGGTGGGCGGGATATTGCTATCAACTTTGGCTTTGCCTGCTACATCGCGCGCGACTGATAAGGCGAGTTCGGTTTCTTTGGTGTGATTGAAAGTCACTGGATAATAGCGGCTATATTGAATTTCAATTTGAACACCGCTTGCCAGCGCTATGCCTTGCGCTGTTTCGCGGATGCGGCGCTCTGCAATGTCGCGCATTTCCGTCTGAAGCGTGCGCACAGTTCCGGCAATGCTGGCTTGTTGTGGGATCACATTGTAGGCATCACCTGCCTGAAATTTTGTGACTGAAATCACGAGTGATGCCAAAGGGTCCGTGTTGCGTGATACGATGTTTTGTAGGGCAATGACTAACTGTGAGCCAGCAACAACGGGATCAAGCGTTTGATGCGGAAGTGCGGCATGACCACCGCGGCCTTTGATGATGATATCAAATTTGTCGGCTGCAGCCATGATAGCGCCATCGCCCGACGCGAATGAACCGAGCGCTAATCCAGGCAGATTATGCATGCCAAATACGCGGCTGATATTAAATCGGTCCATCATTCCGTCATCAATCATAGCCTTGGCACCGGCACCGCCTTCTTCAGCTGGCTGGAATATGAGCGCCACAGAGCCAGAAAAATTACGGGTTTCAGCCAGATGCTTTGCAGCGCCAAGCAACATTGCGGAGTGCCCATCATGGCCGCAGGCATGCATCTTGCCAGCAATTTTGGAGGCATAGGGTAAGTTGGTGGCTTCGGTAATGGGCAGCGCGTCCATGTCAGCACGTAGGCCAATGCAATCACCTTTGCCATTTTTGCCGTGGATGATTGCAACGATTCCAGATTGGCCTAGACCAGTCATGATCTCATCACAGTTAAAAGATTTCAGTTTAGCGGTTATGAATTTGGCAGTCTCAATCACGTCATATTGTAATTCAGGAATTTGGTGCAAATGTCTGCGCCATGCAGTTGCTTCAGTTTGCAATTCGAGGGCATTGTTGAGCAAGGGCATAATCGAAGTCCTTTTGTCATTTGACACTACATGACGACTCTGAAAACAAAAACCCCAGATCTGCATCTAGGGTTCAGTATTTTTCGAATTGGCGAAGTTTAGAGTTTAACAATGCGCAAATAAGGTTTCAGCGTTTTCCAACCTTGCGGGAATTTTTCCTTTGCAGCTTCGTCTGAAACGGAGCCAAGAATAATCACATCCTCGCCTTGTTTCCAATTTGCAGGCGTGGCTACTGATTTGGTTGCCGTCAATTGCAACGAGTCGATGACGCGCAATATCTCGTGGAAGTTCCGGCCTGTGCTCATCGGGTAAGTTAAAATCAATTTGATCTTTTTGTCAGGTCCAACAATCATCACATTGCGAACCGTTGCGTTGTCAGCAGCGGTGCGGCTCTTGGCGTTGCCAGATGCATTTGGGTGGATCATGCCATAGAGTTTAGCGACGGTCAGATCGCTATCGCCAATCATTGGGTAATTCACATCAGAACCAGTCACATCCTTGATGTCGCCCTTCCAGCGCAAGTGGTCATCGACGCTATCAACCGAGATACCGATCATCTTCACGCCGCGCTTGTCGAACTCTGGTTTCAAAGTTGCCATGGAGCCAAGCTCGGTGGTGCAAACGGGTGTGAAATCTTTGGGATGAGACACAATCATGGCCCAAGAGCCTTCAATGTAGTCGTGAAAGTGGATGCGGCCTTCGGTTGTGTCGGCTTCGAAATCTGGAGCAATATCACCTAGTTGCAATGCCATCATGGGCCTCCTGTTATGATTGTTATTCAATATAGTGCAACAATCGTTCTTTTTAAAGAACAAAATTTGAAAACGCCGAACGCTTGATCTTAAGCTTTAATGCGTTCACCTTTCTGATCGTAGAAACTCCCCAATTGCACCTTAGCCTCATAACGTTTCCAAGCCAATTCAACTTCCCACTTGCCGGAATCGATCCATTCTTTAGTCACGCCTTCGCTGTTTTTCACATAACCGAGGCCCAGAGATTTGTTCACTCGGTGGCCCCATGCACCCGATGTGGTTGAGCCAACATTTACGCCATTTCGATAAATCGGCTCTTCGTGATAAATCATAGGTGCTGTTTCACTGGCATCGATCAATGAAATACAAATCAAACGTTTTGGCAAAACGGGCAGGGCCTTTTGTTTTAGCAATGCCTCACGCCCGATGAACCCACCGGGCTTATCCCAAGCAATGGCAAATCCGAGGCCTGCTTCGAGAACGGTTTCTTCATCCGACATATCATGGCCCCAGTGGCGATAGGCCTTTTCCATACGAGCGTTATTCATGGTGTGCATGCCAGCGGGGGTGAGGTTAAATTCCGTGCCCGCAGCTTGGATCGTTTCGAACACATGGGCTGCAAATTCGGCGGGCATGTAAAGCTCCCAGCCCAGTTCGCCTACATAAGTAATCCGGCTGGCGGGTACGCGGGCATAGCCGATTTCAATTTCTTTTGACGTGCCGAATGGAAAGGCTGCATTGGAGAAATCAGTACGAGATACTTTTTGCAAAAGCGCGCGGGATTTTGGGCCCATGATCGAAAGCATTGGCAGGCCAGATGTCACATCGGTTGAGATGCAATGCGCATCCGCAGGTGTGTGCTTTCTCAGCCAAGCCAGGTCGCGGGTTTGTGGAACCGCACCTGTGACGACCAAGAATTTGTCTTCGGCCAAGCGTGTTACGGTTAGATCAGCCTCAATGCCGCCGCGCTCATTTGTCCACTGGGTGTAGACAATCTTGCCTGGCTCAACATCCACATTATTAGCGCTGATATTGTTCAACACTTTACAAGCATCGCGGCCCGCCACTTCAAATTTGGCGAATGAAGATTGATCGAAGAACACAACATCATTCATAAGTGCTTTGGCTTCGTGCTCGGCGCAAGGGAACCAATTCTGGCGGCCATATGAATAATCGTATTCGCGCGTCATGCCTCCGCGCGCATACCAGTTTGGCCGTTCCCAACCATTCACTTCACCAAACACCGCACCCAATTTATCCGTGTACTGATGAAATGGAGAGCGCCGAACCCCACGCGCAGTTTCGGCTTGGCGGTATGGCCAATGCATTGCGTAAAGCAGCCCAAGCGTTTCTGTCACACGGTCGCGCACATAATTGGTGTTGGATTGGAACGGATGAATGCGTCTTACATCGATGCCGTTCAAATCTACAGGCGCATGGCCGTTCTTGATCCAATCGGCGAGCATCAAGCCCGCGCCGCCAGAAGACTGGATTCCGATGGAGTTAAAGCCTGTGGCTACAAACAGGTTCTTCACTTCCGGTGCTTCGCCTAGGTAATAGCGATTATCTGGTGTGAAACTTTCTGGCCCGTTGAAGAATAATTGAATGCCAGCTGTTTCCAACAACGGTACGCGGTTGATGGCATTGGCCAAGATCGGTTCAAAATGATCCATATCTTCAGGCAACGTGACGAAGGCATGTTCATCATCAATACCGCCGCCACCCCATGGTTTGGCGACGGGTTCAAATGCGCCAACCATCAGTTTGCCAGCGTCTTCTTTGTAATAGGTGCATTCATCTGGCACGCGCACCACGGGCATGTTGCGCGGCAATGCTGCGATTGGTTCTGATACGATATAGAAATGTTCGCACGCATGAAGCGGAATGTTCACTCCAATTGAGCGGCCTAGCTCGCGCGACCACATTCCCGTAGCCATCACCACCTTATCGGCCATGATTGTGCCGTCAGTGGTTTCAACGCCGGTGGCTTGCCCCTTGTTTGTGAGAATACGTGTTACCTTCACATTTTCAAAAACCTGTGCGCCACGGCTGCGGGCGCCAGCTGCCAATGCTTGTGTAACGTCGATGGGATTGACTTGCCCGTCCTTTGGCAAAAACACGCCTCCTTTCACGCCATCCAAATTGTAATGCGGCACACGCTTGCCGATTTCTTCTGGCGAGATAACATCCACGGCCAATCCAAAATTCTTGGCCATGGAAGCGCCGCGCAATAATTCCTCCATGCGGCCTTCGGTTAGCGCAATCGAGATTGAACCGTTTTGTTTGAAGCCGGTTGCTTGTCCGGTTTCTTTTTCCAGTCCTTCAAATAATCCTGCTGTATATTTCGCCAATTCAGTCAAATTGCGAGATGCGCGGAGCTGGCCAACCAAACCTGCGGCATGCCAGGTGGTTCCCGATGTCAGTTGCTTGCGCTCGAGCACCACCACATTGGTAATGTCGATTTTGGTTAAGTGATACGCAATAGAACAGCCCACAATGCCGCCGCCGATAATGACAACGTCAGCTTGTTTTGGCAGTGGTTTTGACATTTAGTGGCTCCGATAAAGATTCTGGTATTTTGATCTTAGCAGGCTCATTGTTTAACTTGAAAGCGCCAGTTCATTCACCTCCTTAAGTCAGAAATTCACGCGAAAAAATTGACCCGAATGAGCTGTCATTTTCCTTTGCGGCTGCCGCGGCGGTTCGCTATGGTGCGGCCAAATTTAGGGGTTTAAAAATGTATCAAGGCGATATTCCACCAACTGAAGCGCATCAACGCTTGAAGGGTAATTCTGCAGCCGTGCTGATCGATGTACGCACACAGCCAGAATGGACTTTTGTGGGTGTGCCGATGGTTGACCGCCTCGTGCGTTTATCGTGGCAGGTTTACCCCACCATGGAAGTGAACGCTCGTTTTGTAGAAGAAGTGCAAGCCATGGGTCTGCCGAAAGATGCTGAAATTTTGTGCCTTTGTCGTTCCGGCGCGCGCTCGGCTTCTGCTGCCAACGCGTTAACTGCCGCCGGATATACAAATTGCTGGAACATTGCTCAAGGCTTTGAAGGCGATAAAGATGCTTCAGGCCACCGCGCCCAAACGAATGGCTGGAAAGCCGCTGGTCTTCCCTGGGTCCAAAGCTAATGACAAAAAAGACTCGTACGAAGAACGCACCAAACTGGGGCGATGCCACGAAATTGGTGCGTGGCGGATTAGAGCGCACGCCGTTTGGCGAAACGTCTGAAGCGCTGTTCCTCAATTCTGGCTTTGTTTATGATGCGCCAGAAACGGCTGAAAAGCGTTTCATGGGCGAAGATGATGGCTATGTTTATGGCCGTTACGGCAATCCCACAGTTTCAATGTTTGAAGAACGCTTGGCTTTGCTTGAAGGAGCTGAGGCTTGTTATGCCGTTGCTTCTGGCATGGCCGCCGTGTTTGGCGCCCTGGCCTGTCAGCTTAAAGCGGGCGATCACATCGTTTCTTCGAAAGCCTTGTTTGGTTCTTGCTACCAGGTCATCACCAGCATTTTGCCGCGATTTGGCATCACGCATACACTCGTGGACGGCGCTGATCTAGGCGCATGGGCGGCCGCGATTCGCCCTGAAACAAAATGTGTATTTCTGGAGACGCCCTCAAACCCGACGCTCGATTTAGTTGATCTTGGTGCTGTTGCCGAGGTTGCCAAGAAGGCCGGAGCCTTGGTTGTTGTGGATAATATTTTTGCTACGCCGATTTTGCAAAAGCCACTCAATTATGGTGCTGATGTTATCGTCTACTCAGGCACAAAACACATCGACGGGCAGGGGCGTGTTTTGGGTGGCGCTATTGTTTCAACGCGCAAGTTCAAAGAGGAAATGCTGAAGCCGTTCCTGCGCCACACAGGCCCATCAATCTCACCTTTCAATGCTTGGGTTCTGCTCAAAGGCATGGAAACACTAAAGCTTCGTGTTGAAGCCCAAAGCTTATCTGCTTTGACAGTAGCGCAACATCTGCAAGCGACAAAAGTCGTGAGCCGTGTGCTTTATCCGCATCTTGAAAGTCACCCGCAATACGCACTTGCTAAAAAGCAAATGAGCCTTGGTGGAACAATGGTGACGTTCGAGGTTGAAGGCGGCAAGGAGAAAGCTTTCGATGTTTTGCGCAACTTGAAAGTGGTCGATATTTCCAACAATCTTGGCGATGCAAAATCATTGATGACCCATCCGGCCTCCACCACTCACCGCAACATCGGTCCTGAGGCACGCGCGATGATGGGCATTACAGACGGCATGTTGCGTTTGTCGGTTGGGTTGGAAGATATCAAGGACATCATTGACGACGTGAAGCAGGCGTTGGTGAATTAATCAGCCCGTCACAATTCTAAACGTTCCAATTGCCATTGCCAACATTCCCACGACAACGGTGAGCTCGCGGCGAGGAGCAATTTTAGAAAGCCAACCGCCAGCGAGTGCTGCAGGAAGTCCGCCAACCACCAACCCAGCAACTGGCAAAAATACTGTATGCCAATCAGCGCCGCCTTGCCAATGACCAATCAGAAAGGCGAACACAAACGAAGAAAATACCGCGAGACTAACGGCGAATTCGGCAATGTTGGTTGCACCAATTGCGTAACGGCTTTCGATTCCTGCACCAAGAAGTCCTGTCGTGACAATTGGTCCCCAGCTACCACCAATGCCCTCCACTAAACCACCGCCCAAACCGACAAAGCGCGAAAACCACCTTGGCAATTTATGCGGTAAAATATTGTGAAATCCGCGATATATGATAAGCCCGCCGATGCCCAACAGGTAAGCATTGATCAAATGAAACAACACTTTGCCTTTTAAGCTCGTCAGCAACATTGCGCCTGCAAAACCACCTAGCGAACCAAAAATGCAAAGCGCAATCAGCAGTTCCCAAGTGTGATTTTTGTTGAGGAAGTGTGAAATCGCAGCCGTGAAAGTTGTCGGTAATTTTGCAGCATTAACACTTGCAGATGCTAATGCAGGCGGAATCCCCTGAGCTAATAGAACCGAAGATGAAATGATACCAAAACCCATGCCAAGGGTTCCGTCTATCAGCTGGGCAAAAAACCCAACAATGGCAAAAGACCAGAATTGTGACATGCAAACTCTCTCTAATTACGAATTAAGGGTCAGAAATTACGAATTAAGGGTCAGAGCGTATTTCGGTACGAATAATTTTGCCGTTTGCCGTGAAGTGTATACCGCATTCCGTCTTGTCATTGCCCATCCAGCGGCCTTCGCGAGGGTTATCATCTGTGCCACCAGGGCTGGTGCATTGAGGAGGCATGCAGCCGATTGATCGGTAGCCTTCAAGCTTCAAGGGATGAGACGGCAACTGATGATTGATCATGTAAGACTGAAGATCGAATGCAGTGAAACCTGCCAGCGGTTCAACCTTCAAACGATTGCCGTCGATTGACACAAATTTCAGATCAGCACGGCCTGCACCATGGAAACGCTTGCGGCCCGAAATCATCACATCATAATTTAAAAAGGCGCGTTCCATTGGAATGGTTTTGCGAATGTTGCAGCATTGATCAGGAAAACTGGCGTGCAGATTTCCATCTGGATCTTGTTCTACAAGGTCTTCCTTGCTGGGATGGAATATCTTTATATTCTTCAGGCCTAATTCTAAAACCAAGCGATTGCGATACGCGATCGTTTCGGGAAAAAGTTTTTCGGTATCGAGAAACACCACTGGCAAAGTAGGATCTATTTCTGAAACCATATGCAGCAGAACAGACGACTCTGCGCCGAATGATGACAGCAGTGCGGTGCGGCCCTTGTAGTCCCGCGTTACAGTGCGGATGAGATCGCGGCCTTCGAGGCCAGCATAGGCTTCAAGAATATCATTCTCATTGTTAATTGGCGGAGTTTTAGCCAGCATGGGGTTGTTCTTCCCAAGGTGCAAAACCTTGGTGACGTTGCGACCATACTTCGCGCTCACCTGCCGTGCGGTAGAGCCCACGTTGATAAGCCAATGACATCTGGCGTGATGCTGATTGCCATTGTTGCAATGAAAAGCGCTCACTCACCTCAAACGAATCAAAGCCAACCTGGTGCATGTATTGGAATTGATCGAGTAACAGATTGCCTTCGGCGCGAAGTTCGCCCCGGTAACCATCAAGACGCAAATCTTTCGCTTGGCTATACGCGCGGCCATCAGTGTAGGCCGGGAAGGTAAGGGCGATCAGGCTGAGCTGTGAAAGATAGGGGGTTAGAGATTCCGCACGTTCGATGTTAGCCAAACTCACTCCAAGCAGGCCTGTGAATTTTGCCAGATGATCCCAATCGCGGAACAGCCTCAGCGATGAAACAATGATCTTGCCACCTTCGGGCAATGCATCATCATCGGCCAGCTTCGTCCATTCATCAGCAACAAATTGGTTGTTTTTAAGCAGTGGCATAGAGGGCCTCCTTAAATGGTTTTGGGCCGAGGCGGCGGTAGGCACCGAGGAACGCTTCGCCTGGTTCGCGAAGTTTCACATAAGTGTTCAAAATGGTTTCAATAGCATCTGGAACTTCGTGGGCGGCGAAGCCTGGTCCCAGTATGGTGCCTATTGATGCGTTTTCGGACGATGAACCGCCTAGGGTGATCTGGTAAAATTCTTCGCCCTTTTTATCGAGGCCGAGAATACCGATGTGGCCAACATGGTGATGGCCGCAGGCATTGATGCAGCCTGATATATTGAGCTTCACTGGCCCATATTCTTCCTGCTTCTTTTGGTCAGAAAATTTGCGTGACAAGGCTTGCGCAATTGGAATTGAGCGCGCAGTTGCCAGTGCACAATAGTCAAGCCCTGGGCAGGCGATGATGTCGCCGATCAGGCCATAGTTTGCTACGGCCAAATCATTGGCCTTCAATACTTCCCAGACTGCAAAAACATCCTCAAGCTTTACATGTGCCAAAACAATGTTCTGGGCATGGCTCACGCGCAATTCATCATGCGAGTAACGCTCGGCCAAAGTTGCCATCACGCGCATTTGCTCACCCGTGGCATCGCCCGGAATGCCGCCATCAGGCTTCAAGGAAATATTGACGATTGCATAACCATCAACCTGATGCGGGGCTAAATTGTTTTTGGCCCAGCTTGAAAATTCCGCATTCTCGCGTTTGGCATTTTCAAAATGTGGTGCAAAACGCGAAAGTTTTTCATAAGCAGGAGCCGCAAAATATTTTGAGATGCGGACCAATTCGCGTTCTTCTACTTCCGTGGTTTGCGCGGGGTGTCTGGAATATTCAACTTCGACTTCGGATTTGAATTTTTCGGCCCCTAGTTCGTGCACCAAAATCTTGATCCGGGCTTTGTATTTGTTGTCGCGTCGGCCATAGAGGTTGTAGACGCGCATGATGGCTTCGAGATAGGGGATAACCTCTTTCTCTGGCAGGAAATCGCGAACTGTCACAGCAATCATTGGGGTGCGACCTTGACCACCGCCCACCATGACTTCCCAGCCAGTTTCGCCTTTATCATTCTTGTGCGCACGCAAACCAATATCATGTACCTTTACAGCGGCACGGTCGTGCGGTGCGCCAGTGATGGCAATTTTAAATTTACGCGGCAGGAATGAGAATTCTGGGTGGAGTGATGACCACTGGCGGATCAATTCGCCAATTGGGCGTGGGTCCAACAACTCATCAGCCGCAGCACCTGCCCAATGATCAGTCGTCACGTTGCGAATGCAATTGCCAGAAGTTTGAATAGCGTGCATTTCAACATCGGCCAAGGCTTGCAGAATGTCGGCGGTTTCTTCAAGCTTGATCCAGTTATATTGAATGTTCTGGCGCGTCGTGAAGTGGCCATAGCCGCGATCATATTTATCGGCGATATAAGCCAATTGGCGCATTTGTTTGCCGGAAAGGGTTCCGTAGGGAATAGCGACGCGCAACATGTAGGCATGAAGTTGCAAGTACAGGCCGTTCATCAAACGAAGCGGACGAAACTCTTCTTCTGTCAGTTCACCAGATAAACGGCGATTGGCTTGGTCACGGAATTGCGCAGTGCGTTCTGATACAAACTGGTGATCGAATTCATCGTAACGATACATGGTCTAGCCTTCCACAGCGGCGAATGCACCGGCTGTCCCCTCTGCCTGTTTGCCTAAATCTTTGCGGACGCTTGGCCCTAAAGTGCGGATACGTTCGCGCGTCAAGTTAGCTCGTATTTTTCCATTGATACGTTCAGCATCAATCAAATACTGCCCCGTAATGTGATTTGCCAATACGGCTTCAGCGGCGCGGGCTTCGAGTGCTGCAGTTGCCTGTGGCTCTTGCACCAAGGCGGCATCATCGATCCTGTCACTCCAGGTTCCAGCACGGGTTAAGAACACAGCATCGCCATCGGCCAAGCGGTTTGCGGTCATAACCTGACCTCTTTCAATGTCGCTCATGAAGCGCTCCTTAGAATAGAATCTTGAATATCGAGACGTGTTGGAAACGGGCTGTCATTTTCAAAGCGCATAGTAACAATACCTTGCACAATGTCTGCCGAGACACCTTGGGCCCGCAACATCACATATTCATCATGGGCCTGAATGTTTTGTTCTGCGCCAGAAATGAGACGCACCACGAGCTTGCCTTCAGCAACAAATGAGATCAGCAGCTTTTCCAAATCATGCGAACGAAAAGGGGCCACAACCCGTGTCGCATCGCGCCTTGCCATTTCCATGACGCTCACGGGAACATTGCCATCATATACGATCACATCAGCTTCCATCATCTTGCGTTGTGCTTTGATGGTAATCATCTCGGCATCGCCGGGGCCTATGCCTACTAACGTTACAATTCCGTCTGACGGTAACACTGCATTTTTGATTGCTGTTTTAATGGCGGCAGCAAAGCCTGTTTTATTTCCTGCAAATAAGGCTTCACGCGCCGCGCCGAAAAAATAATTCTGCCAGAAACTGCGCCGCGCATTTCCATGCGGCACGTTTTTTGCCACGTGGTTGCGCAGCGTGCTGGCTACGGATGCAAGCTCCCCAAGTTTTGCAGGAAGCAGCGCATCAATCTTGGCGCGAATGCCTTGGCCTAGAACTGGCGCCGTGCCTTCGGTTCCAATGGCGACTACAACAGGATCGCGGTCGACAATTGATGGCACGATGAAAGTAGAAATTGAGGCTTGGTCGACGGCATTTACCGGAATGCCACGGGCTTGAGCAGCAGCGCTAACAGCAGCATTGAGTTCGGGTTCAGCCGAATATACCAGTGCTGCGCCATCCAGCAATTCTGGTCTGAATTCTGTAGCTAACCAGTTGATGCGGGAATCAGTTCTGATTTCGTCGTGCAATTCATAAGCAACGACATGAATTTGCGCTGGCGTTTTAAGCAACAAACGGATTTTCCGAACAGCTTCCTCGCCACCGCCCACGACGATGACTTTGCGATCCAAAAGATCGAAAAATATCGGGAAATAGCGCATCGTTCAATCTCCGTTCGTTTATCCGCACGCTGCAAGATTCTTAACTAATCTCACTAATTTCGTTGTATAACTCGAAAAATAAGCTCAAATTCAGAAAAATCAAGATACCGTTCGTTATACAGAACATGAGTTCTAAACAAAGGACAGACAAATGTCAACGCGTCGTGGGGTAAAAAGCCCACCTTCAAATAATGGTGAATCGGGTGCTGAACTGGGTAAAACCATTCAGCGATTGCGCAAGGCTTATAACCTGTCTCTTGGTGAGTTATCCGAGCAATCAGGCGTTGCCAAATCGATCATTTCGCAGATTGAGCGCAACGAAACCAACCCGACACTGTCCACCGTCATTCGTTTATCACGAGCGCTTGATACGACGGTTGATGAAGTGTTGCGGGGTGAAACGACTTCTCTTTTTATTGAACATCAAACCAAATCAGGCATCCCGATGCTTGAAAGCCAGGACGGATTGTGTCGCTTAGCAATTGTTGGACCTTTAAGTCTGGTAGATAGTTTTCAATGGTATGATTTTCATGCCAAGCCAAAGGGCGTATTGGAATCGGAGCCGCATCCACAAGGTACGATTGAACACCTCTATATCGTAACAGGAGAGATCGAGGTGACCACCGGCACAGAAACCAAAACTGGCAAGCCTGGGGAAGCTCTGCGGTACCGCGCCGATGTTCCGCACAAGATTGTTAATGTAGGACTGGGCGAAGCGCACGCCGTCATGGTTCTGGCTTTGCGGCAAATGAGCTGATAAAGAGATCAAGTCCGATGGAGGATGCATGATGAAATTCATTATAGTCATTTTTTCGTTTGTACTTTTGTTGGCGTCGCAAACGATTGCTTTGGCTGCCGAGCATAACGTCACACTTGATGTTGCCACCATGGTTTGTGGTCCAGATCCGCACAACATCAAGAATACCCTTGCAGCGCTGGCTGGAGTTAAAGATGTAAAAATTTCGCTTGAAACCAAAACGGCTATTGTGACGTTTGACGATCAGAAATCCTCTGTCGATCAAATGCTTTCTGCCATGGCAAGTGTTGGCTATGCTTCTTTGGTAAAAAGCCAAAACTAGGTTTTACGCATGATTAATCTGGATGAGAGTTGGAAGCGCCCGCTGCAGCCCCAATTTGATGCTTCTTACATGTCTGTGCTCAAAACGTTTTTAACGAATGAAAAAGCGGCGGGTAAAACCATATATCCTAAAGGAGCTGAATGGTTTGCGGCACTTGATGCTACACCACTTGAACAAGTTCGTGTCGTTATCTTGGGGCAAGATCCCTATCATGGTGAAGGCCAGGCCCATGGGCTTTGTTTTTCAGTTCAGCATGGGGTTCGCCCGCCACCTTCACTGATAAACATTTATAAGGAAATCAAGACTGATCTTGGGATTGATCCGCCAAAGCATGGCCATCTGAGCGCTTGGGCCAAGCAGGGGGTGCTGTTGCTGAATGCAGTTTTAACGGTTGAGGCGCATAAAGCCAATTCACATCAAGGCAAGGGTTGGGAAAAATTTACGGACGAAATCATTCGCCTGGTAAATGACCAGCCTCGTCCTGTGGTTTTTATGCTTTGGGGTAGTTACGCGCAAAAGAAAGCTGCTTTTGTGGATCAGTCAAAGCATCTGGTAATCAAATCTGCACATCCATCGCCTTTATCGGCACATAATGGATTTTTTGGTTCGAAGCCTTTTTCACAAGCCAATGTTTTTCTGAACTCGAAGGGCCGTGGGGAAATTGATTGGCGATTGCCAGAGGCTTAATTTGCTTTTTTATCTTCCAACAATTACACCATCGTGATGGCAAGATTTTTCATATTTATAGTTGCGTTGTTTTGCACCCTAAGTGCAGCGCATGCCCAGGAAGCACCGATTTTTGAAAGCAAGGCTGCACAAGCTATTTTAATCGACGCAAAATCTGGCGCAGTCCTCTATGAAAAGGACGCCGACACGTCTGTTCCGCCCGCCAGCATGAGCAAGCTTGTTACTCAGACTGTTGTATTCGATGCGTTGAAATCCGGACAGCTGAAGATCGACCAGGAATTTGTGGTGAGCACGGATGCTTGGAAACGTGGTGGCGGGGGAGCTGGTGGCTCAACCATGTATGCTGAAGTCAATTCACGCATAAAAGTCAGTGATCTTATTCGCGGTGCCATCATCCAATCAGCCAATGATGCTTGTATTGTTCTGGCTGAGGGTATGTCAGGCTCAGAGCAAGCCTTCACCCAGCGCATGGCTAACAAGGCCAAAGAACTGGGCCTGAAGAACAGTACATTCGCCAATGCGACGGGCTTGCCCGATCCTAGCCACCGTATGAGTGTTCGCGATCTTTCAATCGTGGCGCGATATATCATCACGAACCATCCAGATTACTACAAGATCTACGGTCAGCCTGAATTTTTGTGGAACAAGATAAACCAGCAGAACCGCAATCCGCTGTTGAAGGATTACCCCGGTGCTGATGGCATGAAGACGGGGTATACCAAAGAAGCGGGATATGGTCTTGTCGGTTCAGCAATGCGTGACGGCAGACGTTTGATTCTGGTGGTAGCGGGTTTGCCCTCAATCAATGACCGCAAGACCGAAGCGGCAAAGCTGATGGATTGGGGTTTTGGGCAATTCAAATTGATCGATGTTTATGGGCAGGGCGAAACCGTGTCCCGTGCTCGCGTGTGGGGTGGCGAAGAGCGCTGGGTTAATCTGGTTGTGCACGATGCTTTGCGCGTTGCACTTTCGCCATCAGAACAAGAAAGAGCTGAATTGAAGATGAGCTATTCCGGCCCCTTGATGGCCCCTGTCAAAGCGGGCCAGAAGGCTGGCACGGTACGGATTATTGTTGATGGCCAGCCAGTCGCCGATGCGCCTCTGGAAGTGGCTGAAGATGTGCCTGCCATCCAATCTATGTGGAAAAAGGCGTGGGATAGCGTTTTGATCATGGCGTTTGGTGGCTGATGTTTATCACGTTTGAAGGCGGCGAAGGCAGCGGAAAATCTACGCAAATCAAGGTGTTGGCAGAGCGCTTTCAAAGTTTAGGTAAAACTGTTGTCGCGACACGAGAACCAGGCGGAACGCCCGATGGTGAAGCTATACGCAATTTGTTGGTGACAGGGGAAGCAGGGCGCTGGTCTGCCGAAGCTGAGACGCTGTTGAATTTTGCCGCACGCGATAGTCATCTTAACAAAATCATCAGGCCCGCATTGCTTGAGGGCAAGATTGTCGTGTGTGATCGATTTATGGATTCAACACGCGCCTATCAGGGGTATGCAGGCGCCTGCACGTTTCACTTGATAGATGAATTGGAACACTCAATCGTAGGGACCACCAAGCCTGATTTCACGTTTATCTTTGATCTTGATCCGGTGATTGGTTTGGAACGCGCCACCAAGCAAGGCAAGGGCAGAGAAGATCGTTTTGAGCGCATGGGGCTGGCGTTTCATCAGCGCTTGCGGACGGGGTTCTTGGAAATTGCTGCGCAGAATAGAGTGCGGTGCCGCATCATCGATGCAGCTCAGTCCATCGAGGATGTTTCAGAAGCGATTTGGAAACACCTGAATGGTTGAGCCAAGTGAAGACCCCCGCGAGGTCGCCTGGCATCCGCGTTTTGCATCCAATGTAGTAGGCCACGAGGCGGCGCAGGCGCATTTCTCGCAAAGCTTAGCGGCTGGCAAACTTCACCACGCATGGTTGATGACGGGGACCAAGGGGATTGGGAAGGCGAGTTTGGCTTACAAGTTTGCAGCTCAGGTTTTAGGGCAGAAAAACTTGGTTCAGACCGAGCGCTGGATTGCGGCGCGGGCGCATCCTGATTTATTTGTACTCGAACGTCAGTTGAATGACTCCAAACCACGCAAGTTAAAAGCTGAGATTTCCGTTGAGAACGCGCGCGGGCTTTCGGAGTTCTTCTCTCACACATCTTCGGGGAGTTGGCGGGTTGGTATTGTTGACGCTGCCGATGATTTGAGTGGTGAATCAGCCAATGCACTTCTGAAACTGGTTGAAGAACCGCCGTCTAACTGTTTGTTATTGCTGATATGTCATAATCCGGGACGGCTGCTGCGGACGATGAAATCGCGCTGCACGAGGCTGGCGCTCAAGGGTGTTTCCGAGCCGCAAGTTACAGAAATCATTTCAGCTTTGCCACTGGAAAAGCCCCCTGAGCGCGACGCTTTGGCAATGGCGGCGCGTTTAAGCGCAGGCAGTCCGGGCAGGGCGCTTCAGCTTTTATCGTCCGACGGCGCAAAAACGTTTGATGCCTATTTGAAAGCACCAAAATGGAATAGTTCCGCAATCGCTGCCTTGGGGGCCAAGTTTGGTGGGCGCGCAGCGACCATTGATGATTTCAATTTATTCTCCGATTTGTTGCTGAATTGGATAGGTGAGCAGGCGGCCGCAAAGTCCCACTCCAAGCTAGCTGAAGCCCATGCCAAGATTGCGGAAAACATCCGCCTCACCAATGCTTTTAACCTAGATCGCAGACAAGCGGTGATTGCAGCCATTAGTATGGTGAATGATGCCTTGAAGGCGGCGTGATTCCTTGGCATTGATGCCGCCATGACCAAGAAACCTTATTTGATTTCGACTGCAATTCCATATGCCAATGGCGCGCCCCATATTGGCCATGCTTACGAGCGCATCGCCACGGATGTTTTAGCGCGTTTCAAGCGCTTGGATGGCGCTGATGTGTTGTTCATTACTGGTATGGACGAGCACGGCCAAAAGATGCAGCAAACAGCGGCGCGCGAAGGCATAACGCCGCTCGCATTGGCGGATCGCACCGCTGCGCAATTTGAAGCGATGGGCGAACAGCTCAATGCCCGCACAGATGATATCGTGCGCACCACCTCTGAACGCCACAAAGCGTCCGTCACCGAAATGTGGAAACGCATGGAAGCCAATGGCGATATTTACCTTTCGAAATATGCAGGTTGGTATTCGGTGCGCGATGAAGCCTACTATGATGAGGATGAAACTGAAGAGCGCGAGGGCAGGCGGTTTTCGGTCAAGACATCCACATTGGTTGAGTGGGTGGAAGAAGAAAGTTATTTTTTCCGACTCTCTGCGTATGAAAAACCGTTGCTGGATTATTATGAAGCCAACCCGGATTTCATTGTGCCCGATCAGTATCGCAGCGAAACACTTTCGTTTGTGAAACGTGGTCTAAAAGATTTCTCCATCAGCCGCACTACCTTTGATTGGGGCATTCCGGTGCCGGGCAATCCCAAGCATGTGATGTATGTGTGGGTTGATGCGTTGACCAATTACATTACGGCCACAGGATTTCCAGACACCACTGGCCTTAAAGCGCATTATTGGCCAGCTTCGGCTCATGTGATTGGTAAAGACATTACGCGCTTTCACGCCATCTATTGGCCAGCTTTTTTGATGTCGGCCAAGCTGCCATTGCCAGCACATATCGTGGTGCATGGTTTCTTGTTCAACAAGGGCGAGAAAATGTCGAAGTCCACAGGCAATGTGGTGGGCCATACGGATTTAATTGAACGCTACGGCCTCGATGCTGTGCGTTATTTCATGATGCGCGAAGTTCCATTTGGGCAAGACGGCAGCTTTACCCATGAGACCATTGTGGCACGGATGAATGCTGATCTTTCGAATGATCTGGGCAATCTGGCGCAACGTTCACTCTCAATGGTGAACAAGAATTGTGGCGCTGTTGTCCCTAAATGCGGCGACCTCCGCGATGCCGATAGAGCGATGCTTGCGCAGGCAGATGCCATGTTGAATGAAGTGCGCGCGCAACATGATGCATATGCCATCACGAAAGCGATGGACGTGATATGGCGCTGCGTTGCTGAAGCCAATCGTTATTTCGCAGGGCAGGAGCCTTGGGGTTTGAAGAAGACTGATCCTGTACGGATGGAGACAGTTTTATATGTTACGGCGGAAGTGGTGCGCATGATCAGCATTCTGGTTCAGCCTTATGTGCCGCAATCGGCAGCAAAATTGCTTGATGTTTTAGCAGTGCCTCTAGACCAACGCGGCTTTGCTTCATTCGGCAAGCGCTTGGTTTCAGGAACGCCGCTGCCAGCGCCCACGCCGATTTTCCCGCGGTTTGTGGAAGAAGCGGATAAAGCCTGATGCATAAAATCGTCGATAGCCATTGCCATCTTGATTATGAAGGCCTGGCCGAAGATTTACCCGCCATGCTCAAACGCTGCGAAGATGCTGGTGTTGGACTCATGCTCTCGATCTCATCACGCGTAAAGAATTTTCCGGGCCTGTTAGTGATTGCCGAGAAATATGAAAATGTCTTCTGCACGGTGGGCACGCACCCCCATAACGCGCATGAAGAGCTCGATATCACCACAGCTGATTTAGTGAAGCTTGCGCAGCATCCAAAGGTCGTCGGCATCGGCGAAGTGGGTCTGGACTATCACTACGACAATTCGCCACGTGAAGCGCAGATGCACGGCTTTCGCACGCATATAGCAGCCGCCCGCGAAACCGGATTACCATTGGTCATCCACACCCGCGAAGCTGAAGATGATACGGTCCGCGTGTTAGAAGAAGAAATGGGGAAGGGGGCTTTCAAAGCCCTGCTCCATTGCTTCACGTCAAAACAATATCTGGCGGAGCGTGCTGTGGCGCTGGGCCTTACGGTTTCGTTCTCAGGCATTCTGACTTATAAATCAGCCGAAGAATTGCGCGTTACGGCCAAGGCATTGCCGTCAGATAAATTGCTCGTTGAAACTGATGCGCCTTTCTTGGCGCCCGTGCCATATCGCGGCAAATCCAATGAGCCATCCTTCGTCGTAAAGACCCTTGAGACGCTGGCATTGACTCGCGGCGTTTCGGCGGATGCCATGGCCAAGATCACCAGCGATAATTTTTTCAATCTCTTCAGCAAAGTGCCGCGCCCAGCGGCGTTCAACGCGTGACAGTTAAGTTCACCATATTGGGTTGCGGCTCATCTGGAGGCGTGCCACGCATTGGTAATGACTGGGGCGCGTGTGATCCAACCAATACCAAGAACAGCCGTCGTCGCTGTTCGATCATGGTGGAGAAAACTGAAGCGTCAGGTATCACGCGTGTGGTCGTGGATACATCGCCCGACATGCGCGAACAAATGCTGAGTGCTGAAGTCGGCAACATTGACGGCGTTTGGTACACGCATGAACATGCCGATCATACACACGGCATTGACGAGCTTCGCGTATTCTATCTCCGCCATCGCCAACGTATCCCAATTTATGCCGATACGCCAACGGCCGAGATGCTGATGCACCGCTTTGCCTATTGCTTCGTTTCGCCCCAAGGCAGCGATTATCCGCCCATCGTCGAGCACCGTTTGATCACGCCCGGAACCGCAATCGAAACCCAAGGGCAGGGTGGCACCCTATCCTCTTTGCCGTTCAAAGTTTACCACGGTAACATCGATGCGCTGGGCTTCAGGGTCGGCAATGTGGCCTATACGCCCGATGTGAACGGCGTTCCTGATGGCAGCTTACAGCACCTCGAAGGCCTCGATATCTGGATCGTCGACGCGCTGCGCCATAAGCCTCATCCTAGTCATTTTTCGTTGTCTGAGACTCTGGATTGGATCGCGCGCATGAAGCCCAAACAAGCCATCATCACCAACATGCACGTTGATCTTGACTACGAGACGCTACGCAAAGACCTGCCGCCCCACGTCACTCCAGCCTATGACGGCATGACCTTCGAGGCTTGATCTCGCGTGATGCAAAACATCACCAACAACACCTTGATGGGGCCAACTAATCCTCCAACACATCCACTTATATTATGGAATAAAATATTCCATAATATATATTATGCGAATGGGGCGTTTGGCTGCGGGTGGGCCTTATCCGTTGTCGATATCGCCCTGCGTAACGGTGTAAGTATAAGTAAAGGTCGCAGTTGCGCCCGGTGCCAATGTTGTCCAGATGCCATCGTTGGATGAAGCGTCTGGCGAAGCAGCGGCGCCCAATGGCCCCGGCGTCGTCAAGGCTTCTCCTTTGATGCCCGCACCTCCCGTTGGCACAAGAACGGCTGGCGTGCCATGCAGATCGCTTATTTTAACATTCTGCATTGGCACATTGCCGGAATTGGTAACAGCGTAACTATAGGTGATCACTTGTCCGAGTACGACCGATGAAACCGGCGGCGTTGTGCTTTTGCTCAGCACCAAGTTCGGGGTCGGTGTTCCGTTATTGGTTATCGTGCAGCTGATTGCATCGCCGCCCAAGGCTGTGAAAGATATGGGCAATGAGTTAATCGAAGCCACATTGGTGCCGACAGGGTTTGCGTTGCTGCACGAGATAGCTTTTGAATAAGCAGTAAGCAGCGATGCAGAACCTGCGGCCATCGCTTCATTCAAGCTGTATGCAGAATTGGTCGTGCCTGTGAAACTTAATGGTGCGGAAGTGATTGCTGTTGAGGTGCCACTGGTGATGACTGCTGCCGGAGCGCCCGTCCCCGTGGCACTTAGCGAAAACTGATCGGCTGCAGCCAAACGTCCTGATGCGGATAATGCTTTTTGCAAACTGATTGTGGGTGCCTTGCCCGCATTGGTAAACGTGCATTTGATTTGCGCTGCTGGCAAAATATTGGCGGCTGGTATGGCGATCAATAATCCAGTGAGCGTGCCAAAGCTACTGGGGTTCCCGGTCACCACAGAGTTTGCATCGGTGCAGCTTGCTCCGGCGATCGTGAAAAATGAATTGTTGCTCTCTGAAACCTGAACGATTGTATTAAGTGAGCTGACAGCAATTGCTGTGGGTGCTGCTGGTGCAGCAGTAGCAATTGTCGATGTGGTAATGGCCGCGGGCGCTGAAGCAAGATTAGAAACCGCAAAGCTGAACGGGCCCCCTAGCCCGCCCGTGGTGATTTTTTGAACCGCAACTGTAGCTGGCTTTGCTGCATTGGTGAGTGTGCAATTGATCTGAGCTGCAGGCAAAACATTCGCTGCGGGAACAGTCAGCACATTGCCCGCAAGGCTGCCAAAGCTTGCAGGGTTGCCCGTAAAACTTGAGTTGGCGTCGGAGCATGTTGCCGATGCTGCGTTAAAGCTGGCATTGGCAGCTTCAGTAATTTGCACTTGGGTATTTGCAGTCGTCACTTGAATTGCGATTGGCGCTGCAGGTGTGGCAGTTGCCGCTGCTGTTGTAGTAATGCTTGGCGGAGCAGACGCCAAGTTCGTTGCAGTGAATGTAAACGGCCCACCAAATGCGCTAGTTGTAATCTTCTGCAGTGTCAGCGTTGCTGACTTTGGTGCGTTTGTAAACGTGCAAACGATTTTCGCAAAGAGTTTTAGGTTGACTACCGGCACAGTGATAGTGCTGCCAGACAATGAACCAAAGCTTGCTGGATTGCCCGAAGTCGCAGCATTGGTGTCGGTGCAAGTACCCGTGGTCAGATTGAAATTGCTGTTGGCTGCTTCAGTTAATGTCACTGGTGTTGTGTTGACTGAAACGGTGTTGCTGATCACGGTGGTTGGTGCAGCTGTTACAGCAGCCGTGGTTGTAATGTTAGGTGGTGCTCCAGTTAAGTTCGTTGCCGTAAAGCTAAATGGCCCCCCTGCCAGTCCCGTGGTGATTTTTTGAATACCAACAACGGGAATGGCCGGATTGACAGTGTTCGTTATTGTGCAAGTAATTTGCGCCTTGGCGCGAATGTTGGTTGCGGGAATGGTCACTACCGTTCCTACGAACGTGCCAAACGTACCTGCAGGATTGCCAGATGCAGCAGCATTGGCATCTGAACAACTGGCCGCCGTCAAAGTGAAATTCGCAACAACCGGTTCGGTTATTGTAACCGCTGTTCCTGTTGCACTCGCAATGATAGGCGCTGGCACTGCAGGATAAGGTGTAGCCGTGCTTGCAGTGGTGATTGCAGCTGGATTTGACGCAAGGTTTGTGGTCGTAAATGAAAATGGCCCCCCTGCTGCACCCAAGGTAATTTTCTGCACCGCTACAGTGGCAACACTTGCTGTGTTCACAGCATTGGTAATTGTGCAATTGATCTTAGCGGCCGCAAGCACATTGGCCGCAGGGATGGTCAACACATTGCCAGCCAGCGAACCAAAGCTTGCGGGATTCCCGGTGATCGCAGAGTTCTGGTCCGTGCAGGTGGCGGCTGTTGCCGTAAAATTGGCGGCTGGCGTTTCTGTTATCGCAACAGCGGTGTTGAATGCCGTGACGTTGATGGCAGCAGGCGAAGCTGGTGTAGCAACCCCTGCTCCCGTCGTGGTGATGGCCGTTGGGTTAGATGCCAAGTTGGTGGCGGTGAAAGTAAATGGTCCGCCAATGGCCGCCGTTGTAATTTTCTGCAGAGACACCGTTGCAGTTTTGGGCGTGTTGGTGAATGTGCACGCAATTGCATCGCCATATGCCGTTGAGCCAAAATTAAAGCTGGTGATTGGTTGGTTGGTGGGTAATGGCGTGGGTGAACCTGGAGTGCCGTTCACACAATTTAAGTTTGTTGTGTATTGTGAAAGACTGCTCACACTCCCTGCTGCCATCTTCTCGCTGACTGTAACGCCAATACCGGATGATAATGTGCTAACCGCTGCGCCGAATGGTCCATTGGTTGAGCCCGTAGAGGTGGCCGTGGAAAGGACAGTGGCAGTGCCAGTAACTTGTGTGCCGTAAGTGAACTGATCAGCGGGATTGGCGCGGCCACCGCTAATCAACTTGTTTGTCGATAATGTTGAATATTGCAAAGCCAGCATAACGCCCTGCAAACCACCTGATACCAGCTGCACGTTGACCGTTGTCGGGCTTAGACTGCCGGCAATGTAAGCGCCCACTGTGCCTGCCACACCTGTTTCTTTAAAGGTGGCAGTGCCTGCGCCGGTAATCGTAGGATACAGCGTACCTGAAATTGGGTCTACTTGATCGACGATTGTCCAAGCACCACCGTTGGTTACAAAAGTCAAAGATTCGCCATTGTTGGTCGATTCCGCATCTGCAACAACAAACTTGAATTGGCCCGTTGATACCACGCCAACAGGTGGCGTTACGATGATGTTCGACATCGTTAAATTAATTGTGCCGCCAGCTGATGAATAAAGAATTGGATTGCCGGGGATGCCGAGAAAAGCAGTGTTGCCGGTTGCCGCACCTGTCCAGGCTGGAGCGGGCTTTGGCGCAATCACGCTGGTGTTGGAGGAATTACCTGTCAACAGAAACGAGAGAACAGAACCGTCCGACAAGGTGATCGAGAAAGTCTGGCCAGCGCCGAATACCAGAGCGCTGTTATAGCTCGTCATGTCGATCCAGCAGTAAGTCTGCCATGATGCTGGTGCCGTGCCTTGCGATGTCGCAGGTGCGCAGGTTGCAGCAAAAACCGCTGATGTGACCGCAAATGTAAAAAAGGCAATTGCGACAATCGCAAGCCTTAAAACATGTCTGAAAATTCTCTCAGAGATATTACTCATCAACTCGCTAAACATATTGAGAATGGAGTATGATATTTATGGTTAGCGAAACGTTAAAATAGTCTCGCTTCGACAGAATTAATGTGGAGAAACCATGTATTATCGCGCATTGTGCAAGCTTTACAAATTCGCCACAAAAATACTAAAACCGATTTCTCTGGATTCACTGGACGACCGAAAATGAACGACCCAACCACCATGGATCCGCGTAACATTGCCACCCTCCGCGCAATCATGGCAGCGCTGCGAACCCCCGTCACAGGTTGCCCATGGGACTTGGAGCAAAACTTCGATTCGATTGCACCCTATACAATCGAGGAAGCTTACGAGGTGGCCGATGCCATCCAGCGCGGCAATAAGGCTGACCTATGCGAAGAGTTGGGCGATTTGCTGTTGCAACCCATATACCACGCGCAAATGGCAGCCGAAGAAGGCAGCTTCACATTTGATGATGTGATTGAAGCCGTCGTCATCAAAATGATCCGGCGCCATCCGCATGTGTTTGGGGATGCTGAGGCAAAGGCCAAAGGTGTTGCCAAAGGTTTTTGGGAAGCCAACAAAGCCAAGGAACGTCAAGGCCAGCCCAAACAAAGCCTGCTCGCATCTGTGCCCATCGCCCTGCCCGGCTTGACCCGCGCGTTAATGCTGCAAGCCAAAGCCGCAAAGGTGGGCTTTGATTGGCCATCAGTTGAAAACGTCTACGATAAAATCACCGAAGAAATAGCCGAACTCCGCGAAGCTGCCGATGCTGATAAAGCAGGTGAGTTTGGTGACGTGCTGTTTGCACTCGCCAATGTGGCACGGCATCTAGGGATCGACCCCGAAGCCGCATTGCGCGCTGCAAACGAGAAATTCACAAGGCGCTTTGCCTACATCGAAACTGAGTTGGAAAAGCTGGGACGCGAGCCGATGGATTCAAATCTTGAAGAAATGGATGCACTGTGGAACCAAGCCAAGGAATTTGAGGTAGGGCTGTGAAGTGGGCAATCACCTGAATATCCAAGAACATACGAAGATTAATTTATTTTTGCATTACCCCGTGTCCTGAACTGCGTTCTGAAAAACGCGGATAATGGACGAATTTGCAAGAGGGCTTTACGTTCAAATATGTGCCAAGTTGCATAACCAATTGCTATCGTAGCAAGCCACGACAATAACATTCCAAGCCAGAAATCATGAACGACTGTGGTGGTAAACTGCTGAATTGGCCATGCGGTTATATACATTCCGTAAGATGGGTCTCCCCATTTGCTGAACCATGAAAATGTTGGTGAACTGAGAAACGGCAAGCTGGCAGAAAATGCGGCGAATGCTGCACCCAGAAAAAACCATAAGCCCAATCTGCCGAGCAAACTGACATCTATCGCTGTTGCCGGAATGCTGAAATCAGCATAAAGCGCGACCACAAGGCTTATCCCTACCAATGCCAGAATAATTTGACGGCAGAATGATGGTAAAAATCTCAAAATTCCATACAGGATGAAGTAGCACCATATCTCATAAGGCAGCGTCCACAATGAGCCATTGAGGATATCCATTGGTCTATTTTCGAACACACCAGGAATGCGGAACATTACGCCCCCGCGAACCAACATCGCCAAATTTTGGAATATGTATTGTATGTGCATTGACCAATTAATGTAGTTTGCATACATAATAATTGTTGCGATTGATGTCACGACCAAAACAAAAGCGAGGTTGGGAACAATCCGCAGCAATCTTGCTGCCAGAAAACGAGAAAAGTCATCGTTTGCTTGAACGGACTTGCATATTAAAAACCCACTCATGAGAAAAAATATTGATACACATATTGTTCCGATAGATACGCCCCGAATGAACGGCTCCTCATATCCGGCTATTGGAAAGTGGTGGCTGAAGATAACGCCGGAGGCTGCAACAAAGCGTACAAAGTCGAAACTGTTATTTCTTGTTTGCATCGGGCAAAGCCTGTCTCATTGATAAGGTCCAGCAAAAAACTGTGTGAATTTCAACTTCTCTCCACCAAAAAAATTACCGCTTGTTTGAGATTGGGCAAAAAATCAACGCAGTTGGCGTTACCAATGCATGGCAGAAGTGTCAATTGAGTCTCGCCCTGCACGCTTTACCCGAGCGTTAAAACTGCAAGGCAAAGCCGCCAAACTGGGCTTTGATTGGCCATCGTTGATAATGTCAATATAAAATCACCGAAGAAATAGCCGAACTCTGCGCCGCCTCGGATGCTGATAAGGCGGGGGAATTCGGCGATGCGCTGTTTGCGCTGGCCAATGTGGCACGGCATTTGGGGATTGATCCAGAGGCGGCCCTTCGCACCACAAACGAGAAATTCACAAGGCGGTTTGGATATATCGAAACTGAGTTGGAAAAGCGCGGGCGAGAGCCGAAAGATTGCGAGTTGGCCGAAATGGGCGCACAGTGGAACCAAGCGCAGGAATTTGAACGGGGAACGGGTGAGCGGAAACATCAGCCAACCTAGAATCTGCTGCTCGCCAACTCTCTCCCCTCGCGGGAGAGAGCAGCTTTTTTTGCGAAGCAAAACAAGCAAGAGAGGGCTGTGCAAATTGTGTTGCATTAATTGAGGTGTTGCAGAAAATTATTGCTCTCGAATGAAATAATTTTTACTCATTTTTTCTGCGAACGAATATTCAGCACTTGGTTTTAGTACACTGGGAGAGAATGCGCCCCCTTGAGTGTGTATCCACGGAAGTGCAGTCGCTACCGAACCTACCGTCACCGGCCCATCAACGATTTCAAGGGTAAATGACTTAAGCCTGTATCCCGATCCAAACGCTGCTGCCAAATCATTTGGAAAAACTTGCTTGATGCTTTTGGGGTCTGCCATATTGCCGAAGGTTGCCATCAGGGGATGTTGATTGGACGGGACATCAACGACCTTGCCCTTCACATCATTCAATTTACGGGTGGACTTCAAAGGCAGTTCGCCCGGGAAATAAATCAGCTCCGCCTGCGGCATGTTTTCTTCCAACAACACAAACAGATATTTGCGAGGCGCAACCTCCACCACAACAGCTTCACCCGCAAAGTCACTAGTGGCTCTGTCCAACAACATGTCTTCAGCGAGTTTTTGCCAGCGCACTGAACTGCCCGATTTGTCCCCTGCGGGTGTCTCAACCGTCACGGTCAGTTTTTCATACCATTTCGCAGGAAACATCCAGCACCCTGAAAGCAGCGTGGCTGCTCCGGCAAGTCCCGTGAAATGCAAAACATTGCGGCGGTTCATGCGTTGCCTTTTATCTGAGTTGTTTCTGCGGTCATTGCCTTATAAACCTGCTCTTGTGCTGCTGAAGTGACCTTCAACTTTCCCAAAACAGAGGATCAATCAGCCTTGCTAGCATCGTGTGAATCTCGATCGGCTTCACGCCCAACTCCTGGTGAAAATTGACTAGAGCGGAGGCGTCTTGGGTTTGTTCAGCGCTTGTCAGTTTGAAATGAAAAGTCATTTTGACTCCTGATTCTGGAGGTTACACGATCTGGTTGTGAAAGCTAAGCGAGGGGTTTTTATTGCCTAAGCCAAACTTAATCCGCATTCTTCAACGTCGTCTTCCTGATGGGCTCAAGACTATTGTTGAAAATGGGGTAGGAATCCAGAAGGGCTAGCCCAATTCTGGAGACTAGCCAGATATAGGGCATCCACCGTACGCTTGTCAAGCTAAAAATCCTAGATAGTATAAAAAAATCTAACCTATTGAATTTCGGCCAAAACTTCTGGCTTGGCCAAATCCCCTAGCGCTTTTCTTTCATCGCCTTGCCAAACTTTGCTTCCGCCTGCCCTGCCGTGTCATCATCCATGCGCACTGTCAGCAATGTGCGGCCGTCTTCGAAGTTCTTGGTTTCGAACACTTCGCCGCGTTGATAAAGCCAGGCCAGGCCCTTGCCGTCTGATGGATCAATTGTGATGTTGTAAAGCGTTGATGACTTTCCCAGCCGATTTTCAACCGCGTCGAGCAGTCGGTCAATGCCATCGCCCGTGAGAGAAGACACCAGCACCACATCTTCGCGGCGTTGAGCGATGGCTTTACGGTTAGCGAGGTCCGTCTCGTCCAGCAGATCCGACTTGTTCCACACTTCGATGATGGCGCTGCGGCGTTGTTCGTCGATGCCCAATTCTTCAAGCACCAGCTTCACGTCCTGCGCCTGCGCCTCGGTTTCCTTGTGGCTGATATCGCGCACATGCAAAATCACATCTGCCGCTAACACTTCTTCAAGGGTGGCACGGAATGAGGCGATAAGTTTTGTGGGGAGTTCGGAGATGAAGCCCACAGTGTCAGACAGAATAATTTTGCGCCCGCTTGGCAGCGCGATATTGCGCATCGTCGGGTCAAGCGTTGCAAACAGCAAATCCTTGGCGAGCACATTCGCATCGGTCAGTTTATTGAACAATGTGGATTTACCAGCGTTGGTGTAACCCACCAATGCCACAATTGGATAGGGAATGCGCTCCCTGCCCTTGCGGTGCAGATCGCGGGTTTTGACCACAGTCTCAAGCTCGCCCTCAATCTTGGTGACGCGTTCCTGGATCAAGCGTTTATCCATTTCCAACTGGCTTTCGCCGGGGCCACCCAAAAAGCCGAAGCCGCCGCGCTGGCGTTCCAAGTGGGTCCAAGATCTAACGAGGCGCGACTTCTGATAATTCAGATGCGCCAGTTCGACCTGCAGAATGCCTTCCTTGGTAGTGGCACGGCGACCGAAGATTTCGAGAATCAGGCCAGTGCGGTCAAGAACCTTACAGCCCCATTCGGTTTCAAGGTTGCGTTGTTGAATGGGCGAAAGTTGGGCATTGACGACCACCAGTTCAACTTCAGTGTCTTCAACAAGCTTGGCAATTTCCTTGGCCTTGCCACTGCCGATAAAAAGCGCAGGGTTTGGCTTTAGCAATGGCGCTATAACCGTATCGACGATTTCGAGATCGATGGCTTCAGCCAGGCCTATAGCTTCGTCAAGCTTGCTCTTGGCATCACGGTCGAATGAATTAACAAGGCTGCGTGATTTTCGCTCAACATGAAGTACGATGGCTCTCGTGGCCACCGGTCCTTCCATTTGCAAATCAACACCACCGCCTGCCTTGACGTGTTTTTTAATCGTCACGTGCCTTGAGCCTCATCATCGAACAGGCTGATTGGCCCGCCGGGCATGATCGTTGAAATAGCATGTTTATAAACCAGCTGCGAGACACCATCGCGGCGCAGCAGCATTGAGAAGTTATCAAACCAGGTAATTATGCCCTGAAGTTTAACACCATTTACCAAAAACACTGTGACCGGCATTTTGGTCTTGCGAAGGTGATTGAGAAAGGTGTCTTGCAGATTCTGTTGTTTTTCTTGCGCCATGATAGGTTCCACATCTTTTTCTGTTATTGGGGGTCGTAGCGATTAACCGGAAGTCTATCATAAAACTTATTGTGGCAAAAGCTTGCTGATCTCAACTTTCATCATTATCCTTACTGGAAAGCCCCAACATTTTGATTTTTCGGTGCAAAGCCGAGCGTTCCATGCCGATAAATTGTGAAGTCCGGGAAATGTTCCCTCCGAATCTCGAGAGTTGCGAGTTGATGTAATCGCGCTCGAAGGCATCGCGTGCTTCACGAAGTGGTAAAGCCAACAAATGTTCGCCGCCCAAGCTGGGCGATGTAGATGAATTGACCGCGTCAGAGTTCAGATGATTGGAGGTGATTTCATCAGCTTCTCCTGATGTGACAATCATGGCGCGTTCGATATTATTACGCAGCTCGCGAACATTTCCTGGCCAGTCTCGTGTTTGCAGCATCGTCACGGCATCAGTTGAGAATTTTTTGTAAGGTTGGCCCGAAACTGTTGAATATGATTTTGCGAAATATTCAATCAGCTCTGGAACATCTTCGCGGCGCTCATGCAGTGCTGGTACGCGCACTGGCACAACGCCCAAGCGGTGATAAAGGTCTTCCCTGAATTTCTGCTCGGTAATCAGCAGCGGCAAATCTTTCGCAGTGGACGTGATGACCCGCACATCTACCTTCACTTTTTTCGTTCCACCTACGCGTTGGAAAGTCTGGTCGACAAGAACCCGCAAAACTTTCGCCTGTGTTTCAAGTGGCATATCTGCAATCTCGTCGATGTAAAGTGTTCCACCATGAGACTCTTCCAATGCGCCAATGCGCAAGGATTGACCGGGTGTTTCAACGCCAAACAATTCCTCTTCCATGCGTTCAGGCGCCATCGACGCAGCGCTTAACACAACAAATGCACCATTGGCCCTAAGTGACATGGCATGTAACGCACGTGCGCTCATCTCTTTGCCCGATCCCATTGGCCCTGTGATCAGAACGCGGCTATTGGTTGGTGCAATCTTCTTCATCAACTGTCGAAGCTGCCGCATCGCCGCCGAGTTGCCAATCAATTCAGCGTCAAGGCCTGAACGGCCTTTCAACTCGCTGTTCTCGCGGATCAGCCGCGAAGTTTGGAGGGCGCGGCCGATAACCAGAATGAGACGATCGGCATTGAACGGTTTTTCAATGTATTCATAAGCGCCACGCTTGATTGCAGCAACCGCAGTCTCGATGTTGCCATGGCCGGAAATGATCACGATGGGCAAGGTTGGATGAAGCTGCTTTATTTCAAGCAGTAAATCCAAGCCATCGAGTTTTGATCCTTGCAACCAAATATCCAGAATAATCAAGGATGGTTTTCGCTGTGCGATCTCTGCCAAAGCCGCATCAGAGTTATGCGCAAGCCGTGTCTCATAGCCTTCATCTTGCAATATGCCAGCAACCAATTCGCGGATGTCAGCTTCGTCGTCGATTATTAAAATGTCAGCGGCCATGGGATTCCATCTATGCGGTTTGTTCTGCTAGCGTATGTAGAGGTGCAAAGAACAGCGTTACGCTTGCGCCCTGCCCACCTGGGGCATCTTCGAGGCGTAACCTTCCACCGTGTTCTTCCATAATGCGTTTGACGATTGCCAGTCCAAGCCCGGTGCCTTTTTCACGAGTTGTCATATAAGGCTCGGCAAGTCTGTTTCGATTCTCCTGCGGCAATCCTACGCCATTGTCGATGACTGCCACAAAAGGCATGTCCTCTTTGATGCCGGTCAAAACTTCAATTTTGCCTTGGGCAGTGCGAGGTTGTCGTGCTTCAATTGCTTCTTGAGCATTTTTGACGAGGTTGGTTATCGCTTGAGTCAGCAAACGGCGATCAAATGAAAACTGCAACGGAGTTTCAGATAGGTGTAGATTGATGTCGATTTCTCCAGCAGAAACGCGTTGAAGGACAGTCGCATCGCGCACGACATCATTTAGATTGTTTGGCTCTGGTACGGCGGATGGCATGCGGGCGAAGGATGAGAACTCATCAACAATCCGGCCCAAATCTCCAACTTGCCGTATGATTGTATCAGTACATTGTTCAAAAACGGCTTTATCTGATGTTATCTCTTTCAAGTATTTTCTTTTAAGACGCTCAGCAGATAGCTGAATTGGTGTGAGTGGATTTTTGATTTCATGCGCAATGCGCCGCGCAATATCTGACCATGCTGAATTTCGTTGGGCTGATACAAGCTGTGTAATATCATCAAACGTCAAAACATAACCGTGCTCAGCGTCATCACCACGTTCAGTCGTAATGCGAACGATGAAGCTGATATCCTGATTGTTGATTTTCATATCAACCTGGCCTTCTGCGGCACCTGAAGGGCGCGACAGGGCCAAAGTATAGATTGGCGCCATATCAGCAAGCTTGGTTTCGATTGGCTGGCCGAGGAATTCAGCTTCGGGCTGACCTAACAAAACGAGAGCTGATCTGTTGATGAGCGATATCCGATGATCAGGATTGATGCCGATTACGCCTGCGCTCACGCCCGATAACATTGCTTCAGTAAATCTACGCCTGTCATCGAGCTGTTGGTTGGTCTCGACCAATTGGTCTTGGTGAAACTTGATTTGATCCGTCATCATGTTGAAGGTGCGTGACAGCGTCATCAAATCGCCTGGACCGTCAATCACTCGCACTTTCGCGTTGAAGTCGCCTTTGGCCACCTCTCGCGAGGCGTTCAGCAGTCTGACGATGGGTGCCACTAGTCGGTCGGAAAACCACATGCCGGCCCAAATAGCCGCCAGCAGAAAGATGAGGGCAACTACGGCATAAACTGTCCCGAATGTGAGTTGAACGCCGAGACGCTGCTTGAGCAACTGATCATATTCTGCCTTCGCGTCACGGGTTTTTGTGAGTTGATCAATAACAACGGGAGACACAAGACGGTAGATGTATAGAAAATGCGAGGGATACCCCTGCAATTTTAAAAGTGCCCTTACCAAGTTCCCACCGCGCCCTGGCGGCAACACAACGAGCTCACCTTTTTCGGCGCGATCAATTGCTTCCTGGGGAGGCGGAATAAACTTAATGCGTTCATCAGCCTTTACGTTGGCTTGAATTTCTTTGGTCTTGCCATCGAAAACAAATGCAGCAGCAAGATTTCGCAATGCGATATGACGCGCTACGCGTTTGAGATAGGTCAGACGGTCATTGTTGAAGTCTGGCAATTGCTGAACGAGATCTGCAGAAATGTTTGCAGCATCCGTTCTTGTTGCTTCAGATGCGTTGGATAGATAGGCATCGGCAACGGTGGATGCGGTGTCTACAATAGCTCTGGTGCGATCAGAAAACCACGCATCCAAGCCTCTGTTCAAAGTTACTGTTGCGAACACAGCAACTAAAATTGCGGGAATGAGGGCCACTAAGCTGAAAAGCGAAATCAGGCGGATGTGCAGTCCAATACCTGCCGTACCTCGCCTTCGCTCAAACAACAAATGCAACATTTGAGCGCCGATCATCAAAACCATCAGCGCAACCAACACCGTGTTTCCCATTAGAAGATAAGTCGTGAGTTCGGGAGTTGGTTTGATTGGTGTTGCGTTAGTGAGCAACAAGAACGTCACAAACCCTGTCATCGTGCCCAAAATAACAAGACCAAGTGCTGCCCAGCCAAATAGACCGCGCAATCTGACATTTATTGTTTTATCAGGAGTCTTGAGCATCTTGGCATTATGCCTGAAACTGTGGTGAAACTTCAACAGTCATTGTGGCATTTAAGTCACTATCGGTTTCCACTAGAACTAAAACTTAAAACATGCCTCTTAAAGGCTTGATCTGCCTCTGTTTAAGTTTTGATCTTAGAGTATTACGATTGATGCCAAGAACGTCCGCTGCCTTTAATTGATTGCCTCTGGTTGCCACTAACACCGCATGGAGCAGTGGTGGTTCGATTTCAGCAAGCATGCGTTCATACAAACCGTCGGGCGGAAGTTGGTCGCCAAAGGTGGAAATGTATTTAGCCAGATACTGTTCCATGAAATCAGAAAGGCGGTCTGGCTGGGCACGGGCCGCAGAATTTGTTTCGGTTTCTTGTATGCCGCTCAGCTCTCGCTTAACAGAGTCCAGTGAAATCGTATCATCAACTTCCATTGCCACAAGGCGCTTAACAAGATTTTCAAGCTCACGGACGTTGCCGGGCCAGCGATGCGATTTAAGTTCTTCCATCGCGGCAGGTGACATTTCTTTGTGAGGGAGGCCTTCATCTGTAGCGGTGTTGAGAAAATGCCTGATCAAATCCGGGATGTCTTCCGTCCGCTCGCGCAGCGGCGGCAATCGTAAAGGAACCACGTTCAGACGGAAAAAAAGGTCTTCGCGGAATTGGCCTTGAGAAATGATGTGGCGTAAATCCCGGTGCGTTGCAGCAATAATTCTGACGTTTGTTTTGATCGGCGCATTGCCGCCAACGCTGGTGTACTCACCTTGCTGCAAAACTCGTAGTAAACGTGTTTGCGCTTCAAGCGGCATGTCGCCAATTTCGTCCAGAAACAAACTTCCGCCTTCTGCTTGCTCGAAACGGCCAGCCATTCTGGCATTTGCCCCTGTGAACGAACCCTTCTCATGGCCAAACAATTCTGACTCAATTAATTCGCGCGGAATTGCTGCCATATTAATGGCTACAAAAGGCCCTTTGCGACGTTTGCTGAAATCATGCAGTGCACGCGCTACAAGTTCTTTGCCAGTGCCACTTTCGCCGATGATCGTTACGGTCAGATCAGTTTGCGTCAAACGCGCAATCACGCGGTAGATTTCTTGCATCGCTGTGGAGCGCCCAATGATGGGCAAATTTTCTGTATTCTCGATAGCGCGGGGCGTTGCTTTTGTCGACTGTTCAGCCGCGCGGCCCACTGTTTGCACAAGCACATTGAGATCAAAAGGTTTTGGTAAATAGTCATAGGCCCCTAGTTCATTTGCGCGGATTGCGGTCATGATTGTGTTTTGCGCACTCATCACGATCACTGGCATTTTGGGACGGGCTTTTTTGATTCGGGGAAGCACGTCAAAAATGTTTTCATCCGGAAGAACAACATCGGTAACGATGATGTCGCCCTGCCCTTCACTGACCCAACGCCACAGGATGCTGGCTGTTGATGTCGATCTGACCGTGTAACCTGCCCGGTTTAGTGCTTGTGTTAACACCGTGCGAATAGCACTATCATCATCGGCCAAAAGAACAGTTTTTACATTCATGAAATAGAATCCTTGTTCTCTGGTGGCGCAGTTCGGATAAGTGGCAGTAGAACGCGAAATGTTGTTCCGATTTCGCGCGGCAGACATTCAACGACACCGCCGTGGTCAGCCACGATTTTTGCAACGAGTGCCAGACCTAGGCCGCGGCCCTGGGGTTTGCTTGTGACAAACGGATCGAAAATATGGGGGCGCAATTCTTCTGCTATGCCTTGGCCTGTGTCATGGATGCAAACTTCAAGGGGTAAGGAAACGCGCTCAGGCGAACCTGCAACAAGAAGCTTCATGCCTGGTTTGAAAGCTGTTGTAAAAGTTATCTCTCGTGTACCTTGAGAATCCAGAAGTGCCTCTGCCGCATTTTTAGCGAGGTTTAAGAATACTTGAACCAATTGATCATGGTTGCCGCTGACAGCTGGTAGCGATGGATCGTATTCTTCCTTAATGGTCTCGCCATTTTGCGCGCTGGCTTGAATGAGATGTTTTACACGATCTAAAACAACATGGATGTTCACTGGCTGGCGATTGACGGGTCGATCATCTGAAAAGACTTCCATCTGGTCTACAAGATCGCGAATACGGTCAGTTTCCTCACAGATAAGTCGAGCTAGAGGGCGGTCAGTTTCGTCAAGACTGGGTTCAAGCAATTGTGCTGCACCACGAATTCCGGAAAGAGGGTTTTTTATTTCATGCGCCATCATGGCGGCCATGCTGGACACGGCGCGGGCCGCTCCCTGATGGAAAAGTTGAGAGTCCATTTTGTGCGCCATTGATCTTCGCAATAACATGATCATTACAAATCGGTTGTCGTCGGCAATTGGTGTGGTTTGTAAGTCGACAACTCGTTCGCCGCCCCAGCGCGGTGTACCGACACCGATTGCGTATTCATTTATCACACCACCGTTTTTGCTGATGTATTCGACAGCCTCGAGAACAGGGCTTGCAAACGGCACGATGTCTTTTAAATGTTGACGTTCTAGAACAGCGCTGCTGGCTTGAAAAAAATCTTCTGCTGCAGCGTTCACAGTGCAGATTTTTTTCTCGCTATCGAAAATGAGCAGCGGGTTTGGCAAGGTGTCGAAAATTGAACGCATGCTTGGAAGGTTTTCTAAAGTCATGCTGCTTTATCCAAATGTTCGCCATAAATCTTTTGAATTCCAGCTTTTACTTTTTGATTGTCGGGCTCGCGCAAAAGTGTGGCACGCAAATGCTCAGAATTTTCTTGAGTGATGATTTGCCGATTTTGCAACCTGGATATCGTCCATCCTAAGTGTTTGCGGAAAGCTCGGTTTCCAAAGGTCTCTCCGTAAAGAGCAAGTGTTCCTACCTGTTGTGCCAACACGTAATTTTGTTCGTCCTCGAGTGTTGGCTCAATCGTTCCAGATTTCGCTTTCAACTGTTCTGCAATAACGCCGGGCCACCACGGCCTGCCATAGCTCCCACGTCCAATCATGATCCCGTCTGCTCCCGATGCGGCCATCATTGCACGTGCGTCTTCTGCTGATTGGCCATCGCCATTTGCGATGAGTGGAATTTTGATTGCGTTGCGCACGGCGCGTATTGCTGTCCAATCAGCTTTGCCTGTGTAGAATTGGCAGCGCGTTCGCCCGTGTACAGTGATGAGTGCGATGCCTGCCACTTCGGCGCGCCTTGCGAGTTCTGGTGCGTTGAGCATTTTTTCGTCCCAACCCAAACGCATTTTAAGCGTCACAGGAACTTGCGCTGCCGCGACGGTTGCTTCAATCAAAGTGAGCGCATGATCCAAGTCTCGCATCAGTGCAGAGCCGGATAACCCGCCAGTGACTTGTCGTGCGGGGCAACCCATGTTGATGTCGATAATGTCGGCGCCTAAGTCTTGAGCCACGCGAACGCCTTCGCTCATCCATTTCGCCTCACGGCCTGCGAGCTGCATGACGAAAGGTGAAAGCTTTTTATGGCCACGGGCGCGGCGCATCATGTCTGGCCGTTCGCGAACCAGTTCTTCGCTTGCGACCATTTCGGATACGACAAGGCCTGCTCCGGCGTCGTGCGCTATGGCACGAAAGGGCTCATCAGTAACGCCAGACATCGGTGCGAGAAAAACGTTGTTCCGGGTTTCGATATTCCCGATCATAATGCCCATATATTAAGCAATCCAGTTTGGCGATTAAATTTTAGACATTCTTACGCTGCAATGCAATAAGGTCAAGTGAAAAACACGCTTCAGCATTCTCATTTGTGCATGAATGGATTAAGGCTGTTGCATGACAGTGGCAGCAGTGATTGTTGCAGGCGGAAGCGGCCTGCGCGTCGGGGGCGAAATACCCAAACAATATCAATTGATCGGTGGTAAACCGGTGATTTGGTGGACGTTGAAGGTATTTCTGGATCATCCAGCCATATCGTTCGTTCAATGCGTTATTGGAGCGGGCCATGAGGCATTGTTCAAAGCGGCAACTCAGGGGTTAACCTTCACACCACCAGTTGTTGGCGGTTCCACACGCCAGGAATCATGCAGATTGGGCGTTGAGGCATGTGTATCAGCAAAGCCCACGAAGGTTCTCGTGCACGACGCGGCACGGCCATTCATTTCAGCAGACTTAATAAGCGAAGTTATTGCTGAACTCGAACATGCCAATGCGGTTATCCCGGGATTGCCTGTTGCCGATACGATGAAATATGCACCAGGTGGCGTGATCACAAAAACTGTTGATCGTTCGGCAATGTGGTTTGTGCAAACGCCACAAGGATTTTCATTTCTGAAAATTTTAGAAGCTCACCGTAAAGCCTCGCGCGAGTTACAAAATGGTTTAACAGATGACGCTGCGGTTGCTGAATTTGCAGGAATGGAAGTTCGGATTGTGGCTGGCGAACAGCAGAATAAAAAACTGACGACGAAGGCAGATGTTGAAACGGCTAACGCTGAATTGAATATGCGATTGTTTGTGGAACGGCCTGATGTGCGCATGGGGCAAGGGATTGATTTTCATGTATTTGAGAAAGGCAAGTTTGTTACTCTATGTGGCGTGGAAATACCGCACATTCATAAACTGAAAGGGCATTCCGATGCGGACGTGGCGATGCATGCTTTAACTGATGCTATTCTCGGGGCCATTGGTGAAGGTGATATTGGGACGCATTTTCCACCCAGTGACATGCAATGGAAAAATGCGGCATCGTCGATATTCTTGAACAAGGCGATGGGATTGTTGGTGGCGCGTGGCGGCATCTTGTCGAATGTTGATTTAACGATTTTGGCTGAAGCGCCGAAGGTCAGCCCTCATATTGCTGCTATGAAATCGGTGTTGGCACCCCTGCTCCAGATATCGGCTGATCGTATTGCAATCAAAGCGACAACGACAGAAAAAATGGGATCAATTGGACGTAAAGAAGGCATGGCGGCATTTGCAACGGCCACCGTGCGGTTGCCGCTATGAGCGTTGCGGAAAAAGTAATTGCTGCCTTACGATCCAAAGATTGGAGGCTTGCTACTGCTGAAAGCTGCACAGGAGGAATGGTTGCCGTTGCGATTACTGATGTCGCAGGCTGTTCAGATGTGTTTGACCGTGGATTTGTGACTTATTCAAATTCTGCGAAAACTGAAATGCTAGGGATAGTGCCCACTTTGATTTTGACGCATGGCGCGGTGAGTTCTGAAGTAGCTGTAGCCATGGCCGAAGGTGCATTGCTGTTTTCCAAAGCACAGATTTCTGTAGCGATCACTGGTGTTGCTGGCCCTGGTGGCGGAAGCGCCGAAAAGCCAGTTGGCTTGGTGCATTTTGCGGTTGCGGCACAAAACCTTCCAACCGCGCGTTCTGAAAAGAGATTTGGAGATGTAGGACGGTTGGAAGTTCGGGTAAAGGCGCGCGATTTTGCGCTTCAACTCTTGCTCGATCAGCTCACAGCGCTTCCATAAAGCGCTTTGCCGCGAGCTTCAAATGCCTGCATGATTTTTTGCGCGGCGAAATCGGTCAGCCCCCCCGCCACCATCTGCAGCATCATGCTTTTCATCGTGTATTCAACAGTGATGGAAACATCAGCTATATCGTTTTCTATACCAACAATTTTCCAAACAGCTTTGAGAGCTTTCATTGGTCCATCAGATGAGGTCGCGGTGACAGTGTGATCAGATGCGTTGATGGTCACTTGGCTGGTGAAGGTTTCTCGCAATCCCAGTTTTTCAAATGCGACCTGTAAATCTGCGTCAAACGTTTCAATATCACCAATGCGCTTTCTTTCACCACGAATGACCGAGCGTTTTAAAAGCGGCAAGAAATCTTTGTATGAGGCAACGTCAGCGGCGATTGCGAATGCCTGATCAATGCTCAGGTTAACGCGGCGCGTGATAGAGAATTTTGGCAATTACTGTTTAGCTCTCGCGGCTTGGAGTTTGGCAAAGTCATCGCCGGCATGGTGTGACGAACGCGTAAGCGGTGAAGACGACACCATAAGGAAGCCTTTTGAATAGGCCAATGTTTCGTATGATTTGAACTCATCAGGCGTGACAAATCGGTCAATGGCCGCGTGTTTGCGCGTTGGTTGCAAATATTGGCCGATGGTGATGAAGTCGATGTGGGCTGAACGCATATCATCCATCACTTGCATCACTTGTTCGCGGGTTTCGCCGAGGCCCACCATGATGCCGGATTTGGTGAACATGGTTGGGTCGAGTTCTTTCACGCGTTCCAGCAATCGCAAAGAATGGAAATAACGCGCACCGGGGCGGATTTTGAGATAAAGGCCGGGCACGGTTTCGAGATTGTGGTTGAACACATCTGGTTTCGCTTCGACCACAAGTTCAAGCGCACCCTCTTTTTTCAAAAAGTCAGGCGTCAACACTTCGATTGTTGTTGAAGGCGAGGCCTTGCGGATTTCGCGGATCACTTCTGCAATGTGAAATGCGCCACCATCGGCCAAGTCATCGCGGTCAACCGAAGTAATAACCGAATGCGATAGCCCCATGCGCGCCACGGCATCGGCAACGCGGGCTGGCTCGCCAATGTCAAGCGCTTCGGGCATTCCAGTTTTGACGTTGCAGAAGGCGCATGCCCTGGTGCAGGTGTCGCCCATCACCATAAAGGTCGCGTGTTTTTTTGACCAGCATTCGCCGATGTTCGGGCAGCCTGCTTCTTCACACACGGTAACTAACTTGTTTTCACGCACAATCTTTTGCGTTTCCGCATAGATCGCAGAGCCGGGAGCCTTCACCCTGATCCAATCTGGCTTGCGCAAGATTGGCGTTTCGGGGCGGTTGGCCTTTTCCGGATGTCTGGGCTTTAACGTGTCAACAAGCGTGGCCATAACTTAAACGCGACGGCTGCCACGCAACATTTTAAGCACCATCAGCAACAGCACTGCACCCGCAGCAGAAACAATCAAATTGCCCCAGAACCAACCGTGGAAAACTTCACCAAGTTGAATGCCAGCTTGTTTTGCAATGAAAAAGCCAATCCATGAACCAATAATGCCCGTGATCAAATTCACGATGAGGCCCACATTTGATCTCGTTAATTTCTCAGCAATCCAACCTGCAACAATGCCAATCAAAATTGTACCACCAATACCAACAGAACCCAACTGCATGATCTGATCCATAAACAATCCCCTTCAGTGTAAAATTCTGGCGATGATCATAACGATGACCGCGCCAATTGTTGCCGTCGCAATATCGCGACCAATTTCATTGCGAATGCCTAAATCGATTTTCATCGCATTTAAAACATAAGAGCCAACGAACGAGCCTAAGACGCCGCTAATTAAATACTGCACAACGCCGCCTGGCCCGATAACCCAGCTGGCGAGCCAACCAGCCACAAGACCCATGACGATAGCGATGATGATGTTTTTGGTGTCCATTCCTGCCCCTCGTATGTTCGCAGCAGATATGGCCCATGGGTGTTTCATATTCAAGACTGAAGCACCTTACATATGAATGACGCGGCCGTAGGCGTCCAATACGCTTTCGTGCATCATTTCAGATAGGGTTGGATGCGGGAACACTGTGTGCATCAGCTCTTCTTCTGTGGTCTCTAATCCCATGGCGATGACATAGCCTTGGATCAATTCAGTCACTTCAGCGCCCACCATATGTGCACCTAGCAAACGTCCGGTTTTGGCATCGAAGATGGTTTTGATCAGGCCTTGATCTTCGCCCAATGCAATGGCTTTGCCGTTGGCGAGGAATGGGAATTTGCCTACTTTGACTTCGAAGCCTGCGGCTTTGGCCTTGGCCTCGGTGAGGCCGACGGATGCGACTTGTGGGTGGCAATAGGTGCAGCCGGGGATTTGATCCTTTTTCATCGGATGAGCGTCTAAGCCCTTGATTTTCTCCACACAAATGACACCTTCATGCTCGGCTTTGTGGGCCAACATGGGCGGGCCTGCCACATCGCCAATGGCGTACAATCCAGCCACATTGGTGCGGCCATAGCCATCTGTTATAACGCAGCCCTTATCGGTTTTGACACCCAACGCTTCAAGGCCAAGGCCTTCGATATTGCCCACAACGCCAGTGGCGGCGATAACGCGGTCAACAGTGATGGTTTCTATCTTGCCTGCGGTTTCGATAGTGGCGGTAACGTTGTTGGCACCCTTTTTCAAACTTGCGACTTTGGATGAGAGCTTGAACTTAAGCCCATGTTTTTCCAACTGCTTCTGGGCGAACTTTGAGATTTCGACATCTTCCACCGGCATGATTTGATCCATGATTTCCACCACAGTCACATCAACGCCCATGGCGTTATAGAAGCTTGCAAATTCAATACCGATGGCACCTGAACCCACAACCAAAAGTGATTTCGGCATTTCCTTCGGCACCATGGCTTCGAAATAGCTCCACACCAATTTGCCATCATGCTCCAGGCCGGGGAGAACGCGAGGGCGTGCTCCTGTGGCGAGGATGATGTGTTTGGCGGTGTATGTTCCTGCCCCCATAACCCCCTTCGGCGGTGCGTTTTGTGGCTGCATAACCGCCTTCACCGTATCAATCACCACTACTTCGCCCGGCTTGGTGATTTTGGCTTCGCCCCAGATGATTTGCACTTTGTTTTTCTTGAGCAGACCATTCACACCCATGGTGAGGCGGGCCGACACGGCACGCGAACGGGCGACAACTTTGGTGGGGTCATATTTGATATTGTCTGCACTCAAGCCATAATCAGACGCGTGGTTCATGTAGGTATAAATTTCTGCTGAACGCAGCAGAGCTTTGGTGGGAATGCAACCCCAGTTGAGGCAGATGCCGCCCAAATGTTCGCGCTCTACGAGGGCCACTTTGAAGCCGAGCTGCGCGGCGCGGATAGCAGTTACATAGCCGCCCGGCCCTGCGCCGATGATGAGAACGTCGAAATTTGTTTCGGCCATTTTAAATCTCCAAAATCTTCTTCACCACAGGCACCAATGCTGCGCCAATCGCTTTCGTATTTGCGACATCCAAATGCCCGCCATCTACTTCGCTGGCATTTGCCACTGAACCCGCATCAAAGAAATGAATATCCAATTCTTTCGCAATTCGAGAATAATGATGGGCGAAGAATTTTGACTCTTCAATTGCATGGCCCCAAAGATCGTTGAACCACTCGTTTTTAGTGGGCACCAAGCAAGGTGGCGACATGATGACAATGGGTGGGCAGACGTAAGTGCCAGACCAATTATGCTTGCGCGTGAGATTGACCAAGCGCTCCATTCCCATCGATGCATCAAAGGCGCGGCAGCGGCTGGCATATTTAACATCATTGGTGCCCAGCATGATGATGACGAGGTCAAGCGGCTGATGGGTTTTCAGCGCGATCGGCAAGCCCACAGCGCCATTGCGATTTTCTTCCACGGTCGGATCATCAAACACCGTGGTGCGTCCGTTCATGCCCTCTTCAATCACGCGGGCGGTGTTATTGAGGCCAGCAGCGAGGACATTTGGCCAGCGATCTTCATATGCCATGCGCATGCCAGTGGATGCGTTATAGCCCCAAGTGAGTGAATCACCGAATGCGAGGATGGATTTCATCCCATTTTCCCCATGTGTGAAAGCACATACAATAAATGAAAAACTGGCCACAGCAGCATAAGCAGCAAAATACCACCTATAATTGATATAATTAAACATCCGCGACCAGGCCCGCCACCGTTTTGCTGGATTTTCGGATCCATCGTCACACCAACATCAACCCGGGTTCTTCGAGATACATCTTAATCGCCCCCAAGAACTCCGCACCCAACGCACCATCCACCGCGCGGTGATCTGTCGAGAGCGTCACACTCATCAACTGTTCAATCACAATCTCATTGCCGCGCACCACAGGTCTCCGTTCGCCTGCACCCACGGCCAGTATTGTCGCTTGCGGTGGGTTGACGATGGCTTGGAAGTTTTTAACCCCCATCATGCCCATGTTGGAAACGGAGGTCGAGCCGCCCGTATATTCCGATGGATTGAGTTTGCGCGATTTGGCTCGCGCGGCATAATCTTTCATCTCGATGGAGATTTGTGCTAGGCCCTTGGTTTGGGCTTTGCGCACGATTGGCGTGATCAAGCCACCGGGGATCGACACTGCGACGCCCACATCGGCGTGGTGGTGTTTCACCATATTGTTTTCCGTCCAGCTGACATTGGCGTCTGGCACTTTGATCAGTGCCATGGCCATGGCTTTGATCACGAAATCATTGACTGAGACTTTCCATGCGGGCTTGCCATCTTTGTCCTTCGGCGCTTGCAGATTCAGCCGCTCACGCAGGGACAGCAGGTTTTCCAGTGAAATATCAACTGTCACATAGAAATGCGGAACGGTTTGTTTCGATTCTGTGAGGCGGCGCGCGATGGTTTTGCGCATGCCGTCATGCGGTATCAAATCGTAGGAGCCATCTTCGAACAGTTTGAGGACAGATGCTTCCGAGGGGGACGATGCGGCCACGTTTGCCCCCGAGGCTGTGGCCGCACCTCGCGCGCCTGCTGTAAATTGGGGAGCAGCCTGCGCCGTCTCGAGATCTTTCGCGACTATACGTCCGTACGGGCCGGAACCTGAAATGGATTGCAGGTTGATATTTTTTTGTGCTGCAAGGCGGCGGGCGAGTGGCGTGGCGAAGAGGCGGGTTGAAGAAGGCCCCGCTCCGTCGCGAAGCGCGACTGTCTCTCCCGCAAGGGGAGAGACTTGGTTTTGTGTTGGTGTCGTTACTTCTTTCTGAGTCTCTCCCCTTGCGGGAGAGACAGGCGCTTTAGCGCCAGGAGAGGGCTGCGAAGACACATCACTCATCTTCTCCCCTTCGCCTAAAATCACAGCAATGGGCGCATTGACCAACACATCTTCCGTGCCCTCGGCCACGATGATCTTGCCCAATGTGCCTTCATCAATGGCTTCAATTTCCATGGTGGCTTTATCGGTTTCGATTTCGGCCAGCACGTCACCGGACTTCACCTTATCGCCCTCTTTCTTGAGCCATTTGGCAAGCTTGCCCTTTTCCATGGTGGGGGAAAGAGCGGGCATCAGGATGGTGACGGGCATGGATTTTGCCTCTCGTTACTTGTTGTTGAGAACCGAACTTTGAGCCGCGGCCTTTGCCAGATCTTCGGTCAAGGCTTTGCGAATGGCATCAAGGTTTGAAGACACAGTGCCGTGGCCCATTTCCGCGCATGCGCCAGCTACTTGTTGTGCCATGCCAGCCAATGCGTGGCCCCACACGTCAGCTTTGCCAAATGCCATCGCGTGCAGTGAAAGGCTGAGTTGGCCCTTGGTGATCCAAACGCGGGCAATTTCGCCAGCGCCTGAATCATGAAACACTTCATGGGGCGGTTGCAGTTGGTGTGGATGGACATCGTGGGAATGGTCGTGGTGGTGGTGATCGTCAGACATAGCAATTCCTTTTCATAAACGTCTTCTCCCGCCTGCGGGAGAAGAAAGGGGCCCATTTTGCTTCTTGCAAAATGGGATAGATGAGGGACCGAAGGCGGAGACTGGAATCCCTCACCTTTCCCAAATCACGTGCCGTGATTTGGGCCCGCCCAGCTGCTTCGCAGCGTTCGCAAGAGCTCACCCTCTCCCGCAAGCGGTAGAGGACGTTAAACATAAAGCACACCCTTCACCGCCGCCACAACATCATCAACGTTGGGCAACGCCAGTTTTTCTAGGTTAGCAGCATATGGCATTGGCACGTCTTTGCCTGCAACGCGGGCAACGGGTGCATCGAGATAATCAAAAGCATGCGTCATAATTTCGGCAGCGATTTCGGAGGTAACGGAAAAGCGCGGGAAGCCCTCTTCAACACACACACAGCGATTGGTTTTCTTCACACTTTCAACAACTGTTTCAATATCCATCGGGCGAATGGTGCGGAGATCAACGACTTCGCACTCAATGCCTTCAGCGGCCAGTTTCTCAGCAGCAGCCAGCGCGTAAGTCATGCCAATGCTGAAGGATACGATGGTGACATGCGTACCGGCACGAGCGATGCGGGCTTTGCCGATTGGCACAATCCAATCTTCAACATTTGGCACTTCGAAGGATTTGCCGTAGAGGATTTCATTTTCGAGGAAGATGATTGGGTTCGGATCACGGATGGCGGCTTTCATCAGTCCCTTTGCATCCGCGGCAGAATAAGGTGCGATTACTTTCAGGCCCGGAATTTGGGAATACCACGCCGTGTAATCTTGGCTGTGTTGCGCGCCAACGCGAGCCGCAGCACCATTGGGGCCACGGAACACGATGGGGCAACCCATTTGCCCGCCTGACATATAAAGCGTTTTGGCGGCGGAGTTGATGATGTGGTCAATGGCTTGCATGGCGAAGTTGAAGGTCATGAATTCAACGATGGGTTTAAGGCCCGCGAAAGCCGCACCGGTGGCGATGCCAGTGAAGCCATGTTCGGTGATTGGCGTGTCGAGCACGCGTTGGTCGCCAAACTCATCGAGCATGCCTTGGGATATTTTGTAGGCGCCTTGATATTGGCCCACCTCTTCGCCCATCAAGAACACATCCTTGTCGCGACGCATTTCTTCCGACATCGCAGAGCGGATGGCTTCGCGAACCGTCATGGTGATCATTTCGGTGCCAGCGGGGATTTCGAGGTCGGAGAGAAGACTGCCCTCTCCTGTCGTGCTATGCACGACTGTCTCTCCCGCCGGGGGAGAGACTTGGTTTTGCATTGACGGTTGCGCTTTATCTTGAGTCTCTCCGCTTGCCGGAGAGACAGGCGCGTTTGCGCCAGGAGAGGGCAGTGCCGACGCCTCACCAATCACCGCAATCGGCGCATTCACTTTCACGCCCTCGGTTCCCTCCGGAACCATGATCTCAGTCAGCACGCCTTCATCAATGGCTTCAATTTCCATAGTGGCTTTATCAGTTTCAATCTCAGCCAATACATCGCCGGATTTTACTTGGTCACCGACGTTCTTAAGCCATTTCGAAAGCTTGCCCTCTTCCATGGTGGGCGACAGTGCAGGCATGAGGATGGTTGGCATTGGGCTTAACCTTTTAACTCAACAAAGTGCAGACCTGTTGCACGATTTATTTTTTCTACTTCTGAGGACGTTTTACAAATCAACAAACAGTCCTGGCCAAAAAGATCATGCTGGAAAAATCGCTTATCGGATCCGTTGACTTTGAGCTCACTATTTAAAACTGCGAAAATCAAAGGATCAGCCCAATCATAATCATAACGCAAATTGTGCACGAAAGATTTTCTGTTTATAACAAAAGACACATTTGCAACTTTGCTTTCATGATCGATTTGGTCGTTCAGTTGAGATACCGACAAATTTCCACGAGCTAATCGCGCACAAGCGTTGACAATCGAAATGTAGGAGCCGTTGCCCTCTATAGCTTCATAGTCGAAGTGCCAAACATCGTCCGATAGCCAAGGCAACGGTTTATGTTCTACTAGATCATATTGCTCATCGCCCATTAAACAGAGGGCAATCTCAACCTCAGATATTCCGTTTTCATTATTCGACTGGAGTTCTTCAATTATAGCGAGTCTGTCTTCTTCTGAGCTTAATGAAAATCCAACATCTCGCAGCAGATTTAAAATATCTTCGGGGGATTGCTTATTTTTTTTGACAGAGCTGAACATGAAAGATTCTAAGCAACTTTGTAAATATCAGTGTAAAGCTCAGACGCATCAGGCTGCGCATCTGCAACCGCAAAATCTGCTGCCGCTGTTACAATTTCGCGAATATCGGCGTCCATTTTTTTCAAATCATCTTCCGAAGCGCGGTTGGATGACAACAGGCGGGCTTTGACCTGCTCTATTGGATCATGCTCCTCGCGCATTTTCTGCACTTCTTCTTTTGTGCGATATTTTGCAGGGTCCGACATGGAATGGCCACGATAACGATAGGTCATCATTTCCAATATGTAAGGCCCCTCGCCCGCACGGCAATGTTCCATGGCGCGATCTGCTGCATCCTTCACAGCGCGAACGTCCATGCCGTCCACTTGTTCAGACGGAATTCCAAAAGCTTCACCGCGGGCACCCAAGTGTTCAGAGGCTGCAGTTGAACGTGTGGCCGATGTGCCCATGGCATAGCGGTTGTTTTCGATCACGAATATGCACGGCAATTTCCAGATGGAGGCCATGTTGAAGGTTTCATAGACTTGGCCTTGGTTGGCCGCGCCATCGCCGAAATAGACCATCGAAACATTCTTGTTGCCGCGATATTTATTGGCAAAGGCCAGCCCTGCACCAAGTGGCACTTGCGCCGCAACAATGCCGTGTCCGCCGTAAAATTGTTTTTCCACGCTGAACATATGCATCGAGCCGCCCTTGCCTTTGGAAAGGCCGCCTTGTTTGCCAGTGAGTTCGGCCATGACGCCTTTTGGGTCCATCCCGCAGGCCAACATGTGACCGTGGTCGCGGTAAGACGTAATGCGTTGATCGCCTGCAATAGCTGACATTTCAAGGCCAACGACGACAGCTTCCTGGCCGATATACAAGTGGCAAAAGCCACCAATTGAACCCATGCCGTAAAGTTGGCCAGCTTTCTCTTCAAAGCGGCGGATCAAAAGCATGTCGTGATAAGCTTTGAGTTCTTCTTCTTTCGACAAGCCAGAATTTTTTAAATCCTGTTTCGGCGAAGATTTTGCGGCTTTGGCGGCTTTGCGCGCCAAATAAGCTGAGCTGACGGCCATCTGCTAACTCCTGTTTGTCGGAGTTAAGATAGCAGTAAACGGCTGTAGAAGCTCGCGATAATACAGATTAACTTGATAATGGTTTATCCTACGGATTCAACTTGAAGAATTAGTTGTTTAAATAAACTAAATACTGGTCTTGGGACACGAAGTTCAGCGTTTGGCGGGCCATTTCGTCGAGCAAATCGGGATCGATAGAATCCGGGCGTAATTCTGCTACTTTCTCTTCGAGCAACTTCCGTTGAAGTTTGAGATTGTCGAGGTCAGTCGACAATTTGACGCCTTCGGCAAGTAGCGTTGTTTGATAACTGAACCCCCGTGGTCCGAATTCTGCTTGCCAAATAAAATAGGATAGTAGAGCAATGCAAGCTGTGCCGACTAAAATTTCAAGTCTTTTGCGCTGAAGGAAATGCATGCTGTTTGATTGGGGGAACTAGGTTAAATTTTTACTAACAGTTTGCACAGAAACCCAAGGGGGGCTTGATTTTCTGCCTATTTGGGCCGATCTAACTGATATGTTATCCAGCAGCCGATTTGTCGTAGCAGTACACGTCCTGAGCCTTCTCGCGAAAAACGCGGGCAAGGGCCCCATGTGCTCGTCCGCCATTGCGGAAAGTGTGGGTACCAACCCTGTTGTTATTCGGCGCATGATGTCCGAACTTGAAAAGGCTGGATTGATCAGTTCGACTTCAGGCCGGTCTGGTGGATTTGAATTGAGCCGTGATGCCAGCAATATCAGTTTGGCCTGCGTATATGGTGCAGTTGAGAACGATGCTGTATTCAGGATGCATAAGGTTGATCCAGCTGTGGAATGTCCAATTGCAGTGCAGCTTGGTCAAATTTTGATGCCGCGTCTGCGGGACGCGGAGCTGGCTCTCACGCGTTCACTTGCAACTACGAAGTTGAGCGAAGTCGTTCAATCCGTAAACTGAGTCTTATCTGATAGATAGCTGACAATTTTAACTGATTTTCTATCAGGCAGTATATTGCAGTATGGACTCGTGAAAGTTGGAGTGGCGAGCTTCTATTTTCATTTATTTAACTCCTGAGCTCAGTTTGTGTTGCCCTCAAACTGAGCTCAGGTCGAGTTGAATGTGCGTATGGGTCCTGGACTGTGCTTGAGCTGGCGTTTGAAAACTGCCCCGTTTTCCCCCACTTCGACGTTCAGTTTAGGACCCTTTTTTCTATAAAATTCTGTTGGTTTTCATCAAGTTTTACAGGTATATTTAGAAATCATGTCTCCGATCAATGTATGCAAAAAGTTGGCTTTGGTAGGTTGTGCCGTCATCGCACTTAATCTGTCGGGCATTGCATATGCTGAAAAAGGAGATTCCTCTGGTTCTGGGGGCGGAAGCTCTTCTGGCTCGGGTGGTAGTGGATCCCAAAGTGGTGGCGGTTCTGGCCAATCTGATTCTTCATCGGATAATGGTGGAGATGATAATGGTGGCGATGATAGTGGCGGCGGATCGACAGATAATTCAGGATCAGGATCAGGATCAGAATCAGGTTCTGGCTCTGGATCCAGTTCTGGCTCTCAGAGCTCAACTCAAAACTCAGGGAATTCTGGTGTTTCCAGGACTGGTCGAGTTGCAAATCAAGATGAGGTTCTTTCAGCCGTAAAAACTGGAAAAGCTGTATCCTTGTCATTGTTGCTGGCTTTTATGGCCAACAAGTTTCCTGGCGAAATTGTAGATATTAAATTGAGAAATAAAGAAGGGCAGTACAGTTATGTTGTCGAATATTTGTCTGGTTCTTCAAAGCTGCGCATTGTGAAATTGAACGCGAAGACGTTGAGTAAATTATAACTAATGCGAATATTGATCGCCGAAGACGAAGCAGTTGTGGCGCAAAGTGTCGCTAATTCTTTGCAAGTGATTGGCTACACCACTGATATTGTTTCTAATGGCGAGGATGCGTGGTTTAAAGGTTCAACTGAATCTTATGCGGCCATCGTTCTGGATATCGGTTTGCCTATCCTTGATGGAATTGCGGTTTTAAAAAAATGGCGCAGTGAAGGTATTACGACGCCTGTTCTCGTATTATCAGCGAGAGGATCGTGGGCAGAGCGCGTTGACGGCATAGACAGTGGTGCTGATGACTATTTGCCAAAGCCTTTTCAGGTTCAAGAGTTGATATCAAGGCTTCGTGCGTTAATGCGGCGCACAAGCGGGCACGCCCAGTCGACCATCGTAGCGGGGCCACTGGAAATTGATATGCGGTCGCGGGTTATTACGGTACTCGGCAAACTCGTTAATCTCACACCGCTCGAGTTTCGCTTGGTGCATTACTTGGTTCTCAAAGGCGGTGAAGTCGTCGGACAGTCAGAATTGTGCGATGCGATTTACGACCACAATCACGAGCGTGATGGCAACGCCATCGAGGCGGTTGTGAGCAGGCTACGCAAAAAATTGGGACATAATATTATTCAGAACAAGCGCGGCTTTGGATATTTCATTCTGGCTGCGCAAAATTGAATGGCAACTCGCTGCGGCTAAGGCTTCTTGTTGCTGCAGCACTAGCAATCAGTATCCTCCTTTCAGTTGCTGGAGTGAGTTTCTATTTCGTATTCCAACGATACGTGGAGCGCGTTGCAGTTTCGGAACTGGATGACCACTACATCCAATTGATCAGCAAGATCACTGTCGATGGGAATGACAAACTCAAAGTAGTTGGCAAACTCAGCGACCCTCGATTTGCAAAGCCCTACGGTGGACTCTACTGGCAAATCAATGAAAACGCCCGGCTGCCAATAAGGTCTCTTTCACTGTTTGATGAAATATTAGTGCTTCAGCAGACCGGTCAGAATATAGGTGGCAATTTGATTCATCTTATCAAAGGCCCAAATGGTTCGAAGCTTTTTGCAGTTGAAAAAAATCTTTCACTCCCTGTTGATGGAAAACCCGACCACAATTTGCGTATTTTAGTGGCCGTAGACCGTAGTTCGATTGACGAAACAGTTGGCCGATTTGGCGTGGACATGGGGCGAGCGCTGATTTTGCTTTATGTATTGATCTTGGCGACGATTGCGTCAGTAATTTTGCTGGGGCTGCGGCCACTAGAATCGTTGCGGCGCGAGGTGGGTAAAATCAGGTCTGGCGGAAATCAAAAGTTGATGGGGGAGTTTCCGACTGAAGTTCAGGGGTTGGTGACGGAGCTCAACAGTCTTTTGTTAGACAAGCAAGATCAATTGGAACGAACGAGGCTGCGCGCAAGTAATCTTGCTCATGGATTGAAGACGCCGCTGACAGTGATGTCGGCGATTGGCGACAATGTGCTTCGTTTAGGCTTGAAAAAAGAAGCTCACGATATTCAGGAGAGCGCTTCACAAATGTATGGTTTGGTAGAACGTGAACTTGCAAGGGCTAGAATGGCGACCGGACATACAAATCAAACATCGCAAGTCAAACCTGTTGTTGCACGCATAGTGAAGGCGCTTCAGAGAACCAACAATAGTGCTGATATGAAATGGAATGTAGCAATTCCCGACGATGCCACGCTTCAAATTGAATCAGGCGACTTGCTGGAACTGGCGGGCATTCTAATTGATAATGCTGGAAAATGGGCCAAATCAATTGTTGATGTGCGCTGGATGGACGGCGCATTGACGATTGACGATGATGGACCTGGTGTTCCGGAAGACAAGCTAATTGAGATTCAAAAACGTGGCGTGCGCCTGGACGAAACTGTCCCGGGCTCAGGGCTTGGGCTTGGCATAGCGAGAGATATTGCTGATGTTTACGGGCACCAAATAGATTTCGCACGCTCGAACCTTGGTGGCTTGAACGTGCGAATTTATAAAGCCTAGTTTTTCAAAATTGAACGACCTGCATAAACAGCTTGAGCGCCCAGTTCCTCTTCGATGCGGAGCAATTGGTTATATTTTGCCAACCGATCAGAACGCGCCAACGAACCAGTTTTAATTTGACCGCAGTTTGTAGCAACCGCCAAATCCGCAATTGTAGAATCTTCGGTTTCGCCAGAGCGATGTGACATCACAGCGGTGTAGCCAGCCTTGTGGGCCATTTCGACGGCTTCCAATGTTTCACTCAGTGAACCAATCTGGTTCACCTTCACGAGGATTGAATTGGCGATATGTTCCTTGATGCCTTTTTGAAGACGCTTCGTATTGGTAACGAACAGGTCATCACCAACGAGTTGATGGGTCTTGCCGATCAGATCAGTCACTTGCTTCCAGCCATCCCAATCATCTTCGCTGAGACCGTCTTCGATTGAAATAATTGGATAGTCCTTGGCGAGTTTAGCGAGATATTGGGCTTGCTCTTTGATAGAGCGGGTAACGCCCTCGCCTTCATATACATAAGCACCGTTCTTGAAGAACTCGGTTGCAGCACAATCGGTTGCCAAATAGACATCCTGGCCTGGCTTATAACCCGCCTGCTCTATCGATTTCACGACGAAATCAAGTGCGGCTTCAGCTGATGGAAGGTTTGGCGCAAAACCACCCTCGTCACCCACGTTTGTGTTGTGACCAGCCTTTTTCAAAGCCGATTTCAGCGTGTGGAAGATTTCAGCGCCGCAACGTAGCGCCTCTTTGAATGAAGATGCGCCAACTGGCATGACCATGAATTCTTGAAAGTCGATTGGGTTATCGGCATGCACGCCACCATTGATGATGTTCATCATTGGCACTGGCAAAGTGCGGGCTGATGCGCCGCCAACATAACGATAAAGTGGCAAGCCTGATGATTCAGCAGCGGCCTTTGCCACGGCAAGCGAAACACCGAGAATGGCGTTGGCACCCAGGCGGGCCTTGTTTGGCGTGCCATCAAGCTCAATCATGGTCTTGTCGATGGCCAGTTGGTCTGTGCCTTCCATATCAGCCAAGGCTTCATAAATTTCGCCGTTCACTGCAGCCACAGCTTTCAGAACACCCTTGCCCATGTAGCGCGCTTTATCACCGTCGCGGAGTTCGACAGCTTCATGTGCGCCTGTGGAGGCGCCTGATGGCACGGCCGCACGGCCGAATGCGCCGTCTTCTAATGTCACATCAACCTCAACAGTTGGATTGCCGCGGCTATCGAGAATTTCGCGTGCAGTGATATCGAGAATGGCGGTCATGTTTTGCTCCAAGGTTTGATTTGGACGTGCTTATGAGCAGTGCTTGTGACAATTGCAAGAAAATTGAGGTGCGCACATCAAAATGCTGATTTTGAAGAAAAATTAGGAATTTGGCCGTAGATTTAGAACATGGCTAGCTGGGCGCTATATGTATTTCTTTTTATCTTAACACTTCTTGGCGGTGTTATAGGCCTCGGTCTGCATTATTGGCGCGCTAGCTTCTCGCTGTATCCTGAAGAGTTGTCAGGCAATCTGTTCATTGACAGCATGATGTCCAACGAACACTTGCTCTTTGAAAAACATATTGTGAACGCCAAATGGGATGACAATGGCTATTGGGATATCTACAGCTTTCGTAACATGATTTACTATTTTGCTTTCGGTGCTTCGGTGCCACTTGTCTTGGCTTTATTTGATTGGGACATAATACGGATGATTGGGAATGGGTTTTGTACATTCATGGTGGAGCACGGCAATCATTCGTTGCTGTGTTATTGAGTGTCGCTGATTTTCGATGTAGCCTGACTGAATGAAAATTCTTCTGCTTACCGCTTTGGTTCTGATTTCGGTCATCACGCAGACCCAGACAGCTGCTGCGGATTGCAACACGTCAGTTGCGCGAAAATGGAATGTAAACAGCAAACAGAGTTATTTGGTTGAAGCCACTTCCATAGGGCCAGATTGCAAACGGGCTGTCGCTGTAATGGTAGTGCGCGATGGCAAAGGTGAGGTGAAATATAGCCTTTCCATGGCCTCGAAAGACAATGCTGTCTTTGGTGGTTTGGCCGATAAGCCCGTTGCCGATCTTAAAGCCATGCGGGTTGCTTTAGGGGAGTGGCTCGATGCCGGACTTTCGTCAAAGAAAAACAGGCTTTCTAAATTTCTTGAATGGAAGGCGGGTACCGATGGGCCTGCCGAGACCCCTCCTGCCGAGTTTCCATTTACCGTGAGTAGTGAAATTTCGCGTGAAACTTATGAAGCGTGGCGAAAACAAAACGTTCCGGTATTTTGTTTTGTCCAAGGAATCGAGAGCATGCGCTGTGTTGTGCTTACAAAAGAAGGCACTATTAATGAAGTTGGAATTCAGAGTTTTCCCGGTTGAGTTTTAGTTCTTGAACGCAACCTGCTGAATTTGTGTCTCAACAATACGGGCATCTTCAAACCCATTTGAGATTGCTGTGTCGAGCGCTGTATTGGCATCTTGTTTGTTATCCAATGGGCCAATTTGCACACGGTAGAGCGGGCCATTGGCACCAACAGCTTTCACGATTTGTGTGGGACCAAAGCCTGCGATTTGAGCGAAAGCTTCCTTGGCGGTTTCAAGATCATGGAATACCCCTACCCGCACGATGTAGCCAGCGCTATCGCTTGGTAATACATCCTGCCCTTCAACATTGGCCTGTTGAATGTCATTATCCTGGGGTTCAACATCGTATTTTGGATTACGTTTGCGCGTTGCAACACGGATTGGCGCCTGCGCTTGTGCGTCATCAGCCATTGACGCAATCTGATTGATTGAAGCACCATTATACATGGCCTCGTTCATGGCCAGCATATGCTGCGAAGAATCACTCAACGGCGCTGGCCCAATAAGCTTGACCCGCACACGGGTTTTGCCTTTGTTGCGATAACCTAAAACATCGGCGGCTTTTTTCGAAAGATCAATAATGCGCGTATCTACAAATGGGCCACGATCATTGATGCGCACAATCACCTTGCGACCATTATCAAGATTGGTCACCATGGCATAACTTGGCAGCGGCAAGGTGGCATGTGCTGCGGTTAATGTGTTCATGTCAAACCATTCGCCGTTTGAAGTTTTGCGTTTGTGAAATGCTTCGCCATACCAGGATGCGACGCCAGTTTTGTCATATCCTGGTTGCTCGTGAGGTGTCCAAGTGCGCCCTGCAACCTGGTAAGCATCGCCAACGTGATATTTCCCGCCACCAAAAGGAATTGGGCCTTTGCCCTTGTAGTATGGGCTGCCAATTCCGGCAAATGGGTCAGGGCCAGCGCCCTTCCACGAACTCTTGGACGATGAATATGAGGTGTGGTGGCTAGAGCAGCCCGCTAGAAATAATGCACATAAGCTGGCGAGCACGACGCTTGTTGATGATTTACGCATACGCAACTTCCCACTTCAGATGCTGGGCCGAAAATGCCACAGAGAATCTTTCTGCGCTGGTTGCGTAAAATTTTAGTCAAATTGTTTGGTTAGCGATTGGTAAAGTTTAAGGCTTCGGCGGCGCCACTGTGCTGCTGGCCGTTGCAGGAGAAGTGGTCAAGTTTGCCAAGCGTTGAAGGTTCTTGGTCGAGATGGCGATACCTTTGTCGGCGGCCTTTTGATAAAACTCTTTCGCTTTAGCGAGATCCTTCGTGGTTCCCCATCCCATTTCATACATGCCACCAAGATTATTCATGGCCCAGCCATCTTGTGCTGAAGCGGCTGCATCAAACATCTTGAATGCTTCATCCAGATTGCGATCAGTGCCCATGCCTTTAAGCAACATTACACCTAAATTGTTTTGAGCAACGGCGAGTTTTTGTGCCGCAGCTTTTTTGTACCATTCAACCGCAGCTTTTTCGTCTTTTGCCATGCCGTCGCCATTCTGCAACATTTGACCAAGTAAATTTTCAGATGGTGCATGTCCGTGTTTTGCACCTGATTCCAAAAGTTTAATTGCTGTGGCTTTATCAGCCTTCAGACCAGGAGCGCCTTTTTCAACAAGCCTGGCCAACCGGAACTGTGCTTCATAATTGCCAGTCAGAGCGGCTTCGCGGTACCATTTTGCAGCTTCTGCCGGATCAGCCTTTGTATCGATGCCGCCTTCCAAGGCAAGTGCTACTGCCATTTTTGCATCAGGATCGCCAGCTTTAGCGAGCTGCATTTTTTTGACAAAGGGAAGCTGTTCCAGGCCGCTATCGATGGCCAGTGCTGCTGTTGCACCAAATAGCAGAGCAAGAACGATCAAACTGTATCGGTTCAAATCAGACATCCCATTCCCTATCAGCACGTTTAACGTCGGCTTATTATTTTACACGCACAAAATTCGAGTCGCGGCAGAACACTAGCCAACATCCCTTCAGCAACATATTCTTGTCGGTAAGTGTTGCCGTTGCACGGTAAGAACCACCATCATCGGCGTTATAGATATAGCCTTTATATGTGTTCGGCCCAGCTTGCGTCATACCGCTGATAACTGGAAGCCCCATAACGGGGCGTTTACGGAGTGACTTGTTTGGGTTGAGCGCATCAAGCAACGGCGTACCGTCAGGGTAGTTCTTGCTTGCGAGATCGACAATATTTGCACAAATGTTTTTCCCACAACGCACAACTTTAACTGTCACGCTTCCGTTATCTAACTTCCAGATACCTTCAGGATTGACCTCAGCAAACGCAAGTTGGCTCGATATTAAAATGGTAGCAAAAGCTAGAATAGATTTACGAAACATCGCGTTCCTCTTACTCAAAAATGTAAATTACTGTCAGAGGCGGTTGTCGCCGTTCCTCGCTTACTATAGCATGTTCCAAAATCCAAGGGAGTAGCTACGTTGAGCAATGTGACCAGCTTCAAATCGCAAAAGACTTCTGACGCGGGTGAATGGCAATACCGTGTTGATCTTGCGGCAGCATTTAGGCTTGCGGCAAAAAATGATTGGCATGAGGCAGTTGCGAACCATTTCAGCCTGGCAGTTTCGAAGGATGGCAAAAAATTTCTCATGAATCCGCGGTGGCGGCATTTCTCCAAAATCAGAGCATCCGAACTTTTACTGTTGGATAGTGACGATCATGACACAATGAAGCGACCGAATGCGCCTGATTTAACAGCATGGAGCTTGCACGGACGCCTGCACGCTGCCCTGCCCCAAGCACGTTGCATTATCCATCTCCATCCACCTTATGCGACTGCAATTGCGTCGCTCGCAGATCCCGAAATAAAGGCGATTGACCAAAATACAGCCCGTTTTTTCAACCGCGTGGCTGTTGATATGGGATATGGCGGAATGGCGAATTCTGATGAGGAAGGCGACAGGCTGGCACGGTTGATGGGCAATAAGTCAATCATGATGATGGGCAATCATGGGGTATTGATTTGCGCAGCCACAGTCGCTGAGGCGTTTGATCTGACTTACTATCTCGAACGTTCATGCCGGAATCTGGTGCTGGCCTATCAGACCGGGCAGAAGCTCCATATCATGTCAGATGATGTTGCGGAAAAGACTGCACAGGAATGGGAAGGTGACCGCGAACAGTTTCTTGTCCATTTTGAAGAAATGAAAACTCTTCTGGATGACACTGATCCATCGTATAAAAGCTGAATGTATTACGCTACCGAGCGAATGCGAAGCATATCAGCGCGCAGGTTTTCCAATACTGGCAAAAGGCTTTGACCATTATCTTGACCTTGATGCGCGTTATATGCCGCTGCGTCAGTCATGGCTGTCAGTTTTTCCAACAGCTCATTATAAGTAACGGCCGGTCGATCGATATAATCACTTGCATTGGCCACAACTGTCTTTGCGGGCATCGTTTCCAACAAACTGTCTAAGCGGTTTGCCAATCTGGAAACCTGTTCGGTTGGTCCAAAAAATCCAAGATATTGTGGTTCGTTTGCTTCGGACGTAATTTCTGTTTGTACATGTTGATCTTGCGTTGAGCCGTCTAAATTATAGTGTTGCTCGACAACACCAGTGTCGTAATTCACCAATGGAGAATCAGTCTCGGAGCCAGGTGTCTGGATAATCTCTGTTTGATCAGAAATTTTGCCAAGGTCGTATGAATTGTAGAGTTTGGCGAGTTGGTCTGTTGCTTGTCCCAATAGGTTTTCGACAGCGGATACGGCTTCAAACATGAACTGAACACTGATCTGAAAATCAGTATTATTCTTGTCATAGCAATTTGTCAGTGATGTCAGAATGCCCCCAGCACGTGACAAAGCTTTGCCAATTTCATCGGCTGGATGCTTTTCCTCAATTGCTGTCACTTTTGTCTCCCCAACCTCAATTCAAGTCCGTTATGGTTAACACAATAAGTCGTTAACAATGATTAACGCCGATAAGCGGCTGATTCCAAACGTAAAATATTTTTTCCACAACCTTTGGTGTCCGACAAACTGTTTTGAGTGATTCTCCGCAGCTCGGAAACTCTGTTTAACGGAGTGTGCAAATCAAACAAAATGGCTATTATTCTTGCAAATGACAGGGAGTTGGTTGGTTCGATGCATATTCTCGTAATTGGTGCTGGAGGCATGTTGGGGGCGAAGCTTATTGGAAGGCTTGTTCATGACAAGCCGATCAACGGAAAGCCCATTACAAAAATTACCAGGCATGACGTGGTTTTGGCTCCTGCTCCTCCACAAAGCGAATTTAAAATTTCTACTTTGATGGGAGATGTTTCTGAGATGGATGAAGCCACGTCCGTTATAGTCGAAAAGCCAGATGTGATTTTTCATTTGGCGGCGATTGTTTCAGGTGAGGCTGAGGCGGACTTCGATAAGGGCTACCGGATTAATCTGGATGGCACGCGCAACTTGCTTGAAGCGATCCGTGCGGTTGGCGGCGGTTATTGTCCAAAGTTTATTTTCACATCCTCCATCGCGGTTTTTGGTGCGCCGTTTCCCGAAGCAATCAGCGATGAATATTTTACAACTCCTCTCACCAGCTATGGCACGCAAAAGGCAATCTGCGAGTTGTTGATATCCGATTATTCGCGGCGCGGCATAATTGATGGTGCTGCATTGCGGATGCCTACGGTTTGCGTGCGTCCGGGCAAGCCTAATAAAGCAGCGTCAGGTTTTTTCTCAAATATCATTCGCGAACCTTTGGTTGGGCTTGAGGCCGTGTTGCCCGTGGGTGATAATGTGCGGCATTGGCATGCGTCGCCGCGTATGGCCGTTGGTATGCTGCTGCACGCTGCTGAGATGGATTTGGCAAAAATGGGTGCGAGACGAGCGATATCGATGCCCGGGGTATCGTGCACGGTTGCTGAGCAAATCGAAGCTTTGGCAAAGCTTGGTGGGCCTGACCGTGTGAAGCTCATCAAGCGCGAGCCTAATGAAACTATCATGAAGATCGTAAGTGGGTGGCCCGAAAAATTTGATGCGCGGCGCGCTTCTGCGCTGGGCTTTGTTGCCGATAAGAATTTCGAAGATATTGTACGCGTACATATTGAAGACGAGGTGCAAGGAAAATTGGGATGAGCGAATTCAAAGTTGATGATGCTACGGTTGATGCATTCAAGCGTGATGGCGCTTGCGTTATTCGTGGAGCATTTGCAGATTGGGTTGATGTTTTAGCCAAGGGCATTGCGCAAAACATGGGCGAGCCCAGTGCAGATGTTAAAATCTACACGGGTTCTGGTGGTGCCGGCAGGTTTTTCGGGGATTATTGCAATTGGGCACGCATACCGGAATATCGTGATTTCATTTTTAACTCCTCAGCGGCAGCGATTGGGCGGCAACTGATGGGCAGCAACCATGTGCGGTTATTTCACGAACATGTCTTGGTAAAAGAGGCCAGCTCCGATGTGGCCACGCCTTGGCACCAAGACCAACCCTATTACTGTGTTGACGGTGATCAGACCGTGAGCCTGTGGATTCCGCTTGATGATGTGCCGCGTGAGCGCACGTTGGAATTCGTTGGTGGCTCACATAAATGGGGCAAGTATTTCAGGCCAGAACGCTTCAATAAAACACCGCTGAATGAGAACGACGGATTGGAAGCTGTGCCAGACATAAATGGCAACCGTGCGGACTATGATATTTTGGGTTGGGACTTGAAGCCCGGAGATGCCGTAGCTTTCAACTACAAAACACTCCACGGTGCGCCTGCAAACAACAGCGCGTCAACAGGACGTCGTGCATTTTCTTTGCGGTTGCTCGGTGATGATATTCGATTTGCGCGGCGTGAAGGTGTTGTCACATCGCCGCCGTTTCGTGGCGTACAATTACAGCATGGTGCTGTGATGGATGCGCCAGAGTTTCCGCTGATTGGCTAAAAGCGGGCTCATTCCTGAAAACAGAACAGTCGGCATCATGTGGATGCTGGCTACCATGTTTTGCTTCATTACGCTTGATGCAATCATGAAGTATGCGTTGCAAACCTATTCGTTGGTTGAAGTAACCTGGGCGCGGTTTTTCTTTGCAACCATTGTGGCGGCATTGGTTTGCGGCAAGCGCCTTCCAGAACTGGTTGTCAGCAAAGCACCCAAACGGCAGTTGTTGCGATCTGCTTTTCTGATGACGACAACAGGATTGTTCAATGCTGGCCTGAGCAACCTGCCCCTCGCCACTTGTACAACCATTATGTTTTTAAGTCCGATCTTGGTGACCATGCTTTCCAACGTGGTTTTGGGTGAGCATGTAGGTGTGCGCCGTTGGTTTGGAATTGTGATTGGGTTTCTTGGCGCACTTGTGGTGATCCGTATCTGGGAAGTTGGTATTACCGGTCTCAATGTAGGCGCACTGTTTATGCTGGGTGCGGCTTTTGCAAATGCTAGTTATCAAATCACCACGCGGGGTTTGCGGCATGAGGATCCATTAACCTCACTGTTGTTTACAGGTGCTGCGGGCGCACTCGTCACATCAGTTCTATTGCCGTTTCATTGGTCGATGCCGGATGCATTTGGCTGGATGTTATTGATCGGCAGCGGTGTTGTGGGATGTGTCGGGCATTTGTGTTTGATCAAAGCCTTTCAGGCAGCACCTGCTTCCGTGGTTGCACCGTTTTCCTATAGCTCGCTCATATGGGCAACACTGTTTGGATTTATCGTGTGGGGCGATGTCCCGATCTGGTCGACTGTTCTGGGCGGTTTGTTGATTATCGGATCAGGGCTCTATATTTTCTTGCGCGAGCGGAAATTGGCGCTGATGCCGATAGACGCCGCGGTTGAAACTTAAAGGTCCGATTTCGGATATACCAAGAAAGTGCCTGTGCCATGGGCATAGAGTTTCCCTGAAAGATCTGTCACTTTCGCTTCGGCCGTTAACATCGTGCGGCCAGCGTGAAGCACTGTTCCAGTTGCAATGAGTTCGCCCGTTTCAAGATCAATCTTTCTTACATAGTTCACGTTAAGCACCACTGTCCCTACACCTGTACCCGCTGGAAGCTTTGTAAGCACAGCAGAGCCCATGCAATTATCAATCAGTGTTGCCGTAAATCCACCGTGAATGCGCATCATGGGATTGTAGAATTTATGCAGTGGCATGGCCGAGATTTTAACTACACCATCACTGACGAAAACTGGTTTTAATCCCATGGTCTGCGCCATGGGCGATTGATCGCCGTCACGCATCAGTTTGTGCATCAATTCCAGCCCTGTCAGCTGATTGAACTGTGAAAATGCTTTTTTTGCTTGATCTATGTCTGAAGATGTCATTTGCGAAGTGGTAATTCCATATAGGTGGGGATGATTATTTTGAGTTCTGCGAATTTCTTGGTAATAGCCAGGCGAATATCACTGGCCACTTGCGGGGCTTCAAAGACGTCGGCGACGTGGCCTCTGATTTCAAAATCCAAGGTTGCTGGCGAAAACCTCACAAGATGGACTTGCGGCGGCGGATAACGCAGCACTTTCGAATTGGCTGCAGTTACTTCTCGCAACACTTGGGTGATGAAGTCACCATCGATTTTATGTTCCACACCTACGCTGATCAAAAACCGTCCAAGTGTGTCGCGGTGCGTCCAATTGCGAACGGCTTCTGTTATGAGCAAAGAGTTAGGCACGATGATTGTGCAATTGTCGAAAGTTTCAATTTCTGTTGATCTAACGTTGATTTTTTTGACAATGCCTTCGCCAGCGGCCACCACCACCCAATCTCCTACCCGCACGGGGCGTTCAGCCAGCAATATCAGGCCGGATACGAAGTTGTTAACGATGGACTGCAAACCAAAACCGATACCAACGCCGAGAGCACCTGCAATGATTGTAAAACTTGAAAAATCGAAACCACCAGCACTCAAGGCCAAGGCCGCAGCTAAAATGTAACCAAAATAATTGGCCCCGGTCTTAACTGAATTCTGAACGCCTTTGTTCAATTTGGTTTGCGTGAGCACGCGGCGATCGAGCCAACTTGTGACAAATTTGGTAAGCAGCACGCCAACTGCAAATAGAGTGATTAGTCCTGCAATGTTAAAAGGCGATATATAGAAATTGCCAAAGCGGATGCCGACAATTGCACTGTTATAAAGCGACTTGAAATTAATCCACGTGAATGTCCAGATCGCAAACAGCCAAGGGATACCCAGAAGGACTACGAGTACATCTGATACCGTTCGAATTGCCAGCGCTAATCTGCCAATGCCTCGCTCTGAAAAACCACTGATTGACCTGATCTGTTTTCCAATGACTTCATCTTTGTTTTGCACAGCATCAAGAAACGCATCGATCAGGTGGTGAACCAAAACCATCAGGATGATGACCAATAATGTATCTAATATTTTACTTGCAATAAAATATGCAAGTGCCAGATATCCAAAGATCAATCCCAATACAGCGACAACCAGTAGCAGCCATTGTAACGAACTGAATTGGACGAACCATTTCAAATAATGTGGTTCTGGCACATTGCTCGGAACGGTTTGTGACTGCTGTTTAAGTATGAGAAGCAGCAGACCAACCAGAAATATCAGTGCGGTCGAAGCAAGTGCCGATTGCCCGGCAAACAGCGTTAGCGGCAACAATAATTGGTCACTCAAAAATGAAATCTGGCTACTGGTGTTTTGGACAATCGAACACAATGCCACAAAAATTGGCACAATGCGGGCCGCAGCTTCATCTATTGCAACCAGTCTTTGTTCAGGTTTTCCCGGCGCACAAATCAGATAAGCGACAGAAAACTGGAAAATGACGGGTGTAATTATGCCTGCAAATGCCGTGACCAATAGATCAAAACGCGGTGTCGAAAGTCCAGCCAGACTAATTGACGCGGTGAGCAGAAAATTAGAAATCAACAACAAGACTGCGATGATAATCAAGCTTCCAATTACCCGTCCCAAGCGACGTAAAGGGGAATGTATCGTACCCGGTGTCGTGGCCAGATCAAGCCAATGCCTGATGATGCGTTTGAAAAATCGATAGAATATTGCCAACAGCAGCAAGAAGGTTGGAAACAAACCCAGGCCTGACCATTGCGCCACGGGGCTTTGGGTTTCCCACCAATTCGAAATCAAACTGGAAAGCCTGGTTCCGAGTGAAGCTACTCCGGTTACTGTTTCAATCCACAATTGCGGATTGAAGATTGATTTATCAGATTTGAAAACGCGCTGGAGAAATTGTGTTCTCTGGAGCGCTGAAATTTTGCCCGTGGCTTGCTCGGCCTCAATACCCAAAAGTTCAAATTGCTTCTGAGCGGCTGAAAGCCTGGCCACGGCGTTGTTCAGTGTTTGGCGTTGAGCCGCAATTACACTGGTTTCGCCCCGGCCCTCACCTGGTGCTGGACCCAACTGATTAAGCTGTTGCGTAAAATCTTTCAGCGGCGCGTTCAATGCATTGGCTTGAGCAAGCGAATCCAGCCGAAGCTTTTCGACGATGTTGCGCTGTGAAGCTAATTGGTCATCGCCCACTTCAGTTTGCGAAATTGCATATTGCGCCCGCTCGAGATCTGACCGCGTAGATTGAGCGGCGTTTTCTGCGCTGATCAGTAGCGCATCATCAATTGCCGATGCGCTGAGCGAGAAAAACAACATCGCAATCACGATGCTCAAAGCCCGGAAAATTGGGCCCATTTTCATATTTAAACCAATCGGCTTTGGACGATTGCGGCTTTTATGAATGACGAAAATAATGGATGCGGTTCCATTGGTTTTGATTTGAGTTCGGGGTGGTATTGAACACCAATGAACCATGGATGATCAGGATATTCAACTGTTTCGGGCAGTAAACCATCAGGTGACATGCCGGCAAATTTAAGGCCAGCTTGTTCAAGCCGCGCACGGTATGCGGTGTTTACCTCATAACGGTGGCGGTGGCGTTCGGAGATATGCGTATCGCCATAAATTTCAGCAATGCGGCTGTCTTTTTGCAGTGTTGAATCGAATGCGCCTAAGCGCATCGTGCCGCCCAAATCGCCACCCTTTTTGCGGATTTCAAGTTCATTGCCCTTCATCCATTCCGTCATTGTGCCGACCACAGCTTCTTTGGTGTCACCAAACTCGGTTGAGGATGCATTTTCGATATGGCATAAATTGCGCGCCGCTTCGATGCAGGCCATTTGCATGCCAAAGCAAATGCCGAAATATGGAACTTCTTTAGTGCGCGCAAAAGTGGCAGCTTTGATTTTGCCTTCAGCGCCGCGTTCGCCAAATCCGCCCGGCACCAGAATGCCGTGCACGCCTTCGAGATATGGAGCTGGATCTTCTTTTTCGAAGACTTCAGATTCAATCCACTCAACGTTGACCTTCACTTTATTGGCAATGCCACCGTGGACCAAAGCTTCTTTCAAAGATTTATAGGCATCGAGCAGCCCTGTATACTTGCCCACAACAGCAATGGTCACTTCCCCTTCAGGATGAGCAATGCGGTCTTGAATGTCGTCCCACACTTCAAGATTTGGTTTCTTGGCATCGGTAATTCCGAATGCGGCCAGCACCTCATCATCAAGCCCTTCTGCATGATAAGCGCGCGGCACGTCATAGATATTGGCCACGTCCAAAGCCTGAATCACAGCACTCGGGCGCACATTGCAGAACAGCGCAATCTTCTTGCGTTCAGTTGCCGGAATTTCGCGGTCAGCGCGGCAGAGGAGAATATCGGGTTGAATACCAATGGAGCGCAGTTCTTTGACAGAATGCTGCGTTGGTTTGGTTTTCAATTCGCCTGCCGTTGGAATGTAGGGCATCAAAGTGAGATGGATATAGATGCAAGAGCCGCGCGGTTGTTCCTGGCCAAATTGCCGGATGGCTTCAAAAAATGGCAAGCCTTCAATATCGCCTACCGTGCCGCCCACTTCAACGAGTACAAAATCCGCGCCATCTGAATCAGCCTTCACGAAATCTTTGATCGCATCCGTCACATGCGGGATCACCTGCACGGTGCCGCCTAGGAAATCGCCGCGGCGTTCTTTGGTGATAATGTCCTGATAAATTTTACCGGTGGTAATGTTGTCAAGCTTATTGGCGTGGCGGCCGGTGAAGCGTTCGTAATGACCGAGGTCGAGATCGGTCTCTGCGCCATCATCGGTCACAAACACTTCGCCATGTTGATAAGGGCTCATCGTGCCGG
>CAXTKH010000001.1:0-122823 GCA_964244815.1 uncultured Aestuariivirga sp. | reverse complement strand
TGGCAAATTCCTTCAGCGGAACTTTGCCTTCAGTCTTCAGGCCAACGTCAATGATCACAAAATCATTCTCAATCGCCAGAACCTTGCCTTTAACGACAGTGTTCTCATTCACTGGGCGGTCGAGATAGCTCTCGGCCAAAAGTGATTCAAAATCTTCAAGAGTAGGTTGCATCGAAACGGCAGATTTTGCCATATGGGGTATTTCCTTAATGCGTCGCGGCGGAGCGGCTTTGCCGGCTCAAGCTCAAATAACGCAGGCTGCAATGCAGCGGTTAAAGGCATTCCAAACATCAGTTCACAACGTCGAGGCACCGCAAAGCAAACAAACGCTTAAAACAATTCAGGGTGAGCTAACTCACCCCAGTGATATCCGGGGGCTAGCCCCGACCTCAAGATCGCCGCGCTATAGCGCAGATGGGGGCGGGGGGCAAGAGTTTGTGGCGAGCCCCCTTTACAACCCTGTCGCAACTCAAACAATCAATTAAAACCTAAAATAGAAATCAATCCTAAGACACCTGCCAGCCTCGTACAGCACTTTGACGCCCACCCCGCTACCCCTGTTGCTCTCAACACAAGAATCGCGTCCTGCGGTCTTTAAAACGGCTTTAAACCCCTACTGTGAGACTAAATAGCAAATCGGGACTTGATCGCCCCCAAAACCAGCGCCAACGCCTCATTAACTCCCAGATCGGACGTATCGACCATAATCGCATCCGCGGCAGCCAATGTCCGCTCGGCGTCTCTGGCGTCGCGGGCTTTGATGTCGGCGGTCACCTCTTCCAACGAGGTCGTAATGCCCAAGCCCTGCAATTCCTTGAACCGCCGCAGAACTCGCGCTTCAACGGAGGCGGTGATGAAGAACTTCACATCCGCATCCGGGCAAATCACGGTGCCAATGTCGCGGCCATCCAAAACTGCACCCGGCTGGCGCTTGGCAAAATCGCGTTGGAATTTCAAAATCGCCGCGCGCACATCAGGAATGGCCGCCACCTTTGAAGCGGCAGAGCCCACCATCTCACTGCGCAATTCATGATCCTCAAAATCGTCCACATTTAATTCCCGCGCAAATGCGGCAGCCGTTGAACCCTCAACAAAATCAGTCTGTGTACGGATCATCTGCAACCCCACCATCCGGTAAAGCGCACCCGTATCCAAAAAGTGATACCCCAAATGCTTGGCAATGCCGCGGGCCAGCGTGCCCTTGCCAGCAGCTGATGGGCCATCGACGGCCACGATCACGAACGTGATCCCCTTAACATGCTCATCAGGCTGGCATAATGCGAGCGCCCATGCCGTTCAGCAATTCGGTAAAGCCCGGAAAGCTGGTGGCGATAAAGGCGCTGTCATCGATTTTTGTGTGAAGGCGTGAAGCAAGCCCCATCACCAGAAAGCTCATGGCAATGCGGTGATCCATATGAGTGATAACTTTCCCACCGCCCGGCGCACCCCCACCATGAACCTCAAGCCAATCATGGCCAGATGCCGTGGCCACACCATTGGCTTGAAGGCCAGCTTCCACAGCATTCAGCCGGTCACTTTCTTTAACACGAAGCTCTTCCAAACCTTCCATCCGCGTTGTGCCTTCAGCAAAAGAAGCCGCAACTGAAAGAATAGGATATTCATCAATCATCGAAGGCGCGCGCTCAGGCGGAACGCGAACGCCCTTGAGCCTCGAATATTTCACATGCAAATCAGCCACATCTTCACCGCCCGCAACGCGGCGATTCTCGATGGTAATATCACCACCCATTTCTTGCAACGTCGTGATGAGGCCCGTGCGTGTGGGGTTCAGCATGATATTTTCAATCACAATATCCGAACCCTCGGTGATCAGCGCCGCTACCATCGGAAATGCCGACGATGACGGATCGCCAGGAATATCTAAATCCTGCGCGTTGAGTTCATGTTGCCCTTCAATGGAAATATGCCGCGCCCCATCTTTCATCACCACGCTGATCTTGGCTCCAAACGAAGTGAGCATGCGCTCCGTATGATCACGCGTTGCAATGGGTTCAATAACCGTGGTCACGCCTTTGGTATTCAGGCCCGCCAACAACACAGCCGACTTCACCTGCGCGGAAGCTACAGGCAAAGTGTAGGTCACAGGCTTGGCATTGGCCGCCCCATGCAGCTTCAAAGGTAGACGGTCACCTTCCGATGTTTCAAACTTTGTCCCAAATGCCGCCAAGGGTTTGGTCACCCGCCCCATTGGCCGCTTGGACAATGAAGCATCACCAACGCAACGCGCCGTTAGATCTGTTGAAGCCATCAACCCCATTGCAAGGCGTACACCCGTTCCGGAATTTCCAAAATCCAAATCCCCGACAGGCGATTTGAGTCCACCCACACCCACACCATCAACCAGCCAAGTGCCATCAGCCAGTTTCTCGGTCTTGGCACCAAGTGCAGCCATGGCCTTGGCGCTGTTGACCACATCCTCGGCTTCCAAAAGCCCGGTAATGCGCGTCTGGCCAATAGCCACCGCCCCAAACATCAAAGCGCGGTGCGACATGGATTTATCGCCAGGCACGCGAATGCGGCCTTTCAGAGGGGCAGATTTGCGGGAAACGAGGGGTGTAGGCTTTACAGATGTATGAGTCATGATCTAGCCCGAATACACGGGATTAAAAAGCGTGTCACTAGAGGGTTTTGACTTCTGAAAACAACATCCAATTTTTTTCACGCAGTGGTGTTTCTGCTTCGCTGTGCTCAGCGCAGTTTAACCTGAGTGACGATGCGCCAAACGCCATATCAATAAAGCCACAATGATGCGGGTTTGCACTATCATTGTGCGCAAAGGGGCGAAAATGTACGCAGGTCACACACATGCGTTGAGGTGAAATATCGCCGCTTTGTTGCAAAGCCCGAATGATCTTTACCAAGCCAACCAGAAAATCTTGGCGTTCTTGGGGTCTCAATGTTTCAGCAGCACTCGCGAGAAAGTCAGTCCAATCTGCTGCGCGAACCGCAAGCCGTTTACCTTCTTTCGTGAGTTTGAGAATAACCGATCTTTTGTCAGTGCCTTCGCGCTTTTCAACCAGAGCCTTGGCCACAAGCGTCGACACCGCGTCACTCGCCGTTGGTGCAGATACCCCAAGCTGAGTTGCAAGTTCGTTTAGCCGCAATCCCGCAGGTGCGTCTGAAAGCCTTGCCAACATTTCACCCTGTGTTGGTGTGACCCCTTCATCAACTGCGCCCTTCCAAGCTTTTGCTTTAAGCACCAAGGCAAGCCGCCCCAGCCCGGTGGCAATACGTTTCGAGATATCATCAGTTAAGTTAAAAATAATAAGGACTCCTAATAAAATTCTTGACAGCTCTGATTTGTTCATATTATTAGCACTCCTAATTGATCGAATCAATTCAAAACCAGACGCGAAAGGATACTAAATGTTCAATATTCCAGCTTCAAAATACGCCATGCTCGCGGCAACTCTCATCACTGCCACGCCGAATTTTGTTTTCGCCGATGCCATTACTGCCAAAACCGCTAATGCCAAAAACGCTGATTTTGATATTGTAAAGACCGAGATCGTCCTTACTGGCGAAATAGCCAGTTTCAAAATTGCCGTCAGCGGAAAAGCTGGAGCCAGTAAACCTTCGCTCAGCGGCAAATTGGCGGGCAGCTCCGTTTATTCTTATGTTTGGCCAACCAGCTTAAACTCTTCCGCAGTAGGCTTTGAACCAGATCAGGGCATTCTCGCCCTCGCCGTCACCGCGCATCCTGATTTTGATGACACGCCGCTTGCAGATGAAAACGGTGATGGTGACAAAACCAATGATGGCAATCTCTGGCACAGTCATTGGGTTGTACTGGGCCCAGATGATGCATGCGGTAAAGGCAGCCTTAAAGTAAAAGATATTCCCGACGGTACGAAACCAAAGCTGCCTGCCACTTGGCCTGGTTTGCCAATCCTGATTGATAGTCCCGGTTTTGAACCCGTGGTTTCTGAGAAAACCGTGACGGTGAATATCCCCGCCACAGCACTTGGTGAAACCTCAAAACTGAAGTTCGATGGCGTAACGGCGGGCCTGCGCGTTAATGCTTCAACTCATGCACCACTTTTATGTGTTGTAGATGTGTTTGATATTGCCAGCGGCGATTTGAGCTTGCCCGGCACACCAACCAAACAATGATATGAGATCAACATGACGCAAGAACTTCGGCCAGCCCCAGACTGGGTGATAGATCAGTGGTTAAACACAAAAACTCATTTAACGCTGGCCGACTTTCGAGGGCGTGTCGTGGTGGCAGGCGCATTCCAAATGCTTTGCCCCGGCTGTGTATCAGAATTGGTGCCGCAGCTTCGCCAAGCGCATGCCCTGTTCAAAGGGGCGGCTGTTTCAGTCATTGGCTTACACACGGTATTTGAGCATCATGACGCCATGGGCCCCGTTTCACTGAAAGCCTTTCTCCATGAAAATCGCATCACTTTTCCTGTGGCTATCGATCAGCCGCAAATGCCGCAAATACCAATGCCCAGAACCATGGAGCTTTATGCCATGCAAGGAACGCCAACCTTGTTGTTGATCGACCAAAACGGCAATCTCCGCCGCCAAATTTTTGGCCATATTCATGATATGCAACTGGGGGCCGAAATCATGGCTTTGCTGAGCGAGAATAATTAAGCAAACTCCCCTTTTGACATTCCGCCCAACCCGTGGCAGAAGCCCGCTCAATCAACCTTATATGTGAAGGAATATGCAGTGGTTAAAGCTGAGCTTGGAACCAAGCGGACCTGCCCTAATTGTGCAACCCGTTTTTATGATTTGTTGAAATCCCCGATTGTGTGCCCATCTTGCGCCACCAGTTTTATGGCCATGTCCATTCTGCCATCAAAAGCTGAATTCCCCGGCATGGTGCCACAAGCCCAGCCGAAGCCCCGTGAAGAGGCTGATGACGCCGATACGGGCGAAGTTGAATTGATCAGCTTGGATGAAGCCGCAGCTGAAGAAAAAGCCGACGACGAAACCGCAGGCATTGAGGATGTGGATCTGGGCGAAGACGCCGCAGAAACCACCAATGACGATGAAGATGATACCTTCCTTGTTGAAGAAGAAGACGAAGGCAACATGTCTGATCTCGTCGAAGGCGGCGGCAAGGAAGAAGACGAAGAACAATAAAGTTCTTGCTTAAGGCCTGTTGGCCTACTAGATCACCAATCGCGTTTGGGCGTTCATTTGCCCAAACCCCATTACCTGATTAAACGGGGGCATAGCTCAGCTGGGAGAGCGCTTGCATGGCATGCAAGAGGTCAGCGGTTCGATCCCGCTTGTCTCCACCAATCACTTCCTTACGAACTCACGGTCTTCTGTTTGAGATCAAATAGCGCCGACATTTCCGCTGCTTGCGGGATTGGTTTTGCCCAATTGCGGTCTCTGTCGAGACAGTTGAGGCTGTATGTCAGGGCAGCACTCGCCCAGTCTCAAGGCCTCAAAAAGTTTTTCCCAAAATCACGTTAGTACATTGGCGGAGAGCCGTTCGATAGTCCGCTTGACACAAAGATTCTGACATTGAAACATCAAAAAACTCCCTGTTATTTCCCTGTTTCCAGCGAATTTGGGCCGGAACCAGTTCGTGATAAAATGCGTGCACCACAAATCACTTCCCAATGAGCTATGGGTTATGCTTCCAAGCAACCTGATTTGGTCTATTGGCCAGCTTTGCCTCCAGTGGCCTTGATCAAAACGTCAATTTTCCCTAAACAAAGATCCAGCTTTCTAGATCGGCAGCTTAAAGTAAACCGAGATGACAGCCTATGTTCTGTTGGCAAGCTGTGAAGCTAGAGGGGAAGGGAATGATCATGCTAAATGCAGCGTCGCTGCAGGGACTTCGCATTTTCGTCGTTGAGGACGAGTCGCTGATCTCCATGATGATTGAAGATATACTGGGTGATCTGGGTTGCGATACAGTAAAAACCGCGAGCGATCTAACTGACGCACTTGCCAAGGCATCTGAGCTGGATTTTGATGCGGCGGTCTTGGATATAAATCTGCGCGGAGCAAACACATTTCAAGTGGCAGAGTTTTTGTCCCAGAAACGCGTACCGTTTATCTTTTCGACTGGTTATGGTGCTCAGGGTTTGCCGGATCATTTTAAATCGGTCCCAGTTTTGCCCAAGCCATTCAGCCAAAGCCAATTGGATGCAGCGCTGAGAAAAGCAATCAACGCTCATCTTTCCTGATCAGACAACAAAGTCTTAATCGCGGGATTTTGCCAACGGCGCAAAAATGCTGCAGGTTACGCCTTGCGGATGATAGTTGATTTTGACTTCACCCTCCAGATCCAGTGCCAATCCCGTTTCAATCAAGCGCGATCCAAAACCACGTCGTGTTGGTGGTGTTACTTCGGGGCCACCGGCTTCCTCCCATTCCATTGAAAACATGATCGATGGAAATTCGCCAGTCGCCGACCAGATAATCGTAACGCGACCATCCTCATTTGACAAAGCGCCATATTTAACCGCGTTGGTACACAGTTCGTGCAGGGCCATCGTCAGCGCCAAGGCAAATTTGGGATTAACCCGCAATTCTGGGCCATTGACAATAAAACGGCTGGACATATCAGTGCGGTAAGCTGTTATGGCCTGTTCGACGATATCCGATAGTAAAGCACCGCCCCAGTTTTCACTCGTCAGCACATCATGGGCTTTAGCCAGTGCCATAAGCCGCGCGTCGAGCCTTTGTCGTGCCTCATCCACGCTTGGGCTTGTCCGCAATGTTTGCATGGCCATTGATTGCACAGTGGCAAGGGTATTTTTCACCCGGTGATTAAGCTCATTGAGCAGAAGTATACGATGTTCTTCTTGACGCTTGCGTTCCGTGATGTCGAGGTTAAGTCCTGCCACTTTCAGTAAAACGCCATGTTCATCTCGTTCAGCGCGGCCCACACCCAACATCCACCGCTCACCCAGCACCGGATGCAGCGCACGAAATTCCATGTCCCATTGGCTGTCATCGGGCGAAGTAGTCATTTTTTCCAGCCGTGCAACAACGATCTTTCTATCTTCACGATGTATGCGTGATATCCAGGCATCGAAACTTGGAGGTTGATCGCCGACAAAGCCATATTGTGCTTGATACCGGGCGTCCCATTGCGATTCATTGGTAATGGCATCCCAGGACCAGGTACCTGCGACGGCAGCATCAAGTGCAAATTGTAAACGGCTTTCGCTTTGTTTCAGCGACAATTGAACCGCTGTTTCAACGGTAACATCTTTGAAAAGTATGGCCACTTGTCGACTGTCATTATTGCCGATCCGAGATGCAAACACATCAAAGATTCGCCCCATCGCCGCGTCGCCGTGTTTGAACCGCGTGCTTTCGCCAGTCAGCGCCACATTGCCATAAGTTTTAATCCACCAATGTTCCAGGCCCGGCACCAGTTCAAGGGCAGTCTTGCCGACCGGGTTAGAAAGTCCAGTCTGTGTCTCGAATACGGAGTTTGTTTCAATAAAAAGGTAATCGAATGCTTCACCCTTATCATCAAACAATATTTCGATGATGCAAAAGCCCTCATCGATCGATTGAAACAGAGCCCGGTATTTTTCTTCAGATCGATTAAGATATTGCTCGAATCTTTTTTGCTCTGTTACATCTTGTGCAGCCGATGTATCACCAAGTGGTTGTTGATCACGTTGATACTCCCGGTCAGCCAAATCCCGGTTAGCCAAATCCCGGTTAGCCAAATCAATGTCGACACCGCGCATAAAAACGGGCTCACCCTTGTCGTCCAACTCGAGTTTCGCGCGGCTCAAGATATGTCGGATCGAACCGTCTGCCCTGCGAAGGCGAAAACCTTGCTCATGAAATGCGCGCTTGAGCGATAATGTAGTGCTGACAACTGCCATCGCATTGGCCCGGTCATCCTCATGAATCAAAGCACACAGAGACTCAAATGTGGGTTGAAATGTACCATCCGCTGGAACGCCAAACAGATCGCAAATTTCATCCGACCAATGGACAACTTTAGCCCGAATATCCCAACACCAAGTGCCAACGCCAAGCCCAGAGATAGATGCTACCCCAACCTTGTCGTCAGATTGACAAAACTCACCCACAACACGCCTCTTTTTACTTTTTAGCTTAGGCAGACCAAGTAATGCTCAACCAGCAAACGACCACATTCTTGAACAGTGGCGCTTGTTCTGATTCAAACTATTTTGAAAGAAGTCTTGTGAGCTACTTCCTGATGTCACTGAATCGATCAGGATATTCTAGCGTAGGAATTTGGCTTTTCAACTTAAATGTCGTCGTGACTGAGAATTAAGCCGTTCCGGCCATTAAATGAGTCAGCACTTCTGCGTCTATGGGCCAGGCACTAATCCGGCTGCTCTGCCCCACCTTGATCCTTGTGGATATCAATCATCATAGGCGCTAGTCCAGCCCCAGCCATTTCAACTTTGAACAGCTTTTCATTTGCAGACTTACGATAGGACGAATTTGGATTATCCTGAAAGTGATTGGCTTTTTCGGTGCCATCAAAGTGAATTGATGTCGTAGCACCTTTTTTGATCGTCAGGCCAGTGAGTGGCTTGTAATAGCCTTCAATCTTTCCAGTGCCGAGGTCCTTTATTGTGTAGTAAACGACGACATCGGTCATATCTCGATCTGAAGTGTTTTTTACTTCAAGCTCAAGATGATCATCAACACCCTTTTTTGTGACGGGATCGGCATTGTCTTCAACTTGCCCTGTCAATTTGAAAGCCTTTGGCGATCCTTCGCGGGCAATGGGATTTTCAGCGAACACCGGATTTTTATCTTTCAGATCATTGATGCCGTCTCCGTCGGTATCGGCATCCTTGGGGTCAGTCCCTAAAACAGGTTCAGCCGCGTTTGGAACACCATCACCGTCTGTATCATTTGCAGCATATAGGGGCAGCGGTAACATCAACGAAACTGCCAGCAGAAAAGTCGATGTGGATGTTATCTTGAATAAATATCGCATGGCACTATTCCTTTGTAAGTTTGCTGATGTTGAGAGGAAAAATAAAAATGATGCCGAGCAATGCAAGTAATGTTGCAATCATCCAGCGAACGTCCACCAGTCGTTCGCTCAGTATGAAATCAAGTGGTTTGCCGTTGTAAATATCCTTGATCCCGAGGATTGCAAAGCTGAGCCGTTCAAGATGCTTTGCTGGCGATGTTTGCTCGATGCTGTCGCGGATCGTTTCATAAGTAGCAAAGGATTTAAGGATTTCTTTTTCCAATGGCTTGGCAATGCCGAGCGACTTGAACACACCGCCTGCAACCTGATTGTCAGGATCCAACGTGTCACCAATCTGTGGTGCAATTAAAACCAGGCAAAGCCATATGGCAAAAGACACAAGAAGGGCCGTTGCCAGCTTCCGAAACCGCATCGCCAGAATAAAGCCAAATATAAAAAAGCATGTGACATAAGAGGTTGAAGCAATGAAGACCAGAAATATCCGAAAATACTCTGATGCACCAAGCCCTACACCACTGATCAATGCAAGTGCCCCAGCGCCAACCGCAAACGTGATAGCCAGGCCGGTGGCAATTAAAACTGCGTTGCCCAAAAGCTTTCCGCCGAGAAACACCGCTTGTGAAAGGGGCCGCGTCATGATCAATGCAAGTGTTGAATGACCACGTTCCACGGCCGCAGCACGGTAGCCCAAAACAATACCCAACACTGCGCCAATGATCTCAACATGCTCAATAAATCCACGGAGCAGTTTCATCGGAAAAAAGGCCGGCGGCACCAACTCTTCAGTCGATTTTCCTGCAGATAACAGAAAGTCGCGCGCTTCATTATAGTTCACAAACTCTGTATGCATGGCAATGGCCGATACCGTGAGCGACACCATTGCCGCGAGCAACAGAAAGCCCGTTAACAAAAACAGAATATAGGTGCGGCAGCCATCGCGTATTTCTTTGCCAGCAATAGTGGTGATCTGTGCAAAATTGTTAGTCAATGTAATCACTCCGGTTTGGCTCAAGATGGTGCATTGCAAATATGACAGCGCATGCCATGACGATGTTGGCGGTAATCAGTGAAGTCAGAGCACTGGTCATGGTTGTGGTTGTGCCTGCACCTGATAACACTTCGAGGATCGTTGAGGCGAGATAACGATAGGCTTCAGCAATCGACAGCGGCCCCAGGACTGTGGATGTAATTGTGAAAAATATTCCTTCGGGCTGCACCAGGTTTGCGCTCAATGGATTGAGGGCTGCCATGGGACCAATGTTGGAGGTAACTTGTGGCACGATAAACGTAAGTGCCAGCCAAATGGTAACTGGAACAAGCAATGCCATGGACTCTGTTTTGCAAAAAATCGCACAGGCCGCACCCAGCAGGGCAAATGCCAACATATAGAGAAATGAAACAGCATAAAATTTGGCAAGGCCAATAACCACAGCGCCATCCACTGCCAGATTGGGGAGCAGCATCATTGTGAGGAGATTGATGACTGCGGCAATTGCGAGCAAATATGCAATTGTTGTTGCAATAGCTGCAATCTTGCCCAGCGCCAAATCCACGCGCGATATTGGCCTACTGAGCAGGAGTGGCATAACTCCTGACTTGCGATCCACTGCAATCACCTGATGACCCAAAACCAATGCCGCCAGGCCGCCGAGCAATGCCACGTAAGTTACCAAATTACGGAACAACGAGAGCGCCGGCATTTCGCCCACAGGATTTGCAGCAGGCGCCAAGCCATTTGCTTTCATGGCAGGTACAGCAGCATCATAAATGTTGTTGACGGTATTGGTGGCAGACCAACCCAGATAGGCTGAAACCAAAACCATGATGATGAACATCACTGCCAGAAGCATAATGATCCGGTCTCGGAACGTGATGCTGACGGCAGATGCAGACGATACCTTTACGACGTCAAAGGTCGAAATTTGCTGTCCCGTCATCTCACGCGGCCTTGTCTGGTGTAAGCTTCAAGTAAAGCTCTTCTAGCGACTCATCGCTTTTGAATTTTGCAAGTGTTCCCTCGCGGGTATCATTGAAGACCAGCTTTCCGCGATTGAGGACACCAATGGATGTGCAAGTCTTGGCCACTTCGCTGATCAGGTGCGTGTTCATGAAAATGGTCATGCCCAATTCCTTGTTGAGCTTCAAAATCAGATCCCGCAGCATCTTGATGCCAAGCGGATCTAGCCCTGATGTAGGCTCATCCAGAAACAATACATTAGGCCGATGCAAAATCGCCTGCGCCAAACCAATGCGCTGGCGAAGTCCTTTGGACATTGCGCCAACTCTTTTATTGATTAGCTCGGGACATTCGAGAATATCGAGCACTTCAATAACCCGCTGCTGCGGATTGGCAACTCCGGAAAGTTTTGCAAAAAAAGTCAGATTATCCCTGGCAGACATGGACTCGTAGAGCCTGACATTTTCTGGCACATAGCCAATGTGTTCACGCGCCTTCATGCTGTATTTGACAACATCAAACCCGCACACACTGGCAGAGCCGCTGGTGGGCGCTAGCAAGGTTGTGAGAATGTTGATTGTCGTTGTCTTGCCAGCCCCATTATGGCCAAGAAAACCAAAAATTTCACCAGTGGCAATTTTGAGTGATACATCTTCAAGAGCATGGAATGACCCATATTTTTTTGACAAACTGGTGATGGTGATTGCTGCGGTCAATGTTGCACCTTGATGAATGATTGAAGATCAGACTTCCTGCATTAATATGTTGGAGAATGATTACGTGGACGTGGCTCCAACTATACGTATTAGTAATTTTCGATTTTATTCGACCATTCGAAATATCCTATGCCTCCACCTTGGCTTGCCCCTCACCAAACCGGAAATACAGCAAGGGCAAAACGAACAAATTTGAGCAGGGTAGAAGCAATCAGCCCTCCAATGATGACAACAGCCATGGGATATTCAATTTCATTGCCAGGAACTGCGCCAAGCACCACAAGCGGCACAATGGCCAAGCCTGTGGTCAGCGCGGTCATTAAAATTGATGACAGGCGTTCTTTAGCCCCACGGAAAATAAGGGCAGGCCCAAACACTTCGCCTTCCTCGCGTTGAAGGTGCTGATAATGGTCAATAAGAAGAACGCCGTTGCGCGCCGCAATGCCAAGTATAGTCAATAACCCGATAAGCGACCCGAGTGAAATGACAAATTAATGCGCTAGCGCCAACTGAAACCAGGGCCGTCACCAAAACCAAAGCCGTTGCGAACCAACTGCTGACAACAACTTGTAGAATAAATATTGCTGCAAGCAGTGCGAGGGCTTCAGCAAGCACAATGGGAAAGCCTGATTTTGATTGAGCCGTGTTCCTTACAATCTCAGCATGGTATTCAAGCGGAAAAACCCAGACAGGCAAGTTGCGCATTGACTTGATTTTCAACCGCCTGTCGATCACCCGTAACGTTACCGCTGATGTCGACATAGCGCGACGCATTGGTACGTTGAATATCAGTAGGGTTTTGCACCTCCTGATCTTCTGCAACATCGCCAAGGCGAACCTTTTGACCAGTTGGAGTATTAATGACCCCATAATTCAGACGACCGACTAAGGTCGCCTTGGAAACGTCATCAATCAATTTGCTGTCTAAGAACTCTTATTCCCGAAATTTTTTTATTATTTATTCCCGCCGCTATTTTAGCTGTACGAAAAAAAATCTGCTTTGTTCCAACCCCTCTAAACTTATTTATTTGAAACAACCATTGGTAGAGAGTTACCGGAAGGGATGAATTTGGGGTAAATTATATGGCTGAGAAAAGAACGGCATCTATTCCAATTCATTAAATAAAAACAGGAAAAGACAATCCGGAGTCTAATCCGAGTCTAGCTATAACCGAATTAAAATATCAGCAGTTTAATTCCGCTTTTCGATCAAGCAATCACTTTCCAACTTTAATCTGCAGTTTTACGTCAGTAGGCCTGCCCTCGGCGGCACGTTCGAAGGCTTTGATACTGTAGTCAAAATCAAAAGTATCAGTGATCAAGGGTTTGAGATCAACCTTACCTGAAGCCATCAGGTCAATTGCGCGGTCATAAACATTGGCATAGCGGAAAACGGTTTCAATGCGGGCTTCCTTAACGACAGCTCCGGTCACGTCAAAGGCCACAGCTTCGATGGGCAGACCCACAATCACCACAGCGCCACCCGGGCGGATGTGATCGAACATGGTGGGATAAACTCGTGGGCTTCCGCTGGCTTCAAACAACACATCAACACCCCAGCCGCTGGTATGTTCTTTAACCGCGTCTTCCAGTTTTTGCTCGGTAATGTTTACCGGGATAATGCCCGCATATTGCGCAGCGATTTTCAACTTTGGTGCCGATACATCCGAGATCAAAACTTTGGCGCAACCGCCAGCCAGCGCTGCCAGAGCAATCATGATGCCGATGGGCCCGCAGCCCGTGACCAGCGCCACGTCGCCCGGCTGGATGCGCGCCCGTGTTGCTGCCTGCATACCAACCGCAAAAGGTTCAACCATCGCACCTTCGGCAAATGAAACATGATCCGGCAATTTATAAGTGAAAGCCGCAGGGTGAACGACGTGAGGAGTGAGGCAGCCATGATCCGGCGGTGTTGCCCAGAATGTCAGATCGCCATCAAGATTATATATGCCCATTTTGGTGGCGCGAGAATTCATATTGGCAACACCAGGTTCCATGCAAACCCGGTCACCCACTTTGAAACTTTTAACGTTGGTACCAAGCTCCACAATTGTGCCCGCAGCCTCATGGCCCAAAACCATCGGCGCGTTAACAACGAATTTGCCGATTGCGCCATGCGTATAATAATGCACATCACTGCCACACACACCTACCGTGTGAATGGCAATTCTCACATCATCAGGCCCAAGCGTTGATGGCAGATCAATTTCTCTAAGTGACAAAACATGTTTCTTTTCTAGAACCAGCGCTTTCATTTTAGCTCCTATAATTTTCTGCGCGCATATCAATCACGCTTGGGGTCAGACCATTCAAAGGGTTTTCAGGATTCCAGGCTAGCCTGGTTTCAAAGAAACGCGCAAGCAATGCATCGTATATCAGAATGCGCCCAGCCAGACTTTCACCAATGTCCAATATTTCCTTGATTGCTTCCATCGCTTGCATGGAACCCAAAATGCCGGGCAAGGCGCCCAATATGCCAGCCTCTTCGCAAGCTGGAAACAGTCCACGCTCAGGCAAATTGCCGATGAAGCAACGATAACTGGGGAAGGGATCGCCAGATGGTGATTTGAGATAAGGTTTGAATGTTGAAATCTGCCCATCAAACTGGCCAACTGCGGCAGAGACCAAAGGCTTCCCCGCAAAATAGCACGCATCCGCTACAAGAAACCGCGTATTGAAATTATCACAAGCATCACACACCACATCATATTGACTAATGAGGGCGATGGCATTTTCAGCTTCAATGCGCTCCGGATATTGCGACACATTTACATGCGGGTTGATGGCTTGCATCATATCTGCGGCGCTCTGGGTTTTGAGTTTGCCGATCGTCGCAGTTGTATGGATGACTTGGCGCTGCAAATTAGAAAGCGAAACTGTGTCATGATCGCAGATGCCAATTGTACCAATGCCAGCAGCCGCAAGATAAAGCAAAATCGGCGCGCCCAAACCGCCAGCACCTATTACCAGCACTTTTGCGGCTTTTAATTTATTCTGCCCTGGCCCGCCAACTTCAGGCAAAACGATGTGTCTTGCGTATCGTTCTACTTCTTCGGGCGAAAGGGCCATCAGCTTCTTCCCGAAGACCCGAACCCACCAGCACCGCGCAAAGTCTCATCGAGCATTGAAACTTCGTCAAGCATCATTTGTGGAGCAGGGGCGATCACCATTTGTGCGATACGGTCACCGCGCGCGATGACAAAATCTTCGTCACCATGATTGATCAGCGGCACTTTGATTTCGCCACGATAATCACAATCAATTGTGCCGGGAGAATTCAAAACCGTCACACCATGTTTCACAGCAAGGCCGGAACGCGGGCGCACTTGCGCTTCAAAACCGAGAGGCAATGCAACCGCGATTCCTGTGGCGACCAATGCGCGCGCATGAGGTTTGATCGTAAGTGTTTCAGCCGAGCGCAAATCCATGCCTGCAGCACCTTGCGTGGCGTAGGACGGTAAAGCCAAATCTGCACCATTGGCCAGCCGCATGATCTGAACATTCATTTCAACAGGCCTGTGATATGTGTCATCAGTCGCTCTGCAACTTCCGTTTTCGAGAGCTGCGGCCAATTTTCGACGCCATTGGCACTTACAAGATGCACAATGTTTTTATCACCACCAAACACACCTGATGTTTCACTTACATCATTGGCCACAATGAGATCACAGCCTTTCTTGACGAGCTTTGCCTTCGCATTTTCGACTACATTTTCGGTTTCAGCAGCAAACCCCACAACCATCTTCGCGCGATGTTTTCCAGCTTTCGAAACTGTGGCCAAAATATCGGGGTTCTCGATGAACGAAAGTGACGGCACTTCACCCAATTTTGACTTCTTGATTTTATTGTTCGCAGCGTGCGCCACTTTCCAATCCGCAACCGCCGCCGCACAAATCACCACATCATAAACGCCCTCACAAGCCTTGAGCATTTCATCAGCAGTTTGCACGTTGGTAACAGTCATATCAAATGGCTTCGCGAGTGATACGGGGCCTGAAACCAAAGTCACATCAGCGCCCATGTCGCGGGCTGCTTCGGCAATGGCATAGCCTTGTTTGCCGGAGGAGTGATTGGAAATATAGCGCACGGGATCAATGGGCTCGCGCGTCGGGCCAGCAGTTACCAAAATCTTTTTGCCTTTTAAGGGCAATTCAACTGGCGATAACAGCTTTTCAATAGCCGCTAAAACTTCAACGGGCTCTGCCATACGTCCTGGCCCAAATTCACCACACGCCATATCACCTTCATTAGGGCCAACAAAATGAATGCCATCATTTTTTAAGCTAGCAATGTTCCGCTGTGTTGCTGCATGAAGCCACATCCGCACATTCATGGCAGGCGCAATCAGCACTTTTTTATCTGTTGCAAGCAACGTGGTTGATGCCAGATCATTGGCTAATCCACTCGCCATCTTTGCCATCAAATCGGCAGTGGCGGGAACGACTACAACCAGATCAGCAGAGCGCGAAAGTTCGATATGCCCCATCTCAACTTCGTCGGTGAGGTTGAATAATGCGCTGTGAACTTTCTCACCAGAAAGACTGGCAACCGACAAAGGCGTTACAAACTCTTCAGCAGCCTTGGTCATGATGGCGCGAACGCCAATACCGCGCGTTTTCAAAAGCCGGATCAACTCCAGACTTTTGTAAGCGGCAATGCCACCACCAATGATCAGTAAGACGGATTTGCTCATGGCGCTATTTAAGCACAAGCTTGAGGGCAATCACAACCAAGGCCAAAGCTCCTACCCAAAGGGCAGGAACATGCCAGCGTTGCGGCGGAGGGCGGTCAGCCAAGACTTCCATTTTGCGGGTGAACTGATGCGCTTCCTGCATCAGTTCTGGAACCCGCAAAGCCAGACGTCCCAATGATAGGGCAGATCCGCCCAATTGCTCCAGCTTGCCAATTGGCCCAAGCTTTCGTTCGATCCAATAGCGCACCACCGGCTCACCTGTTTTCCAGATATTGAGATTTGGATTGAGCGTGCGCGCCACACCTTCTGTCACCACCATGGTTTTCTGCAAGAGCAAGAGTTGCGGTTGGGTTTGCATTTGGAATTGCTCGGTCACTTCGAACAATTGCGTAAACAGCCGTGACATTGAAATTTGATCAGCGGGAAGCCCCATGATTGGTTCGCCGATGGCCCGCAAAGCTTGCGCAAAAGTATTCACATCCTGGCTAGGTGGAATATAGCCCGCATCAAAATGCACTTGTGCAATACGCATATAATCGCGCGTGATAAAACCATAGAGAATTTCAGCAAGGAACAATCGGTCGCCCTCAGACAGTCTTCCGGTGATGCCGAAATCAAGCGCCACTAAAGTGCCTGCATCATCAACAATCAAATTGCCTTGGTGCATATCAGCATGGAAAAATCCGTCACGAATGGCATGGCGCAAAAAGCTTTGGATCACCGTATCGCCCAATGCGGGCAAATCGAAACCTTTAGCGCGCAAGGTTTCAACATCAGCCATAGGCGTGCCGTCAATCCACTCAGTTGTCAGCACGCGCTTGGTGCTCAACGCCCAATCAACCTTCGGCACGCGAAACCCTGGATCAGCTTTTGAGTTCTGCGCAATCTCTGAAAGCGCTGCTGCCTCCATGCGCAAATCAAGCTCAAGCTTCATGGAATCTTCAAGCATGGCAACAGCTGCAAGCGGGCGAAGGCGCTTTCCCTCAGCGCTTGTTCGCTCAGCTATTCCTGCCGCAAAACCAAAACTCGCTATGTCATTGGCAAAGCGCCGTTCCACACCGGGGCGCAGAATTTTAACCGCTACAGTGCGGCCATCAAACGTTACACACTTATGCACCTGTGCAATTGATGCCGCAGCAATGGCGGGGCCAAAAGTTTTAAACAATTGCGAGATGGGTTTGCCCAGTTCCGCTTCAACAATTTTGCGCGCCTCAGCATCGTCAAAAGGAGGCAGGCGGTCTTGCAGAGCTTTAAGTTCGAACGCCCGTTTGGCCCCAATAATATCCGGCCGTGTGGCCAGGAACTGACCAAGCTTGATATAGCTCGGCCCCAATGTTGAAAGTGCGGCGGTGAGTTTATTTTGCTGACCACCTGTCACTTCGCCTGACCGCCCGAGCTTTGCAATTTTTAAAACCGCTCGGGCAGGCCATGGCGCTTGTGCCAGTTGCTCAGGTGGCATCAACGCATCATAGCGTGCAAGCACAAATCCAGCGTGCAGCAGTCGCGCTGCATTCGAAATTGGATTGGCCATTAAATCTTCCAGCCCGAATGGATGGCCACCACGCCACCCGTCAGATTGCGGTAAGAGACGCGTTCAAATCCGGCAGTGCTGATCATATCCGCAAAGGCATCTTGCTTTGGGAACATGCGAATGCTTTCGACGAGATAGCGATAAGGTTGGCCGTCACCCGTCACCACCTTGCCCACAGCAGGGATGACTGTGAAGGAATAGGAATCATAAATCTTCTGCGCCAGTTCCAATTCCATATGCGAGAATTCAAGGCACATGAAACGCCCACCCGGTTTTAAAACGCGGTAAGCTTCGGCTAGTGCCTTATCAATGTGAGTGACATTGCGAATGCCAAAGGCAATTGTATAGGCATCAAAATGCGTGTCCGGAAATGCAAGCGATTCAGCATTGCCCACGGTAAGCGAACACCGATCAAGGCGTCCCTCAGCCTCAGCGCGTTTTTGACCTTCGCCCACCATTTCGGGTGAAATATCAGCAATGGTTACGCGCGTATTGGGGCCGCCAGCATCGAGAATGCGAAACGCAATATCGCCCGTGCCACCTGCCACATCGAGAACGTTAAAAGCACGCTCACCCTTGGGCGGATTGAGCATGGTGATCATGTCATCTTTCCAAAGCCTGTGTAGGCCAGACGACATCAGATCATTCATCTGGTCATAACGGGCAGCGGCTTTAGAAAAAACCTCATTCACCATGCCTTGCTTTTCAGCTTCAGGCACAGTTTTAAAGCCAAAGGCGGCTTCGGGCTTTTGTTCGTTCTCAGTCATGTGGGTTAAGATAGTGCATAATCTTCAAGACTTCTATTGCCAGCTTTGGCGCAGCTCACTACAGGGTTAACCATGCCAGAATTGCCTGAGGTTGAGACTGTAAAGCGCGGCTTGGAACCCATTTTGCTGGGCCAGGTGATCATCGCTGTTGAATTGCGCCGCGCCAATCTGCGCTTTCCTTTCCCTGAAGGATTTGCCGCAAAACTGACGGGTGCCAAAGTCTTGAGCCTCACCCGCCGTGCGAAATATATTCTGATTGATCTCGATAATAACCACACGCTGATTAGCCATCTTGGCATGACTGGACGCTTCACAGCTTTAAAGCCTGAAGGTGGCGGCACCAATCTGGGTGAGTTTTATTTCGAAACCGCAGCACATCCGAATGCCGATGGCCCGCATGACCATGTCGTGTTTGTTTTGGGAAATGGCGTCCGCATGATCTATTCTGATCCCCGACGTTTTGGCATGATGGATCTTTCCCAAACTCACGAACTGACCAGTCACAAGCTGCTGAAAGATATCGGTGTAGAGCCGCTCGGGAATGAACTTAACTCGGAATATTTGGCCAAAAAATTCCGTGGCAAATCGGCACCTTTGAAATCGGCATTGCTCGATCAACGCATCATTGCTGGGCTTGGCAATATTTATGTATGTGAAGCTTTGCACCGGGCCAGACTTTCTCCCAAGCGCAAGGCCAGAACAATGGTCAAAGCAAAAGCACATGATCCACGCCTGGATGATCTGCTCCGGCACATCAAAGATATTCTGAATGAAGCCATAATCGCTGGCGGTTCAACACTTCAAGATTTTGTCGGCACCAATGGCGAAAAGGGGGCTTACCAACAGCGCTTTTCGGCATATGATCGAGAAGGTGAGAGCTGCACAAATTCGGGTTGCGGTGGCCAGATCAAACGTATCACGCAAGCGGGCAGGTCAACTTTTTATTGTCCCACTTGCCAAAAATAGGATGAAGCCATGAGTTATGAAAATATATTGATTGAGACCAAAGGCAAAGTTGGCATCATCACCCTCAATCGGCCCAAAGCACTCAACGCTTTAAACTCAGCATTGATCACAGAACTCAATAGCGCCCTTAGTGCTTATGAAGCAGATACTGACATCGGCGCGATCATGTTGACGGGCAGCGAAAAAGCCTTCGCTGCCGGAGCCGATATTCGCGAGATGAAGGATAAAACCTTTGCTGAGGTTACATCGCAAGACTTCCTTCATGATTGGGATTACATCAACAGAATTACCAAGCCGCTGATTGCAGCTGTTTCGGGCTTTGCACTGGGTGGCGGTTTTGAGTATGCGCTAATCTGTGACATCATTATAGCCAGCGACACCGCAAAATTCAGCCTGCCAGAAACAACAATCGGTTTAATCCCCGGGCTTGGCGGCACCCAACGCTTGGCGCAAACCATCGGTAAATCAAAAGCCATGGAAATGATTTTAACCGGGCGTATGATTGATGCAGCAGAGGCCGAACGCATCGGCATTGTTGCGCGCATTGTGCCGATTGAAAAACTTCAGGAAGAAGCCTTAACGCTGGCCACAAAAATCGCTAGCCTTTCCCAACCTGTTATCAAGGCGGCCAAACAGGCTGTGCGCACCGCGTTCGAAATGCCGCTTAGTCAAGGCGTATACCAAGAGCGCAGACTGTTTCATTCAATGTTTGCGCTTGAAGATCAGAAAGAGGGCATGGCTGCATTTATTGAAAAGCGCCCGCCGAAATTTCAAAATAAGTAAGGCCACTTATAGCAGCCCAAGCTTCTTGGCATGCACGCCCAAATTCACTTCAGGCCTCGCACCAGTGTGTGAAATAATTTCAGCTGCGGCGAGGCTTCCAAGTGCTGCGCATTTGGCCAATGGCATGGCGCGCGTGTGGCCAAACAAAAATCCAGCCGCATAAAGATCCCCAGCGCCTGTCACGTCAACCACTTGTGAAACTGGATGAGCTTGGACTTCAATTGTTTCAGCGCCCCGCACAACCATCGAACCTTTTTCCGAGCGCGTCAAAACCGCCATCGGACAATCTTTACGGATCGCCTGAACTGCGCCATCAAAATTCTGGGTTTTATAGAGCGAGGTGATTTCGCTTTCATTGGCAAACACAATATCAATCGAGCCCTTGATCAGATCAAGAAAGCTGTCGCGGTGGCGTTCAACGCAGAAGGAATCTGAAAGCGTAATCGAAGTGAGACGACCCGCAGCTCGTGCGATTTTCGATGCCAAACGAAATGCTTCTTTCGCCTCTTGCTTATCCCAGAGATAGCCTTCCATGTAAGTGACTTGTGCTGCCTCTACGACTGCCTTGTCAACATCGCCAATACCCAGATTTACGCAAGCGCCCAAATAAGTATTCATCGTGCGCTCGCCGTCGGGCGTCACCAGAATAAATGAGCGCGCAGTGGCAGGGCCTGACGATGCTGCAGGCGTATCAAATGCCACACCGGTTGTGCGCATATCATGACGGTAAATTTCGCCCAATTGGTCGGCGCGCACTTTGCCAAAATAAGCTGTTTTGCCACCAAAGCTCGCAACACCTGCAGCCGTATTTCCAGCCGAGCCGCCTGAAATTTCAATGGCCGGTCCCATCACTTGATAGAGATGTTCGGCTCGGTCTTCGTCAATTAAATTCATCGAGCCTTTGACTAGTTGTTCCCTTTCCACAAAAGCTTCGTCCACTTTGGCTATCACATCTACAATGGCATTGCCGATGGTGAGAACGTCGAAATTAGCTTGACTCATGAAAATCCCCAAATTGTTTGAACGCCCACTACCGCAAGGTACTTGCAGAAACAAGAGCGAGCCATTACTTCTGCTTGAATGTTTAAAGCCTTCTTCAACGCCATAAACGATGTGACCTCGCCAGAGTTTCGCAGCGTGTTGTGGAAATCGATTGCCCTCACCATTGTTTTGTTCATTGCTATTTTAGTGGGCATCGAGATGGTTTTGTCATTTGTAACATTGGTTCCCTGGCCATGGTTGCAAACCACGATAGCGCTTGGAACGGGACTTGGACTTCTGGCTGCGTTCTTCTTTTTGGCAGGGCCAGTGGTTGCGATGTTTGCCGGATTGTTTTTAGACAGCATCGCTGAAAAAGTTGAGCAGCGACATTACCCGCGTGATGTGCGTGGCAAGACCTTGGCAATGGTTCCTGCCTTTTTCTTCGGTCTCAAATTTGCGGTTGTTGCGTTGCTGACCAACATCATTGTGTTGCCTTTGATTTTCTTTGCAGGCTTTGGCGCGGTGTTGCTGGTGATTGCCAATGCCTATCTCATCAGCCGTCAATATTTTGAAATGGCGGCCACACGCTTTATGTCGCCAAGAGCGGCCAGTGATTTACGCAAGAAGAATGGCCGTATGCTGTTCCTAGCTGGCGTTATTCCGGCTTTGATTTCGCTTATCCCGATTGTGAATCTGATTGTGCCGCTGTTTGCAACATCCTACTTCGTGCACATCTTCAAGAAGGTTTCGGTGTCTTCGGCTTGAACTGGCATAAATCATTGATCAAACATTTCCAGCACTCTGGCCGCTTGGCCCTGCACACATACCGCCCATGCAAGATCAGCCAATGATGTGCATTCTTGGCATAGGCAGCGGGCACCACTTTCGTCAATTTCGTTTCAACTTCCAAAGGCGTCTTACCTTGGGCAAAGCCGATGCGGTTGCCGAGGCGAAACAGATGCGTATCAACCGCTATGGTGGCTTCGCCGAACACATGGTTTAAAACCACATTGGCGGTTTTGCGGCCGACGCCAGGTAATTCTTCCAAAGTTTCGCGCGTGTTGGGCAGGTTCGAGCCATGTTCGGCAATGAGAATTTTGGATAATGCCATCACATTCACAGCCTTGGTCCGGTAAAGGCCGATTGATTTAATCGCATCGCGTAATTTCTCATCACCGAGCGCCACGATTTTTTCAGGCGTATCGGCGATTTTAAACAGTGGAATCGTGGCGCGGTTTACGCCCGCATCAGTTGCTTGGGCCGATAAAACCACCGCAACCAGAAACGTGAAATCGTTCACAGAATGCAATTCACCTTGCGGTTCAGCGACGGCGTTTTTGAAACGCGAAAAAATTTCTTCAATCTCGGGGGCTTTAAGGCGGCGTGGCATTTTTATTCATTTGTCCAGAAAACGGGTGGCTTCTCCCCACGCTCTATCCTAGTTTCGCGCAATGGAACATTCAAATCTCGACGATTATGAAAAAGTGCGCAGCGTTCTGTCAAACCTCACGCAGAACTGGCGAGATCAGCCTTCGCTAGACGAGTTGGCGGGGCCAGTGGGCATGGATGCAGAACAATTGCAGCGGGTGTTCACGCGTTGGGCTGGTCTGACACCAAAGGCCTTTCTGCAGGCGCTGACCTTAGACCACGCCCGCGCCATGTTGAAGGACTCAGCCAGCATATTGGAAACTTCGCTCGAAGTGGGCCTCTCCGGCCCAGGCCGCTTGCATGATCTTTTCGTGGTGCATGAGGGCATGTCGCCCGGCGCTTACAAAACCAAGGGACAAGGCCTCACCATCTCCTATGGCTTTCATCCCTCGCCCTTCGGTTTGGCGTTGGTGATGGCAACGGATTATGGCCTCTGCGGTTTGGCTTTCGCAGACCAAGGCGAACAAGCAGTAGCTCTCGCTGATATGAAGAAACGCTGGTATAATGCTCAGTACACTGAAGATTCAGCAAAGACAGCACCATTTGCCGCCCGCATTTTTGCACCCGGTAAATGGAAAGACGGTCAACCCCTGCGCATCACTTTCATTGGCAGTGATTTTGAAATTCGCGTGTGGGAATCGCTTTTGAAAATTCCGGTGGGTCGCGCTGTTACCTACGGTGACATTGCGCATTCCATCGAAAAACCCAAAGCAGCCCGCGCCGTAGGGGCAGCAGTGGGTCGCAACCCAATCTCCTTCGTCGTGCCGTGCCACCGTGTGATTGGAAAATCCGGCGATATCACGGGTTATCATTGGGGGCTAACGCGCAAACGTGCGATTTTAGGATGGGAAGCGGGAAAAGTTTGACTATGATTTATGCGTGCAACGTCTCAATTTTTTCGGGGCGAGAATTGGCTCCCAGTTTGTAAACAACTGGAACTCCAGTCTCAAGCTCGCGCTTCAAAATCTGCTCAGGCGTCAAACCTTCTATCGCCATAATAAGCGAACGCAATGAATTGCCATGGGCCGCAACCAATACAGTTTTACCTTCAAGCACATGCGGCTGAATCATGTGAACATAATAGGGCAGTGAACGGGCAAGGGTGTCTTTCAGTGACTCGCCGCCTGGAGGTGGCACGTCATAGCTCCGCCGCCAGATCAATACTTGCTCTTCGCCCCATTTGGCCCGTGCATCATCTTTATTAAGGCCCGTGAGTTCGCCATAGTCACGTTCATTCAAAGCTTGATCGCGGGTCTCAGGCAATCGGGTTTGGTCTAGTTCTGCCAAGATCAGTTTCAAAGTGTGTTGGGCGCGGGTGAGCGCCGACGTGAAGCACAAATCAAATTTCAGATTCTTGGCCTTCAAGCGTTGTCCGGCGGCCTTGGCTTCATTCACACCTTGAGGTGATAAATCCGGGTCTTTCCATCCAGTGAACAGATTTTTCAAATTCCAATCACTTTGTCCGTGACGCACTAATACCAGAGTTCCGCTCATATCTATTCCAATCCTAAAACATCAAACATATTGTAAAGCCCTGGCTTCTGTGTTCCGCACCAAATGGCCGCCCTCACAGCGCCACGCGCAAACAGCTCGCGGTTCTCAGCCACATGACGAAGCTCCAAACGCTCGCCACCGCCTGCAAAAATCACCGTGTGATCACCCACCACAGAGCCGCCGCGCAGCGTGGCAAAGCCAATATCGCCAGAATTGCGCGCACCCGTAATACCGTCACGCACCCGCACCGATTTATCCTTCAGTGAAATAGCACGACCATCAGCAGCAGCCTTGCCCAGCAAATAGGCCGTACCCGAAGGCGCATCCACTTTGTTGCGGTGATGCATTTCCAGAATCTCAATATCAAATTCTTCGCCCAAAGCTGCAGCAGTTTTTTTAACAAGTGCTGCGAGCAGGTTGACACCCAGCGAATAATTGCCGGTCTTCATGATGACGGTGTTTGCGGCAGCAACTTTGATCTCAGCGTCTTCCTCAGCGCTGATTCCCGTCGTGCCGATCACATGGATCTTTTTCATCGCAGACGTCAGCTTCACTAAAACCATGGTGGCAGGCGCAATGGTGAAATCGATAATTGCATCACAAGCCGCCAACACCGTTTCGGGCTTATCCGAAATGATGATGCCATTCTTGCCAATCCCCATCAGCTCGCCATAGTCAGCACCCACATGTGGTGATCCCGGCGCCTCAAGCCCACCCGAAAGCTGGCAGCCTTTGGTTTCGTTAACGATACGCGCCAATTCCCGACCCATCCGGCCAGCAGCACCTGCGATTGCGATTTTAAGTGTCATGAGGGGGTTCTTAGCAATCGTGATTTGAGATTGGAAGGGCAATTGCCTTATCTTCCAACAGTTCCTAGATTGAGCCTCATGACCATTATCCCGCCCCGCTCCTTTACTGATGATAAAGCCACAGGCCTTGCCGGGCTTGACCAGCGTTCGCGTGAGATTTTCCGCAAGCTTGTGGACACTTATTTGGAAACGGGCGAAGCCGTGGGCTCGCGCACCATTTCCAAGGCACTGCCCGCTGGTTTATCTCCAGCGTCGGTGCGCAATGTTATGATGGATCTGGAAGATTCAGGTTTGATCTATTCGCCACACACGTCGGCAGGGCGTATGCCAACTGAAGCAGGGCTTAGGTTTTTTGTGGATGCACTATTAGAGGTGGGGGCCATTAACGCCTCGGAACGCGCCAATATTGATGCGCAGGTGAAAGCCACCAATCGCAGCCGCCGTTATGAAGATGTGCTGGGCGAGGCCACCACTATGCTCTCTGGCCTGTCGCAATGTGCATCCATCGTGATGTCACCCAAATACAACGCGCGCCTTAAACACATCGAATTTGTAAATCTGTCGCCGGGCCGTGCCTTAGTGATTTTGGTGAGTGAAGATGGCACGGTCGAAAACCGCATCATTGATGTGCCGCCGGGCTTGCCTGCATCTGTGTTCATCCGCGCCACGAATTATCTATCTGCCATGGGCCAAGGCCGCAGCATTGATGAAGTGCAAAAACTAGTAACTCACGAAGTAGAAAAACTGCGCCGCGAGCTTGATGATGTGTCTGCTAAATTGGTGCAGCAAGGTGTGGCCGTTTGGTCGGGCGCGACCGACGCTGATTCCAAAAATCTCATTGTCAAAGGCCAGGCCAATTTGCTGGAACAGCCAGGAGCACTTGCTGATCTGGAGCGCATTCGTAAATTGTTTGATGATATCGAAAACAAGCGTGATTTAGTGGATGTGCTGGGTCTTGCCGAAAAGGCCGAAGGCGTTCGTATTTTTATTGGCTCGGAAAACAAGCTGTTTTCCATGTCTGGCTCATCGCTCATCGTGGCGCCCTTTAAGAATGATGAGGAAAAAATCGTAGGCGTTCTGGGCATAATCGGCCCCACGCGGCTGAATTATGCGCGAATTATTCCGATGGTGGATTATACGGCCAAAGTGGTAGGACGATTGCTCTCTTGATTTTTTACGCGTTTCCCCCGATATGCGTGGCAACCGACAACCCTGCTTGAACCGGACATATCAAAATGACATCTGAAAATGACAAGACCGAAGAAGGTCACAACGAAAATTTGGGCGCGCAAGCTTTGAACGACGCGTTGGACGGCGTGGCGACGGTGGATCCGCGCGAGGTCGAAATTCTGACATTGAAAGATGAAGTAGCTGCTTCCAAAGACCGCCTGTTGCGTCTGGCTGCCGAGATGGAAAATCTCCGCAAGCGCACAGAGCGCGAAAAAGCCGAAGCAACATTATATGCAGCGACAAATTTCGCGCGTGATCTCTTGACCGTTGCCGATAATCTGGGCCGCGCCTTGCAAGCCCTGCCTGCCGAAGAGCGCGATCACGCAGGCGCCATCGAAAAAAATCTGATTGTTGGTGTTGAGGCTACTGAACGTGAATTGCTCAATATTTTCCAACGCCACGGCATCCGCAAGATTGAAACTGTAGGCGCCAAGTTCGATCCAAATTTTCACCAAGCCATTTTCGAAGTTCCAACCTCAGAAAAGCCACCCGGCATTGTGATGCAGGAAATGCAAGCTGGCTACCAAGTGGGCGACCGCTGCCTGCGGCCAGCCATGGTTGGGGTGTCGAAGGCTGAGGGTTAGAGCTCAGCCGCCATCAGCCACAAGGCCCGCAGCTTGAATACCTGCAATTGCAACAAGCTCGTCATTATCCGAAGTATCACCTGACACCCCAACAGCGCCCAAGATTTGACCCTCGACCGATTTGATCAACACGCCACCCGGTACCGGAATAATTCCGTCAACCACGCCTAAAGCTCCGGCCATGAAATGTGGCCGGTCTTTAGCCAGTTTCTCAAGCGCGCGCGACCCCATATTCATTGAGATAGCACCATTCGCCTTCCCGCGCGCCACATCAAAACGAGCCAGCGACGAACCATCTTGAATGGCAGCGGCAACTACTGTTCCGCGCGCATCAAGCACGACAACGCCCAGCGCTTTGAAGTTCGCTTGCTTTGCGTGATCGAGGATTTTGGCGATGATGGTTTGGGCGAGGCTGAGGGTGAGAGTCATGGTGAGGTCCAGGAACTAATGAGACTTGCGATCCAAACATTCATGTGCATATTATACAATAATATGAAATTGGAATTAGTTCAATTGAACCATGTTCTACTGAAAGCTCTATTAACTATTGTTTTTTGCTTGGCAAGCGCAAATGACGCCTTTCCCGAAAGGACTGGTTGTGCAGATGATCAAGGGCAATCAGGTCAAAATGAATGTGCAGTTCTACAAATGGAAAAAGCTGATGCTGCACTCCTACTAATTTACCAGCGTCTTCAAAGACAGTTGAAACCGGAACAACGACCAATTTTGAAGGAGGCCGAAAAAAGTTGGATAAATTATCGGGATAAGAGTTGCGATTTTGACGCTTTTCCTACTCGGACCGGATCAATGAATCCGTATGTTCTTGCAACATGCAGAACAAGATTTATTGAAAAACGCACAAAGGAGTTGGAGTGGTATCTCACATGCAGTGATGATGCAGAATGCCCCCAATAATGGCGCTAGTTAGCTCAACCTACCCGCCTCATCGTCAAATTAATCCGCCCGCCCTCTTTCAACAGCGTGCTCGTATCCGAATAAACCCTGTCAATCCCGTGAAAGCACAGCCGCGAAGCCCCGCCCATCACCAGCACATCACCAGAAGCCAGTTTCACAGTCGAAGTCTTGCCGCCGCGTTCTGGGCCACCAAAGCGGAACAGGGCTGTGTCTCCCAACGAGATTGAAACAACGGGTACTGAGAAATCTTCTTCGTCCTTATCTTGATGCAGACCCATTTTGGCGCCACCTTGATAGAAGTTAACCAAACAAGCTTCGGGCAACACGGCAACACCTGCCACTTTCCGCCAAATGTTTAAAACTTGTTCGGGCATCACAGGCCAAGCCTTTCCCGTATCGGGATGAGCTGCCTGATAGCGATAGCCATTGCGGTCGGACACCCAGCCAAGTTCGCCCATATTGGTCATGCGAACCGAAAACGGTCGTCCGGTTCTGGGCATAAGCGGAATGAAAAGGGGTGCTGCTTTCACAACGTCGCGCAAGGTTAAAACCATGGTTTCCTGAGCTGCGCGGTCCATAAACCCGGGAAAATGCTTCACACCGTCATAAATCATGTCCAACTACCTTGATAGAGCCTGATACCCCCCCTATATACCGCCCGAACGCCAAATCAGAGGGGGTCTTGAAACCCTTGAAATGCGGCACAATTTATTTGCGGGGGCGGAAATGCACCAGAGCCTGATTAAGGGGCTGGGCCGAACCGTTCGCCAGAGGAGAAAACAAAATGGGTAAAGTTATTGGTATTGATCTTGGCACCACCAACTCTTGCGTGGCTGTCATGGAAGGCAAAACGCCGAAAGTTATTGAAAACGCCGAGGGTGCACGCACCACGCCGTCCATCGTTGCATTTAACGCCGAGGGCGAAACACTGGTGGGCCAACCTGCCAAGCGCCAGGGTGTGACCAATCCTGAAAATACATTCTTTGCAATCAAGCGCCTGATCGGCCGTCGCATGGAAGACCCGATGGTTGCCAAGGACAAGAAGCTGGTTCCTTATTCCATCGTCAAAGCCGACAATGGCGATGCCTGGGTTGATAGCCGCGGCACGAAATATGCCCCATCACAAATCTCGGCATTCACTTTGACCAAGATGAAGGAAACCGCTGAACGTTATTTGGGCGAGCCCGTAACCCAAGCCGTGATCACCGTTCCAGCCTATTTCAACGATAGCCAACGCCAAGCCACCAAAGACGCTGGCCGTATTGCTGGCCTTGAAGTGCTGCGCATTATCAACGAGCCAACTGCTGCTGCTTTGGCCTACGGCTTGGATAAAAAAGAACACGGCACAATTGCAGTTTATGACTTGGGCGGCGGCACATTCGACGTTTCAGTTCTGGAAATCGGCGATGGCGTGTTTGAAGTGAAATCCACCAACGGTGATACATTCCTCGGTGGTGAAGATTTCGACATGCGCATTGTTGATTATCTCGCTGACGAATTCAAAAAAGAAAATGGCTTGGATCTGCGTAAAGACAAGCTTGCTCTTCAGCGTCTTCGTGAAGCTTCTGAAAAGGCCAAGGTCGAACTTTCATCTGCCATGCAGACTGAAATCAACTTGCCCTTCATCACCGCTGATGCATCAGGCCCAAAACATCTGACCGTAAAGCTTTCACGCTCCAAGCTTGAAGCATTGGTTGATGATCTTATTCAAAAGACCATTGAACCATGCCGCATGGCACTCAAAGATGCTGGCGTAACCGCAGCCCAGATCGACGAAGTCGTTCTGGTGGGCGGCATGACACGCATGCCCAAGGTCATTGAGCTGGTGAAGCAATTCTTCGGCAAGGAACCCCATAAGGGTGTGAACCCTGACGAAGTTGTAGCCATTGGCGCTGCAATTCAAGGCGGCGTTCTCAAAGGTGAAGTGAAAGACGTGTTGTTGCTCGACGTGACACCATTGTCGCTTGGCATTGAAACATTAGGCGGCGTGTTCACGCGGTTGATTGACCGCAACACAACGATCCCTACAAAGAAGTCCCAAGTGTTCTCAACGGCTGATGATAACCAGACAGCAGTCACCATCCGCGTGTTCCAAGGTGAACGCGAAATGGCGGCAGATAACAAGTCACTCGGTCAGTTTGACTTGATGGGCATTCCGTCTGCACCGCGCGGTATCCCACAAATTGAAGTGACGTTTGATATTGACGCCAACGGCATAGTGAATGTTTCTGCGAAAGACAAAGCCACCAACAAGGAACAGCAAATCCGCATTCAGGCCTCAGGCGGTTTGAGCGATGCTGAAATTGAGAAGATGGTGAAGGATGCTGAAGCCAACGCTTCGGAAGATAAGAAGCGCAGAGACGCAGTGGAAGCCAAGAATCAAGCTGAAAGCTTGATTCACTCTACGCAGAAAACGCTGAAAGATGCTGAAGGCAAAGTGCCTGAAGCTGATAAGTCAGCCATCGAAGCGGCCATTGCTGATCTCAAGGCTTCAATTGAAGCTGGCGATGCTGATGATATTCAGGCCAAGCAAACAGCACTCATGCAGCTTTCCATGAAGATGGGTGAGGCCCTGTACAAGGCTGGTGGCCCAGCATCGCCTACAGGTGCAGCTGACAATGATCACGATGAGGAAGATGAGAAAGTTGAACGCGACGAGATGGATGATATCCTCGATGCCGAGTTCACCGAAGTGGATGAGAAGAACAAGAAGTAAGTTTGCTTGAGTTTGTAAGCTCCCATCTTACCGTCACCCCAGCGCAAGCTGGGGTCCCGCTTTTCCAGTTTGAGAAAGAATAGCGGGATGCCAGTCTGAGCTGGCATGACGGATTGATGGATACTTAGTTTTAGCCTAGTAGGCATCTTCCGACGACAAATTTGAGTGTGACTCTTTAATGGCCAAGCGCGATTTTTATGACATATTAGGTGTTGCCAAAGGTGCCGATGAAAAGACGCTTAAAACCGCTTATCGCAACCTCGCAAAAAAACTCCACCCAGATGCCAACCACGGCACCAAGGAAACCGATGCCAAGTTCAAGGAATTGAACGAGGCCTACGACGTTCTCAAAGACCCGCAGAAAAAAGCGGCTTATGATCGCTTCGGCCATCAAGCCTTTGAAAATGGCGGCGGCGGGCGTCCCGGCGGCGGGCCTGGTTTCGGTCCTGAATTCAATTCCTCCATGTCTGATATTTTTGAAGACCTGTTCGGCGACTTTATGGGCGGCCAGCGTGGCGGCCAAGGCCAACGTGGTCGTGCGGGTGCCAGAGGCAGCGCTGCAACGCGTGGGTCTGACTTGCGTTATAATCTCGAAATCAATTTGACCGAAGCCTATTCCGGCAAATCCGCAACTGTGCGCGTGCCCTCATCAGTTTCTTGCGAAACATGCAAAGGCTCTGGTGCCAAGCCCGGCACACAACCCAAAACTTGCGGCACATGTGGCGGCGCTGGTGCGGTGCGTTCGCAATCAGGCTTTTTTACAGTTGAACGCGCCTGCCCAACTTGCGCAGGCCGTGGCCAAGTGATCGCCGATCCATGCACGTCCTGCGGCGGCCAAGGACGCGTCACCAAAGAGCGCAATTTGAATGTGGCCATTCCAGCCGGCGTTGAAGATGGCACACGCATTCGCATGACGGGTGAAGGCGAAGCAGGGCTTCGCGGTGGCCCAGCCGGCGATCTCTATATTTTTATCTCCATGCGCGCCCACGAGTTTTTCCAACGTGATGGTGCAGACCTTTATTGCAAAGTGCCAATCTCCATGTCTACTGCTGCTCTGGGTGGTGAAATTGAAGTGCCAACCATTGACGGCAAAAAAGCCCGTGTCACCATTCCCGACGGCGCCCAAAACGGCAAACAATTCCGCCTGAAAGCCAAAGGCATGCCCGTGCTGAGGTCAGCTCAACATGGCGATATGTATATTCAGGTGAGTGTCGAAACTCCGGTCAACTTGTCACGTAGGCAGCGCGAACTGATGCAGGAATTTGACAAAGAAGCCCGCAATAATTCGCCAGAGTCCGAAGGTTTTTTTGCGAAGGCTAGGGCGTTTTGGGATGGATTTGGGGGATAGGCTTTTAGCCTAATCTAAAAACCGCTGGTAATCTTGTGCACCGTGAACGACGCGTACAATAAAAATTATGTCTTGGCGTATCATATAAAGCACCAGATAGTTGCCTTGTACTTTCCGTCTAACGTCTTGCTTTTTATAGCGCCCTATTCTTTCCCCAGTTAATGGAAAGTCGATCAAGCGTTTGCAAGCATCTTCAATCTCAAAGACATATTCAGCGGCGCGCGCAGGATTGTCTTTTGCAATCCATTCGCCGATCGAAACCAGATCATTGCGCGATAGTCGCGAAAAGCGGAGCTTCATTGTTTTTGTGGGACGAACTTAGCGCGCAGCTCAGCAAACACATCTTCAACTGAAATCGTACGGCCTTCATCAATGTCTTTCAGCCCCGCAGCGACCATTTCGTCTAAGGCCGCAAGTCTAGACTCACGCTCTTGCACCAGCCGTACGCCTTCACGCAAAACTTCGCTTTTGGAATTATAGCGACCTTCTTCGACAAGCTTGCTAACGTAGTTTTCTAACGTTGACCCAAGATCTGCACTCATTGCCATTTGAATTCTCCTCTGACAGCTAATATAGCCTTACCAATAACAGTTATCAAACGGAATTAACCCATGCCCAAAGCCTATTGGATCGCTCACGTAACGGTTAGTAATCCCGACCAGTACAAATTCTATGCCGCTGATGCTGGCATCGCGTTTAAAAAATACAACGCGCAAATCCTCGCGCGGGGTGGCGCGCATGAAATCATGGAAGGGCAGGGTCGGCCGCGCAATGTGGTGATTGAGTTCCCTTCGCTTCAAGCGGCGATTGATTGCTATAAATCAGAAGAATATCAACTAGCCAAAGCCAAACGCGCAGGGGCTGGTGAGGCGGAAGTTGTTATTGTTGAAGGTGTATGAGTGACCGCAATCAAAAATATCGGCCCCATTCCGCAACTCGGTTTTGGCACATGGAACCACAATGGCGAGGAAGCCTATAATGTGACCCGCTGGGCATTGGAAACAGGCTTCCGTCATATCGACACGGCTGAAGGTTACAACAATGAAGAATTTGTTGGCCGCGCCATTGCGGAATCAGGCATTGCCCTCGAGCAGGTTTTCATCACCACAAAAGTTGCACCTGAAAGTTATGCGCCAGGCAAGATCATGGGCCATGTCAAAACCTCGCTCGAAAAGCTGCGCGTGGACAAGGTTGATCTGTTGCTGTTGCACTGGCCGTCAATCAAAGATCAATATGATGTGAATGATTACGTGCAGCAATTTGCCGATGTTTATGATGCAGGCTTAACCAAACATATCGGCGTTTCCAACTTCACGAAAAAATATATCGACGCCGCTATTCGTATTCTGGGTGACCGCCCGATTAGCACCAATCAATGCGAAATTCATGTGCTCAACCAAAACCACATTATTGTCGACTATTGCAAATCCAAAAATATCCCGATGACGGCTTATTCGCCTTTAGCACGCGGTGTTTTGACGGATAATCAAACATTGATCGCTATTGGCAAAAAACACAGTTGCTCTGCCAACCAAGTGGCTTTGGCGTTTTTGATGGCCGAAGGCTATGTCGTCATCCCGTCTTCCAGCAACAAAGCCCGCATTAAAGAAAACTTTGATTCAAAAGATGTGGTGCTGACTGCTGACGATATCGCTACCATCCGCAAGCTCGATGAAGGTCGGCGATTGGTGAATGGGGCATGGTGTCCGGTGTGGGACACTTAAGTTTCTTCGCCTTCCACCGCTAGCGGGGGAAGAAAGGGGCCGGTCGAACGAAGCGAGATAGGATGGATGAGGGACCTCACGCTTAGACTTCCCCTCACCTATCCCATCCAGCTTCGCCGGATGGGCCCCTTTCCTCTCCCGCGATGCGGTAGAGGACGAGTTAATCATTCCCCCCGTTCAAAACCTGCGCTAAGGAACCTTTTTTCAACAAGGAATTCCTCATGCGCCCATCTGGCCGTAACTTCGATCAACTCCGCGCCGTTTCATTTGAGCGTAATGTATCCAAACATGCTGAAGGCTCATGCCTGATCAAATTCGGCGACACCCATGTGCTGTGCACAGCTTCGCTAGAAGAGCGCGTTCCACCTTGGTTGAAGGGCGGCGGCAAGGGCTGGGTAACTGCGGAATATGGTATGCTGCCGCGCGCCACGGGCGACCGCATGAAGCGCGAAGCGGCCAGCGGCAAACAATCAGGCCGCACTCAAGAAATTCAACGCCTCATCGGCCGCAGCCTTCGCGCTGTTGTTGATTTGAGAGCTTTGGGCGAACGTCAAATCACTTTGGACTGCGACGTCATTCAAGCCGATGGCGGCACACGCACCGCGGCAATCACTGGCAGTTTTGTTGCTTTACAAGATTGCATCAACTGGATGATGGCGCGCGACATGTTCAAAACCACGCCAATCAAAGATCATGTGGCTGCGATCTCATGCGGCATTCATGGCGGCAAAGCCGTGCTCGATCTGGACTACGCCGAAGACTCAACGGCTGAGACAGATGCGAATTTTGTGATGACAGGTTCTGGCGGCATCATCGAAGTGCAGGGCACAGCAGAAGGCGAGCCATTCTCGCAAGATATGTTGTTGCAACTCTTGGGCCTCGCCAATGGCGGCATTAAAACTTTGGTGGCGATGCAGAAAGAAGCGTTGAAGTGATCCGCAAATTAAACAACGAAAAGATTGTTATCGCCACGCATAACAAGGGCAAGCTTGAAGAATTTGCCGAGCTGTTTAAGACGCATGGCGTGACTACATTTTCGGCGGGCGGCTTGGGTCTGACTGAACCAGAAGAAACCGAAGATAATTTTCGGGGCAATGCGCGTATTAAAGCGCTGTTTGCGATGACGCATTCAGGGTTGATTTCAATATCGGATGATTCAGGATTATGCGTTGACGCACTCAATGGCGATCCCGGTGTTTACACCGCAGACTGGGCAGGCCCATCGCGCGATTGGAATTTGGCCATGCGCAACGTGAAAGAAAAACTGCAAGCTGCTGGCGCAACCCAGCCAGCGCAGCGCAAGGCACAGTTTAAGTGCACGCTCTGTGTGATGTGGCCTGACGGCCATGAACGATTTTATGAAGGTGTAGCCCATGGGCAATTGGTGTGGCCTCCCCGCGGCGCTTTGGGCCACGGCTACGATCCGGTATTCGTGCCAGACGGCCAAGATCAAACTTTCGCCGAGATGACGCATGCGAAAAAGAATTCGCTTTCACATCGCGGATTAGCAGTGGAACAATTGCTCCGTGACCTCTTCTGATCAAGACTTCGGCGTTTATATTCATTGGCCTTTCTGCAAGGCCAAATGCCCTTATTGCGATTTCAACAGCCATGTTCGCCACGAAGCTGTGGACTACATGTCCTATGCGCGTGGGTTAACGCGTGAACTCAACTGGTTGAAACAACGCACTGGACAAAAGCAAGTGACCAGCATTTTCTTTGGTGGCGGTACACCTAGCCTAATGCCGCCCGAAGCTGTGGCGCACGTGCTTGATCATATTGCATCATTGTGGACTGTGTTACTCGAAGCTGAAATCACACTTGAAGCCAATCCCACCAGTGTGGAAGCCGAGAACTTTCGCGGATATAGAACAGCCGGTGTGAACCGCGTTTCAGTTGGCGTGCAATCACTGAATGAAGCCGACCTCAAAGCCCTGGGCCGCCAGCATACACCAGAAGAAGCACTCGCTGCCTTTCGATTAGCAGCAAAAATCTTCCCGCGTGTGTCATTCGATTTGATTTATGCCCGCCCACAACAATCGCTGTCTGCATGGCGCGAAGAATTATCGACAGCACTCAAAGAACAGCAAGGCCACATGTCGCTCTATCAGCTCACTATTGAGCCTGAAACACGTTACCAAGATTTATTCGATGCGGGCAAATTGCACATTCCCAATGATGATGATGCGGCTTCGCTTTATGAACTGACCCAAGAGCTGACTGATAAGTACAATCTGCCAGCCTATGAGATTTCCAACCACGCCAGCGCTGGCCATGAGAGCCGCCATAACCTCACCTATTGGCGATATGGCGAATATGCAGGCGCTGGCCCCGGTGCCCATAGCCGCCTAGCATCTGGAGCGAACCGCCTCGCTTTGATGAGTGAAAAGCACCCCGAAACTTGGCGGCAAAATGTGCAGGCACATGGGCATTCGGTGACTGAAAACGGATTGTTGACTCCGCAAGAACAAGCGCCTGAATATCTGCTGATGGGACTGCGCATCAAAGAAGGCATTGATTTGGATCGTCACGCGGCACTGGCTGGTGAAGAAATCGATATTGGAAAAATCGAGGCGCTGGAGAACCTCGGTCTGGTTGAGCGCAGCGGCTCTCGCCTAAGGGCCACGCAGCGCGGCCGGCCCATACTCAATGCAATTATAAGAGAGCTCAATGGCTGAATATTTCATTGGCCCTAATCGTTATGATGCGCCGAGCTTAGAAGGTGGTCTCTATGTGACGGCCACACCCATCGGAAATCTGGGCGATGTCACAATCCGCGCATTGGCTTCGCTGGCAGCGGCTGATTATATCCTCTGTGAAGACACACGCGTCACGTCGCGGCTGCTCGAACGGTTCGGAATTCGCAATACGATGAAACCGTATCACGAGCACAACGCCGAAAAAGTACGACCTGCGATTATTGCAGCGATGCAAGAAGGCAAGTCTTTTGTGTTGGTGTCTGATGCAGGTGTACCGCTGGTGTCTGACCCCGGCTATAGATTGGTGCAGGCGTGCATCGCGGAGAATATCATGGTCACAGGCTTGCCCGGCGCATCTGCGGTGCTGACTGCGCTTGCACTCTCAGGTTTGCCGACAGACACATTCACATTCTTGGGATTTCTGCCGCAAAAGCATAAAGCCCGTGTTGATCTTCTCACCAAATTCAAATCTGTGCCCTCAACTTTAATCGCCTTCGAAAGTCCGCACCGGATTATCGATGCATTGCTCGACGTCACCGAAGCCTTGGGTACGCGCCAGATGGCCATGGCGCGCGAGTTGACCAAACTGCATGAAGAAGTTCTGCGCGGCACGGCTCATGAAATCCACGCAATATTATCGGGCCGTGAGTCCGTGAAAGGTGAAATCTGTTTAGTCATTGCCCCACCGCTGGATGAACCGACTATCACGACAGAAGATGAAATCGAAAATGCGATTACCGAAGCTTTGAAAGATAACGCTTCATCAAAAGCCGCAAACATTGTGGCCAAGAAATTCGATTTAAAAAAAGAGGATATGTATGCCCGCATCCTCAAACGCAAATAGACAGCGCAACGAAAAACGTGGTCACAAGGCGGAAACCATCGCTTTCTTATTTCTGCGGCTGAAGGGATATAAGCTCCTGGCGCGTCGTTTCAAATCGCATCACGGCGAAATTGATCTGATCATGCGAAAGGGTCAAACCACAGCCTTTATTGAAGTCAAAGCCCGCAACTCTACAGACGCCGCTATAACCTCGGTTACCACCTATCAGTCCAAGCGCATCAGTGCTGCCGCTGGATTATGGATGCTGCGCGATGCCAAAGCCGCAGCAGGATTTTGCCGGTTTGATATTGTCGCTGTGAATGCCTATCTTTGGCCAACCCACATCCAGAACGCCTTTTCAGGAGAGATATAATGAGCCTCAAGATCGCAGTGCAATGCGACCCCATCGAGCTTTTCCAAATTGAAGGCGACTCTACTTTTGCCATGATGCTGGAAGCCCAAGCCCGCGGACATAATCTGTTTTATTATCACGTGAAGACCTTGGCCTATATGGAAGGTACACTGTCTGCTGAAGGCCATGATGTGAAAGTGCAAGACAAAAATGGCGCGCATTTCGAACTAGGCCCGAAAAAACGCATTGACCTTGCCACACAGGATTCCATCCTCATGCGCCAAGATCCGCCCTTTGATATGGGCTACATTACCGCTACACATTTGCTTGATATGATCCATCCAAAAGTACTGGTCGTGAATGATCCCACCGAAGTGCGCAATGCGCCGGAAAAACTTTTCATTCTGAAATTCCCAGAGCTTATGCCGCCCACTTTGATCACGCGTGATCTCAACGAAATCGAGAGCTTTCGTCAGGCCCACAACGACGTGATTTTAAAACCGCTTTATGGCAATGGCGGCGCTGGCGTTTACCGCACCAACAAAACGGACCAGAACTTTTACTCGATACTCGAAATGTTTGGCCAACTCTATAATGAACCCTACATCGCCCAAAAATATCTGCCCGATGTGCGCAAAGGCGATAAACGGATTATTCTGGTTGACGGCAAAGTGGCAGGTGCAATCAACCGCATCCCTGCTGAAAACGATAATCGCTCCAACATGCATGCAGGCGGCGTTGCTGCGCCAACCGAACTGACCAAACGCGAACACGAAATTTGCGAGGCCATCGGACCTGAATTGAAAAAGCGCGGATTGATATTCACTGGTATTGATGTGATCGGTGATTATATGACCGAGATTAACGTCACATCGCCCACGGGGATCAGACAAGTGAAACGGTTTGGCGGAGCTGATATTGCAGCGTTGATCATGGATGTGATTGAGGCGAAACGCGACTGATGCTGGATCTGATAGCCTTCGATGCCGATGATACCTTGTGGCATAATCTTGTTCACTTCAACGCAGCTGAAAAGCGCTTTGGCGAGATGTTCGCAAACTATTTGCCAGCACATGAAGCCTCTGCGCAATTGATGAAGACCGAAAGCCGCAATATTCCGCTTTATGGTTTTGGTGTGAAAAGTTTTACGCTTTCCATGATCGAAACCGCGATCAATATTTCAAATGGGGCTGTTGACGCCGCCACAACTGCAAAACTCATCGCGGTGGGCCGCGATATGCTCGATCATGATGTCGAACTTCTGCCTCATGTTGAAGACACACTTAAGGCTCTGCACGGGGACTATAAACTATTGCTGATCACCAAAGGTGATCTTAAACACCAGGAGCGAAAAGTCCTGGCCTCAGGTCTTGCCCATTTCTTTGAAGGTGTCGACATCGTCTCGGACAAAACCCCTGAGACCTATGCGAGGATCGCAGATCGCCACGCTAGCATGCCAAAGCAAATGTTGATGGCTGGTAACTCGGTCAAATCCGATGTGCTGCCGATGATTGCCGCTGGTGGTATCGGCGTTTATGTGCCCTTTGAAATGCTGTGGGAGCATGACCACGAAGAGGTTCCAGTGGGGATTGAACGGTTCTTCGAAGTAAGAGATTTGCGCGGCGTTGTAGATGTGGCGCGAGAACAAAAGACAAAATGAAAATGCTATGCATTGATACTGCTTTGGCCTCCTGTTCGGTTTGCGTTTATGATGTAAACAGCAGAGTTATGCTCGCCTCCGAGCAACAGCTGATGGCACGGGGTCATGCTGAAGCATTGCCACCAATGGTGGCGCGCGCCATGTCCCAGGCTGGAATCGGCTATTCGGATTTGGGCCGCATCGCAGTGACCACGGGGCCCGGAACATTTACGGGCATTCGTGTTGGACTTAGCTTTGCGCGGGCCTTGGGTCTTGCCCGCAACATTAAGGTGCTTGGTGTTGATACGATGATTGCCATCCAAGCAGCAGTTTCTGAACGAAATTGCGTTGTTGTTCATCAAGCAGGCATGAGCGGGCTATTTTATTTTTACGACGGCACCGAAATTCAATTGCTCGCACCCGAAGAAATCGCTTCACGTCTTCGCAATGATCAATTGGTATTGGGTACTGGTGCAGAAGCAATTGCCGCGCTTTCTGGCCGAAGCGATCTTATGCGAAGCCCGCAACACGACCTCCCATCCGCCTCAGGCTTTGCTGCCTATGCGGCAACTCAGCCTGAACCAACACACATGCCAGATCCGGTTTACCTTCGTGAAGCCGACGCCAAGCCGCAAAGCGACCCACTGCGCGGATTGGGCGGACTGGAAATTTCGCCTTCCCAAGACCTGGGGCTGTTAGCAAAACTTCACGCTGCCAGTTTTGGGATCGCATGGAGCGAAAAAGATCTGGGTGAGATTTTGGTCAGTCCCGGCTGCGTTGCGCTATTGGCGACTTCAGATGATGGGCCTGTGGGTTTTTTGATTTATCGTGCTGTAGCTGACGAGGCGGAAATTATTACAATATGCGTTGACCCTGTTTTTCAAAGACGAGGTGCTGGGTTGCAGATTATTTTGGCGGCTCAACGGCTTTTGATGTCGCTCAAAATTAACAATCTGTTTTTGGAAGTGGCGATGGATAACAAGGATGCGATATCGCTCTATGCCCGCGCTGGGTTTGATGAAGCAGGCAAACGCAAAGCCTACTACACCCGACAAAACGGCCAAACTGAAGATGCATTAGTCATGCGAGCAAAACTCAACTGATGCGGCAGCTGCGTGCCAGTTTCATTCTGCTCGGCTTTCTGTGCCTTACTTTGCCGCTCATGCCGGTTCAATTTATTTTGGTTATTTTGCAAAGCCGAGCGGCACGATGGTTGCCGTGGTATTATCACCGCATTCTTTGCAGGCTGCTTGGTATTACAATAAAAATTGAAGGTCGGATTCCCGCAACTCCCACATTGCTGGTCAGCAATCACGCCTCGTGGCTCGATATTCCAGTTTTAAGCTCAGTGATGCCGCTGTCCTTCATTGCCAAACGCGAAGTGGGTGGTTGGCCAATGTTTGGGTGGATGGCAAAATTGCAGCGCTGTATCTTTGTGAACCGTGAAAGTCGCCACAGCACCGGAAAATCATCAGTAGAAATGACCAATCGCTTGCATGCCGGCGATACACTTGTGCTATTTCCTGAAGGCACCTCGAATGATGGTAACACCGTCAAGCCGTTCAAATCATCCTATTTTGGTGCTGCAGAAAATTTGGATATTTCTGTTTTGCCTGTCACTGTAGCCTATCGCAGCAATTACAATTTGGCCTTCACGAGGCGCCAACGCCCAGGTTTTGCGTGGTATGGCGACATGGATTTAATGCCCCATTTATGGGAGGTGTTGAAGGCTGGCCCCATTGAGGTTTCAATTCGGTTTCATGATGCACTGCCTAAAACTCCCCGTAAAGAAATGGCCAAGTTTGCCCATGTAATAATTACTAAGAGTTTGGTTGAAATGCTTCACGCGAGACCTTAAATCCGCTAGCAGAACCCCATGTCAAAAACCGTTTATGTCAAAACCTATGGTTGTCAGATGAATGTCTACGACAGCCAGCGCATGCAAGATGTGCTGGCCCCCTTGGGCTATGCACCAACCGACACGCCCGACAATGCTGATCTCGTGATCCTCAACACGTGCCACATTCGTGAAAAGGCAGTTGAGAAAGTCTATTCGGAACTGGGCCGTTACCGCGACTTGAAGTCCAAACGCGCTGCGAGTGGCCACGACATGAAAATTGCCGTTGCAGGCTGTGTTGGCCAAGCTGAAGGTGAAGAAATTACGAGGCGAATGAAATCGGTCGATCTGGTATTTGGGCCGCAGACTTATCACCGCCTTCCAGAGCTTTTGAAGGCCAACCAGACCAGCGGCAAAGCCGTGATCGAAACTGAATTTTCAGTTGATGACAAATTCAAAGGCCTGGCCCAAAACCAAGTGCGCCATCCCACCTCGCGCAGTGTCACAGCGTTTCTGACGATTCAGGAAGGCTGTGACAAATTCTGCACATTCTGTGTGGTGCCATATACGCGCGGTGCAGAATTCTCGCGTCCAGTTTCTCAGATTGTTGAGGAGGCGCAAAAGCTTGCTGATCAAGGTGTGAAGGAACTCACATTGCTGGGCCAGAATGTGAATGCGTATCGAGGCCCTGCTGCAAATGGAACCCAGTCACGGCTTGGAACGTTGATCAATGAATTGTCACATATTAATGGTATCCAACGCATCAGATACATGACCAGCCACCCACGCGATATGAGCGATGATCTAATTGAAGCGCATGGCTCAAACCCAAAATTAATGCCTTATTTGCATTTGCCTATCCAATCCGGTTCTAACCGTGTTTTAAAATCGATGAACCGTGGTCACACAACAGACGAATATATGAAGATTATAGATCGCCTGCGCATCAGTTGCCCAAGCATTGCTTTGACCAGCGATTTTATCGTAGGCTTTCCGGGTGAAACTGACGCTGAATTTCATGAGACGTTGGATATTATCCGTGGCGTAAATTATGCTTCGGCGTTTTCTTTCAAATATTCTCCGCGCCCCGGAACACCAGCGGCTGAAAACAAGAACCAGATACCGGAAAATGTTAAATCTGAACGCTTGGTGAGGTTACAAAATTTACTTAGCGCTCAACAAGCAGCTTTCAACCAAACCTGTGTCGGCCTCACCTTGCCTGTGCTGATCGAAAAGCCAGGTCGTCAAGATGGCCAGATGATTGGTCGCTCGCCTTATCTGCAATCAGTTCATCTCGATATCAAAGCTGAAGCACTGGGGCAGATTATTAATGCCAAAATATTAGCTGTTGGCCCGAACTCGCTTTCGGGGCAATATGAGCCTGAAACCCAAAAAGGAGTTGCATCGATTTGAGCCAAAATTCAAACGCTTTAAAATCCGCCGAAAAAACCAGCCATCACGAAGATGGCACACTGTCCTTGGCTTTTGATGATAACCGCGTACTGGCCTTATTAATGGGGGAACATGATTCCCATCTTGCAATGATCGAACAAAAATTGGGCGTGGCCATCACTCCGCGCGGCAACCGCCTTTCCATTCGTGGCGACCGTGGCAATTCGGAATTGGCCCGCGCTGTGCTTGTGCAGCTTTATACCAAAGCAGCCCGTGGCGGCGATATCACCAAAGGCGAGATTGAAGGAACTATCCGCATGGTCAAAGTGGCTGATGAGAAAGACACCACTGAGGGTGGTGTTCGCACCCGCCGTAAAACAGTATCGGCTCGCACAGCCAACCAAGGCGCTTATATCGAGTTGATCCGCAAGCATGAACTGGTATTTGGCGTGGGGCCAGCAGGCACGGGCAAAACCTATCTGGCCGTTGCTTGCGCAGCTGAAGCTCTAATGAACGGTGAAGTTGACCGAATTATTCTATCGCGCCCTGCTGTGGAAGCGGGCGAGCGTTTGGGCTTTTTGCCGGGCGACATGAAGGAAAAAGTCGATCCCTATTTGCGACCACTTTACGACGCACTTTACGACATGATGCCACAGAGCAACGTGGCCAAGGCCATTGCTGAAAACCAAATTGAAATTGCACCACTGGCATTCATGCGTGGACGTACACTTGCTTCATCCTTTATCATTCTTGATGAAGCGCAAAACACCACACCAATGCAGATGAAAATGTTTTTAACGCGTCTTGGTGAAGGCAGCCGCATGGTGATCACTGGCGATCCATCGCAGATCGATTTGCCCTACGGCATGACATCTGGACTTGATGATGCACTTTCAGTTCTGGACGGTGTGTCAGGAATTGGCATCACACGCTTTACCACAACAGACATTGTGCGCCATGCTCTCGTCGGTCGCATTGTTGCGGCCTATGATAAAAAAGGCATTGCGATTTCTGCTCAACGCAAACCCCGCGGCGCTTGATTTTTTATGCCACTTGATATTGCGATTGAAGACGATGGTTGGGCGGCTTTGCCCAATTTGGAAATGATGGCTGAACAAGTCGCAGCTGCCGCATTGCCCAAGGGCGAGCAAGGTAAAATTATCACGCTGTTATTTGCCGATGATGAAACAATGCAGGATTTAAATAGGGAATGGCGAGGGCTGGATAAGCCTACCAATGTTTTGTCTTTCCCCGCCCCAAAGGATCAACCTGTTCCACCGGGTGAATTACCTCTGCTCGGCGATATTGTATTGGGCTATAGCACGTGTGCAGGCGAGGCCATGGAAGCTGGCAAATCCCTAGCCGATCACACTTGTCATTTGATCGTGCATGGTGTTTTGCATCTTTTAGGTTATGATCATGAAAATGATAAAGATGCAGAAGCGATGGAAGCGGCGGAAATAAAAATCCTGTCCACACTCGGCATTGAAAATCCATATCTGTTGTGAGTTCGAAAATGTTACCCCCGAAGCGACCAAGTTTTCTATCAAAAATCCGCCGTAGATTTGTTGGCGGTAATTCCGCACTGCGTGAAAGCCTGGAGGGCGTGATTGATAGTCATGCCGAAAAAACCGGTGCCACGGCGCTGGATTCTGATGCCAAGTCGATGATGCTGAATTTGCTTGGCTTTGCCGATATGCGTGTTGATGATTTGATGGTGCCAAGAGCCAATATTGTGGCGGCTGATGAAACCTCCACTATGCGCGAACTGCTTGAGCAATTCATAGAAGCCAATCATTCGCGCATGCCAATCTACCGTGACTCGTTGGACGAGATTACAGGCATGATTCACGTGAAAGATTATCTGCGTTGGATGAAAACCAAAGGCAGCAAGAAAAAAACCAAGACTTCAAAAGAGGCAGGTATTGCGCTTGCCGCAACTGAACTGACCTCGACTGTTAAACAGCATCCTAGCATGATCCGCGATGTGTTGTTCGTGCCGCCATCAATGCCCGCACCCGATCTTCTGATCAAAATGAAAGCATCACACATCCACTTGGCAATTGTTGTTGATGAATACGGCGGAACTGATGGGATCGTGTCGCTTGAAGATTTGGTCGAAGAGATTATCGGCGACATTGCCGACGAGCACGATACCGATGCCGAGCACGGCATGCTGCGGCAAGAAGACGATCTGAAATATGTAGCTAACGCACTGATCAGCATTTCAACATTAGACGAAATGTTCAAGACTGACTTGCTGCCCGATGACGATGAAGACGAGGTTGATACATTAGGAGGCTTGGTGTTTGAAATGGCAGGCCGTGTTCCATCACGCGGCGAGATTATCAAACACCCATCCGGCATAGAATTTGAAATACTTGAGTCCGACCCGCGCCGGGTGAAGAAGGTTCGCATTCATTTGGTAAAGAATGAACCCGCGGTGATTGAGTCTCCGGATAAAACAAGTTAAAAATTTAACCGCTTAACAGAGCCAACCTTCATAAAAACTAAACTTACCATTCGTCGTCAATCCCGCGAAGGCGGAAAACCAACGTGGCACTATCTCGCCCTTTAGAAGTTGGATCCCCGCCTACGAGGGGATGACGGTTTTTGGTGGATGAGTTCGTTATGAAGCAACCACTCTTTAAACCGGACTAACGCCTGTTACTTCAGGCACAAAATGCCGCAGCAAATTTTCAATGCCGTGTTTCAATGTTGCTGTTGATGAAGGGCAGCCTGCGCATGAACCTTTCATGTTCAAATAAACAATACCGTCTTTGAAACCCTTGAACGTAATATCACCACCATCTTGCGCCACCGCTGGGCGAACCCGGGTATCGAGCAGATCTTTAATAGTTGTAACAATCTCAGCATGCTCTTCAGCAAAAAATTCTTCGCCTGAAAGTTCCACTTGGCCGGCATCAGAAAGAATGGGTGCGCCTGAAACATAATGATCCATAATCAAGCCAAGAATGGCGGGCTTCAGATGCTGCCACTCTCCTACGCCCTTGCTGACCGTGATAAAATCATGGCCCAGAAACACGCCAGCAACACCCGAAACACTGAACAGCTTTTCAGCCAAGGGTGATTCCAAAGCATCGGAAGCTTTTTTGTATTCGCGCGTTGAGCCCGGCAAAACTGGCTTTCCGGGAATGAATTTCAAGGTCGCTGGGTTTGGCGTGGCTTCGGTTTGAATAAACATGAGTAATCCTCTCAGGAATTCATATAGTCTCTTTGGAAGCGGTTTTAAAGAGCCAGTTAAGCCCCAATAAAACCAACAATCTTTCGCACATCTCGCAAGATTGGCGCGGCAATGGCCCGCGCCCGATTTGCACCATCGGCCAAAATGGCATCAACATGAGCGGGATCACCCTGCAACCGCGTAATCTCACCAACAATTGGCGAAAGCTTGGCCACAGCCAAATCTGCTAAAGCATTCTTCAAGCCCGAAAACTGCCCACCACCGAATTGGGCAAGAACTTGCTCCTTGGTCTCGTTGTTGAGCGCGGCAAAAATATTCACCAGATTTTCTGCTTCTGGACGACCTTTAAGACCCGCAACTTCAGAAGGAAGAGCGTCCATATCGGTTTTGGCTTTGCGAATTTTCTTGGCTATATCGTCAGCTGAATCCATTAGATTTATGCGCGACAAATCCGACGGATCAGACTTAGACATTTTCTTGGTGCCATCACGAAGGCTCATCACGCGCGTGGCCGTGCCTGTAATCATGGGTTCGGTCAGCGGAAAAAACGCATCGCCAAAACCATTCTCAGCAATCGATTCAGCAAAATCGACATTGAACTTCTGGGCAATATCACGCGCCAATTCCAAATGTTGTTTCTGGTCCTCACCCACTGGAACATGGGTTCCCTTGTAAGCCAAAATATCAGCCGCCATCAGATTGGGATATGCATAAAGCCCAACCGAAGCCTGCTCCTTATCCTTGCCAGCCTTGTCTTTAAATTGCGTCATGCGGTTGAGCCAACCCAAACGCGCCACACAGTTGAAAATCCAGGCAAGCTCGGCATGTTCTTGAACCTGGCTTTGATTGAAAATGATAGAGCGCTTAGGGTCTAGACCACAGGCAATATAAGCCGCCGTCACATCACGCGTGGCTTGGCGCAATGCTTTAGGCTCCTGCCACATGGTGATGGCATGCATATCCACAACGCAATAAACACAATCATTGGTCTCCTGCATTTTTACCCAATTGATCATGGCACCTAAATAATTGCCCAGATGCAAATTGCCAGTCGGCTGCATGCCTGAAAAAACCCGTGGTGAGAATGTGGTCATCATCTAAACTTTCAAAACAGAAGCGGCGCTTATGCCCCGATTAGCTAGGTTTGAAAAGCCTCAATTAGCGCTTAATAGCGGCTTTAAGTTCCGAGATTTTGAAAGCCCCAATAGCTTGTGCAATCGAGAAGTAACTTAAGACTCCAGCCCCCACGACGAGCCCCAAACCCCAGATCGAATGCAAAAAGTGCGAATCCGAAGTGAAGTTTCCGCGGAGCACCCAAGTGGCCGAAGCCAATACGCCAGCCATAAACAGGCTTGAAAGTACAATAAGCGGTAAACGCCTTTTGCTGCGCGCATCAAATTGGAAATGATTCAATCGGTGAAGTCTGACCCCCAAAAATATAGCATTCGTCCACGCCGCAATACTCGTCGCCATCGCAATACCGACATAACCAAAAATGCGAGACAGGATGAGGCTTGCGGCAATATTGACTAAGACAGATATGATCGAGAAACGCATGGGCGTGGCTGTATCTTCACGAGCATAAAAACCCGGCTGAAAAACTTTTGTCAAAGCAAAGGCAGGAAGGCCCGAAGCGAAAGCTGCAACGGCAGGCGCAACGGCAAGAGTATCAACATAGCTAAACGCGCCATGTTCAAAAACCGTGTGCAAAATTGGAGCAGCAATTGTCATCAATGCAGCAGCAGCTGGCAGGGTTAAAAAGAGTGAAAGCTCAAGCCCACGATTGCTTGCGTCAATGGCACCTTGCTCATCGCCCGCTCTGAGTTTGCGCGAAAGCGTGGGAAGCAACACCACACCGATAGCAACACCAATGATGCCAAGTGGCAATTGATAGAGTCGTTCAGCATAATAGAGGTTAGCCACTGCTCGTTCGAGGCCGGTTGCGATCATCGTCGCAATCAACAAATTAATTTGCATGATGCCGCCTGAAATTATTCCAGGCACACTGCGCGCTGCAACTTGCTTCACATCAGGTGTCAGCCTAGGCCAGCGCGGCCAGAAACTTAAACCAGCACGTCTGCACGCCACGGCCAACAATATGAATTGCGCGACGCCTGAAAGCGAAACTCCATAGGCAAAAATATAGCCTGTGGTAGCGGAGTTGCCGGTACCAAAATACCAAGCAACAATATTGGACGCGATCATCACCAGGTTAAGCAGAATTGGCGCAGCGGCGGCAGCTGTAAACCTATGCAAGCTATTGAGCACGCCGCCCTGCAATGCGGTCAGCGACATAAATAACAAATATGGAAAACAGATTATTGTGAGACTGGTAGCAAGCGCTATTTTGTCGGGTGAGCCTTTAAAACCGGGTGCAATAATATAGATCAACCAAGGCATGGCTATCATCGCAAGCGATGTGAACACCACCATCCACGCCAGCAAAGCCGAAAACACATCACGCGCGAATGAATGGGCCGATTCAATGCCTTCACCTTCCACGCGCTTGGCAAACAACGGCACGAAAGCAGAATTGAATGCGCCTTCAGCAAATAGTGTGCGGAATAAATTGGGGATTCGTTGAGCAATAAAAAAAGCTTCTGCGACACCACCCGTTCCAAGGGTGAAAGCCACCAGCTGATCACGAACAAAGCCAAGCACGCGACTTATGGTAGTGTACCCGCCAACTGTGGCTGCTGATTTAAATAGTGACATTGTCTCAACCTGCCGCCTTCATTTGAGCAACAGGTGGTGCCAAAACATTCATCAAAGACTTTTCGATGGTTTCTTGGCGTGTGGTACTTTCAATCTTAGCTCCGGTCAAATCCGTCACATAAAACACGTCAATCGCCTTTTCGCCATATGTCACGATATGCGCAGACGCAATATTTAAGTTGAGATGAAACAATGCTTCAGTGAGCCCGTGCAATAATCCCACACGGTCAAGCCCGTTGATTTCAACCACAGTGTATTTGTTGGACGGCGCGTTATCAATAATCACACGCGGCGCGACGGTGAAGGCCTTGGCGCGCCCTTGCGCTTCTTGTGCACCAGCCAAAGCGTCGCGCAGCCGCAACTGCCCATGCAGCGTTTTGACAATAGACTCGCAAACCCGGGCCGCCCTCCGCCGCTCATCTTCCTCACCTACAAATTCACGCTGCAGCAGAATCGTATCAAGCGCCATGCCGTCATTCGTAGTGAAAATTTGCGCGCCAATAATGTTAGCACCCGCCGCCGCACAAGCGCCGGTGATCAGCGCAAGCAGTCGCGGATGATCGGGCGTATAAACAGTAATTTCAGTGATCGCTGCAAACGCATCAGTATGCACATCGGTAATTGCATCACGCGCCTTAGCGCTACCGATCAGAGCTTGATGCCGCATTTGGCGGTCAACAGAAACGTTCAACCAATAAGCATCATAGTGCCTCGAGCTGGCTAGTTTCTTTTCTTCTTCCGCCCAATCCGTATAATTATTCAAAAATACCTTTTGAGCTTCCAGCACGCGCTCTTTGCGCGAAACCGCTGTATGTCCACCACTCAAAACCGGCTCAGCTTCCGAATAAAGCGTGCGCAACAACTGACCCTTCCAACCATTCCATACACCGGGGCCAACGGCGCGAATGTCAGCAACTGTGAGAATGAGGAGAAGCTTTAATCGTTCAGGACTTTGCACAATTGCCGTAAAATCAAGAATGGTTTTGAAGTCGTTCAGATCTCTCATCTGCGAAGTTTCGCTCATCAACAAATGATAGCGAATGAGCCAAGCGACAGTCTCGGTCTCGGCCTCGCTTAAACCGAGCTTCGGACAAATCTCGCGCGCCACGCGTTCGCCTGCAATGGAATGATCTTCGTTGCGGCCCTTGGCAATATCATGCAGCAGTGCAGAAACATAAAGCACACGCCGCGATTTCAGCGTTGGAAACAACGACGCAGAAAGTGGGTGGTCGTCAGTTAACAGCCCGCGCTCTAGCCGTGAGAGAACGCCGACGGTACGAATCAAATGTTCATCAACGGTGTAGTGATGATACATGCTGAACTGCATCATCGCCACGATCTTGCCAAATTCCGGAATGAACCGACCCAGAACACCTGCTTCATTCATCATTCGGAGCAGTGTTTCAGGCGTCACACTCGAAGTCAAAATATCCAGAAAAATTGCATTGGCCTCAGCATTCATGCGTAAGGGCTCATCAATCAATCGCAAGGATTTGCGAATAAGTTTGAGAGCATCGGGATGAATTTCAAATCCTGTGTGGCCTGCCAGTTTGAATATACGCAACATATTGACCGGGTTATTTTTAAACACATCATCATGTGCAACACTGATGCGTCCACTTTCAACCTTGAAATCTTTGTCGCCTTTAAGGCCAATATTCTTGCGAGGTATCAGCTTTCCGATCATCCGTGAAAGTGATGGCGCTTCTTTGAATTGCTTTGCTTCCAAGCTGGCACAAAATATCCGCGTCAGATCACCCACATCTTTGGCGATCAGAAAATAGTGTTTCATAAAGCGTTCTACATCACGCAGACCCTGATGTGATTTATATCCAAGTCGCTCAGCCATTTCGACTTGACGGTCGAAACTCAATCGGTCTTCGCCACGTTTGGCAAGGAAATGGAGGTGGCAACGCACCGCCCAGAGATAGTCTTCGCATTTTTTGAACAGCGCAAGTTCGGCGCGAGAGAACGCACCCTTTTCCGCCAGCTCTTCCGTTGAATTTGCATCGAACAGAAATTTTGCAATCCAAAACAAAGTATGGAGGTCACGAAGGCCGCCTTTGCCATCTTTCAAATCGGGTTCAACCGCATAGCGGCTCTCTCCTGATTTCGAGTGGCGGAGATCTCGTTCCGCAAGTTTATCCGCAACAAATTTCTTGGCGCTGGTCTGAACGATCTCGCGTCGGAACCGCACGACCAAATCGTCAAACAGGTTTTTTTCACCGCAAATGAACCGTGCTTCGAGAATAGAAGTCAGAATTGTATTATCACCCTTTGCAAGCTTGATGCATTCATCAATGCTGCGTGTTGCGTAGCCAACTTTTTGCCGTGCATCCCATAAAGCATAGAGCAAAAATTCCACAACGCGCGACGCGCGGTCGCGGCCATTGCCAGACATTAAAAACAGAAGATCAATATCCGAACCCGGCGCCAAAGTGCCACGGCCATAACCACCCACTGCGATAGTTGAAAGGCCAACTTCATCGTTGCCGGGAAAAACAGTGTTGGTGGCAAAGGCGATCACAGTCCGAATAATCGAATCCTCCGTCCTCGAAAGATGCTCAGCGCAAAGTGTGCCTTGGCCATCTTTCACCAATTGCTGTTCGGCCAATCGGCGTGATTCTGAAAGGCACAGTTTGATGAGAGCGGAGACAGCATTGCGCGTTGCCAAAACATCGTGTTTGGGCAAGTTTTGGAGTGCGTCGGCAAAATTTTGTTCAGGCGTCATTGTGAATCTGGTTTATCCAATAGTTGCTTGAGTTCATAGATCAAAGCATGCGCTTCGCGCGCTGAAACTTCATCCGGCAAAATTTTGGCCAAACGCTCGCGGAGTTCGTCTTTTGGAATCGGAGTTGCTTCAATGCGTTGGGCGAGTGAAAACAGCGGCAGATCTTCAACCATATTAATCTTCGGGTTTTGATTGCGCCCTTGCTCCAAGCGCTTCAACACTTCGGTGGCGCGTTGAATCACAGGTGCAGGCATGCCCGCCAGCTTTGCCGCTTGAATGCCGTAAGATCGCTCAGCAGAACCCGCCGCCACTTCATGAAGAAAAATCAAATCACCCTTCCATTCTTTAACTTTCATAGTTGCGCAATGAAGTTGATTAAGCCTCGCCGTAAGCGCAGTCAGTTCATGATAATGCGTCGCAAAAAGCCCACGGCAACAGTTCACATCGTGAAGATGTTCGAGTGTGGCCCATGCAATCGAAAGCCCGTCATAAGTGGCCGTGCCGCGCCCAATTTCATCCAGGATCACGAGTGAACGAGATGTTGATTGATTCAGGATTGCGGCCGTCTCAATCATTTCAACCATAAAAGTAGAGCGCCCGCGTGCCAGATCATCGGCGGCACCAACACGGCTATAGAGCCTATCAACAACACCGATATGCGCTTTTGAAGCCGGCACAAAACTTCCCATCTGCGCCATGATTGCAATTAAAGCATTCTGCCTAAGGAACGTGGATTTACCCGCCATGTTAGGGCCAGTCAGCAGCCACAGCTTTTTATGGTCATCACTTAGATTACAATCATTGGCCGCAAAGGCCCGCTCCGTCTGGCCGCGCAAAGCCTCTTCAACAATAGGATGTCGCCCCGCCTTAATTTCAAACGCCAAACCTTTATCAATAATCGGTCGCACATAGCGCCGCTGCCTCGCTAAATGCGCAAAACCCAAAAACACATCGAGCTGCGCCAAGGCCAGAGCGGCAGAAGAGAGAGTTACGCGGTGCGCAACAATCTCTTCGCAGAATGTTTTGAACATCTCGATTTCAAGCGCCAACGCACGTGATGCTGCAAGAGCTATTTTCTGTTCAAGCTCGCCGAGCTCCAGCGTTGTAAAACGTACTGCACTCGCAATGGTTTGGCGGTGGATATAGCGTTGCTCGGCATCGGACAGCTTTAAGATTTCGGCTTGTGGTGCCGTAACCTCAATGAAATATCCCAGCATATTGTTGAATTTTATTTTGAGACTTTTAACACCACTGGCTTCTGCATACTGCGTTTGCAGTGTTGCAATCACTTGGCGCGTATCATCGCGGAGTTTTCGGTTCTCATCGAGATCGAAGGAAAAACCGCGCGCAATAAATCCACCATCGCGAGCAAGATAGGGCAGCTCATCTGCTAAAGCCTGCTGCAATTTTTCGGCAAGTTGAACGGGCACTTTCCCCAGTTGCTTGATCAACGCAACAAGTTGCTCAGGTTGAACATCAAGCCCCATGTTTGAATGCAAAACACCAAGCAAATTTTTGCACGCAAAAATGCTGTCGCGAACAGCACCAATATCACGTGGGCCCCCACGATCTGCCGTAATGCGGGCCAAGGCGCGTTCAAGATCAGGCATGGCCTTTAATGCTGTTTGTAATTGTTGCAGCAGCATTTCATTGTCGTGAAAAAAAGAAACCACATCAAGCCTTGCATTTATAGCTTGTGCATCGGCCAGCGGTGCAGCCACAATATCGGCAAGCAGCCGGGCTCCAGCAGCAGTCACAGTTTCAGTCAAACACGCAAGCAAGCTGCCCTTGCGTTCGCCACTCAAACTGCGCGTAAGTTCGAGGTTTGCCCGCGTTGCTGCATCAATCAAAAGTCCCGCATCGGGCGTCTCGCGCCGTGGCGGCCGCAGATAAGGCATGTGGCCAACTTGGGTAATTGATACATAATCAATCAACGCACCTAAGGCTGCCAGATCAACACGCCTGAAATCACCAAATGCATCTAAAGTCTCAACTTTGAAATGGCTTTTGAGGCGGTGCTCTGCCGCCACACTTTCAAACCGACTTGCTGCAATGGGCGTTATAGCAGCGCGCGTCACACCAATATTCGTCTTGATGATGTCATCATCCAGCAAACTATCATTCACCAACACTTCGCTTGGGTTCAGACGGGCCAGATCAGCGCCAAGCCTTCCTTCGTCAGTCACGACGACGGCAAGCTCTCCCGTTGATATATCAACATAGGCCAGCGCCATCTCGCCACCACCCTTGAAAGCCGTGAGTGCCGCCAAATAATTTCGGGCCTTGGAATCAAGCAGAGAATCTTCAGTCAGCGTGCCAGGCGTAATCAGCCTGATAACATCACGCGCCACCACCGATTTGTATCCACGTTTTTTAGCTTCCGCCGGATCTTCAATCTGCTCGCAAATGGCAGCGCGATGGCCAAACCGGATCAGCTTTTGCAAGTATTGATCGATTGCATGCACAGGCACACCACACATCGGAATATCAGCACCCTTATGCTTGCCGCGTTTGGTGAGAGCAATACCTAGGGTTGAAGAAGCTTTTTCGGCATCCTCAAAAAATAGTTCGTAAAAATCACCCATCCGGTAAAGCAGCAAGGCGTCTTGGTGCCTGGCCTTGATTCCCAAATACTGAACCATCATGGGTGTTACTACGCTGTCTTCAGCGTTATTCTGCACCTCGGAACCGTTAAAGCCACTGCCTTCCATAATGCTGACATAACAGATATAGCCCCATAGCCGCCAATGCTCTTTTAACTGGTCTCAAAACTAGGCTATGGTGATTCTAACTGGCAACAACAGGCATTTTTCCAACATGGCTTTAACACCAAAAAAACCAGCGCGGCCCTCTTTTACTGACGAGGAAGCGCTGCAATTTCACTCCCGTGGAAAGCCCGGAAAGCTTGAGATAAACCCCACAAAACCCATGGCTACCCAGCGTGATTTATCGCTGGCTTACAGCCCTGGTGTTGCTGTTCCCGTGCGAAAAATCGCAGAAAACCCCGATGCCGCTTATGATTATACGTCAAAGGGCAATCTGGTTGCCGTCATCTCGAACGGCACAGCTATTTTAGGACTTGGTGACTTAGGCGCGCTCGCATCAAAGCCCGTCATGGAAGGCAAAGCGGTTTTGTTTAAACGGTTTGCGGACGTGGATTCAATCGATCTTGAAGTAGATACCAAAGACGTTGACGAGTTTATCGGCGCTGTGCGCTATCTCGGCCCGTCTTTTGGCGGTATCAATCTTGAAGACATCAAAGCCCCCGATTGCTTTATCATCGAGCAACGCCTCCGTGAGCTGATGGACATCCCTGTATTTCATGATGATCAACACGGCACAGCAATCATCTCGATGGCTGGCTTGATCAACGCATTGCATATAACAGGCCGTGATCTCAAGAAGTTTAAACTCGTCTGCAATGGCGCAGGTGCAGCGGCAATTGCTTGTATCGAACTTGCCAAATCATTCGGCGTGCCGCATGAGAACGTTTTATTGTGCGATTCAAAGGGTGTGGTTTATCAAGGCCGCACCGAGGGCATGAACCAGTGGAAATCAGCCCATGCCGTTCCAACTGCGGCCCGAACCCTAGCCGATGCCATAAAGGGCGCCGATGTTTTCTTCGGACTTTCCATTGCAGGTGCACTGACCAAAGACATGGTGAAATCCATGGCGCCCAATCCAATTATTTTTGCTATGGCCAATCCCGATCCTGAAATTTTGCCAGAAGATGTAGCCTCAGTCCGTTCCGATGCCATTATGGCCACCGGCCGCTCCGACTATCCAAACCAAGTGAATAATGTTCTGGGCTTTCCTTATATTTTCCGCGGTGCTTTAGATGTGCGTGCGCGCACCATCAATGAAGAAATGAAAATTGCTGCCGCTGAAGCTTTGGCTGAGTTGGCCCGCGAAGATGTGCCAGATGAAGTGGCAGCCGCTTATCACGGCTCCAAACTTTCCTTTGGCCGCGAATATTTAATTCCAGCGCCATTTGATCCGCGTTTGATTTCACGTATTCCAGTAGCAGTTGCGAAAGCCGCGATGGCAACGGGTGTGGCGCGCAAAAACATTGACGACCTTGATGCGTATGCTGCACAACTTTCAGCGCGGCTCGATCCGATTGCTGGCACGTTGCAGAATATCTATTCATACGTGAAGGGTCAGCCAAAACGCGTGATCTTTGCTGAAGGCGAAGAAGAACGCATGATCCGCGCGGCTCATAGCTACGCTTCGCAAGGTTTGGGAACAGCTATATTGATTGGCCGCGAGGAACGCATTCAAACTGCCCTGGACGCCTCAGGTCTTGAGCTTCACGACAATGTTGAAATTCTCAATGCACGTATTTCTGAACGTACCAATGATTACGGTGATTTTCTCTACGGCCGCCTGCAACGCGAAGGCTTTTTGCACCGCGATTGCCAGCGCATGGCCAACCAGGATCGGAATATCTTTGGCGCATGCATGTTAGCTTTAGGCGATGCCGATGCGATGGTGACGGGTTTGACGCGTAACTATTCTGTAGCGCTGGATAATGTGCGCCGCGCAATTGATGCAAAAGTTGGCCACCGCCCGATTGCGGTTTCCATGGCTCTGGTGCGCGGCCGCACTGTGTTCATCGCTGACACTTCAATTCACGAATTACCAACCGCTGAGGAACTGGCAGACATTGCGCAGGAAGCCGCAGGTGTGGCACGTCGCTTTATGGCCGAGCCCAGAGTTGCCCTGCTCTCCTATTCAACATTTGGTTATCCAAAAGGCGAGCGCTCAGAATATGTGCGCCGCGCTGTGAAAGTATTGGATGGCCGCTCTGTCGATTTTGAATATGATGGCGAGATGGGTGCAGATGTAGCATTGTCCGCCGAAGCCATGGCGCAATATCCGTTCTGTCGTTTGAAAGGCCCAGCCAATGTTTTGGTTATGCCCGCGGCCCATTCTGCTTCAATTTCAACCAAGATGCTGCAGCAATTGGGTGGCGTGACTGTGGTGGGGCCATTATTGACGGGCCTTTCCAAGTCAGTCCAAATTGCATCCATGTCCGCAACGACCAATGATATTGTCAATCTGGCGGCTATCGCTGCTTTTGATATTAATTGGTAGGTTCACCAAACCTCGCGAAATAACGGGGGTTGATGTGCGAGACGGGCAGAATGACCAAAACATCAATAGTGTTGAATATCTCGTCGACCACAGCACCCTGCGCGAAAAAACAACCGAGGCGCATGTACCCTTTGATCAATGGCGGTAGTTTCGAAATAATTGCTTTTACATCAAGGCGCATGTCAAAGTCTGGGTTCATTTCGAGGCGGCGCTTGTCATGCGCATGCACTTGCCATCCATCGGGCACTTTATTGGTGTGTAACAAAAACTGAAGTCCATCGCGGTGCACATCAATCTCAATGCCTTCAAAACTGGCGCAACCTATCATCACATCAATTTTGTGCTGGCGCACATAGTTCCAAATACCCTGCCACAAAAGATCAACGACAGATGAGCCGCGCTCATCTTTCAAAACGCATGAGCGTCCCAACTCTAGAAAATTGAGATCAGGCTTTCTGGTTAGCAGGGGTGCAACATCAAATTCGGCTTGACTGTAGAAACCGTAGTTCTGCAGTGCAACGCTCTGGCGCAATAATCGGTAAGTTCCAATGACTGAACCATCTTCAACTGCGAGTTCGGAGTTTTGCTTTGTCCCCTTTCGAACCACCAACAAATGATCGCAGATTTCATCAAATGCATCACTTTCAATTTTAGCGGCGCGATTTTCAGAGTCTAACTGAATGCCTTTTTCTTCGTGGAAAACCAAATATCTGAGCTTCTGCGCAACACGAACTTCATCAGTGGATTTAGCCATTCTGATTTTCAGCGCACCTTGATTCAGCATTTGGTTTTGAATGTTCAATTGTGCTTCCTTCGAGTGCAAGGAGCTATATCATTTTTGTGACCAATACGCGAACATAGCTTATGCAGCGATGCGTTGGCTCATGATATGCGCAATTTTCTCCTCTAAATCTACGCGGTCGAATGGTTTGGAAAGATGACCATTCATGCCCGCTTCAAGGCAAGCTGCAATATCTTCTGGTCTGGCATTGGCTGTTAAGGCAAGGATTGGCAAATATTTTTGCTTGAGCAAATATTGCTCGCGCAGGCGAATTGCGCGCGTTGTCTCCAAACCGTCTAGCTTTGGCATTTCAATATCGAGCAATGCCAAGTCAATTTTTTGACCAGAGTTGAAATAATCTAAAGCTGCAGCACCGTTGGCCACATGATGAACATGATGGCCACTGCGCTCAAGCATTGTCCTGACAAGCAAGGCGTTAACTGGATTATCTTCAGCGAGCAAAACCCGGTAACCTGAATTTATTTTCGATTTTGCTCTGGCTTTCGCGGCAATCGCTCGCAAGTCCTTGCTTGCTTTTTGCAGAGGGTCATTGCTTTTTGCTAACAAAAGCGAAAGCAGGCTGGATTTACGCAATGGCTTAAGAAGATAGCCCGCAAATGGTCTATCCAAAAATAATTTATGAGTGCGGCGTTCTTCAGCTCTCATCATTACCCATACTTTTGGCAGCAGATTTCGGTTTTTTATATTGCGCAATGCCCATTTTTTCAGAACAGGTTCAAAGCTAGTATCACTTATAATTTGGAGATTTGCATCCCCTGACGATAGCAGCGCATTCAAATCTTTTGCACTTTCAGTGCGCATGACGCTTGCACCAAATTCAATCAACCGCTTTTCCAAATGATTTATTGTGTTGCCAGGCTCTAATGCCAAGATGAAATGCTTCTCTTTCAAAGGCAGAGGTTCATTCAATTCGTTATCTGGATAAGGTTGGGGAAAAGTTATTTTAAAGCTGCTTCCTTGTCCTGGCTTGCTCGATACTTCAATTCTGCCGCCCATATCTTTGATTAAATTACGGCTGATTGCCAGACCTAGCCCCGTGCCGCCAAATTGCTTTGCTGTGCCGGAATTGGCTTGCACATATTCTTCAAAAACCCGACCAGCTTCTTCATCTGTCATGCCGATGCCAGTGTCGGTAAGGTTGATGGTCAATTGTCGATTTGCATCCAAATCTATATCAATGGCCAAACCGCCTTTTTCCGTAAATTTAATCGCGTTGCCTGCGAGATTAAAAAGAACCTGTCTGATCTTGAGCTCGTTGATTTCAATATGTTGAGGCACAGCGTGAGAAACATGCGATGACACTTCGATGCCTTTGGCATGAGCACGGGGCGCAAGAAGTTCAGTTATATTTTCGACTAGACTGTTAAGATCAACGGGCCTTATTGTTGCGATGGCTTGTGATTTCGCAGTATCAAGAATTTCATCAATAATTGAAAGCAATGTGCGACTTGAAGCATTGGCTGTGTTTGCGTAATTTTCTTGTTCGGGACTCAATTCTGTTTCAAGTAACAAACCTATCATTCCAATAACCCCATTGAGCGGGGTTCGAATCTCATGGCTCATTGTGGCAAGCATTCGTGATTTTTCTTGTGCCGCTGCCTCAGCTGTTTCTCGGGCTTGTTCTGCTGTGGTAATGGTTGTTAATAATTTTCGCAGTCGCTGTTCTTGAGATAGGTAAAGCGCACATATAGATGCAATTGCGATGAGGAACGTGCCAACCAGCAGCGTAACACTGGCGATAATGAAATGTCCTCGGTGGCCCATCTCCATAACGCAAGCAATCAAGAAAACGCTTGCCGTAATAGCAGCAATGGCGACAGTGAGCGCAGTTTTTTCATTGCTCGCATTATCTGCCGATAAGCGTCGCATCCAATTTTTGGTGTGGTTCATGTCATTCAACGCTAATCAACTCTCTCGAGATTTGAACGTTCTTTTGTCATGCCTAGATTGCCAAATGATTACGCTTTTGAATCACGGTAAACAGTTACTGAATCTCAACAGCTTTTACACAAGCTTTAAGCGGCTTGGCGGAGCCCTGCTGGTTTTTGCCGGTAACTCAACGCTTCAGCCAAATGCACACGCAAGATGTTGGCACTACCATCAAGGTCAGCGATGGTACGCGACACGCGTAATACACGGTGGTAACCGCGCGCCGATAAATTCATGGCCTCAGCTGCATCGCGTATCAGCGTCATCCCAGCAGCATCAAGCATTGTGATAGCTTCCAGCACTTCACCATCAGCTTGCGCATTCACCCGCAAGTTGGGATGGCCCATGTCGGCAAAGCGCTGCATTTGAATTGAGCGCGCTTTAGCCACGCGCAACGCAACATCAGCACTTTTTTCTTTAGGGGCTGGCAGTATTAAATCAGTGGCACGCACAGCTGATAATTCAATCTGTAAATCCATCCGGTCAAGCAATGGGCCTGAGATGCGCTGCTGGTAATCGCCAGCACACCGCGGGCCTTGCCTGCAAGTATGGCCAGGCTCACCAGCCATACCGCACTTGCACGGATTCATTGCGGTGATCAGTTGAAAACGCGCAGGGTAGGTGATGTGATAGTTGGCGCGGGCCACAACAGCCTCACCAGATTCCATCGGTTGGCGCAACGCCTCCAAAACCCGTGGCTGAAATTCGGGCAATTCATCAAGAAATAATACACCATGATGTGCGAGAGCCATTTCGCCCGGCTTGGCGCGAAGCCCGCCACCCACAAGGGCCGGCATAGAAGCTGAATGATGCGGCGCACGAAATGGACGACGCCTGGTCAACTGCCCATCTTTAAGTTCACCCCCGAGTGAGGCGATCATTGAAATATCCAACATCTCGCGGGCATCCATCGGTGGCAGGATGGAGGGCAGGCGCTGCGCCAGCATGGATTTGCCAGCTCCGGGCGGCCCGACCATAATCATGTGATGGCCACCAGCGGCCGCCACTTCTAACGCGCGCTTTGCGGCTTCCTGACCTTTAATGTCAGAGAGATCTGGCAGCTTCGTATCTATCACCGCCAAATGCGGCTTGGGCCTCGTCAAAACCTGCGTGCCTTTAACGTGATTGATCAACTGAATAAGATTTTCAGGCGCAAGAATATCAATATCATCCCCAGCCCATGCCGCTTCTGATCCTGAGGCTTTGGGACAAATCAATCCAAGCTCTCGCGCATTGGCCGCCATCGCTGCGGGCAGTGCGCCTGATACTGGAAGCAGGCTTCCATCAAGCGCCAACTCACCCATCACAATATATCGATCTAAAAAGTCAGGCGGAATAACACCAAGTGCCGATAATACTGCAAGCGCAATCGGCAAATCATAATGGCTGCCTTCCTTGGGTAAATCAGCAGGCGATAAATTGACAACCAATCGCTTGCCAGGCAGCGCCAAACCAATGGCATGAAGAGCAGAGCGCACCCGCTCGCGGCTTTCAGTGATGGCCTTATCACCAAGCCCCACAACCTGAAACAAAACTTGGCCGGAAATAAACTGCGCCTGCACATCAACAGCCACAGCCTCCACCCCCTGAAACGCCACCGTGCCTACACGTGAAGTCATAACCCATTCCCCAGCCAGAATTTCAGCCTAGCGCGGGGAGGGAAAGAGAGTCAAGAACAATAGAAGAACATTTCTGAGCTCACTTCGGATGCACAACGCCCTTCTTCAAAACAATATTGCCGTAAAGCCTAGCCTCGCTCGATGCGATAATGGCGTAACAACCCTTCACGCGGTTATAAAAATCAGCACCCACCAAAGTGGTCACATGGCGCTCAGGCTCGTGGCGTTTCACTATCGCTTCAAACTCAGCAAATATCGGCTGCATGTTTTTGGGGTCATTATAGGCCGCTGGTCTGAACGCACAATCAGGCACCATTTCATCAAGCGGCATGACGGACAAAATCGCATCGAGAATATCTGTGGCCGAATGCCCGTCCATCCGCACCAAACGTTTGGCATCTGTATCGGCCGGGTAATTACCATCGACAATGGCAATCTCATCGCCATGTCCCATGGCACGCAGCACTTTGAGAAGTTCAGGCCCGAGCAGCGAGTTGATATTTTTCAGCATAATTCAAATGGCCTCTTTAAAAAGTATGTCGCGGTCAATAATAAAATTTGCAAACAGGGGCAGGCTGGCGGCACCCAAAGCCCTCGCATCCCGCCCAATCGCACCTTCGCGCAACGTAAACGAACTGATGCCGCTCATGTTGATATGTTTCAAAGCGTCTTGCGTGGCCTGCACTAAACGCTGCCTCACGGAAGGTGGCATAGCGCCATCAATCACAATCTCGCTGCACTCCATAATGCCTGCGATAGATGCGCAAGCCTGTGCAATGCCGCGCGCCGCACGCAAAATCCACGCGTCCAACAATTTGCCTGCTTCCTCCCAATCATCTTCAGTATTCCAAAGCAAATCCGGGCTTTGACCATTGTCACGCAGCGCTTGCTCAAGCGTATAGAGCGATGCAGAACGGATGAGTTGTTCTGCACCACCGCCATGGCGTGGCACCGGGATTGAACCGAGTGCACCAGCATTGCCGGTGCGGCCTTGGTAAAGGCTGCCATTCAAAACCAGCCCGCCGCCAATAAAATAACCGACATAGAAATAGGCATAATCGCGCGCCTTTGATCCTTGGCCAAACAATAACTCTGCCGAACAGGCAGCCGTTGCATCGTTGCATGGGTGCACAGGAAAATTACACAGCTTGGCCACTTCATCCATAAGGTCAAAGTTGCGCCAGGCTTCCAAAACCTCATGGGGCGCGCCCACTTCTTCTTCCCAATTCCAAAGTTCAAATGGTGCAGCAATTCCAAGCCCGGCAATACGGCTGCGCAGTGGCATCGGCAAATGCTGAACCAGTTTGTTGATGCCGTCTCTGGCAAAGGCTAAAAATTGTTGCGGTGTCGGAAAATGATAGGGCTGGCGGATCACTTCACGCACTTGGCCTGCAAGGTCGAGCAACATCATATCGCCCGACCGCCGTCCCACTTTCAGGCCGATAGCAAACGCGCCGTCCGGATTAAGCTGAAAAGGCACCAGAGGCTGGCCCACTTTGCCGCGTTGCTTATCGCCCGCAATAACCAGATTATCGCGCTCTAACTGGCGTACGATAACTGAAACGGTTTGCGCTGAAAGCCCAGTCAATCTGGCAATTTCAGCCTTTGGCAACTGTCCATATTGCCTGATCAGCGAAAGAGCCAAACGTTCATTATAAAGCCGAACACCATTCTGCGTTGTGCCACGTGCGGCAGCAGCGATAGCAACGCCATTGGCGCTCTGGCTTGATGTAGGCTCAATATTCAAGTGTATCGTTTCCCATTTGCCCGTTGACCGGCATTTGCGGCCAGCTTCTCGCAAGCAGGATTAAGTGTCAATAATAAATCAACCCGATTTACTTATTGACTTCGGGCAAATTTTTCGGCCATTATGGTGATTGAAAGAAGGAATGGCTTTGCCATGCCTGCTCTTCAAAAACTTAAAATCAGTTTGTAGACGGCACCATAATGGGCCGTTCCATGGGAGGATACTCTATGAAATCAGTTTTGAAAGCCGCGCTTGTTGGCGTTGCACTCACAAGCTTTGCTTCAGTTGCATCAGCTGGCACATTGGCTTGCTTGATCACCAAGAACAACTCGAACCCTTTCTTCGTAAAAATGAAGGAAGGCGCTGCCGCTGCCGCTAAGGATGCTGGCTTGGATTTCCAAGCTTATGCTGGCGAAAAGGACGGCGATGCTGCTCCACAAATCACTGCAATTGAAAACTGCGTTGCTGCAGGTGCCAAGGGCATTTTGATCACTGCATCAAACGAGTCAGTTGTTCCAGCTCTCAAGGCTGCAAAAGCTGCTGGTGCTTTGGTTATCGCTCTCGATACACCATTGGCTGATGCTTCTGCACAAGACATGACATTTGCAACCGACAACTTCGAAGCAGGCATGTTGATTGGTGCTTGGGCCAAGGCCACCATGGGCGACAAGGCAGACAAAGCTATCATCGCTATGCTCGACATCAACAAAGATAACATCTCGGTTGACGTTGCACGCGACACTGGCTTCCTCAAAGGCTTCGGCATTGATGTTCCAGACCTCAAAGTAATGGGTTCTGAAAAGGATGCTCGCGTCGTTGGTCACGAATCTTCAGGTGCAAACCCAGAAGGCGGCCAAAAATCAATGGAAACATTGCTCGCCAAGAACCCTGACATCAACGTTGTGTACACCATCAACGAACCAGCTGCTGAAGGCGCATATGCTGCACTCAAAGCTGCTGGCAAAGAAAAGCAAGCCCTCATCGTTTCAGTTGACGGCGGCTGCCCTGGCATTAAGTCAGTTGCAGGCGGTGTTATCGGTGCAACTTCACAACAATATCCATTGTTGATGGCTGCAAAGGGCATTGAAGCGATTAAGGCATTCGCTGCTGACGGCACAAAGCCAAAGGCAACTGACGGTCTGTCATTCTTCAACACAGGTGTTAACTTGGTAACCGACAAGCCAGCTGCTGGCGTGAAGTCGATTGACTCCAAGGAAGGCACTGCAAAGTGCTGGGGCTAATAGCTCTCTAAATATACTTGACGAAGCGAAGGGCGACGATATTGTCGCCCTTCGTGTATCAAAGCCCATCAAGAGGCTGTGGCAATTGAGGCAGGGAATATCGGCATGAGCGACAGTAGCGCGCCAACCAAAACAATTTCAGATTTCGAAGCCAAGCTGAATGAAGCCGACAAAAATGTCGCCAGCTTTGAAATGGACGACAACACGCCAGTCGCGCGAATCCGCGCTTATCTTGGATCAAATCCGACAGCGATTCCTGCAATAATTCTGATCATCAGCGTACTTGCCTTTGGCGCAGTTGCTCATAACTTTATGTCGGCGAGCACGCTGTCAACAATTCTGAAGCAAGTGACAGTGACTGGCATAGTCGCAATTGCGCAAACAATTATTATTCTGACCGCAGGTATTGATCTTTCTGTTGGTGCCATATTGGTAATTTCAGCCATGGTCATGGGCCGCTTTGCGACGCTCTATGGTTTTCCTGAATATTTGGCCATTCCAATGGGCATGGCCATAGGCACATTGATGGGAACCTTCAACGGATTACTTGTCACCAAAGCGCGAATTCCACCCTTCATTGTAACTTTGGGCACGCTCTATATTTTTAACTCATTAAAGCTTTGGTACACAGGTTCTGAATCAGTGCGAAACGCCGATCTTGAAGCCAAAGCACCTGGGCTTTTATGGTTTGGTAAAACTCTCAATTTCGGAAGTGCCGCCGTTATCTATGGTACGTTTGCTATGTTGATGATCGCAGCCATCGCGTGGTATTTGCTCAACCGCACGGCGTGGGGCAGGCACGTGCATGCTGTGGGTGATGATCCTGATGCTGCAATGCTCTCCGGTATTCAAATCGATAAAACATTGATTTCTGTATATGCACTAGCTGGCCTCATCTGCGGCATTGGTGCATGGATCGCCATTGGCCGCGTTCAATCAATTTCGCCAATCGCATTTGAAACTGTAAACCTTGATTCAATCACCGCCGTGGTGATCGGCGGCACATCCTTGTTTGGTGGTCGTGCTTCTATTGCAGGCTCAGTTCTCGGTGCCATTATTGTTGGTGTGTTTAATACGGGTCTTTCGCTGGCTGGTGTTGACAGCTACTGGCAACTTTTTGCTTCAGGTTGTTTAACAATTATCGCCGTTGCTATTGACCAATGGTTGAGGAGGGCTTCGAAGTGAGCGCTAAGAAAGTGATTGCTAAAAAGCCTGTGAAGAAGGCAGTCGTAAAAACAGCTGCTGTTAGAAGGATCGTCGTTGAAAAAGCAGCACCACATGTGCAGGTCGTTTCAACACCTGCTCCCATTGCCAAAGCGAAAGTTGAAGCCCGCATACCTATTCTTACAACGCGCGGGCTGTTCAAACGCTACGGCACAGTGGTCGCTTTGAATGGTGCAGATTTTGATCTTTATCCCGGCGAAGTGCTGGGTGTGATCGGCGATAACGGAGCTGGAAAATCTAGTCTAATCAAAGCGATAACGGGCGCTGTAACGCCAGATCATGGTGAGATCACGCTTGAAGGCAAGGTCATTCATTTCAAAGGCCCACAAGAAGCCAGCAAGGCCGGCATCGAAGCTGTATATCAAAACCTCGCTTTGTCTCCCGCCCTTTCAATCGCTGACAATATGTTTCTGGGCCGCGAATTAAGAAAGCCAGGCTTTCTCGGTAAATTTTTCCGCCTGTCAGACCGCACCGCGATGCAGAAGTTTGCGCGCAACAAATTATCTGAACTTGGTTTGATGACCATCCAAAATATCAATCAGCCTGTTGAAACGCTCTCTGGCGGTCAACGCCAAGGTGTGGCCGTGGCGCGGGCTTGTGCGTTTGGTTCCAAGGTGGTGATCATGGACGAGCCCACAGCAGCGCTTGGTGTAAAAGAATCGCGCCGCGTTCTCGAACTCATTCGAGATGTTAAAAAACGTGGACTTCCAATTGTACTGATCTCACACAACATGCCTCACGTTTTTGAAGTGTGCGACCGCATTCACATCCACCGTTTGGGAAAACGCCTTTGTGTGATTAATCCGAAAGAATATTCAATGTCAGATGCAGTGGCATTCATGACTGGTGCGAAAGAACCACCCGCAGAATTATTGGGCTAAAGCGTGGTGGATGTTGCGGAACTCAGCATAAGACTCCGCAAACAAGCGGGGTCATCACCACGTTATTTAGTGGCCATCGCCGCCCCTCCGGGCTCGGGTAAAACCACCATCACCGCCCAACTTTGCAACGCCTTAAAAGCAGCTGGCGAGACTGCCGTTGTCGTACCTATGGACGGGTTTCATTTTGATGACGCAGTTCTGAACGCCAGAGGCCACCGTTCCCGCAAGGGCGCACCCTATACATTCGACGCGCTGGGTTTTGAGGTTTTGCTCAAGCGCATCAAAGCCCGCGAACCTGATATCGCCATTCCGGTATTTGACCGCACCATGGAACTGTCTCGTGCAGCCGCTGATATCATTCCAGCTGAAACCAAATTCATTTTGGTTGAAGGCAATTATCTGCTTCTCAAAGATCAGCCATGGGCCAATTTGAAATCACTGTTTGATTTTACAATTTATATCAAGGTGCCAGTCGAAGAACTAGAACGCCGTCTGACCAAGCGCATCCTAGAACATGGGCACGATGCAGCTTATGCGAAAATGTGGATCGCTTCGAATGATATGCTCAATATCAACTACGTGATCGAAAATAGCGTGGCTGCTGACCTTGCGATATAGCGCCAAAAATTTCCGACGCATCAAATGCCTGGATGCGGCCAAAGCCACCGACGACAAAAATCTTCTCTGGTTTTAATGTCCAAAAACTGAAATCACCAAAGTCGATGTACGTTTCTGCATAGGGGTGTTTTGCAAGATAGTGCTCGCGCATATGATCACCCGGAGTTTTCTCTGCACGTCCAACAATAGTTGCCCGAAGTCCAACCAGAGGATCGCCTTCACTTGGTAATTCAGAAATAAGCAGACTGGCTCGCGGGTCAGCCGCCAAACATTTTGTGTGCCTTGCGAGTGTTGAAAACAAAAATAGCGGCATGCCAATTGAATCCGTGGCAACATTTACCAGCGCCCCAAATGGTCCACCGGTCTCAAAATCGATAACTGACAATGTTCCCGTCTTTGCCCTTGCCAATGCTGGTCTGATCTCGTCCTTCATAGCTCTCGCCTTTTGCCTTATTTTGTTCTATTTCTACTTGCCTTATTTTGTTCTCTTTTAACGCCTAACCGACCTTCAACGTAACAATAAGGATAAAAGCATATGCCCATCGTGGCCCTGGTTGATGATGATCGCAATATCTTAACGTCAGTTGGTATGGTTCTGGAAGCGGAAGGTTACACCGTTCAGAAATATAATGATGGTGCAGCTGCCCTCCAAGGCCTGCAAGACAATCCGCCTGACATGGCTATTTTCGATATCAAGATGCCCCGTATGGACGGCATGGAACTTTTACGCCGCATTCGCCAGAAGACCGATCTTCCGGTTATTTTCTTGACCTCCAAAGATGATGAAATTGACGAACTCTTTGGCCTGAAAATGGGTGCCGATGATTTCGTGAAGAAGCCGTTTTCGCAGCGCTTGCTGGTCGAGCGTGTGAAAGCCGTGATGCGCCGTGCAGCACCCCGCGATGGCACACCGATTGTGACTGATGCTACAAAGATCATTGAGCGTGGCAAGCTTGCCATGGATTCAGATCGCCACGCCTGCACATGGGCAGGAAAGCCAGTGACACTGACTGTAACCGAATTCCTCATTCTCCAGGCATTGGCACTTCGCCCCGGCATTGTGAAGAGCCGTGATGCATTGATGGATGCTGCCTATGATGACCAGGTTTATGTTGATGACCGCACCATCGATAGCCATATCAAGCGCCTGCGCAAGAAGTTTACCCAGGTTGATGAAACATTCGACGGCATTGAAACACTTTATGGTGTGGGGTATCGGTTTAAGGAGCAGTGATAAATCCTTAATCCATGGACCAACAAGATCGCCACGAGGCAGAAGATTTTTCGGATGTTGATGAAGCCCATCAACAGCCATCAAAGTCCCGTGGCTTTTTCAACCGCATTGCACCAGGAAGCCTGACTTCACGCATAGCGCTGATTAATATTTTAGGCCTGGTGATCCTCACCCTCGGCATTTTATATTTCAATCAGTTTCGCCAAAGCCTGATCAATGCGCGTGTTCAAAGCTTGATGGTGCAGGGCCAAATTATTGCCGCAGCAATTGCCGGGTCTGCATCAGCAGATACCAGTTCGATTGTGATCGATCCGCAACAATTAAATGACCAAACCGCACCTGATTCTGGAACGAATGATTCAGGCGCACTTGATTTTCCGATTTCACCTGAAACTGCAGGACCAGTGCTGCTCAGACTTTTGGCCAACACAACAATTCGTGCGCAGATTATTGATCCAGGCGGAAATCTTCTGGTCGACTCGCTGTCGCTTTATGGCGGTCCAGATATTATCGAGAACCGGTTTCAGCCACCCGAGTCCAAGCTTCATATGTATTGGAGATATATAACAAAACCGTTCGACCGCTTGTTCACTTATGATTATCCAGTTCATGGTGAGTACGGCATGGATGGTAATAACAGTTTTCCTGAAGTGGCAGCGGCATTGAACGGCGCATCCGTGAGCGTGGTTCGTGTTAATCCCAACCACGAAATAATTGTGTTGGTATCTGTGCCCGTACAACGTTTTCGCGCTGTATTAGGCACGTTGATTTTATCGACCAAAGGTGGCGAGATTGATGCTGTTTTAAATGCCGAGCGGCACATTGTTATTTTCACATTTGGATTTGCAGCATTAGTAGCGCTGCTGTTATCGGCATTGTTGGCAGGCACAATCGCCCAACCCATCAGACGCCTTTCGGCAGCTGCTGAGCGTGTGCGCCGTGGCGTGAACAACAAGCGCGTTGAAATCCCAGACTTCACATCGCGCAAAGATGAAATTGGTCAGCTTTCAGGTTCACTTCGCGATATGACAAATGCGCTCTATCAACGCATCGAAGCAATCGAAGCTTTCGCCGCTGATGTAAGCCACGAACTCAAAAATCCTCTTACGTCACTCCGCAGTGCTGTTGAAACATTGTCGTTTGTAAAAACTGATGAACAGCGCAACCGGCTAATTGAAATTGTTGTCGATGATGTAAAGCGCATGGACCGCTTGATCACCGATATATCTGATGCTTCACGTCTCGATGCTGAATTGGCGCGCGCCGAAATTCACCCCGTTGATATTTCAAAATTGCTGGGTTCAATCGTCGGATTGGCCAATGAAACAGCAAAGCCAAATGCAGCTGAAATTCTGCTGATCGTGCAACCGATCACTGACAAATATGATGCTGAAACAAAATATCAAGTTTTGGGCAACGACTCGCGTCTAGGCCAGGTGTTCAGAAATTTGATTGATAATGCGCGCTCATTTACGGCTGACGGTACGAAAGTAATTGTTCGCTTGCGCCGCATTGGTGACATGGTTGAAGTACGTGTCGAAGATTCCGGTCCGGGCATCAGGCCTGAAAATCTGGAGCGCGTGTTTGAACGCTTTTATACTGATCGCCCTGTTCAAAGTTTTGGTAAAAATTCGGGCCTTGGTCTGGCCATTTCCCGCCAAGTGGTGGAAGCCCACAAGGGCCGAGTTTATGCAGAAAACCGTTTGGGGAAGCCGGATGAACAAGGCGAAAAACCTGTATTGGGGGCGCGGTTTGTTGTTCGCCTGCCAATTCTTCCTGAGACATGGAAGCTAGCAGATCAGCAATGAGGTCCATGACAGTACATGCAAGCTGTGTGGCTTTTGGCAACAAGGCAATTTTGATCAGGGGCCAATCTGGCGTTGGCAAATCTGATCTCGCGTTGCAATTGATTGATGGACAAGGTTACGGCCTGGGGACCAAGCTGTTGCGCGCAAAATTAGTCGCTGACGATCAAGTGGTTTTGCAGCGCGTCAAAGATGAAATCATTGTAACTCCGCCTGATACCATAAGGGGAAAGCTTGAAATCAGGGGGCGTGGCATTATCTCTGTATCTCACAAGGTGAGTGCCCAACTTACTGGCATTGTTGACCTTAAACCACGAACAGAGATTGAACGCATGCCCGAGGTTGAGGACATGCGAACTGATGTTTTAGAATTGTCTTTTCCCCTATGTTTTATCGATTCCACCGCGCCATCTGCCGCAGCCCGAATTCGGAGCTTCCTGACCGAAATACTTTCCACTTGAAGCCAAAAAGGGCTATTACGTGCACTCTTATCTTTCGGGGCGAATGTAGATTTATGAAATTCGGATCGTTTATTCAATGATCGGCTTGGTTCTTGTAACGCACGGGCGACTTGCTGCTGAATTTATCAGCGCGCTGGAACATGTTGTGGGCAAACAACCCGGCATGGAAGCAATCTGTATTGGCCCTGATGACAAAATGGATGAGCGGCGTAAAGACATTGCTGCTTCAATTGCCAAAGTCGACGAAGGCCAAGGTGTGATCGTGTTGACAGACATGTTCGGTGGCACGCCCTCGAATCTTGCCATATCATTGCTGGAAGAGGGCCGTGTTGAAGTGGTTGCCGGGTTGAATTTACCCATGCTGGTGAAACTGGCGCGGGTTCGCAAAGATTGCCCTTTGCCAAAAGCTGCAGCAGCAGCGCAGGATGCCGGCCGGAAATATATCAACATCGCCTCTCAAGTTTTGCAGGGGGATTGATTGGCGACGATTTCAAGGGAATTGGCAATCATCAATCAACGTGGACTTCACGCCAGAGCTTCAGCCAAATTTGTAAAATGTGCTGAAAGTTTTGATGCCAATATTACAGTCAGCAAAGATGGACAAACCGTGCCCGCAACATCTATTATGGGTTTGATGATGCTGGCTGCCAGTATTGGCACAAGTGTGATGGTTGAAGCGTCGGGCCCGCAAGCCGACCAAGCCATGACTGCATTGGAAACCTTGATAGCGGATAAATTCCAAGAGGATTGATTTTGGATATTCTAGCCTTAGCGCTGAAAGCCGATGGTCGCCAATCAGAAACGGCAGCGGCGATCCAGCGCGGTGTGGGCAGACTTTTACGCGCGCATGATTATGCCATGCTCACAGAGTTCACGCTTGCATCTGGAAGGCGCGCCGATGTGATTGCCTTGTCCCCTAAAGGCGTGTTGTGGATCATCGAAATAAAATCATCACCGCTGGATTTCAAAGTTGATTGCAAATGGCCAGAATACCGCGATTATTGTGATCATTTTTCCTTTGCAATTCCGCAATCAATGGACGCTGATTTGATGCCGCTTGAAGCAGGATTGATCATTGCCGATCAATGGGGTGCTGAAATCATGCGCCCCGCTTCTGAGCACCCACTTCACAGTGCAAGAAAACGCGCTGTGCACATGGCCTTTGGCCGCGTTGCCGCACAAAGGCTGCACGGGCTTTGGGATCCTTAGAAAGATTTTGCTCGGTGATGGACGCAGAGCTTTTGCGTATCACCGATTGCGGGCGCAATATTAATAATTTCGCAAAACACGGCATCATCTTTCTTGGCAGCATGATGGCAACTGCCGCATGTTCCAAAGCTTGGCACGCCTTGCCGTGTAACTTCACTGTGCAGCAATTCGCTCAAACCTTTTGCAAAACGCTTTGATGTTTTATCGCTCAAATCTGTGAGCGCTGCGTTAAGACTCATCAACGGGTCACTTGATAAAATCTCAGTGGCTTTATCTGTTAAATTCAGAACAACCGAGCGCGCATCAGCACCGCGTGATGATTTGGTAATCATGCCCTTCTTGATCAGCGACAAGACGGTTTGTGAAGTTGTGCCTTTGGTGGCGCTCACATAATGCGCAAGTGCACCTGGTGAATTGGAAAAACTATTTACGCGCGATAAAAACCGCAACGCTTCCCATTGGGCCGCATTCAAACCTTGCGTATGACTGGCTGAACGAACAAGCCGCGCCAAACGCTCCAACCGGGCCAGTGTTTGCCCGGTTGAAACTTTATTTTCGCGGTCGGATTTTTTGCTCAAGCAGCAACGCCAATGCCAATGGGGCAGGAAACACCAGTACCACCAAGCCCGCAATATCCATTGGGGTTCTTGGCCAGATATTGCTGATGATAAGTTTCAGCGAAATAAAATGGCCCGGCAGCTTTAAGTTCTGTGGTGATCTTGCCCATTCCAGCTTTGGTCAAGGCCGCTTGATAGGTCGCTGTTGCCATACGCACAGCTTCTTCGTGGGAAGGATCAGTCCAATAAATAGCTGAACGATATTGCGTTCCTACATCATTGCCTTGGGCGTTAAGTTGGGTGGGGTTGTGGGACTCGTAGAAAACTTTCAGCAATTCTTCAAGGCTTACCTGTTTAGGATCAAACACCACCAAAACCGATTCGGCATGGCCTGTCATCCCCGAGCATACTTCCTCATAAGTGGGGTTTGCTGAAAACCCTCCCGCATTGCCAACGGCAGTGACCCAGACACCGGGCACGTTCCAGAATTTTCGTTCAGCACCCCAATAACAACCAAGAGCAAAAATAATCTGCTGGCTGCCCTCGGGGTAAGGGCCTTTTAACGCACGGCCATTCACAAAATGGTTTTGCGCTGTTGGAATTTCACTGCTGCGGCCGACAAGAGCATCAGCAGCAGAAACGGCTTCAGGTTTACGGCGGGAAAACAACATGGGATATCTCCTCTAACTTCATTTTACGCTACCTAGATAGGAATTCGAGCAAAATATTTGAACTCACAAGTGCTTGAACAGTGCTTCACAATAGGCTACGTCCGCGTGACCAAACACGTGGTGGCACGACCAGTTCCAAGCCAACCGTGACTAAAGTGCGGAAGGATGGCCGAGTGGTTTAAGGCACACGCCTGGAACGCGTGCGTAGGTTAATAGCCTACCGAGGGTTCGAATCCCTCTTCTTCCGCCATTATTCATAATGTTAATTTGACCTTTCGTTTCAAGAACGTATAGTGAACGAATGGCTAAATATACGCTTATCGAAAAATTGGCGATCCTCAGCGATGCTGCCAAATATGATGCATCTTGTTCTTCGAGCGGTACAACGAAACGCAACTCTCTGAAGGATGGCGGCTTGGGTTCCACCGAAGGCAGTGGCATTTGCCATTCCTATGCGCCAGACGGGCGCTGCATTTCGCTTCTCAAAATTTTGATGACGAATTTCTGCACCTTTGATTGCGCCTTTTGCATCAACCGGGTTTCCAGCAATGTGCCTCGCGCGCGTTTTACAACTGATGAAGTGGTGAAGCTGACGCTGGAGTTTTATCGCAGAAATTATATCGAAGGCTTGTTTCTATCTTCCGGCATCATCAAATCGCCGGATTATACCATGGAGCAAATGAAAGAGATTGCGCGGAAGCTGCGAGTAGACCACCAGTTTCAAGGTTATATCCATTTGAAATCAATCCCTAACGCTGCGCCTGATTTGATCCATGAAGCGGGGCTTTATGCTGATCGCCTTTCAATTAATATTGAAATGCCGACTGATGTTTCTTTAAGTCAAATTGCACCTGAAAAAGATGTTGTTGCAATCAAGAGGGCGATGTCTTCGGTCAGTGAAAAAATTCTATCTGCACGCGAACCCACGATGATAAAAAAGCGCACTGAAAAATTTGTGCCTGCGGGTCAGAGCACGCAGGTGATTATCGGCGCTGATCAATCACCAGACTCAATCATTCTGGGGCGCAGCGCCTCGCTATACACAGGCTATAAATTGAAGCGCGTCTATTATTCAGCGTTCAGCCCTATTCCGGATTCGTCTGCAAAACTGCCGCTGGTCAAGCCACCAATGATGCGCGAGCATAGATTATATCAGGCAGATTGGTTGATGCGGTTTTATGGTTTTAACGTTGATGAAATTACCCCAGTGGAGACTGGAATGTTGGATTTGGATATTGATCCGAAATTAGCCTGGGCTCTGCAACACCGCGGTGATTTTCCGTTGGATGTGAACCGCGCTCCCTATGAAAAGCTTTTGCGCGTGCCGGGCTTTGGCGTGAAAACCGTTCGCAAAATCGTGAGCTCAAGACGCCATGCCAAATTGCGTTATGCTGATATCTTGAAACTCGGCGCGAATATGAAAAATGCCAAGTCATTTATCGAGACACCAGATTGGCATCCAAACACTGCAATTGACTCGTTAAATTTGCGCCAACGCTTCGTTCCAAAAATGAGCCAGCTTGAGCTGTTTTGATGATCCATAAAACTGTTTCAGCAACAGCAACATTTGAATCTTGGCGAACGATCGCGCGTGAATGTATGATGGCAGGTCTGAAACCTTCTGATATTATTTGGTCTTGGGGTACAGCTTTGCATGATGATTTGTTTGCAACCACAGTTGAGAACAAAGATGTAGCCAAGGTTGAGAACCACAAAGTCCCGCGACTTTTTCTGGAACTTGCACAGGCGTGTGTTTGTCATAGCGATCCCGAACGGTTTGCACTTCTTTATCAACTGCTGATTGACTGCACAAAAAATCCACATGTTTTGGAAAACGCAGCCAATCCACTTGTGAGCAGGGTCAGTTCAATGTGCAAATCAGTGCGGCGCGATAAGCACAAAATGAAAGCCTTTGTGCGCTTTAATGAAGATCACAATATTGAAGCTGGTCGGCGGAAATTTACAGCATGGTTTGAACCTGAACATTTTATTGTTGAAGAAACCTCTAGTTTTTTCATGCGCAGGTTCAGCGATATGGATTGGTGTATTGCAACACCAAAAGGCACGGCGATGTTTGCGAATGGAAGTTTATCGTTCAATCCAGAGCCCGCGCGTCATCTGGAGTTGTCAGATGTAACCGAGAGCCTCTGGAAAACCTATTACGCTAATATTTTTAACCCAGCACGCGTCAAACTCAATGCTATGCGTTCAGAGATGCCCAAAAAATATTGGCACAACATGCCTGAAGCGGCGTTGATTCCAGATTTGGTGGCCAATGCCGAGCGACGCGTGATGTCGATGCGAAACGCAAATCCAACAACACCTGCCCACTTTTCAAATGCAGCGCGTGCAAAAATTATCGCTCCAGCTGATATTAATTTCGGTAGTTTTTTATCGCTTGATGCATTGAATGATTCTGCGAGGAAGTGTCAACGCTGTCCATTGCATTGCAATGCTACTCAAACAGTTGTGGGGGAAGGTTCAGAAACGGCACACTTGATGATTGTTGGAGAGCAGCCTGGAGATGAAGAAGATCTCAGCGGCCGACCATTTGTGGGCCCATCGGGCAAATTATTATATCAGGGGTTAAGCGAAGAAAAAATTGAGCGGAAGGATATCTACGTTACCAACGCTGTAAAACACTTCAAGTTTGAGCCCAGAGGTAAACGCCGTATCCATCAAAAGCCAAATGCCGGAGAAGTTCAGCATTGCAAATATTGGCTGGTAAATGAAGTGAAAATTGTGCGCCCAAAAGTTATTTTAGCAATGGGCGCAACAGCAATTGGTGTATTAACAGGTTCCGATAAAAACGTAACAGCGCGTCGCGGCCAAATAGAAAATTTGAACACCGAAACTCGAATTCTGCCCACTTTCCATCCTGCCGCTATTTTAAGAATGCAAGATCCAGAAAAATCAGACGAGATGAAAACACAGTTTTATTCTGATTTAAAACAGGCCAAAGATTTATTGGCAGAGTTAACTAACGACTTTCAACAACCCGGTCTGGAATAGGCTCAACTGTTTCTTCAATGTCAATTTTTTCGCCGTGAGCGCCTGCATTCAGGATTTTCTCAGCAACGTCATGCTTGACTTCATTATCGACAGGTATCGGTGCTGTATGCTCATCTGCTGTCATATCTTTTGGGTCTTTGCCCGAGCTCTCATGACGTGCAGTTTCAGCAAATTCCGCAACAGCTTCAGGGCGTTGGTTTTGACCGGATGATTTTTCCGTATTCATTATCTGCTCCTCCAATTAGCAACACTGATTATGTAGGTTCAACACTAACGTTTAACCAAACCAATTGTTCCAGCGATAAAAAAAGGCCTTGGTCAATAAACCAAGGCCTTGAACTTTTAATAATTATTCTTCAGTCGAGCCCGAAATAGACCCAGAACCCAAAGGGGACGTTGTGGAACTTGAATCCTTAGATGCATCGTTACCAGACTGCGCTGATTGTGCCTTGCTCCGCTCACTACGCCAATTTCCAAATTCATCAGAAAATTTCTTACGCTTTTCTTCGCGGAACGCTTTATAATCTTCATCAAATTTACCAAGTTGTTCAGTCCGCCAATTCGAATAATCATGATCATGGGGATGAGCATTTTGAGATGAAGAACCTGATGAATCGCCGCCGAAAATAGATCCAAGAATGCCCGTACCTTCATTGTCCCGAGAGCGATCATTGTCTCCAGTACTTTGTCCGTAGCCTGAACTTGACGAATAACCGCTTTCGCTGTTTTCATTGTCGTAGTCTGATCCAGTGTTTGAGCGATCATCGTCACTCATAGACCCGCCGCGACTATCCCAGTTAACATTCCGAGAAATACTGCCGCTTCCACCATACCCGCTGCCGGATGCGAAACTCCTCTGATTGTCGCGGTCCTGATTATTCCCATAACTGCTGCCGTAACTCGAGCTACTTCCACGGTTATAATCATCATTGCCATATCTTTGATTAGCACCATAGCGATCTTCGCTGCTAAAGCGACCTTGTGAATCGCGGTCACGTTCATTGTTTTGTGATGAAGACCAACCGCCGCGCGTATTTCCACGTCCTGATGAACTGCTATTGCTGGAGCCATAGCGATCTTGATTTCCCATTATAATCTCCTCAAGAAAAATGAATTGGAAGCTTTCTGCTTCGTCTGGAGCAACGTGTGAATCAAACTGATGTTCCAAAAGTTCGAAATTTTAATATTCACAAATGAAGAAACCAAACGCCTTACGGCAAACCTTCGCCACCCGACGCACCATAGACTTGTCCAGTTGCATAACTTGCTTTTGCATCAGCGAGTTGAACATAAATTGAAGCGAGTTCGCCAGGTTGCCCGGGACGGCCAAGAGGAGTCTGAGAGCCAAAATTTTTCAACTTCTCCATTGTTGCACCGCCCGAAACCTGCAACGGAGTCCAGATGGGCCCGGGTGCGACACCATTTACACGGATACCTTTTGCGGCCAACAATTTAGCCAGTGATCTGACCCAATTGGTCGTAGCGGCTTTTGTTTGTGCATAATCATAAAGCTGTGGCGATGGATCAGTGGCCTGCTCGGATGTTGTACCTATAATGACGGAACCAGGTTTCAAATGGGGCAAGGCCGCCTTGATAAGCCAGAACGGCGCATAGATATTCGTCTTCATTGTCCAATCAAATTGCTCTGTGGTAATCTCTTCAAGTGAAGCATGCGTCTGCTGACGTGCAGCATTCAGCACAAGCAGATCAAGCCCGCCTAGCTTCTCAACTGTATCTGATATTAGTTGTTCACAAAATCTTTCGTCGCGAAGATCGCCAGGTAGACCTACGCCAACTCGTTCTTCACTTTTAATAATATCAAGAACTTCTTTTGCATCTGGTTCTTCAGTTGGGAAATAGTTGATGGCAACGTCCGAACCCTCGCGTGCAAATGCTATTGCAGCGCCTCGTCCCATTCCGGAATCGCCTCCTGTAATCAGAGCCTTTCGTCCATTTAAGCGTCCAGATCCACGATATGTTGTTTCGCCATGATCCGGCCGCGGTTCCATCTTGCTGGCTAGACCAGGCCATTCCTGTTGCTGCTCATCAAAAGGTGGTTTGGGGTACATTGTACGTGGATCAAGAAGCTCTGCTGAATCGTCCCGGTGCTGATTAAGAGTCGAGAATGAATTTGCCATTATGCCTACTCGCGTTGACCGCTCAAAACGCGAAAATTTTGAATGGGTTCCCGCATTCTTCAAAGAAAAGTTTTTAATTTTATTGGGAACCGCAAAATTGTCACGACGTTGAGCTGCCAGGTCCGCATGTCAATCGGACGTAACAGCGTGGAAAATGACATCGTTTTTCCGATTTCCGGTGTCAGCCAACGAAATGGCAGGCGAGTTCCAAACCTGTTTGCGGACCACCAATTTTTTCCCAATTGCAGCGTTGACCCCACCCGACCGGGTGGGGTAAATCCGATTCTGGCGATTTCACATCCGCCAATCATATACAGGGGATTTGGCTATGGGAATTTCACGGCGTCAACTTATTGGTTCTGGATTATCTGCCGGACTGTTTTTAAATCGCTCCGCTTCCGCCAGCGAACCATTTAAAATCAATACCTCTGAAGCCAAAGATGTTGAATACAAATATCAGCGCCGCGAAATGGAATATGAAACCAACGAACCAGCAGGAACCATCATCGTTGATCCGGTCTATCGCTTTTTGTATTTTGTTTTGGGCAACGGCCAGGCACGCCGTTACGGCGTTTCAGTCGGAAAAAGTGCCAAGGCCTGGAAGGGCGAGGTGGTAATCAAGAAAATGGCGGAGTGGCCGGTGTGGACGCCAGCCCCTTATCACATTCAAGTTAAGCCAGACCTTGCGAAATATTTGCCAAATGGCATGCCAGGCGGCCTCGACAACCCTTTAGGCGCACGCGCGCTTTATTTATTTAAAGGCGAAGTTGATACCATCAACCGCATTCATGGCAGTGCAAAGCCAAGTGACATAGGGCTGAAACACACAGCAGGATGCATCGGAATGCTGAACGTTGATATTGTGCATCTGTATTCCACTGTGCAGTTGGGAACCCGGGTTATTATGCTGGGTTAGCTCAAAAGGCCAACACGCTCTTGCAGTAATGGGTTGGCATAGATCTTGTCAGTGTTTGGCAATGGCTTTTCAAGTGTAAGCGCATAAATTGGTGTGTGGGTGAGCGCTTCAAGGCCCAGATGTTCACTTAAAGGCCCATGCGCTAGTGCAGCCGTTGGGCAAGCACACAAGCCCATATTGGTTGCTGCCACCATGATGTTTTGCGCAATGTGCCCAGCCTCGATCAAAACGACGCGGTAGGCATTTGCATCAGAATATTTCCACATCGTACGTTCCAGAACAGCAACCAGTATAATCACCGCAGCCATATCGTTGGTCCATTCCTGATTTGCCAAAAATTGGTGCAACGGTGCAGGAACAGTTCTTTCGAGCCTCTGAAGCGAATGTTCGCTCCCACTGTAATGATAGACCCCCGCAGCCAACTCTGCCCCGCGGTTCAATATTACAAAAGCTTCAAATGGGTTGCGTGCGCCCCCTGAAGGCGTCATCGAAAGCGGCAAATCTCCGGTTGGCGTTTCAACATAACTTGTAATGCCAAGTCCCGCGAAAAGACATGAGCTAAGCTCATCATTTGTAATCTCATGACCGCTATTTGTGCGGTTGGTTCTTCTCTTGGCCATCAAGTTTAAGAGCTCAGCATTCTTTCCCGACAACGGTGAAGGCAAAGCTATAGCTTGCGCTCCATTCGTCCAAGTTTGAACGGGCTGTTGTTCATGTTCAAGTTTAGAAAGCTGAATTGCGGTAGAATCATCTTGGCTCTCAAACTCGTTGTCGAGAATTGTAAAATGGAAAAGCGCAGAAGAAAGATCCCATTTCCATTCTTTTGAAAAGCGGTCGTATTTTTGAGCTTCGGCTCCATTCCCCATAACTAAAAAGCCCAAACTGGTGAGATTGGCGATATCATAACTCAAAGTTTCAGGATTGGCTGACTTGTGATCCAAAAGAACTTGGGACCATGATTTTTTTTCTGCAAAATATTCCAACCAGTAAATGTTGGAGATAGAAACGTAAGCATAATTCTTTGTGAGGTAGTCGTACACGCCGATGCTGCCAGGAGATTTATCTTCATTACTGGCGGGCATTACGATAAGCGTGGGAGAAGTACGATATTCCTCGATTTGCATTTTATCGCTCCGAAGTTGAAAGGCACCGAAGCCAATTTGACCTCAGTGCCTGAATTGAACGCGAACTAAACCTTGTTATAATGAAGGCCTTTTTTGGAAAGGGCTGCTGGCTTAAGAACTGGCTTTTTGCTGGTAACGCTTGTCATTTTGAAATCCTTTATCATTAGAGGTTTTGCCTTGTGGCCTTGTCAAAGTTGCAGAGCTGAGTTTTCAAAAGAATGTATTCAAGATTGAATCTACTATTCGCAAATTTTTATTAAAATTGCGAATGCTGCGCAAAATACTGAGAAATTGAATGTTTCTCAGATTCCGTGAATAACAGTCGTGCAAATACAAAATGCGGCTGGGGAGCAGTAAATGCGTGAAACCAAGTTCTTCGAACCTCGTAAACTGCAAGGAACGCGAATTGAAACGAGGAACTTGCTAAGACGTTTAATGGTAGGAAAAAGTAGTTTAGACCAGCTATCCAAACAAAAATTGCACAGTACCGAGGTTGCTGCATACACTGCGACCCAGGTGAGAAGCCTGTGGATTGCGTCAAAATCTGCAGGGCTGATGAAAATCGCAAAACATTTGGAGGACACGTTTTACGAAGCGTGTTCAGCAGCTGAGGGCGAAGTTGATCCGCAAACGTTTAAAAAACATCTGGAAAAAAATTGAAGTAAGTTAAAGGTCTGCCGTCAATGGGTTAAGAACATTGAGCTGATGGTAATCTTGTATCGATGCGATGATTTTTTCAAATGCTGGCAAATCAAGTTGTCCCGGAAACTGTTCGTCCTGAGCTGAAAATGCTGCGCGAATTGATGGGTGAATTGATTTACTGGATACGCTGATAACACCAATAAACTTGGCCAATTGTTTCGCATCAGAAAATTTATTTCCAACAAATTCGAAACATACGCGGCAGGCCAAGGATTGCGAAATTCCACGCGTTAAGCCAAGGCCAATTCTGATTGGGTCAACACCATCAGGAATTGTAATCAGACTTAAGTGAAAAGGTTCAAACGAATTCATGCCGAGCATGTAACTCTCGCCATCAGCTTGTATAACTAAACCTCGATGCCTGCCACGCGCAATAAACTTAGACGGAAATTCGGCAGAACGGAAATATGTGTGTCTTGTAAATCTGGTTAAACCATTGCTGGTTGAAATTTTCAAAGCTGAACGAACCAAAAAATTACGCTGGTTCTGAAGTGGAAAATAGCAATAGTAATATCCATCATCCAAATTGCGCTTTGGTAATTTTGAGTTCCGCTGCAAAAAAGATCGCGCAACGGCCTCTAAGCTTTTGAGATTATCTTGAGAGGGCTTCAGGCTTCCGTCAGATGCATAAAACCCGTTTTTCGCTTCGGGTTTAAGGCTGTCAGGCGGAGCAAACATTTCATCTTCAGGAATATTAAAAAACTCACAAAGTCGTCGGCGCGTACGCACACTGGGTAGGTTTTCACCGCGTAAATATTTGTTGAATTGTTGTCTATTGAGCGAAGTGCCTCTGCAGACTTCAGCAATGGAACCAAATTTTTCACACTGAATGCGCAAATTTAAACCGAAATATTTGCTGGCAAATTTCGCCATATAACTACTGCTCCCCGATCAATGTCACAACATCAGCGCTTGGCGCATTTGCAACTTCAATTAACACAACTTATCAACAAGTTGACTGAACAAGTCCAGCGGTAAAGACCACTGTCTTGAACTATTGAGATTGCTTACTTAATCATGATCCGAATTGTAAATGCCACAACGCCCACGGCAATAACACCAGCAGCCCACAACGAAAAAAACCACAATAATCTTTGGGCAGTTTTTGGAAGTTCCACTAGTGGTATCCCTCTTCGGGGTTCACTTTGCCACGAAACACCCAGTAAGAATACCCAGTGTAAACCAATATCAGTGGCATCATGACCAAAAACCCAACCATCAGGAATGCCAGACTTTTTTCGGGGGCCGCAGCCTCCACAATTGAAAGTGATGGCGGCACGATATTGGGATAAAAGCTGATACCCAGCCCGATAAAACACAACGCAAAAATTCCAAGTGAAGACAGAAATGGTCGATAATCGAGTTTGTCACGAAGTCCTGTAAGTAGACCGTATGCACATGCAGCCACACTGAGTGGAACAATGGCGCTGAATATCACCGATGGATAAACCGTCCAGCGATCAAAATATTCTGGTCGCAGAAATGGTGTCCAAAGACTTACCAGCGCAATCAACGCCAAAGTCGCTAAAGCCGTCCAACGCGCATGAACAAATGCCCTGTCTTGCACAGCCCCATCCATTTTCATCACCAACCAAGTTGACCCAAGCAGCGCATAGCCAACAACTACTGCAACTGCGGTCAGCGCACTGAATGGCGTGAACCAATCCCACCACCCGCCAGCATAGACACGGTTAGAAACGCGAATACCTTGCACCAGTGCGCCAAGCGCAAAGCCCTGCGCCAATGCCGCAATCAATGATCCTCCACTGAAAGCCCAATCCCAAAGGAATTGCCCCCGCTTTGTGCGAAACCGAAATTCAAATGCAACGCCGCGAAGCACCAACCCCAGCAGCATCGCAGTAAGCGGTGCATATAAAGCCGGAAACACCACGGCATAAGCCAAGGGAAATGCAGCCAGCAAACCGCCACCACCTAAAACCAGCCAGGTTTCATTTCCGTCCCAGATCGGTGCCACTGAATTCATCATCACATCGCGCTCATGTTCATTTTTTGAAAAAGGAAATAGAATGCCGATGCCGAGATCAAAACCATCAAGAAGCACATATGCAAAAACTGCAAATGCAATAATGAAAGCCCATAGCGACGAAAGATCATATAACATTTGCGCCTCCTTGTTCACTTGCAGCCATGGCAGGCCCAGGATGAATACCGGCAGCCTTCATGGGGGCGTTATTGATCTGAGGATCAACGAAATCGGGCGGCGTGCGCGACAATCGCAACACATAAAAAAGTCCAGCTGCATAAACGAAAAAATACACCACAATAAATGCCACTAATGATGTTGCCACCGCAGGGGGCGAGATTGGCGATACTGATTGGGCAGTGGTCAGCATCCCATAAACTGTATAGGGCTGCCGGCCAACTTCGGTTGTAATCCAGCCAGCCAATACTGCTACAAATCCCGACGGCGTCATCAGCAACACAAATCTGTGTAGTAAACGATCTTCATACAGCGCCTGTGCCTTAAAACGCCGAACCAAACTCCAAAGCCCCACACCAAGCATAAGAAATCCAATGCCCACCATCAACCGAAATGTATAAAATATGATCTCCGCCGATGGCCGTTTGTCCTTGTCAAATGCCTTCAGGCCTTTCACTTCTCCATCCGCACGATGTGTTAAAATGAAAGCGCCTAAACTTGGAATGGCAATTTGATAGCGTGTAACTTCGGCTTCATCGTCGGGTATACCAAACAAGATAAGTGGAGTGCCGGAACTGGTTTCATAATCACCCTCCATCGCTGCAATTTTAGCGGGCTGATATTCAAGTGTATTGAGCCCATGAATATCGCCCGCAGCAATTTGCAAGGGCGCTACAATAACGGCCATCCACATTGCCATGGAAAACATTTTGCGTGCAGCAGGCGATGCATTGTCTTTCAATAGATGCCAGGCAGCCACGCCGCCCACCACAAATGCCGTTGTCAGATATGCGGCCAATACCATATGCACCAAGCGATATGGAAAAGATGGATTGAAGATAATAGCCAGCCAATCCTCTGGAACGAACTGACCTTTTGAATTGATGGAATAACCAGCTGGCGTTTGCATCCAGCTATTCACCGCAAGTATCCATGTTGTGGAAATTAATGTGCCAATCGCCACCATCAATGTGGCGACATAATGCAGCCCGGCCCCAACGCGCTTTTCACCAAACAACATGACCCCCAGAAAACCAGCCTCGAGGAAGAACGCAGTCAATACCTCGTAGCCCATCAACGGTCCAATCACGGGGCCTGCCTTGTCAGAAAATACGCTCCAGTTTGTGCCAAATTGATATGACATCACAATGCCTGATACGACACCCATGCCAAATGCGACTGCGAATATCTTTTTCCAGAAATTGAACAGATCTTTATAAATCTGATTTTTCTTCCATAGCCACATTCCCTCCAGCACAGCGAGGTAGCTGGCGAGCCCAATTGAAAAAGCCGGGAACACAATGTGAAATGACATTGTAAAAGCAAATTGAATACGTGCGAGCGTTAGAGCTGTTAAGTCACTGAGCATAACTTGTTCCAATCTGCATCAGTATAAACGCAACCAACCATTATGTGTTTCACCGCCGCGTCGCATGCGACACCGACTACGCGTCTTTCGAAAGCACGCCATGCTTAATCAACCAAAAATACAACTTGTAAGGTAATAATCGTGCGATTTTCAAAATTATAACAAACCGCGTCGGGTAGGCCACTTCAAATTTACCTGCTGCCAACCCTTGAATGGTTCGGCGAGCGGCATCTTGCGGGTTCATCAAGAACGGCATTGGAAAATCATTTTGCGCCGTCATAGGCGTCGAAACAAAACCTGGATTGATCACGCTCACCTCGATGCCCTGCAAAGAAAGCTCGGGCGCAATGCTCTCGGCCAAATTGATGAGTGCAGCCTTTGATGGGCCGTATCCAGCAGCTTTGGGAAGTCCCCTATAACCTGCAACCGATGCAATCCAGGCAATGCGACCTCGCTTCCGCTGGCGCATCACAGGCAAAATTCCCGCGATGCAATTCACAACGCCCAGAAAATTGACCCCCATCATTTTTGCAAAAGGTTCAGGTGATAACGCCTTGAGGTCAACAGGCGCATACGCTCCTGCTGCCATCAACGCCATATCAATCGGCCCTAGCTCGCGCTCAATGCTGGCAATTGTCTTTTGAACAGCAGCGGCGTCTGTTACGTCCAGAGGGTAAGCTTTGACATTAGGTCCCATGTTTTCAAGCTTTTCGGCATTTCGCGCTGAAACCGCCACGATTACACCGCTTGCAGCTAATTGTAAGGCAATCTCTCGGCCAATCCCTGTCGAGGCACCTGTAATCCAAACCAATTTCCAAGGTAACGCGCTGTTCATGACTGTCTTTTTCACCTGTTTGAATGATAACGACCCTCAACCGACGGCGGATCATAACAAATAGGTGAACATCTAAACCTTTATGGTTCTTCCACCGTAATAATCTATAATGTCAAAAGGCGGGGTTTGTAACAATTGAATTCACTTAAAATTGCAGTCGTGGGATCGGGCATATCAGGGCTTTCGGCAGCATGGCTTTTATCCCAACGGCATGATGTAACACTAATTGAAGCCGATGGTCGTATCGGGGGTCATTCCAACACATTTATGTGCCCCACACCAGAAGGCCAGACTCCAGTCGATACAGGCTTCATTGTCTATAACAATCAAACCTATCCCAACCTTTCTGCGCTTTTTGAATATCTAAGTGTACCCACGGCAGATTCAAACATGGGCTTTGCGGTATCCTTGGGCAAAGGTGCATATGAGTATTCAGGGGCTGGGCTGACCAGCTTGGTCGGTCACGCCAGCAATCTCCTGAACCCTAGCCATTTTCGTATGATCCGAGATCTGGTGAGGTTTTTTAAAAGTGGCAGCGCGCAGATTGAAAACCTGGGAGAGGATGTTTCACTCTCTGAGTTTGTGCGTACCCAAAATTACAGTCAAGAATTTATCGATTTGCATCTGTTGCCAATGGCCGGTGCAATCTGGTCTTGCACACCCGATCAAATGTTAAATTATCCTGCCAAATGTTTTTTGCGCTTCTGCGACAATCATGGCCTGCTGAATTTTTATGATCGCCCGACATGGCGCACCGTTGAAGGAGGATCTACTGAATATGTTCAAAGGCTGATTGCCGACAGCCGGATGCAAATCATCACAGCATGCCCAGTTCAAAAAATCATCCGAAACGGAGTTAATGTTATTGTCGAGGGTGTCAAAGGTTACCGCGAGAGCTTTGACCACATCGTCGTTGCAACACATGCTGACCAGGCGTTAAATATGCTGGCTGCGCCGACATCAGAAGAAACAAGGATCCTGTCGCCATTCCAGTATTCGAAAAACACTGCAATCTTGCACCATGATGAAAGCTTCATGCCGCGCCGCAAACGCTTGTGGTCCAGTTGGAATTATGTTGGCGAGACTAATAAAACCAATTCAGCCTCCGTCACTTATTGGATGAACGCATTGCAACCGTTGAAAACTGATAAAAATTTATTTGTGAGTTTGAATGCAAACCGCAAACCTCATTCAATCATAAAACAATTTGAATACACTCATCCCATATTCAACGAGCAAACCAGCAAAATGCAAAAGCAGTTGTGGTCGTTGCAGGGTGAAAATCGCACATGGTATTGTGGCGCACATTTCGGCTCTGGTTTTCATGAAGACGGTTTGCAATCAGCCCTCGCAGTTGCCGAACAATTGGGCGGCACATTGCGCCCGTGGAATTTGGCCGAGCCAGATCAACGCGTTCATGTGACATCAACTGCGCCGCGCGAAAGACCAAACTTTCTGGAGGCAGCAGAGTGAGCGCAATCACAACATGTCTTTATGTTGGCGAAGTTGTCCATCGCAGGATGGCTCCCGTGCACCATGAGTTACGTTATAAGGTATACAATCTCTTTATCGACGTGAATGAAATTGATGTTGTTGCCAAGCGCCTCAAATTTTTCAGTTACAACCGATTTAATTTATTTGCATTGAGCGATATCAAATTTGGTGCGGGTGATGGCACTGGCATTAAAGATCATGCCTGGTCATTGGTGAAGCAAAGTCGGAACGGACTTAGCATCAAACGCATTTTCATGTTTTGCTATCCAAGTGTATTAGGTCGCCTCTTCAATCCCCTCACCACCTATTATTGTTTTGACGCTACCGATCAGCTGCAATTGATGATCTATGAGGTAAGTAATACATTCGGCGAACGTCATTCTTATGTCGTCCCACTTGGTGCTGACAATAACCAGTCAGTTGAAAAGCGTTTCTATGTGTCGCCGTTCAACAAAGTTGAAGGCCATTACGACTTCACGATTGCAGCCCCGCATGAAGAGCTGAAATTGGGAATAAGATTAACCGACTCGAACGGCCCATGCCTCAATGCATGGTTTTCAGGAACCCGTGTGGAATTGACTGACCGCGTTTTGATGAAATCGTTTATTAGCTTGCCGTTGTTGCCGCTGAAAATCCTGGGCGGTATCCACTGGGAAGCGCTCAAGCTTTGGTTAAAGGGCATGCGCCTGCAACGGCGCCCAAAACCATTGCAGCCACCCGTAAGCTTCGCGCAGTCATCCAATCTGCAAGGAAAAAACAAATGACAAAAACTATCATCACCTATTTTGTAACTCTTGTCGTTTTTGTAGCAATTGATCTGGTTTGGCTCGGTTGGTTGGCCCGCTCAACCTATATGGCAGAAATGGGAGACTTGCTGCGCAAGCAACCTAATTTGGTAGCGGCGACGATATTCTATGCGGTCTATGCCGCGGGCTTGATGTTCTTTGCAGTATCACCAGGTTTGAAATCCGGCTCAATGGTCTATACAATTGGTTTGGCAGCAGCCTTGGGCTTTGTTGCGTACGGCACCTATGACCTTACAAATTTGTCAGTGATGAATGGGTTCAGCGTAAAAATTGCTGTGATTGATTTGCTGTGGGGCACTTGCCTTTCAGCATTGGCAAGTGCCGTCACATTCCTGATTGTCTCAAAACTGATGTAAGCTATTCTGCTGCCAGAAGTTCCTTGATGTTCACAGGCTTCAGGTGTCGAAGTGCACTTTCAAATCTTAGCTTCAAGTCTTCGGCAGCAACATCATAGCTTGATTTATCCTGCCAACAGTCACGCGGATTCAAAAGTTTCGCATCCACTCCTGGTACTGCAAGCGGAACCGCCAGCCCAAAGTTCTCATCAATACGGCATGAAGCATTATCGAGCTGCCCGTCCAATATTGCAGCCAGCATGGTGCGCGTATCAGAAAGCTTGATGCGCGAACCAACACCATATGCACCACCAGTCCACCCGGTGTTCAGAAGGTAGCAACGCACATTGTGTTTGGCCATCAGTGTCCCCAGCATCGTGGCATATACTTTTGGATGACGTGGTAAAAATGGCGCTCCGAAGCATGCCGAGAACGTGGCTTCGGGTTGCTTTACGCCACGCTCAGTGCCAGCCAATTTTGCAGTGTACCCTGCAAGATAAATATCCATGGCTTGTTCAGTGCTTAATCTTGCAAGTGGCGGCAACACGCCAAAGGCATCAGCACACAACATGATAATTGTTTTTGGCACAGCGCCAATGCGAGTGGTGGAGGCGTTCGCAATTGCGGCTAATGGGTAAGCAGCACGGGTGTTTTCCGTCAGTGTATCATCACCAAAATCTGGCTCGCCTGTTGCGGTATTGACAACAACGTTTTCAAGAATTGTTGCAACTTGCTGTGTGGCATTAAAAATATCAGGCTCAGCATCTTGGGCCAAATTGATCGTTTTGGCATAGCAACCGTTTTCCAAATTGAACACCCCGACATCGCTCCAGCCATGTTCATCATCACCAATGAGCACGCGTGAGGGATCAGCCGAGAGCGTGGTCTTTCCAGTGCCTGACAGCCCAAAGAAAATAGCAGTGTCATTGTTCGCGCCATGATTGGCTGAACAATGCATCGGCAAAACACCAGCTTCTGGAAGCGCGTAATTCAGATAGGTGAATACGGCCTTCTTGATTTCACCGGCATAAGCCGTGCCACCAATCAAAATAGTGCGGCTGGCAAAATCAATTGCAATAACAGTTTCGCTCGAAGTGCCATGACGCGAGGGATCAGCCTTGAAGCTTGGGAAATCTATAATGGTCAGTTCATTGCCGAAGTCTGCCTTAGTGCTGGGCTTCAACAAATGTTGAATGAAGAGACTATGCCAAGCCAGCTCTGTGATCACACGCGTATTGAGAACATGCGCAGGAGCAGCACAAGCTTCCAAATCCTGAACAAAAATATTTTTGAGCCGCGCATGGACGAGAAAATCGGACTTGAGTGTTTCAAAGTGCTTGGCACTCATTGCGCGGTTCTGATCCCACCACACGCTTGCCGCCGTATCATCATCCATCACGATGTATTTATCTTTGGGACTGCGCCCCGTATGAATGCCGGTCTTTGCGACGAGCGCGCCATTGCACGTCTGCTCAACTTCACCCTCAGCAAGAGCCTTCGCCGCCAAGGTAGAGGCGTCCTCATTCCATGAAATATTCTTCAACCAGGAAAACCCGAAAGCCGTGAGTTCAGTGCGAATTGCAGGGTGATCGAGGGGCGCAGCGGTAGGATCAGTCATGGCTTTGATCTCCAGTTTATGAAGATCAACATGCCTAATTTTAAAAATGATGTAAAGATGTTTTTACATCAAAATATTATGTAATCGCACCTGATTTTTTGAGGTATTTTATTCAATTTGCAATTCGATAAAATTTTGCCGCAGTATCTCCAAAAATTACTTTAAAATCAGAAGGTTGCACAATCGTTTTTGCTGCGTCAAACCATGAATCATAGGATCCATTTAGCTCGAGCACGGGCCAATCCGATCCAAACATCACCCGGCCTGCGCCAAAGACCTCAATGGCATGACGGGCATAAGGCAAAAGCGTCTCAGTTTCCCATCCAGATTTGGCCTCAGTAGCCAATCCCGATAATTTACAAAAAACAGAAGTTTCCTTGGCAATCTTGGCAATGCCCGGCGCCCACTCAAGAAAGCCACCATCTCTGATGCGCGGTTTCATGCAGTGATCAACAACAATGCGCATTTTTGGATAGCGATTAAACAGTCTCAAAAATGGTTCGAGATGGATCGGAAATCCCAAGGCATCAAATGTCAGGTCAAGATCTATGATCGCATCAAACGCCCATTGAACATCCTTGCGGTGCATCCATTCAGGGTCAGGCAAATCTTGAATCATTGGCCGCACACCAGAAAACTTCGGATGTTTGGCCAAGCGCTGCAAATGTTTCAAATCTTCCCGTGATTCAAAATCAATCCAGCCAACAACCTTGGCCACATGTGGGCTGGCGTCCGCCAGGCCCAACATATATTCGGTCTCATGGATGGTTGGCGCAGCCTGAACCAAAACCGTTTTATCAACGCCGTGTTTTTTTAAATGCGCCGCCATGTCCACCGGCAAAATGGGTTTGCGAATGGCATCCAGCCCTGGGCCACCCATCCAACCATAATCACCGCGTGCCGGATTCCAAAAATGTTGGTGCGCATCAATAATCATGTTCTAGCGTGCTCATTCATCAGGCCTGCAGATTTCAAATCTTTCCAAAGTGCTTTTGGAATTTTAGCGCTTAGTGTCTTCACATTCAGCGCCACTTCCTTTGGAGCCACAGCACCTGGAATAACCGAGACCACAGAAGGGTGCAGCAACGGAAACCGCAAAGCAGCTTCCGGCAATTTCACTTTGTGTTTTTTGCAAATTGCTTCAATCTTTGCCACACGTTCGAGAATATTTTTGGGTGCGGGTTCATAATTGTAAAACGCACCCTTGCTTGGGCCAGTGGCCAAGATGCCTGAATTATATGGCCCGCCCAAAACAATTCCAATGCCGCGCTCTTCACACATAGGCAAAAATGAATTCAACGCCTCTTGCTCTAAAAGTGTGTAACGCCCGGCCAGCAAGAATAGATCAAAATCACCAGCTTTTGCCAATGTCTCGCACACCTGCCATTCATTCACACCTGCACCAAAAGCCTTGATCACCTTCTGGTCGCGCAATTTCACGAGCGCTTTGTATCCGCCATCCATCAAAGCTTTAACGTGCATATCGCGCTTTTCGACTGAACCATGGGTAAACACATCGCAATCATGCGCAAACACTATATCGATGGAATCAACACCAAGCCGCTCGAGCGAAAATTCAAGCGAACGCATTACACCGTCATAACTATAGTCAAACACTTCGCGGCGGTTTGGAGTGTTGAAAAACTTGCCGATGCCTGTGCGCTGTTCAGGTGCGCAAACTTCAAGCAACCGGCCAATCTTGGTTGACAGCACATAGCTATCGCGCTTGCGCCCGCGCAAAAATTGATTGAGGCGAACTTCAGAAAGCCCCAGCCCATAAAGCGGTGCTGTATCATAATAACGAACGCCTGCATTCCATGCAGCTTCCAATGTGGCTTGCGCATCCTTATCTGTTGTGGGGCGGTAAAGATTGCCCAGAGGCGCTGCACCAAAGCCCAGTTCAGTAAAATTGATCGAAGCACCCGACGGAGCTTTAAACAGCCGCTTTTTCATCTATTTTTCTCTTCCCAACTTTGTTGTTTTTACAGCCTCTAGCGAGTATGGAACTGTTATAACAGTTTGAGAAAGAGATTTCACCATGCAACCGCACGCCATGCTCCGTTTAAATGCTGAAGACAATGTTCTGGTCTCAAACCGCATTATTGATAAGGGCTTGGTTGCAGCCGAAGGTATCACCACAACAGCTCGCATCATGCGCGGCCACAAAATGGCATCCACTGCAATCAGCAAGGGAACACCCATCCGCAAGTTTGGCCAGATCATCGGATTTGCAAAAACCGATATCGGAGCAGGGGACTGGGTGCACGAGCACAATGTGGAGATGGGCTCGTTGTCACATGATTATGCTTTTGCCCAAGCCGCCAGACAAGAACTTATGGTGCCCGAAAAAGACCGTGCCACATTCCAGGGCTTCAGGCGTAAAAACGGCAAGGTCGGCACGCGCAACTATATTGGCATCATGACATCGGTTAACTGCTCAGCAACAGTGGCCACTTTCATTGCACAAGAAATCAACCGCTCAGGCATTCTCAAAGACTATCCAAACATCGACGGCGTTGTGGCCCTCACCCAAGACAATGGCTGCGTGATTGATTATCGCGGCGTGATTTTTGATACATTCAAACGAACCGCTTGGGGCTATGCCACCAACCCAAATATGGGCGGCGTTATGATGGTGGGCCTGGGCTGTGAAGGCTTTCAAATTCCACGCTTCAAGGAAGCTTATAAAGTTGAAGAAGGCGAAACCTTCCGCACCATGACAATTCAGGAAACCGGCGGCACCAGGAAAACCGTGGCGGCTGGCGTTGAAGCCGTTAAAGCAATGTTGCCTGCGGTTAATAATGTGAAACGCGAAACCTGCTCTGCATCAGAATTAATTCTGGCCCTGCAATGCGGCGGCTCTGATGGCTATTCTGGAATCACCGCCAACCCCGCATTAGGTTCAGCCGTTGATATACTTGTCCGCCATGGCGGCACAGCAATCTTGTCGGAAACCCCGGAAATTTATGGCGCAGAACATCTCCTAACCAGACGCGCCGCCACGAAAGAAGTTGGCGAAAAACTAGTTGGCATCATCAAGTGGTGGGAAGATTATACCACGCGCAACAACATGGAGATGAACAACAACCCATCTCCGGGCAATAAACTCGGCGGCCTCACCACCATTCTCGAAAAGTCGCTAGGTGCCGCAGCCAAGGGTGGCACAACCACATTGAACGCCGTTTACCATTACGCAGAACCCGTAACCACCAAAGGTTTTGTATTTATGGATACGCCAGGCTACGATCCGGTTTCAGCAACAGGCCAAGTGGCAGGCGGCGCAAACTTGATGTGCTTCACAACTGGTCGCGGCTCCGCTTACGGCAATAAACCATGCCCCTCCATCAAGCTCGCCACCAACTCAGACATTTATAACCGCATGATCGAAGATATGGATATCAACTGTGGAGACATCGTTGAAGGCGTTTCGCTGGAAGCCAAAGGCCAAGAGATTTTCGAGATGATTTTAAAAACCGCATCTGGCCAAAAAACCAAATCGGAAGAATTGGGTTACGGCGATAATGAATATGTGCCGTGGTATGTCGGCGCCGTAATGTAGTTTTAAACTCAGCCTTGATTGCACCATTATTGCTGGCCAAACAAATTCCTCGAATTGTTAACATACCCAAAATCAGCGTTGGCGTATAACTTGCAGTGCAGACTTTGGGGTTGAGTCGAAATGGGAATTTTCAGGAGCAGCAAGAGCAAAAAAAAGGCGAGCCGCAAGGAGCCTGTGCTTTTTGCTGATGTCCGCAATGATATGAAATCTGAAAATCGGCGGACCAAATCCAAGCGCGGCATTATCCGCAGACTCATTGGTTTTTTTGTGCTGCTAGGATTTTGGAGCGTAGTCGCAGGCGCACTGGCCGTTTCATATATTTTCTTTTCCTTAAACGAGCGCGGCCTTTTAACAATTCCAGAGCGCGAGCCGGGCATCATGATGCTGGCCAACAACGGCTCCGTTTTATCCGAACAAGGTTCATTTTTCGGTGATGCCGCAAGCATTGCCAATATGCCCGAATATGTGCCCAATGCTGTGATAGCCATTGAAGACCGCAGGTTCCGTAGCCATTTCGGCATTGACCCCATTGGTCTCGCGCGTGCCATATCGCGAAACATTTTTGCGGGCCGCTTGGTGCAGGGTGGTTCAACACTCACGCAGCAATTGGCTAAAAATTTATTTTTGACTCAAGAAAAAACTGCAACACGCAAAGCGCAAGAAGCAGTGCTCGCAGTGTGGCTCGAATCAAAATTTACCAAAGATGAAATTCTTCAGCTCTATATGAACCGCGTTTATTTTGGCGCTGGTGCTTACGGCATCGAACAGGCCGCCCACACTTATTACAACAAGTCATCATCTGATCTCACCATCATGGAAGCAGCAAGTTTGGCCGCAGTGTTGAAGGCGCCAACCAATTATAATCCTGCCAAAAATCCGGAAGCAAATTTAACCAGAGCCAAACTGGTGATCAACGCCATGGTCGAATCGAAATTCATCACACCAGATGACGCCGCCGAAGCCGTCGATACCGCAGGTGGTGTAATCCCTGAAGCCAGTCTTCCAGCCAAACAATATACCGTTGACTGGATTTCAAAACAGTTGCCACTGCTGGTCAAAAATTACGACCAATCGATTATCATCGAAACTACAATTGATCCAAACATCCAGGCCAACGCCGAGCAGGCCATTCGCAAACGCTTGGCGCAAAATGGCAAGAAGATGAATGTGTCTGAGGCTGCAATGGTGGTGATGGATCCAACAGGCGCTGTCATCGCCATGATCGGTGGTAAATCGTATCAAAAAAGCCAATACAACCGTGCCATCGCCGCAAGCCGCCAACCGGGCTCAGCCTTCAAGGCTTTCGTTTATGAAGCCGCCATGGAAAACGGTTTTACACCAGACTCAACCGAGATCGACGAACCAGTACGCATCGGCGGGTGGAGCCCGGAAAATTATAAGCAGAAATATCTAGGCCCTGTGTCGTTGGAACAGGCATTCGCACAATCAATAAACACCGTTGCAGCAAAACTGGCAGTAAATGTTGGAACTGACAAAGTGGCGGCAGTTGCCCAGCGCTTTGGCATAACCTCCACCCTTACCCAGGATGCATCGCTCGCCCTTGGAACTTCCGAAGTGAGCCCCATGGAACTGGTCACCGCCTATGTGCCCTTCGCCAATGGTGGCACTGCGGTGCAGCCCTATGTGGTGAAACGCATCGTGACGCGTGATGGCAAAGTGCTTTACGAACGCAAAGGTGATGGCCTGGGCCAGGTGATTTCGGAACACAATCTCGGCGAAATGAACCGCCTGTTTCGCGCCGTTGTGCAAAATGGCACTGGCGTTAAAGCACAATTTGGAAATTTCGACATAGGCGGCAAAACTGGCACCAGTCAAAATTACCGCGATGCATGGTTCATCGGTTTCACACCTTACATGGTGGCTGGTGTATGGATGGGCAACGATGACAACACCCCAACAAAGAATGTGACAGGTGGATCGCTTCCCACTTTGATCTGGCGTGATGTTATGGAGCCAGCTCATAAGAATTTGGCTGTCGCGGTCCTGCCTGGTTATGTTGAGCCCGCACCTCAGCCAGAAGTAGCCGAGCAAAGCGTAACTCCAGAAGATCAAGCGCTAGCTCAAGATTTCAATCAGGATCAAGTTGTGGTCGCGCTGCCACCGCAAGAAGTGAAACCACTAAGAAGAAAATCAGTTTTTGAAGTTCTCTTTGGCGCGCCTGATCCAACGGCTCCCAAACGCAAAAAGCCGATATGGGAACAGCGCCAAGATGATGAAAAAAATCTGAACTGAAAACTGCCTCTTTAATCCGCAACAGCACAATTGCGATGCAGGCGTTATTTTGCCGCATGAAATCTAGATAAACCTTGGAACTTCCTAACGGTCGAAAAGGTTTCGCTCACATTCAGAATGGGCCCAATCCGGGCTAATCTTATTGTGAGGCACTAATGACGAACGCGTCGAACGGCGACACGCCGACTGGTCATTCAAATACTGGCTCAGCCCAAGTAGCGCAACATTTGCGCCGCTTTTTTGACATGTTATCCGCCTTCAAAGATTTGAAGCCATACTTTGCACTCGTTTGGAAATCCGGCCGCACACTTATGTTCGCCTCTTTGGCGATGCGCCTGGTGCGCGCACTCATTCCGATGGCAATTTTGTTTGTTGCCAAGCTCATTGTCGATGGCGTGGTGGCATCCATGCAGATTTCGCCCAGACCTGTTGATCTTCAAGATTGGTTGAATAATCCGCAATTGAGGTTTCTGCTGATTTTAGTAGGCGCAGAATTTGCGCTGGCCGTCGTGGCAGATGCTTTGGGTCGGGCCGTGTCCCTGATCGACAGCCTGTTATCCGAACGACTCAGCAACACTGCGAGCGTGAAGCTGATGGAACATGCAGCTTCACTCGATCTCGCGCAATTTGAAGACGCAGGTTTTCAAGACCAGCTAGACCGCGCCCGTCACCAGACTAGTTCCGGCATGACATTGATGACGCAAGTCTTCAATCAGATGCAAGACATGGTAACGGTCGTAAGCTTTGCAATCGGACTGTTGGTATATGCCCCGTGGGTAACTGTGCTGTTGGTGCTTTCCCTGATACCTGCATTTCTGGGCGAAGCCCATTTTAACGCAGCAGGCTATGCCCTCGATTATCTGCGCACACCTGACAGGCGCGAAGTGGACTACTTGCGACAAACCGCATCAAGTATCGAGACAGCAAAAGAGGTCAAAATATTCAACCTGAGCCCTATGCTGATAGATCGGTATCGGCAACTCACGGCGCTCATCTATAATTCACATCGCAATCTTGCAGTGCGGCGTTCAGGTTGGGGAACACTGTTCAGCCTGATTGGTACAGCAGGAAATTACTTCGCCTACGCATCAATTGTCTGGGGAACGATTGTGGGATATTTTACGGTAGGTGAGCTTACGTTTCTTGTCGCCTCGTTCCAGCGCCTGAGAGGATTGCTTGAAGGCCAGCTTGCCAGCTTCTCATCAATCGGTGGACAAGCGCTTTATTTGAAGGATCTATTTTCGTTTTTTGAGCTTAAGCCGAAGATTCATTCGCAAAGTCAGCCTGGTCCATTTCCGTCACCTATTCGCCAAGGCATCACGTTTGAAAATGTCGGTTTCAAATATCCAGGCGCCGAACGCTGGACAATTCGTCATTTGAATCTAACGCTTGCAGCAGGTGAAACTGTGGCGCTCGTCGGCGAAAATGGCGCGGGCAAAACCACTTTGGTAAAACTATTGGCCAGACTTTATGACCCGAGCGAAGGCCGCATTCTTCTTGATGGCCAGGATCTGCGTGAGTATGATATCGACGAATTACGCAGTAAAATTGGCGTTATCTTCCAAGACTTTGTACGCTATAATTTTACCGCCTCAGATAATATCGCAGTGGGCGATATGACAGCACGCCATGATGAACTGCGCATTCGCCGCGCTGCGATAAAGTCGCAAGCAGATGGCGTTGTTGCCAAACTGGCCAATGGCTATCAGCAAATGATCGGCAAACGCTTCCGCGACGGCGTTGATCTGTCAGGCGGCGAATGGCAAAAAATTGCAATTGCCAGGGCATACATGCGCAACGCCGAATTGCTTATTCTTGACGAGCCAACAGCAGCGCTGGACGCACGTTCGGAATTTGAGGTATTCCAAAAATTCAAGGATTTGAGCAACGGCAAAACTACACTCTTCATCTCGCACCGTTTTTCCAGCGTGCGTATGGCTGACCGTATCTTGGTATTTGCCGGCGGTAAATTGGAAGCACAAGGAACCCATGAAGCCTTGCTGTCTGAAAGCGAACGCTATGCGGAACTGTTCGAATTGCAAGCAGCTGGCTATCGTTAGTCTTTGATAACTTGACCATACCGATGCAAATCACGTGCTTGGTGACGCAGCCAATCGCGTGCTTCCTTGGCTTGTTTGCAGTGGGTTAAGACCAAACGCCAGAAACGCGGGCCGTGATTCATTTCTTTGATATGAGCCACTTCATGTGCCGCTACATAATCCAGCACAAAGCGCGGGGTTAAAATCAAACGCCAGGAATAAGAAAGAGCGCGCGCCGCAGAGCATGAGCCCCACCGGCTAGATTGGTCGCGAATTGATAATGCTGAATATTCAACGCCCATCGCATGTGCATAATATTCTGATGCCAGTGTTAAATCTTTCAATGCCTGTTGCTTCAACCAATCTGTCAATCGGCGGTTCACATGCGCCTCATCACCAGGCACAGTGATTGAGTGAGTCAGCGTATCGAGTTGAACCAAACCACGTCTGCCGCCGGAACATTTAATTGTGTAAGGCTCGCCGCGCAACGGAATGACAACACCATCATTGAAAGCCAAAGCTGGCATGCGGTCCGAAATATTTTTGACAATCCACATTTTTGAGGCATGAGCAAACCGAAGCGCTTCGGCTTGACCAACACGCTTGGGCAACGTCATCGCCAGACCTGAACCATCCTTGGCAACGCGGATGATCATGCGCTTGCACCGCACATTGCGCTTGAACGCAATACGTACACTAAGGCCGTCAATATCAATTATACAGGGTTCAGGTGCAGTTTGGGTGCTGCGTAACGCGGCAATGCGCCCAAGCAGACTAATCATGCGTCTTTGGATTGAGCTTCAAAAAAGCTCTTTATCTTTGGTGCAACTTGAGCGCGGAATTTGGAACCGGCAAATACGCCGTAATGGCCAACACCCATTTGCAGATAATGCAATTTTTTTGATTGCGCCAAGCCAGAGCAAATATCATGCGCCGCTTCAGTTTGGCCAACGCCTGAAATATCATCGCGCTCGCCTTCAACAGTCATGAGCGCAGTCTTGGTAATTTTAGATGGATCAACCAAATCACCACGGTGCCTGTAAGTGCCGTGCGGCAAATCATGGTGTATAAAAACCCGGTCTACCGTTTGGAGATAAAACTCAGCAGTTAAATCCATAACGGCCATATATTCATCATAAAAAATCCGGTGGCGCTCAGCGTCGCCCTCTTCGCCATCCACCATGCTTTGATACAATTCTTTATGCGCTTTCAAATGCCGGTCAGCATTCATTGCGAGAAAACTACCGAGCTGCATAAAGCCCGGATAAACTTCACGGCCTTGACCTGCATGGCCACCCGTCACATGCATGATCATATTATCTTGCAGCCACTTCGAGCCTTTTTCTTGAGCCAACTTATTGACGGCAGTCGGGTTGCGTTGCGTATCAATCGGGCCACCCATCAACACCATGGACAAAGGCACCAATGGATCATTGGCAGCGCTCATCAGAGAAACAGCAGCCATCACCGGAACTGAAGGCTGGCACACGGCCATGATATGAACACGTGCATTCAAATGATGCATCATCGCAATGAGCGTATCGGCATAATCATCAAGATCAAATCGGCCAGCAGATAACGGCACTTCGCGCGCGTCATTCCAATCAGTCACATAGACATCATAGTCCGGCAACATTTCCTGCACGGTGCCTTTCAGCAAGGTTGCATAATGGCCAGACATGGGGGCGACCATGAGCAGCTTTGTTTGCGGTTTGGATTTGGCAGGCAAATCTTTTTTAAAATTTACCAAATTGCAAAACGGCATTTTCCAAACTATTTCTTCGCGAACGGCAACGTCTTTGCCACCCATCTGTGTCGAAGTGATTTCAAATTCTGGTTTTTCATACCTGCGCGTGGCGCGCTCAAACATTTGTAACGATGCAGTGGCACTACGGCCCAGAGATGTGTTCGAGAGTGGATTAAACTGATTGCCCCAAAAGGCCAAACCAGCATCTGCCAAGAAGCGCATTGGCGCCATGGCTGCGTGGTTCATTTCATAGAATGGATACAGCATATTTTTTCCAAACATCCTTCAAGCATCAATCATGCTCGTTAATAAACCAACAAGAATGGGATAACCCCCGTTAGCCACTTCAACCTTCTAGCACTGATTTGAGTTCCAATGCCAACTTCTTTGCGTCAGTTGTATATGGGAAGTGCTTGGCAAATTTACCATCTGGCCCCATCAGATACAGAATTGAAGGGTGATCCATGCCATAATTTTGGGCATCTTTTTCATTTTCTATTTTCTGGTAATAAACATGAAATGCTCGGGCCATGATGGCTAGCTGCTCTGGCGTTCCGGTCAACCCCACAAATCGTGAGTCAAAATTTGCCACATATTCACCGATGATTTTTGGCGTGTCGCGCTCAGGATCAACCGACACAAACACTGGCGTTATCTTTGTGGCGTCGGGCCCCAATTCATTAAGTGCTGCTGTTAAAACTTGAAGTTCTGTTGGGCACACATCAGGGCAGAACGTAAAGCCGAAAAAATAGATGGTGTATTTGCCCTCAAAATTCTTTTCCGTAACCGTCTCGCCCTTTTGATTGACCATTGTAAATGGCCCGCCAATCAGAGCCGTGCCCGAACCCATGGGACCTTTGGCCGGCCATTGCGTAAGTGCTACAGCCGCAAGTGCAAAAGCCGCAATAATCATGATAGCCGCAGCGATCAGTTTCGGGCGAGAAGGCAAAAAATTTAAATCTGACATCAGGATTGGAGCATATATGATTTCCATCTATATGGAAGTTCCATGATGAACCAAAGCTTTCCCATTGTTAATTTCAACGACCAACACGGCTTATTGCGCCTGCGTACTTTAGTACGGCTGCGCTGGCTTGCAGTCATTGGGCAATCTGCGGCCGTGTTGGGTGTTCAGTATGTCTTAGGCTTCAAGCTGCCAATGGGCCTCTGCCTGGCGATGATCGCATTAAGCGCATGGTTAAATGTATTCCTCACCTTGCGCTGGCGCAGCGGGCAGCGCCTGGCAGCTAGACCTGCAGGTTTGTTGCTCGGTTATGACATCTTTCAACTGGCCATTTTGCTTTATCTGACGGGAGGATTGGAAAACCCATTTGCATTTTTGTTTTTAGTGCCAGTTACAATTTCGGCTACCTCATTGCCTCTGACTTGGACGCTGAGCTTGGCTTCGCTCGCTTTTGTTTGTTCGACGATTTTGGCTTTCTTTCACAAACCGCTGCCATGGTCTGAAGCGAACGCGTTGACCTTACCGCCAACCTACGTGGGTGGCATGTGGGCAGCGCTGGTGTGCGGCACAGTGTTCTCTGCAATTTACGCAAGGCGCATTGCAGAAGAAGCAAGGCTCATGTCTACTGCTTTATCAGCTACCGAAATTGTTTTGGCGCGCGAACAAAGATTATCTGCACTTGATGGTTTAGCTGCTGCCGCTGCTCATGAGTTGGGAACGCCACTGGCAACGATTGCCTTGGTAGCCAAGGAGCTCAAACGCGAATTTCCAAAAAATTCTCCGCATACGGAGGATATTGATTTGCTGATTTCGCAAGCCGCAAGATGCCGCGATATTTTAGGGCGTTTGGCTGTGCCTGAACAATTATCCGACGATGTTTATCAGCAAGTTACACTCGGAGCGATGATTGAAGATATGGTTTCACCGCTTCGCGGTTCGGAGGTGAAAATAACGATTGATGCAGCACCCGATGCAAAATCATCAACGCCAGAGCCTGTTTTTCGTCGCAACCCGGCTATCACATACGGGTTGGGAAATCTTTTGGAAAATGCGTTTGACTTTGCTGTCAGCGCCGTTGAGGTGAAAGCCAGGTGGAATGCAAATCAGATCATACTGACTGTTGCCGATGATGGTCCGGGTTTTGATCAAGGCATTTTTGATCGGCTGGGCGATCCCTTTGTCACCACAAGGCCGGGTTATGGCGAGAAGGTGACCAAGGAAGAGGGCCAGCATGAAGGCATGGGGCTCGGTTTGTTCATCGCTAAAACCTTGCTCGAGCGTTCAGGGGCGGTCGTCACTCTGGCCAACCGAAAAGCGCCAGACAAAGGTGCCCTGATCCAGATCACTTGGCCGAGGAGCACTGTAGATGTTGGCAAAAATGCTTGACGTGAACTAAAGCGCGCCGCACAACGTTTAATCACCATGACAGACATTATCGAAAAAAATCTCCTCCTCGTTGATGACGACAATCCCTTCCTGACCAGGCTTGGCCGCGCCATGGAAACCCGTGGCTTCACCGTGCGCCTTGCTGGCACAGTGGCTGACGGCATTGCTGAAGTGAAAAAAGATGCGCCCAATTACGCCGTGGTCGATTTGCGTTTGACCGATGGCAATGGCCTTGATGTGATTGAAGCGCTCCACGCCAAACGCCCTGAAGCCCGCGTCGTGGTGCTTACCGGTTATGGCAATATCGCCACCGCTGTAACCGCCGTTAAACTGGGCGCCATCGATTATCTGGCCAAACCTGCTGATGCTGATGCTGTTTACGGTGCGCTGACAGGCGATACTGAAAACCGCAATGCTCTGCCCGATAATCCCATGTCGGCTGATAGGGTACGTTGGGAGCATATCCAGCGCGTATTCGAGCTGTGCAACCGCAATGTTTCCGAAACCGCAAGGCGCCTGAACATGCACCGCAGAACGCTGCAACGGATCTTGGCCAAACGCGCCCCAAAATAAAAATCCTAGTTTTGCGAAAAAAGCCTTGACACCGTACGGTGAGGGTGCTAGATATGTCTAGTCTCCAGAAATGGGCCTCCCCCGATAAACAAGTCTTGCAAGGTGAATGAAGACGACGTCTTGGTGGGTTTAGTAACGATTGACGTTATTAACGTAATGTGTTATTGTTTTGCTGTGATCAAATCTTTCCGATCAAAAGAAACTGAAGAACTCTTTCGTTTGGGGCATGTTCGGCGTTGGGCAGCAATTGAACGCCAAGCTTTGCGAAAGTTACTGCAACTTGAGTTAGCTCAAAATCTAAACGACATGCGTGTGCCACCCGGTAATCGGTTGGAAGCGTTGTCTGGTGATCGAGTTGGTCAATACAGCATCCGGATCAATGACCAATTTCGGATTTGCTTTCGTTGGGTTGGCGATGGCGTAGAGGATGTTGAAATTGTTGATTATCATTGAGGATGTGAAATCATGACAAAAATGATTGCGCCGGTTTCTCCGGGTGAAATGCTCGAAGAGGAATTCTTAAATCCACTTGGCATGAGCAAATATCGCTTGGCAAAAAATATCGGCGTTCCGGCGCAGCGTATTGGCGATATCGTTTCGGGTAAGCGTGGCATTACTGCTGACACTGATTTGCGCCTGTGTCGTTTCTTTGGACTGTCAGATGGTTGGTGGCTGCGGTTGCAAGTGCACCATGATACGGTGATTGCGAAGAAAGAACTGGCGAAGGAATTAGCCAAGATCGTACCAATAGTGAGGGCAGCTTAGGATATGCGCACCTTATGGTTTATGAAATGGGTGATCGCGCCCGTGTTAGTGCTTTCGGGCACTGCATTTGCCATCTACTCGTTGCACATTAACGGATACTGCATTTTTGAGCGCCGCTTCGTCACACCAAGTGAGATGATAAAGACCGCTGTGAAGTCAGAGCTATTCATGCTTTCGCAATCTCAAAAATTTGATGACGAAACTCTAAAGCAAAATGATCTTTTAACTCATTTTTCAAGTGTTGAAGACTTTCTACAGCGTAACCCCGATTGTTGCTCATTAGTTGGTAATAAAGATAACTACAAAATTTACGGTTTATATCCATTAATTGTCGGACATATAGCCAACTCGGTCACACTCAAATACCAATTTGAATATCGGAATCAGCAAGGCAATTTGGCTTCACGAAACCACACACAAGAAATACCAATCTCATCTTGCGCAAAAATAGCTGTTGAACTCTATAGAAATCCAATCGGGAGACCTTTTTTATGACATTGCCAATCACTGCTAAAGAACGAAGGCGGATGAGGTAAGACTACACATCCAAATTCGCAACATTAAGCGCGTTATCCCTGATGAAATCACGCCTTGGTTCAACCACATCGCCCATCAGTTTCGAGAACAAGTTATCAGCGTCATCCATCTCAGCCACTTTCACACGCAGCAAAGAGCGTGCGTTAGGATCAAGTGTGGTTTCCCATAATTGGTCGGGGTTCATTTCGCCGAGGCCTTTGTAGCGTTGCATTGAAACGCCTTTGCGGCCAGCAGTGAAGATGCTTTCGAGCAAAGACAAGGGCCCATAAACCGCAGTCTCAGAATCTTTGCGGCGCAGCTTTGCAGTGCGGGCGTAGATTTCCTGGAGGTGGGCGGTTTTTTTATCGAGGCGCAAGGCATCTTGGCTGGCAATCAATTTGCCATCAATATGCCAGCTTTCTTTAACGCCTCTCAGAGTGCGCTCAAACAACAGACCGCCATCCGAGGCCACGCTGCCTTGCCAATTGCGTTCGGTTTCTTCCGACACCGCGTCAAGGCGCTTCGCGATATAGGCGGCAGCTTGGGCGGCGTTATCATGCGATGACATGACTTCAGGATTGAGCACGCCCGCGATGGCCACTTGCTCAACGATGTAACCAGGATAGCGTGAATGCAGCGCTTCAATCATGCTGCGAATGGCTAATGCTTCTTCAACGATCAATCGAAGATCAGCGCCGATACGCTCATCACCACCGGCCAGTGCAAGCGTTACGCCCTCTAAGCCCACATCAACCAGATTGGCTTCGAGTTCTTTATTGTCTTTTAGATATTGTTCGGAAGAACCGCGCTTGATTTTATAGAGCGGTGGTTGGGCGATATAAAGGTGGCCACGATCCACCACTTCGCGCATTTGGCGGTAAAAGAATGTAAGCAACAAGGTTCTGATATGGGCACCGTCCACGTCAGCGTCGGTCATGATGATGATTTTGTGATAGCGCAGTTTATCGGCGTTGAATTCTTCGCGGCCAATGCCTGTGCCTAAAGCTGTGATCAAAGTTCCGATTTCAGCAGACCCCAACATGCGGTCAAACCTGGCGCGTTCCACGTTCAATATTTTACCGCGTAAAGGCAGCACGGCTTGGTTTTCGCGGTTGCGGGCTTGCTTGGCTGAACCGCCAGCGGAGTCGCCTTCCACGATGAAGAGTTCACACAAGGCCGGATCACGCTCTTGACAATCAGCCAGTTTGCCGGGCAGCGACGACATATCGAGTGCACCCTTACGGCGTGTGAGTTCGCGGGCTTTACGCGCCGCTTCACGCGCAGCCGCAGCTTCACAGACTTTGCCGACAATGGTTTTAGCGTCAGCTGGATGTTCCTCAAACCACGCACCCAATTGCTCGTTGATCAAACCTTCCACCACCGGGCGTACTTCGGAGGAAACCAGCTTATCTTTGGTCTGTGATGAGAATTTCGGATCAGGAACCTTCACCGATAAAACGCAAGTGAGGCCTTCACGTGCGTCATCACCCGTAATCGCCACTTTCTCGCGCTTGGCGATGCCGCTCTCCGTGGCATAGGTGTTGATGATGCGGGTGAGGCCACCCCGGAAGCCCGCCAGATGCGTGCCGCCATCGCGCTGTGGAATGTTGTTGGTAAAGCAGAACACACCTTCATGATACGAGTCGTTCCACCACAAAGCGCATTCCATGGTGATGCCATCACGTTCGCCTGAAATCATGATGGGTTTGGAGATGAGGCCTTGCTTGGTGCGGTCGAGATATTTTACAAACTCAACAATGCCGCCATCATAATAAAGCTCAACCATGTGTGGTTCAACATGGCGCTTGTCGGTGATGACAATGCGCACACCGGAGTTGAGGAAGGCGAGCTCGCGGAGGCGGTGTTCAAGTGTTGCAAAATCAAATTCAGTTTTGGTGAAGGTTTCAGTCGACGGCAAAAACGTAACTTCGGTGCCGCGCTTGCCTTCCGAATCTCCAATCACTTTGAGGGGCGCATCGGGAACGCCGTGGGTGAAGCTCATATAATGGGTTTTGCCATTGCGGTGAATGGTGAGTTCGAGTTTCACAGAAAGTGCGTTCACAACCGAAACGCCCACGCCATGCAAACCGCCTGAAACTTTATAAGAGTTCTGATCAAACTTTCCGCCTGCGTGAAGCTCGGTCATCACGATTTCGGCAGCCGAACGTTTGGGCTCTACATCATCATCTTGCTTGATATCAGTTGGAATGCCGCGACCGTTATCGGTGATGGTGACGGAGCCATCAGGATTGAGCGCCAAGGTCACATGCGTGGCATGGCCAGCCAGTGCTTCATCAATGCCGTTATCAATGACTTCATAGGCCATATGGTGCAGGCCTGAGCCATCATCCGTATCGCCGATATACATGCCCGGGCGCTTGCGAACCGCATCAAGACCTTTGAGAATTTTAATCGAGTCCGCACCATAATCGGCAATGGCTTCCGCACGGCGATCATTGGCTTGTTGTTCGGTCTCGTTGTTTTCTTCGTCAGTCATTATTTCACTTCCACTATTGATCCATGTTCCACATGATAGAGCGCTGAATGAGCACCCGCCTCACTGAACAAATTTTCATCCGTGCCCGTCATCCAGGCCTGCACACCAAGCTCGGTCAGTGCCTCAAACAAACCGCGCCGCCGATACGCATCCAGATGCGCTGCCACTTCATCGAGAAGCAGAATGGGGGCGGCCCCCACTAACTCTTTCACACTGCGCGCCTGCGCCAAAATCAAACCAATCAACAAGGCCTTTTGCTCGCCCGTGGAACAGAGTTCGGCGGGTGCATTTTTAGGGCCATGGGTGACTGAAAAATCAGTTCTGTGGGGGCCTTTTAAAGTGCGCTGTTGGGCACGATCCGCATTGCGCGAATCGTACAAAATCTTAGCATATTCCTCTTCCGCTTGCACGGCTGGAATATGCGCGGAAAGCAGCTCGATATCGCCCACAAGCTGCAGAATTCCCCATGGAAAAGGGCTGGCATCAGCCCCCGCTGCAAAGTGCCTTTGCAGCGTTGCGGCGGCAGAATTACGGGCGCTGGCAATGGCAATGGCGTGTTCGGACATTTGCCGTTCAATGGAGGTGAGCCACACGTAATCACAGCGCGGGTCTTGCAGCAGAAAATTACGCTCGCGCATGAGTTTTTCAAAAGCCGAAACCCGTGCTCCGTGGTGAGCATCAAATGCGGCAACGAGACGATCAAAGAAACGCCGCCGGTCGGAGGCGGGGCCAGCAAATAATCTATCCATCGCCGGCGTGAGCCAGAGCATTTTGATATAGTTGGTGAGAACGCCGGAGGAACGCTGTACTTCACCGTCAACCATGGCGTTGCGCCCCGTGTTGCCGCCATCTTCAGACGTGGGATCGCCTTCGAAACTGGTGCCAATTTTAAATTCATCTTCCGGTGTTTCAATATCGGCGGCCACACCCCAAGAGCCGGAGCCACTGAGACGAGCGATCACGTTGAAGGCTGAGCCTCTTAAGCCCCGTCCAGGCACAAGCAAGGACAGTGCTTCCAGCACATTGGTTTTGCCAGCGCCGTTCTGGCCAGTCAGCGCTACGAGAGGACGCGAGGTTTCGATCCGCAAGGATGGATAATTGCGAAAGTCAGACAGGGTGAGGCGGTTGATTCTATAGTTCAGGTTCACGCAAGAACGTTATCACACCCGCATCGGCATGAGCACATAAAGCGACTTTGAATCATCAGGATCTTTGATCACGGTTGGTGAGCCTGAATCATTGAGCTCAAAGCGCATGGTGGAGGCGGAAACCTGGGCTGCTACGTCCATCAGATAGCGCGAGTTGAACCCAATCTCGATGGGGTCGCGGTCGTAAGTAACCGGGATTTCTTCTTCGGCTGAGCCGGAATCTGGATTATTGACGGTGAGCGTCAATTTGCCAGCCGAGATGTTGAGCTTTACGGCGCGGCTTTTCTCGAATGAGATGGTGGACACGCGGTCAACCGCCTCAGCGAATGTCTTGGTGTCGGCATCGAGGAATTTGTCGTTGTTGCGCGGGATCACGCGCTCATAATCCGGGAAGGTGCCGTCAATGAGTTTTGACGTCAGAACCAACTTCCCAACATTGAAACGGATTTTAGCGGATGAGAGCGATACTTCAACTTCGCCATCTTCGCCTTCCATCAGCTTGACGATTTCCAGAACAGTTTTGCGCGGCACAATAATGCCGGGCATGCCCTTGGCACCTTCTGGCAGATCAAGCTGCGCCTGTGCCAAACGGTGACCATCAGTGGCTACAGCGCGCAAGTGACCGCCCGCAGAAACTTCATGCAAATAAATGCCGTTCAAATAATAACGCGTCTCTTCGGTGGAGATGGCAAAGCGTGTGCGCTCAATCAGGAATTTGAGATCCTTGGTTGGCAGCGAAAATGTGTTGCCGAAATCACCGCTTGATAAATCCGGAAAATCTTCAGGCGGCAAGGCTTGAAGTGCAAAGCGCGAACGTCCTGCAACAATCGAAATCCGCCCTGAGTCAGGCCCTTGTTCAAGCTCAAGCTGCGCACCATCGGGAAGTTTGCGCACAATGTCGTAAAGCATATGGGCTGGCACAGTAACCGAGCCTTCGCGGCTCACATCAGCTGCAACGCTTTCAACAATTTCGATATCTAGATCGGTTGCGGTAAGCTTTACCGCACCCTTGGCTGCATTCACCAAGACGTTTGAAAGGATCGGAATTGTGTTGCGCCGTTCCACCACGCTTTGGACGTGGTTCAGGGCTTTCAAAAAACTTGATCTCTCAATGGTTACGCGCATGGCTAAACTCTTATGTCCTCTTCCCGGTGGGAAAAGGACATTGGCTGTTAATCATGCTAATTTCAAGGTTTCTTACGCTTGTTCCACAAGTCTGATGAGCATTGCGACTTCACGGGCCAATTTGTCATCAGCCTTCATTTGCTCATCAATTTTGCGCACAGCGTGGAGCACGGTGGAGTGATCGCGGCCACCGAAACGACGGCCAATTTCAGGCAAGCTACGTGCCGTCAATTTCTTGGCCAGATACATGCCAATCTGGCGCGGCACCACCACAGCGCGGGCGCGGCGGGGGGACAATAAGTCAGTACGGCCCACATTGTAATGACGGCCCACAACTTTCAAAATGTCATCAATCTTGATACGGCCGAGGTCAGCTGTTCCGGCTGCATCGCGCAGCACCATGGAGGCCAGATCAAGCGTGATCGGTGACTTGTTGAATTGTTGGTAAGCGATGACGCGGTTGAGTGCTCCCTCAAGCTCGCGGCCACCACCGGTGATACGGTTGGCAATGAGTTCCAGAACTTCGCCGCTGATGGCTGAAGCGTGATCACCCTTCACCATGGCTGCATGGCGCACATCAACAATCTTGCGGCGTTGATCGAGATCTGGCGATTCAATATCAATCACCAAACCACCCATCAAACGCGAACGCATGCGTTGATCAATGGTATCAAGCTGGGCCGGCGGCACGTCTGCGGCCACCACAACCTGGCGCTTTGAATCAACCAGCGAATTAAACGCATGGCAGAACTCTTGTTGAATGGCTTTGCCTTGCAAGAATTGAAAATCATCAATCAACAGCACATCAACCGATTGGAACTGATCTTTGAATGCCAATGTATCGCGCTGGCGGATGGCGTGGATGAAACCATACATGAAGCGCTCAGCCGTCAGCATCAACACTTTGCGCGTGGGTTGGTTCTGGCGCACGCGGGCGGCAATCGCATTGAGCAAATGCGTTTTGCCAAGGCCTGCCGATGAATGGATAAACAGCGGATTGAAAGTTAGTGCTGAACCGGTGATGGCATTAGCCACACGCATCGCTGCGGCATGCGCTAATTGGTTTGACGGGCCTACGATAAAACTATCAAATGTTTGGTTTTCATCCAGCGTTGAACCACGTTCAGCTTGCAGGAAGCTTTGGATTTGTTGGGCAACAGCACTGTTGCGCTCTGGCTGCGGCGCTGAAGCGCGAGCTGTTTCAGCAAGTGCCGCATTGGCAGCACGCGAGGCTTCGCCCTGAACCCGCACACGCACAACGACGGTTTCCAAGCCTGCAAATTCGGCAGCGGCAATCTTGGTTAACTTCGAAACATAATGGCTTTCAATCCAGCTACGAAGAAAACGTGTTGGCACAGAAACAGTAAGTTGTTTTTCCGTCAATTCTTCAGCATCCATGCGGGCAAACCAGCTGGTATAAAGATCATCGCCAAGCTCTACGCGAATGCGTTGCGCAACGCGTTGCCACTGGTCTTTAAATGTGTTGGGCGTGTGCGTTACCGCAACCACCTTGACGGAATTAGAATTCATTATTGTCGCATCCTGTTCTGTTTGTCCCTAAACACAGCAGTGTGTCGTCCATCACGGGCCTCGTGTTGAATGCTGCTGATAAAGGAAATCTAAATTTCGTTGTTCGTGACTAATTAATACGCGTTTTACCCACGCACATGCGATTGCTCACAACACAACTCCCATTTGCTGTGCTGCCCCAACGGCACAGGCTGAAAATGTTTTACGCTCAAGTTGTTAGAGCTGATTTTTAATCAAACTTAACAACCACCCTGATGCTGATCTTGTCCAGCCTTGCTTGCCAGACCGTCAACTTGAAAACACGGTAACGGCTTGATCACAATTAAGGCAAACGGATTCATTGGACTCTCCGTACACGGAGCAGTCGCTTTCAGGCTTGACAGAAACTGGCAATATTAAAAATTACGGTTAAGGCACTGATTCAAAACTATTAATTAATAACTGTTGAAAAGCTGAAACAACGATATGCAAATCAAAAAAACTTTGAATCAAAGTGACGGATTCACGTCTGTCTCACGACAACGGCATTCAAAAAAGTCCTAAAAGTTATAAGCCTATGATTTTAAAAGATATTTGATGTTAATTGTGATGGAAATTTTGTCAAAAAAAAACCGCCTGACACGTCAGACGGTTTTAAAATTCAATCTACCTGAATATATCCCAGATAAAATCAGGCCTTCATGGCGCGAACACGAATGGTGAGGCGCGAGACTTTGCGCGAAGCTGCATTCTTGTGCATGATACCCTTTTGAGCGCCGCGCATCACTTCTGGAGTTGCAACGGCGAGAGCTGCTTCAGCATCTTGCTTCTTGCCACCGGTGATCGCTTCTTCGACCTTGCGCACGATTGAACGAATGCGGCTGGTACGGGCTTGATTAACTTCTGCACGACGGGCCGAAGCACGTGTGGCTTTTTTGGCAGATGATGTATTGGCCATAATAATTCCTGATAAAATAAACGTCTATGGCGAAAACCTTCTGTACCAGCTGCCGAAACAGCATGTTAAGAAGGCCCTACACCTTTTGTGATGGCGGGCTTATACGGGGCCTGAAACAAAACGTCAATTGCCCATTGTAAACCAATTTTGAGATCCTAAAGTCGGAGTAAATAAGATGTACAGTGAAAATCGTCCTTGGGGCTCATTTCATATTCTTGAAGAAAAGCCTGGATTTAAAGTAAAACGCCTTGTTGCCATTGAAGGTGGCAGGCTTTCACTGCAAAGCCACAAACATCGCAGCGAGCATTGGACAGTGGTTTCAGGCATAGCGACTGTGACTGTGGGCGAACAAGTGACGACAATGACACGCGGCCAATCAATTGACATTCCACTTGGCGCCAAGCACCGTCTTGAAAATCTGCACAAAGGCGAAGTCGAGATTATTGAAGTGCAATTTGGCGATTACTTAGGCGAAGATGACATCATCCGATATGAAGATGTTTATAATAGATCCTAAACGTCTTCCACCGCTTGCGGGGGAAGAAAGGGGCCCGTCGAACGCAGTGAGATGGGATAGATGAGGGGCCGCAGACTCAGACTTCCCCTCACCTATCCCAATTTGCTAGAGCAAATTGGGCCCCTTTCCTCTCCCGCGAAGCGGTAGAGGACGTTATCAAACCTTCTCCCACTTCTTGGTTTTCTCCGCCTTAAACATCGCGTCAATAATCTTCATATTGGAAATCGCATCTTCAACACCCCAAGCAGATTTCTTTTTCGCGCGGATCGAGCGGCTGAACGCTTCTGCTTGCAATTGGTATTGATCAGCTATTGGATAAGCCAACCACTGGCCCACATTCATTTCCATGCCTTGAATGAACACTTTGTTAGGCGCATCAGGCGGAGCGTTAAACGGAATTTCAATTTCAATGCGGCCCTTGGTGCCGAGAATATGCACGCGTTGATAAGGTGCAAGCTGCGTTGAAATCGAGAACGACAAATGTCGACCCTTGCCAAAATCAGCAAGACCACCCGCAATGCGGTCAGTCTTGAATTTTGGATCGCGGTCGATGGTTGATGTGACGCGCAATGGCTCGCCTCCAAAAATATAGCGGGCAACAGTGATGGGATAGCAGCCAATATCAAGCATGCCACCGCCGCCGATATCGGCCATGTTGCGTACATTCTTTGGATCGCGGTTCATATAGCTGAACAGACATTGGATCACTTTAACGTCACCAATCTCGCCTGCCTTCACGCGCGCACGGGCATCCATCCATTGTGGATTATGGCGCACCATGAAAGCTTCAGCGATCAACACTTTTTTCTCAGCTTTACGAAGCTGCGTTGCTTCCTTGGCGGTAATCGCAATTGGCTTTTCGCACAGCACATGCTTGCCGTGTTTTGCAGCGAGTAAAGTTAGGGGTACGTGCAAGTGATTGGGTAGCGGATTGTAAACCGCTTCAATTTCAGGATCAGCCAGCATTTCTTCATAAGAACCGTAAGCCTTGGCAATGCCCAGTGTGGCTGCGGCAGCCTTTGCATGTTTCAGGCTGCGAGACGCAATAGCCACCACTTCCAGCTCGGATGATTTCATCATGCCCGGAGTTACTTTTTTCATGCCGATATCGGCCGTGGAGATAATGCCCCATTTCACTGGTTTCATGGTTTTTGCCTCTTGTTTTGTTCTTCGCCATCAATACGCGAACCATGGTGTCGTTTGCCAGCATTAAATCGCCGGAATTTGGTTGTTTATTATCATTCATTAAGTTGACGCAATCATCACAAACCCGTTTACTAGCAACCAGTCACGTAGGGAGAAACACATGACCACTTCAATGAAAAAACTAATCGCAGGCTTTGCCTTTGGTGCAAGCTTGCTGTCCATGGCAATCAGCGCTTCTGCTGGTGATGCCGAATCTTGCAAGACACTCCGCATGTCGGATGTTGGCTGGACAGATATTACAGCCACAACGGCAATGACCGCCGCGATCGTTGAGCAAATGGGCTATAAGGGCGATATCAAGCAACTTGCCGTGCCTGTAACCTTTGCCTCAATGAAAAGCAAAGACATCGATCTCTTCACCGGCAACTGGATGCCATCCATGGAAGCCGACGTTCGCGCTTATCTTGACGACAAGTCGGTTGAGCAAGTGGGTGCCAATCTCGAAGGTGCAAAATATACCCTTGCTGTGAACCAAGAACTTTATGATGCAGGCCTTCATGATTTTGCTGACATCGCAAAGTTCAAAGACAAGTTGGGCGGCAAGATTTATGGCATTGAACCAGGCAATGACGGCAACCGCCACGTGCTCGACATGATCAAAGATCCAAAACTGGGTTTAGAAGGTTGGGAATTGGTTGAAAGTTCTGAAGCAGGCATGCTGGCCCAAGTAGCCAAGCTGACGGGCGAAAAGAAAGACATCGTGTTCCTGGGCTGGGCGCCCCATCCAATGAATGCCAATTTCAAGATACAATACCTAACCGGTGGCGATGCCTTGTTTGGACCAAACTTCGGCGGTGCTACAATTTATACAACAGTGCGCCAAGGCTATCTGGCCGAATGCCCAAATCTTGGCAAGATGTTGTCGAACTATAAGTTCACCATGGATATGGAAAACAACATTATGGGCGAGATCATGAACAAGGGCGCTGATCCAAAAGCAGCATCTATTGCCTGGATCAAGGCAAACCCGGCAGCGCTTGAAGGCTGGCTCAATGGCGTAACCACATTCGACGGTTCAGGCCCAGCGCTTGATGCAGTCAAGAAGGGCTTGGGACTTTAAGCTTTTGACAAACTGAGGCGGGCCAGCACATAGTCTGCTGGCCCGCTTTTTATTGCGGGGAAGGATGGGCAATAATGGAAACGCTGGTTCATTATATAACAGACAACAAAATTCCAGTCGGCCCATGGGGCAAGGCGTTCTTCGGTTTTTTGACAACGAATTTCAGAGGCTTCTTCAACGCCATTTCTTCTGGCCTGACATGGTTTCTTGAAAGCTTGTCTGCTGTGCTGCTGTGGTTTCCACCACTCGTTATGATCATCGCGATTGCTGCTTTGGCTTGGTATTTGCAAAAATCCTGGAAGCTGGCATTGAGTGTCGCACTCGGATTGTTGTTCATTCTCAATCAAGGCCTGTGGAAGGGCATGATTGATACTGTTGTGCTGGTGGTCTCCGCCGCTGGCGCATCAATGGCCATTGGTGTGCCTGTCGGCATTTGGGCCGCACATAATCCGCGCGTCTATCGGTTCCTGCTGCCTGTTCTCGATCTCATGCAAACTTTGCCGACTTTCGTTTATCTCATTCCTGTCATCATCATGTTCGGACTGGGCGTGGCACCGGGCTTGATTGTGACAATCGTCTTTGCTGCTCCTGCACCCATTCGGCTAACTCATCTCGGTATCACCTCCGTGCCACGACCACTGATTGAAGCGGGTGAAGCCTTTGGCGCAACCAAGCGGCAATTATTATGGAAAGTCGAACTCCCCTCCGCACTGCCCACCATCATGGCAGGCCTGACGCAATGCATCATGCTTTCACTATCAATGGTGGTGATTGCCGCTTTGATTGGTGCCAATGGTCTGGGATCGCCTGTGGTGCGCGCGCTCAATTCGCTCAACATTCCGCTCGGCATTGAAGCGGGTCTCGCCATCGTGGTTCTGGCCATTATTTTGGACCGCATGTGCAAAGTGACGACGGGAGCAAAGTCATGAGCTCTGTTGTCGAATTCAAAAACGTTGATATTCTGTTTGGCAAAGATACCAGCATTGCCCAAGTGATGTTGGACGAGGGTGAAGACCGTTCTGCTATTCTCGATAAAACGGGTGTGGTGTTAGGCTGTGCGGGCGCAAACCTCACCGTGAAAGAAGGCGAGATCAGCGTTTTGATGGGCCTTTCAGGTTCGGGCAAATCTACACTGCTCCGCGCCGTCAATGGCCTCAACAAAGTGACCCGCGGAAATGTTTTAGTACGCGACGGCCAGCGCATGGTCGATGTTGTAACCTGTGATGAAGCTACTTTGCGCCACATCCGCCAATCCCAGGTGGCCATGGTGTTTCAACAATTCGCACTCCTGCCATGGCGCACTGTGGCGCAGAATGTGGGGTTTGGTTTGGAGTTGGCTGGGATGGACGAAGCCACGCGCAAAACCAAAGTGGATGCGCAATTGAAACTGGTGGGCCTTGACCAATGGGCTGGCAAATATGCCCATGAACTTTCAGGCGGCATGCAGCAACGCGTGGGCTTAGCTCGCGCCTTTGCAACTGAAGCGCCAATCCTCCTAATGGATGAACCTTTCTCAGCGCTTGATCCGTTGATCCGCACCAAGCTGCAAGATGAACTTTTGCAGCTCCAAAAGAAATTAAAGAAGACCATCATCTTCGTCAGTCACGATCTCGAAGAAGCTTTAAAAATTGGCAACACCATTACCATTATGGAAGGTGGCCGCATCGTGCAATCAGGCCGCCCGGAAGACATCGTGCTGCGTCCCGCTAATGCTTATGTCAGCGAATTCATCGCCAACGTCAATCCGTTGTCAGTTCTGACGGCGTGGAATGTGATGCGCGGTGTGCATGAACTGGATAAAGATAAAGGCGGTTGGATCTGGCTCGATCGCCGCAAGACCACGCGGTTTAAACTCGGCAAGGATAATAAGGTAACAGTAGTCGAGCGCGATGGCGTGATGGCCAATTGGGTCTCATGTGCCGAAGCTGAAAAGAATTACGATGCAAAAACCAAACCCGTCTTCTGGGCCACTCCCGGCACACCGCTCAAAACCGTCATGCTCGCCATGCACAAATCTGAGACTGCACCCGTGGCGCTGTTTAACGATGACAGCACGTTTGCCGGTGCTATTGGTGTGAAAGATGTGTTGCAGGCGGTGTTGAAGCGGGCGGAGTGAATTTGCCCTCTTGCTCCTTCTACCCCTACTACAGGGGTGTGCGATCGTAGTTTACAAAATTCATGCCCTTCTCCCGTCGGGGGAAGGGTGATCTAGTTTAGATGAGGTAGTGCCCTATGGTAGGGGCGGGATGAAGTTATACGAACGAAACCCCAGCCACCAATTCCGGCGAACCCAGCCATTTGGCAACACTTTGCCCAATATCTGAGAAACTCTTGCGCCTGCCTATCTCCGCCATTTGATTACACAAAATCGGAATGCACTCACGCGTATGATCAGTCCCGACCCAAGTTGGATCATTGCCGTGATCGGCGGTGATGATGAGAAGATCATCACTACGGAGTTTGGCAAACACCTTTGGTAACTCAGCGTCAAACCATTCAAGCTCGCGGCCATATCCAAGTGGATCGCGGCGGTGGCCATAGTTTGTGTCGAAGTCGACAAAGTTGGTCATCAAAAACCCACCATCTTTCACACTGTCCATGGCGTCTAACGTGGTCTGCATGAGAGTAGGGTTGCCGGAAACCTTCATCTCGCGGCCCGTGCCTACATGCGCATAAATATCGCCAATCTTGCCAACTGAAACTACATCGCGCCCTGCATCAGTCAACACTTTGAGCAGGCTCGGCGTAGGCGGGGTGATGGCATAATCTTTCCGGTTGCCAGTGCGCGCGAAAGTCTTGGCAGTCTCACCCAAAAATGGCCGCGCTATTACCCGGCCGATATTCATCGCATAAGTCAGCTCGCGCGCAATTTTACAAACATCATAAAGCCGCTGCAAACCAAAATGCGTTTCATGTGCAGCGATTTGGATCACGCTATCAGCACTGGTGTAGATGATGGGCTTTCCCGTGCGAATATGATCGTCACCAAAATCTTCAATCACCTGCGTGCCCGAAGCATGGGCCATGCAGAGCAGTCCCCGCAATTTGGCGCGGGCGATAATTTCATCCATGAGGGTTTGCGGGAAAGCCGGAGTGGTTGTCGGAAAATAGCCCCATTTAAAATTCAACGGAATGCCACCCATCTCCCAATGCCCGGTTATAGTATCCTTGCCTTGCGAAACTTCGGTGGCATATCCCCAACCTCCTTTGACGGGGGCATTCATATCCAGCCCGTGCGCAGAACCACTTGCCGCGTGCAGCGATTTAGCAATGCCCAGCGAAACCAAATTCGGAACGTTGAGCTTCATACGGTCAGAGATATGGCCAAGCGTGTTAGAGCCTTCGTCACCAAACTTCGCTGCATCAGGCGCACCGCCAATGCCAACCGAATCCATGACTAAAAGAAACGCCCTGCTCATGCTGTAATGCGCTCAATGACAGGCGGCGTTTCTTTTACAACATCACCAATGGCGTAGGCCGATTTGACGATGTGAGCGGCGCGATTAAAACTGGTTTCATCTTGCGCATGAATCATGCACAGCGGCGTGTTCATATCAGCGCGAATATTTTTGCCTAATAGATTGCTGAGACCAACAGCATGATCGATCTTATCATCAGCGCGCAGCCGTCCGCCGCCAAGTTCAATGACGGCAAGACCCAATTGCCGCGTTTCAATTTTACAAACAGCACCTTCGCTATCGGCATAAACGGGTCGGATGATTTTGGCTGGTTTCATGTAGTGCGCAGGTCGTTCTATGAAGTCTTTTGGCCCGCCCAAGAGCACTGTCATTTTGGCGAAATGTTCTGCCGCTGCACCAGACGCGATCGTGCTTTTGAGTTTCAGTGTTCCATCTTCGAGCGTGCTCGCAATGCCTGCGCTCAACAAAAGCTCAGCACCTAAAGCCAAAGTGATTGCCTCAACCCGCTTGTTGATCAACCGACTTTTTAAAAATTCAACTGCATGCAAAACTTCAAGCGCGTTGCCCGCAGCCGAGGCTAGCGGCTCGTCCATATCTGTCATGAGGGCTGTTGTTTTGAGACCAGCCCCATTGGCCACACTCACTAAGCTTTTTGCCAGTGCAACAGCATCTTCATGCTTGGCCATAAACGCACCAGACCCCGTTTTTACATCCATCACCAAATGCCGCAATCCGGCAGCAAGTTTTTTGGACAAGATTGAAGCTGTGATCAGCGGCACAGATTCAACAGTGGCCGTCACATCCCTAATGCCATAGAGCCGTTTATCAGCAGGTGCCAAATCCGCCGTCTGCCCAATGATGGCGCAGCCCGCCTCGCTCACAACTTTACGAAATAGCGCAAGATCAGGCTGCGTTGTGTAGCCCGGAATTGAATCCAGCTTATCCAATGTGCCGCCCGTATGGCCAAGCCCACGCCCTGAAATCATCGGCACATAGCAACCGCAGGCCGCAAGCATCGGTGCCAACATCAGCGAGATGTTATCACCAATACCTCCCGTGGAATGCTTATCCACCACCGGCCCCGGCATATCCCAGTTCAGCACCGTGCCGGAATCGCGCATGGCCAGTGTGAGGCCCACAGCTTCTTCTGCACTCATGCCTTTGAAAAACACCGCCATCGCAAAAGCCGCCACTTGGCCTTCTGAGATTGAGCCCTTCGTCAGCCCACTGATGAATTCGCGCACTTCATCGCGCGTGAGTGGTGCGCCATCGCGTTTCTTGCGAATGATTTCTTGTGGCAGCATTAGAGGTCACTAAAAAAGCGCGTGAGCAATTGGCCCATGCGAGCCGAGGCCTTGGCCCCTTCGGACTTCGTTTCAGCATGGCTAGGCGAAGCGCCTTCAATGCCTGCGGCCAGATTGGTGATCACTGATAGCCCCGCCACCCTCAATCCGTAACGCCTTGCCAAAATTGTTTCAGGTGCAGTCGACATGCCAACCGCCGTGCCACCAATCATGCGAAACATTTTGATTTCTGCTGGCGTTTCAAACGATGGGCCGGAGTACCAAACATAAACGCCTCTATGAAGCTCCAGTTTTTCTGCTTCCGCCACAGCAATGATCTTAGCACGTAACCCCGGATCATAAGCATTGGTCATAGGCACAAAATTTTCATCACCATGTTGGCCGATCAGCGGGTTCATTCCGGATTGGTTGATATGATCCTCAATCAACATAATGGAACCGGGCCGCATGGCGGGATCAAGCGAGCCCGCAGCATTGGTCAATATCAAATTTTCAATGCCTGCATTTTTCAGCGCCTCAATCACCGGCCGCATTACAGCCGCATTTCCGCTTTCATAAGCATGCGCACGCCCTGCCAGCACCGCAATCTCCTTGCCACCCACAGTGCCCACCACAAGCTCGCCCGCATGGCCAGAAATCTTTGGAACCGGAAAGCCTTCAAGATCGCGGTAAGGAATGCGAATGGCGTTTTGCACTGAATCAGAAAATGCGCCAAGACTTGAGCCGAGAATGATGGCGGTTTTGGGCACACGATGGGAAAGACGGTTTAAAAGACTATCCATTTTGACCTCGATGAATGAGAGCAATGTTTTTCGCTTTAAGTTGTTCACTCAGCTTTTCAAGAAGGATTCTGAGTGTTGACTCCGGAATGCGCCCAAATTTTTTTGCGGTAGTACTGAACGAAAGGCTGTTTTCAACTTCGTCAATGTTCATCTCTGAAAGTTGAATATAAGCTCGTCTTCGCGTTGAAAGTCCGGCTGCGATCAGATCATTATCCTTTAACTCTAGCGACAACGCTTTGTCTTTGTGCGGTTGGTCACTGATCGCCAGCAAAGCCACAAGATTTTGTCCCTTTTTCCCCTTCATGTATAGCGCGATACAAGTGGGCCTATCTTTGGGATTATCAATTTTGTCGAAAGTTTCGTGATGCCACCTATAGGAGTACGCAACGATATCGCCTTGGCGCAATCTTTCATTCTTCATATGGCGTCTTGCCACTTAGAAAATCATCAATTGATTCTAGCAGAATATCAGCCAAATTTTCCGGTAAATCTTCTAGGCTATAAGATTTCTGAGGATTGATGCGTTCAAAATCTTCAACACTCATCATCACATAGCGCGGCTTGTTGTGATGTGTAATTGTAATGGGTGCGCTGCTTGCGGCATGAGTGACGTCGCCTACTTTCCGCGAGAGATCAGCAGTCGAGAAAATACGCCCATGCTTTTTTTGGTAATTCATTGAATTATTATACAATAATTCCGTAATTCACGCAATATATGTATATTACAACAAATTCTCCGGCCCGAAGGAAAATGGCAATAACTCTTTCAGCGTGAAAGTTCTGATCAAATTGCCATCTTCAGTGCAGCAATGAATCTTAACATCGGCACTTGCGAACTCACGAATTTTCTGGCGGCATCCCCCGCAAGGTGTGCAGAGCGTGTCGCCATTGCCGATTACCGCAATCTCGGTGATTTGTTTGCCGCCTGCTCTGATCAAATGTGAAATGGCTGAGGGTTCCGCACACCAGCCTTGGGGGTAAGCGGCGTTTTCGATGTTGCAGCCTGAATGAATGCGGCCCTGATCGTCGCGCATGGCCGCACCCACATAGAATTTTGAATAAGGTGCATGGGCTCTGACTCGAGCTTCCATGGCGGCGGTGATTAATGGGTCACGCATTATCTGTCCTTTGTGTAGGGAATGCCAGAAGCGCGTGGCGGGACCGATTTGCCGATGAAGCCTGCTAGCAACACCACGGTCATCACATAAGGCAACATGTTGATGAACTGCACGGGGATTTCAACGCCACCAATCTTGAAGCCCTGCATGCGCAAACCCACAGCCTGCAAATAACCAAACAGCAGGCACGCCCACATCGAAGGCCAAGCCCGCCAATTGGCGAAGATCAGAGCAGCGAGCGCCATGAAGCCACGCCCCGCCGTCATGTCGCGCACAAAAGAACCTTGCAAAGCGACAGATAAATAAGTGCCCGCAAACCCACATAAGACGCCCGCGATAATGACAGCTTGATAGCGCAATTTAGCAACCGAGATCCCAGCAGTATCAACCGCGTGAGGGTTTTCACCCACGGCACGCAACCGCAAACCAAAACGGGTTTTAGCCAGCGCCCATGCCGACACTGGAACCATCACGAATGCGAGATAGACCAACACCGAATGACCAGAAATAATGTTGAGATAAGGCCCAACCAAAGGAATGGATTGGATGGCATCAAAGCCCGGCATGTGGAAAATTGGAAATTGCGCTTCAGGTGGAAGTGGCGGCGTGCGGCCACCCTCTTTAAACCATTCATTGCCAAGAACCACCGCAAGGCCAGCAGCCAACATATTGATGGCCACACCTGAGACAACCTGATTGCCGCGTTGATTGATCGAGGCATAACCATGCACCAACGAAAACAAAATGCTCACACCGATGGCCAACAACAGTGCGATCCAAGGCGATTGAAAATAAGCACCCGCCGCTGCCGCCGTGAAGGCCGCTGCCAGCATTTTGCCCTCTAAGCCAATATCGACAATGCCTGATCGTTCAGACCAAAGGCCTGCAAGACATGCAAAGATCAACGGCACCGACATGCGGATGGTTGAAGATAAAGTTTCAGCGCTGAGAAAAATGTCAAGCATCAATCATCCGCCTTGAAAAACAGTGCTGTGAGGAAAGGACGAAACGCGTTTTCCAGAGCACCCATGAAAAGGATAATAAGGCCTTGAATCACCACCACCATATCACGGTTGATATGTTGCTTGGCGAATGAAAGCTCGGTGCCTCCCTGATAAAGCAAGCCAAACAACATGGCAGCTAAAACGATTCCAATGGGATGATTGCGACCCATCAGGGCAACAGCAATGCCAACAAAACCGGCACCTTGCACATATTCCAAAAGCAAGCGGTGCTGCGCGCCTAAAACTTCATTCACTGCAACAAGCCCAGCGATGCCGCCCGACACAGCCATGGCAATCATGATGATGCGTTGCGGCTTGATGCCTGCATAAACCGCAGCATCCAGGTTCAAACCCACGGCGCGGATTTCATAACCAAGTTTGGTGCGCCATAGAAGATACCACACGGCCCACGCCACGAAAAATGCGAGGAAGACTGTGAGGTTAAGCGGCGAAGCCGGATATTTAAACCCAAAAAACTGCCGCGCAATTTCGCGAAAACTTAATATATAAGCGCCAGTCACTTCGCGGCTCTCCACTGCCATTTTGCCAATGGGGCGGAACCAGTAATTGATCAGATAGACCATCAAGCTTGAAGCGATGAAATTAAACATGATCGTGGTGATGACGATGTGGCTGCCGCGCTTGGCTTGCAGATATCCAGGCACCAAGCCCCAGAAAGCACCAAACAAAATTGATGCGAGAATGGAAAGCGGAATCACAATCGGCCACGGCAAGAACTCGAGATTGAGTCCAACAATGGCGGCACCCAGCCCTGCGAAATAAGCCTGCCCCTCGCCGCCAATATTGAACAAACCCGCGTGAAATGCGATTGCAACACAAAGGCCTGTGAATATAAAATTCGTCGCATAGTAAAGCAGATAGTTCCAACCCTTGAGCGATCCCACGGCCCCTTTGATCATGATACCCAAACATTCAATCGGGTTTTCATTGATCAGTAAAAAAACTACTGATGCAGCAGCAAGTGCGAGCAGCAGATTGAGCAGAGGGATCAAACCCACATCAACCCAAGTTGGAAGGTCGCCGCGATTACTCATCATGCAGCATCCTTTTGTACACCAGCCATCAGCAAGCCGATATCGCGCTCGGTGGCACTCGCATCACGCTCACCCATAATCTTGCCAGCGAACATCACAATGATGCGGTCTGACAGCGAACGGATTTCATCAAGCTCGACAGATACCAGCAATATCGCCTTGCCCTGATCGCGCAGCGCAATAAGGCGCTTATGGATGAACTCAATAGCACCAATATCAACACCGCGAGTCGGCTGGCCTACAATCAATAAATCAGGATTGCTCGACATTTCACGCGCCAGAATAATTTTTTGTTGATTGCCACCAGAGAATTTCCCTGAACGCAAAAGTGGATCAGCAGGCCTTACATCAAAATCCTGCATTTCTTTTTTGCAATTTGCAATCACCGCCTCGCGGTTCAGCCTGAAACCTTTTCCAACGTCCTCTTCAAACTGCCATCCTAGAATAGCAGACTCAGAGGCATCAAATGCCGTGATCATGCCGCGGTGTTGGCGGTCTTCCGGCACATGGGCCAAACCCTCCTGGCGCAAATGGCGCGGATCACCCAGCTGGCCAATGTTTTTGCCCTCGAAAATAATTTCTCCAGATGCTGGTCTTGTGATGCCAGCGATACAATCAAGAAGTTCCGATTGGCCATTACCCGAAACACCCGCAATGCCAACAATTTCTCCTTTGCGCACGGTGAAGGATACGTCATCAACGCGCGCAATATTTTTACGGTCGCGCCAAGTGACGTTCTTGACTTCTAAAACCACTTCACCAGGGCTGGCCTTGCCCTTTTCCACACGCAACAAAACGCTACGTCCCACCATGGCTTCGGCGAGCTCTTCAACTGACGTGTTTCTTGTTTCAAAACTAGCCACAACTTCACCACGCCGCATGACAGAAACATGATCAGTAATCGCCATGATCTCGCGAAGTTTATGCGTAATCAGAATAACCGTTTTGCCTTGGTCGCGCAGTGTGCCCAAGATGCGAAACAGGTGATCAGCTTCATCTGGCGTCAACACGCCTGTAGGTTCATCAAGGATCAGAACTTCTGCACCCTTATAAAGTGCTTTGAGAATTTCTACGCGCTGTTGCAGGCCAACTGGCAATTCGCCGACGACGGCATCAGGATCGACATCCATTTCATATTCTTCGGCAAGACGCTTCAACTCGCTGCGGGCTTTGGTGAGTGCGGGGCCAATCAATGCCCCGCCTTCAACTCCAAGCACAACATTTTCCAGCACAGTAAATGGATCAACCAGCATGAAATGTTGATGCACCATGCCAATGCCGTGGGCGATGGCATCTGACGAAGATTTGATTTTAACAGGCGTACCACGCACTTTGATCTCGCCACTATCAGCGGCGTAAAATCCAAACAGGATCGACATCAGGGTAGACTTGCCAGCACCATTTTCACCGATAATACCGTGGATCGAGCCTTGCCCAATCGACAAAGATACATCCTTATTGGCATGCACGGCACCAAAGCGCTTGTCGATATGGATGAGTTCGATTGCGGGGGTCATGATAAAATGTCCTCTACCGCTTGCGGGAGAGGAAGGGACCCGTTGCTTTAGCAACGGGGAGGTGAGGGGCAGTCAATCGAATCTCGTCCCCTCACCTATCCCACCTCACTTGCGTAAGATGGGCCCCTCTCCTCTCCCGCTAAAGCGGGCGAGGACTGCTCCCTTACTCAACAGGGCACTTATTATCTTCCATATAGTCATGCACCTTGATCTTGCCG